>JBEKRV010000041.1:0-31896 GCA_049517675.1 Acidimicrobiales bacterium
CCGTGGGAGCTCGAGCACAGCGCCAACATCGTCGAGCAGGTCATCCGGCCGACCGGCCTGGTCGATCCCGAGGTCGACATCCGACCCACCACCGGGCAGATCGACGACCTCCGCGAGCGGATCGACGCCACCGTCGCCGCCGGTAACCGGGTCCTGGTCACCACCCTCACCAAGAAGATGGCCGAGGACCTGACCGACTACCTGGCCGAGCAAGGGGTCCGGGTCCAGTACCTCCACTCGGACGTGGACACGATGGCCCGCATCGAGCTGCTGCGCGAGCTGCGCCTCGGCGTCTTCGACGTCCTGGTCGGGATCAACCTCCTGCGCGAGGGGCTCGACCTGCCGGAGGTGGCGCTGGTGGCCGTCCTCGACGCCGACAAGGAGGGCTTCCTCCGCTCGGCCTCGTCGCTCATCCAGACGATGGGACGGGCCGCCCGCAACGTCAACGGCCGGGTCGTCATGTACGCCGACCGGATCACCGACTCGATGACCGCGGCCATCGGCGAGACCCAGCGGCGCCGGGCCCGCCAGATCGCCTACAACGAGGCGAACGGGATCGATCCCCGGACCATCACCAAGTCGGTCACCGACATCCTGGAGCGGGTACGGGGCGAGGCCTTCGCCGGCGGGGGCGGCATGGCCGGCCCGACCACGGCGAAGGGATCCCGGAGCCAGCGGGCCAAGGGGGGCCGGCGGACCTCGGTGGACCCCCGGGCGGTGGCCGCCGAGATGGCCCACGCCCTCGGTCCCGACGCCGACGAGCTCTCGAGCCTGATCCACCGGCTGCACGCGGAGATGGTCAAGGCGGCCGAGGAGCTCCGGTTCGAGGAGGCCGCACTCATCCGCGACGAGATCGCCGAGCTGCGGGCCCTGCTGGCCCGCGATCCGGTCGACGGCAGCATCGTCCTCCCCGGCGCCACGGCCGACGTCGAGGCGCCAGCCGTGGCGCCGGGCTGATCGGCCCCGGCCAGCCCGGGCCCCCGCACCGGTATCCTCCTCGCCATGGCCGATCGACTGGTGGTACGCGGCGCGCGCGAGCACAACCTGCAGGACGTCTCGCTCGACCTGCCGCGTGACCGGCTCATCGTCTTCACCGGCCTGTCCGGCTCCGGCAAGTCGTCCCTCGCCTTCGACACCATCTACGCCGAGGGCCAGCGCCGGTACGTCGAGTCGCTCAGCGCCTACGCCCGCCAATTCCTCGGCCAGATGGACAAGCCGGACGTCGACTTCATCGAGGGACTGTCCCCGGCCATCTCCATCGACCAGAAGTCGGCCTCGCGCAACCCCCGGTCCACGGTCGGCACGGTGACCGAGGTGTACGACTACCTCCGGCTGCTCTACGCCCGGATCGGCAAGCCGCACTGCCCGGTCTGCGGCCGCCCGGTGGCCCGCCAGAGCCCCCAGCAGATCGTCGACCGCATCCTGGCGATGGAGGAAGGCACCCGGTTCCTGGTGCTCGCCCCGGTGGTCCGGGGGCGCAAGGGTGAGTACGGCGCCCTCCTGGACGACCTGGCCAAGCAGGGGTTCGCCCGGGTCCGGGTGGACGGGACCACCATCGAGCTCTCCGACCGGGGCGATCTCGACCTGGCCCGCTACGAGAACCACACCATCGAGGTGGTCGTCGACCGCCTGATCCGGCGCGACGACATCCGGCGCCGGCTGACCGAGTCGCTGGAGACGGCCCTCTCGCTGGCCGAGGGCGTGGCCGAGATCGTGGTCGTCGACACCGACGGCACCGAGCAGGAGGCCATCACCTTCAGCCAGCACCTGGCCTGCACCCACTGCGGGATCAGCTTCGAGGACCCGTCGCCCCGCAACTTCTCGTTCAATTCCCCCTACGGGGCCTGTCCGGCCTGCACGGGGCTCGGGACCAAGTACGAGGTCGACCCCGAGCTGGTGGTGCCCGACCCGACCAAGTCCCTGTCGGACGGGGCGCTCGCCCCGTGGTCCGGCGCCCGCAGCCAGTACTTCGAGCGCATGCAGTGGGCGGTGGCCGAGCTCGGTGGCTTCTCGGTGGACACGCCCTGGGAGGACCTGTCCGCGGCCGACCAGGAGCTCGTGCTCTACGGCACCGGGGGCGAGCAGGTCCACCTCAAGTACCGCAACCGCTACGGCCGCCAGCGTTCGTTCCACTCCACCTACGAGGGGATCGTGCGCTGGCTCGAGCGGCGCCACTCCGAGGCGGACTCGGACTTCCTGCGGGACAACCTCGAGGGCTACCTGCGCGAGGTGCCCTGCCCCGAGTGCGGGGGGTCCCGGCTCAAGCCCGAGTCGCTGGCCGTCACGGTGGGGGGTCACAGCATCCACGCCCTGTGCTCGCTGCCGATCGGGCGGGCCGTGGAGGTCGTCGGGTCGCTCGACCTGTCCGACCGGGACCACATGATCGCCGACCGGGTCTTCCGCGAGGTGCAGGAACGGATGCAGTTCCTGCTCGACGTGGGCCTCGACTACCTGACGCTGGCCCGCTCGGCCGCCACCCTGTCGGGGGGCGAGGCACAGCGGATCCGGCTGGCCAGCCAGATCGGGAGCGGGCTGGTCGGGGTCCTCTACGTGCTCGACGAGCCCTCCATCGGACTGCACCAGCGGGACAACCAGCGACTGATCGGAACCCTGCTACGCCTGCGCGACCTGGGCAACACGGTCATCGTGGTCGAGCACGACGAGGAGACCATCAAGATCGCCGACCACGTGGTCGACGTGGGTCCGGGCGCCGGCGAGCACGGGGGGCGGATCGTCCATTCCGGCCCGGTCTTCGGCAAGGACGGGATCCTGGAGAACCCCGACTCGCTGACCGGTCGGTACCTGTCGGGGGTGAAGTCGATCCCCGTCCCCCGGACGCGCCGCCCGGGCAGCGGCGAGCACCTGGTGGTGCAGGGTGCCCGCGAGCACAACCTGCAGGACCTGACGGTGGCGTTCCCGCTCGGCCAGCTGGTGGCGGTCACCGGTGTGTCCGGATCGGGCAAGTCCACCCTGGTCAACGACATCCTGCTGCGCTCCCTGGCCAAGCAGGTCCACCGGGCCAAGACCCTGCCCGGGCTCCACCGCGACATCACCGGGGTCGAGCACGTGGACAAGGTGGTCGACGTCGACCAGGCACCCATCGGACGGACCCCCCGGTCGAACCCGGCGACCTACACCGGCGTGTTCGACCATATCCGTAGGCTGTTCAGCCAGACCAACGAGGCGAAGGTCCGCGGCTACCTGCCCGGACGCTTCTCGTTCAACGTGAAGGGCGGGCGGTGCGAGTCGTGCGCCGGGGACGGCACCCTCCGGATCGAGATGCACTTCCTCCCCGACATCTACGTGCCGTGCGAGGTGTGCCACGGCGCCCGCTACAACCGTGACACCCTCGAGGTCACCTTCCGGGGGAAGACCATCGCCGACGTCCTGGACCTGTCCTGCGAGGAGGCGCTGGGGTTCTTCGCGGCGCAGCCTCCCATCGCCCGCCATCTCCAGACCCTGGTCGACGTGGGCCTGGGCTACATCCGGCTGGGCCAGTCGGCCCCCACCCTCTCCGGTGGCGAGGCCCAGCGGGTCAAGCTGGCGGCGGAGTTGAGTCGGCGCTCCACCGGCACCACCCTGTACGTGTTGGACGAGCCGACCACCGGGCTCCACTTCGACGACGTCCGCAAGCTGCTCGACGTGCTCAACCGACTGGTCGACCAGGGCAACACGGTCATCGTGATCGAGCACAACCTCGACGTCGTGAAGAGCGCGGACTGGATCATCGACATGGGCCCGGAAGGGGGCGACCGCGGCGGCACCGTGGTCGCCGAGGGCACGCCCGAGCAGGTGGCGGCCGAGGCGGCCAGCTACACGGGCGCGGTGCTGGCCCCGATGCTGGGGGTGCTGCCGGGGACGGCCGCGCCGGTGGTCAGGGGCGGCAGACCACGGGCCGCCAAGGCCGCCGCGGCGACCAAGCCCGCACGGGCCACCAAGGCCACCAAGGCCACCAAGGCGACCAAGGCCACCAAGGCGACCAAGGCCACCAAGGCGGCGAAGGCGACCGAGCCGGCCAAGCCCGCCAAGGCCACCAGGTCGGCCAAGCCCGCCACGACGGCCGCGGACAGGAGGACCCCCACGAAGCGGGCGGCCTCCGGCGTGTGAGCCCGGGAGCCGCCGCTCAGACGGTGGCCAGCATCCGCTCGAGGGCGACCCGGGCCCACGTGGCGGTCTCGGGGTCGACGGTGATCCGGTTGCGCACCTCGCCGTCGACGAGGCCCTCCAGGATCCACGCCAGGTGGGCGGCGTCGATGCGGAACATGGTGGAGCAGGGGCACACCAGCGGGTCGAGGGAGATCACCGTCTTGTCCGGGGTCTCGTCGTCGAGCCGCTTCACCAGGTGGATCTCCGTGCCGACACCGATGACCGAGCCGACCGGGGCCTCGGCCACGGCGCGGATGATGTAGTCGGTGGAGCCCACCTGGTCGGCCGCCTCGACGACGTCGTGGGCGCACTCGGGATGGACGACCACGATCCCGCCGGGGTGCTCGGCCCGGAAGGCGTCGATATGGGCGGGGCGGAACCGCTGATGGACCGAGCAGTGCCCCTTCCACAACAGGAGGGCGCACGACTTGAGCGTCCCGTCGTCCAGGCCACCCGAGGCGAGGCGGGGGTTCCACACCGCCATGTCCTCCTCGACGTATCCCAGCTCGAAGCCGGTGTTGCGTCCGAGGTGCTGGTCGGGGAAGAACAGGACCTGGTCGCCCCGGCTCCGTCCGTCCCCGTCGTCGCCGAGGGCCCACGTCAGCACGGCGCGGGCGTTGGACGAGGTGCACACGACGCCGCCGTTGCGACCGACGAACGCCTTGAGGGCGGCCGAGGAGTTCATGTAGGTGACCGGTACCACCCGGTCGATGTCGGTGACGGTGGCCAGCGTCTCCCACGCCTCCTCTACGGAGTCGATGTCGGCCATGTCGGCCATCGAGCACCCGGCGTTGAGGTCGGGGAGGAGCACCTGCTGGTGGTCGGCGGTGAGGATGTCGGCCGACTCGGCCATGAAGTGGACCCCGCAGAACACGACGAACTCCGCCTCGGTCTGGTCGGCGGCGATGCGGGAGAGCCCGAACGAGTCGCCCCGGGCATCGGCCCAGGCCATCACCTCGTCGCGCTGGTAGTGGTGCCCCAGGATGAACACCCGCGACCCGAGGGTCGCCTTGGCGTCCCCGATCCGTTCCGCGAGCTCCTCGGGACCGGCCGAGAGGTAGCGGTCGGGTAGGGCCTTCTGTAGACGCAGCATGTGGGTTGTGACCTCCTCGGGGAGGCGCTCCGGTTCGTGGCCGGCGGGGACAGCCTGGTCGCCCATCCGCGGGGATGTCGGCCCCGGAGCGGTAGATGTCGCCGGAAACCAGGCCGGCGTACCGCCAGTGTATTGCCTGTGACCTGGGAGCGCGTCGTCGACGCCGGAGGGTCGGCTGACACGGTCCGGGCCGCCGGCGCGGCACACTGGTGGCGTGGCCAGCCGACCTCCCTCCGGATCGATCCCCGACGAGCCCGGTTCGTACCAATTCGTGGACGCCGACGGCCGGGTCCTCTACGTCGGCAAGGCCAAGTCCCTGCGGTCCCGGGTGAACTCCTACTTCCAGGATCCGGCCAACCTGGCGCCCCGCACGGCGCAGATGGTGGAGTCCGCCGACCACGTCGAGTGGATGGTCGTCGGGACCGAGGCCGAGGCCCTCCTCCTCGAGCACAACCTCATCAAGGAGTTCCAGCCGCGCTTCAACGTCCGTTTGAAGGACGACAAGAGCTACCCGTGGCTGGCGCTGACCGTCAACGACGAATGGCCCAAGCCGGCGGTGGTCCGGGGCCGCAAGCGCAGCGGTGTCCGCTACTTCGGCCCGTACCCGAACGTCGGAGCCATCCGGGGCACCCTGGACCTCCTGCTCCGGTCGTTTCCGGTGCGGACCTGCTCGGACGCCAAGTTCCGCAACCACGAGCGCCTGGGCCGCCCGTGCCTCCTCTTCCATATCGAGCGGTGCTCGGGGCCGTGCGTGGGCGAGGTCACCCGCGACGAGTACGACCGGATGGTGTCGGACCTGGCCATCTTCCTGAGCGGCGACACCGGGCCCCTCGAGCGCGAGATCGAGTCGGCGATGCGTGAGGCGTCGGCCGCCCTCGACTTCGAGCGGGCCGGGACGCTGCGGGACAAGCTGGAGGCGGTCCGCGCCGCCGATGCCGTGCGCCAGATGGAGCTCGACCGCCCCGAGGACCTCGACGTGATGGCCCTTGCCGAGGACGAGCTCGAGGCGGCCGTTCAGCTTTTCCACGTGCGGGCCGGACGGGTGGTCGGTCGGTCCGCACTCTTCGTCGACAAGGTCGAGGACCTGGCCCCGGACGCGTTGGTCGAGCGCCTCCTGGTGGACGTCTACGCCGACGCGGCCTCCGGCGTGCCCCGCCAGATCCTGGTCCCGACCATGCCCGCCGACCCCGATGCGGTGGTCGAGTACCTCACGGCCCGACGTGGGGGTCCGGTGGCGGTGCGGGTCCCGGTGCGCGGTCCGAAACGGGCGCTGCTCGAGACGGTGGAGCGCAACGCCGGCGACGCCTTCGTCCGCCACCGACTGCAGCGGACGTCGGACCACAACAGCCGGGCCCGGGCACTCGAGGCACTCCAGCGCGAGCTGCGCCTCCCCGACGCCCCCCTCCGGATCGAGTGCTACGACATGAGCCACCTGCAGGGCTCGGACTACGTGGGCTCGATGGTCGTGTTCGAGGACGGACTCCCGAAGAAGAGCGACTACCGCCACTTCAAGGTGGCCACCGTGGAGGGCAACGACGACTACGCCGCCATGGAGGAGGTCCTGACCCGCCGCCTCACCGCCCTGCTCGACGAGGAGCGGACCGCCGTCGCCCCGGCCGACGGTCGCCCGGCGGCCCCCCCGACCCGGCGCCGGTTCGCCTATCCGCCCCAGCTCCTCCTGGTGGACGGCGGCCTCGGCCAGCTGCACGTGGCCGAGCGGGTGATCGGACAGCTGGGCCTCACCGATCGGGTCCCGGTCGCCTCGCTCGCCAAGAGCTTCGAGGAGGTCTTCGTCCCCGGGTCGTCGGAGCCCATCCGGCTGCCCCGCCAGTCCGAGGCCCTCTACCTCCTGCAGCGACTGCGCGACGAGGCGCACCGCTTCGCCATCTCGTACCACCGGACCCTGCGGGGCAAGCGGATGACGGTCGGCGCCCTCGACGGGGTGGCCGGCCTCGGGCCCAAGCGCAGGAGCCGCCTGGTCGAGCAGTTCGGGGGCCTGGGCGAGCTCCGAAAAGCCACCCGGGACGAGTTGACCGGCCTATCGTGGTTGCCGGCCGGTGTGGGTGCGGCCGTGTTCGAGCGGCTGCACACGCCGCTGACCCCGGATCGATGACCGACCGACGCGTGAGAGTGGACCGATGAGCGAGTACCTGGTGGTGACCGGCATGTCCGGGGCGGGTCGCTCGACGGCGGCCGCCACCCTGGAGGACCTGGGCTGGTTCGTGATCGACAACATGCCGTCGGCCCTCATCTCGAAGGTGTCCGAGCTGGTCGACGGCACCGGGTCCGAGATGGAGCGGGTGGCGTTCGTGGTCGGCCGGGGGGGCGGGGACCTGGACGACGTGCTGCCGGCCGTCGACGGGCTGATCGCGGGGCGCAACCGGGTACGGATCCTCTTCCTCGACGCGGCGGACGACGTGCTCATCCGCCGATTCGAGGGCACCCGCCGACGGCACCCGCAGGCGGCCCGGGGCGTCGTCGACTCGATCGCGGAGGAGCGGGCGCTGCTGTCCGGGCTGAGGGACCGGGCCGACCTGGTGATCGACACCGGCGAGCTCAACACCAACCAGCTCCGCTCCCGCCTCCTCGAGGTCTTCGGCGACGAGGAGGCGGGAAGCACCATGCAGACCTCGGTCGTGTCATTCGGGTTCAAGCACGGCGTGCCCCTCGACGTCGACCTCATGTTCGACTGCCGGTTCCTCCCCAACCCGTACTGGGACGAGTCGCTGCGCAGCCACAGCGGCCTCGATCCCGAGGTGCGGGCCTACGTGCTGAAGCGTCCCGAGACGCTGCACTTCCTCGACATGCTGGACGACCTCCTGTCCATGCTGATCCCGGCCTACACGAAGGAGGGCAAGTCCTACCTGACCGTCGCCATGGGGTGCACCGGGGGCCGCCACCGCTCGGTGGTGCTGGCCGAGGAGCTGTCCCGCCGCCTCGAGGCCCACGGCATCCCCTCGACCGTCTTCCACCGCGACGTGGACCGGTGACGGAGACGGGAGAGGGTCCGGCGGCGCCCGGCGACGGGCCGCGGGTCGTGGCCATCGGCGGCGGCCACGGGCTGGCGGCCACGCTGCGGGCGGTCCGCACCTACACGGACCGGGTGACGGCCATCGTGTCGGTGGCCGACGACGGCGGGTCGTCGGGTCGCCTGCGCGAGCTCCTCCACATCATCCCTCCGGGTGACCTCCGCAAGTGCCTGATCGCACTGGCCGAGCCCGGCTCGCCCCTCGCCGTCGCCTTCGGGTACCGGTTCGCCGAGGAGGAGCTGGCCGGCCACTCGCTCGGCAACCTGGTCCTGGCCGGGCTCATGGACGGGTCCGGTGACCCGGTCGCCGCCCTCGACGAGGCGTGCCGGCTCCTGGGCGTCACCGGACGGGTGCTGCCCACGACGACCGAACCGGTCGTGTTGAAGGCCGAGGCCGACTGCGGCCAGGTGACCGGTCAGGTGGCGGTCAACGGGACCCGCCACATCCACCGGGTCTCGCTGGTGCCCGCCGACCCACCGGCGCCCGAGGCGGCCCTCGATGCCCTGTCCGGGGCCGACCAGATTCTCCTCGGGCCCGGATCGCTGTTCACCAGCGTGCTGGCCGCCGTGGCCGTGCCCGATGTCCGCGAGGGGATCAACCGCTCGTCGGCCACCCGGGTCTACGTCTGCAACCTGCGCCCCCAGGACTCCGAGACGGCCTCGTTCGACGTGGCCATGCACGTGGACGCCCTGGTGGCGCACGGGATCACCGTCGACGTGGTGGTCTGCGACTCGTCCGGGATCGCCGTGGGTGCGCCCTCCGTCCCGGTGGTCGACACCGCCCTGGCCCGGCCCAACGGCCTGGCCCACGACCCGGCCAAACTGGCGTCGACCCTGGCCGATCTGCTCGGATGATGCCTAATGCACCCCGGATGCCGTAGCGTGGATGTGCCCCCCGCGTCCGGGGTGGCCGGACGGGTCCGAGCGGCCACCGGCGTGACCATCGCAGAAAGACGAATCCGATGAGGGGAATGCAATGACGGTACGGATCGGCATCAACGGCTTCGGACGCATCGGACGGCACTACGTCCGGGCCGCCAGGGCCATGGGAGCCGACATCGAGGTGGTCGCCGTCAACGACCTCACCTCCGCCGAGACGCTGGCCCACCTCCTCCGCTTCGACTCGACCCACGGTCGCTTCGACGGGGACGTCGGGGTGAAGGACTCCTCGCTCGTCCTCGACTCGGGGCCGATCGCCGTCCTGGCCGAGAAGGACCCGAAGGCGCTGCCCTGGGCGGACCTCGGCGTGGACGTGGTCATCGAGTCGACCGGCCGGTTCACCTCCAAGGAGACCGCGTCCGCCCACATCGACGCCGGGGCACGGCGGGTCATCATCTCGGCCCCCGGCACCGGGGTGGACGCCACCTTCGTCGTCGGGGTGAACGACGACCAGTTCGACCCGGCCACCGACGTCGTGGTGTCCAACGCGTCGTGCACGACCAACTGCTTCGTCCCGATGGTCAAGGTCCTGGACGACGCCTTCGGCGTCGAGTCGGGCCTCATGACCACCGTTCACGCCTACACCAACGACCAGAACCTGCTCGACCTTCCCCACAAGGACCTGCGGCGGGCGCGGTCGGCGCCGATCAACATCGTGCCCGCCTCCACCGGGGCCGCCAGGGCGACCAGTCTCGTGCTCCAGTCGATGAAGGGCCGGCTCGACGGTGCCGGACTGCGGGTGCCGGTGCCGGACGGCTCGATCACCGACTTCACCGCGGTGATCCCCGGCGAGGTCACGGTGGAGCAGGTCAACGCCGCCTTCGCCGCCGCCGCGACATCAGGGCCGTTGGCCCGGGTGCTCGACTACACCGCCGATCCGATCGTCTCGTCCGACATCGTCGGGAGCCCGGCCTCGTGCACGTTCGATTCGCAGCTGACCATGGTGATGCCGTCGGCGTCGGGCATCACCCTGGTGAAGGTGATGGGTTGGTATGACAACGAGTGGGGCTATGCCAACCGGCTGGTCGACCTCTCGTTGGTCGTAGGCGCCGGGAACTGAACCGGGTCGAGCGGGGGGGGAACGCGGATGCAGCGAAGGGAGACGAGGGCGTGAGCGAGTCCGAGAGGAATCCGCTGTTGGACGGGCTGCCGTTGTTGGGCGACCTCCCCGATCTCGACGGGACGAGCGTCCTCGTCCGGGTCGACTTCAACGTCCCGCTCCGGCCGTGCGACGGCGAGCCCGCCGTGGTGACCGACGACTTCCGGATCCGTGCGGCGCTGCCGACGGTCAACTACCTCCTCGACCACGGGGCCTCGGTCACCGCCTGCACCCACCTCGGGCGCCCCGAAGGGGCCCCGGACATCCGGTGGGAGCTCGGACCGGTCCGCGAGGAGCTGGCCCGCCTGGCGCCCCAGGTGGAGCTCCTGGAGAACCTGCGCTTCGACCCGGGCGAAACGGCGAACGACCCGGCGTTCGTGGAGAAGCTGGTCAACTCCCACGACGCCTACGTCAACGACGCGTTCGGTGTCTCCCACCGCAGGCACGCATCGGTGGTCGGGCCGCCCTCGTTCCTGCCCAGTGCGGCCGGGCTCCTCCTCCAGAAGGAGATCGAGGCCCTCGGGATCCTGCTCGGCAGCCCGGACCGACCCTTCGTCGCCGTCGTCGGGGGGGCGAAGATCGCGGACAAGCTCGGGGTCCTGAAGGCGCTGCTCGGCCATGTGGACGCCCTGGTGGTCGGCGGGGCGATGGCCTTCACCTTCCTCGCCGCCCAGGGCCACGACATCGGGGGGTCGCTGGTCGATCGCGACCGCATCGGCGAGTGCGCCGAGCTGCTCGCCTCGGGCACCCCGATCTTCCTGCCCACCGACATCGTCGCCCTCGAACCGGGCGCCCCGTTCGGCTGCGACTGCAGCACGGGCGAGGTACGCACCACGGGCGCCGACATCCCCGACGGGTGGCAGGGCCTCGACATCGGACCCGACACGGTGGCCGCCTACAGCGAGTGCATCGCCGGGGCGGGCACCGTCCTGTGGAACGGGCCGATGGGCGTGTTCGAGGACCGGCGGTTCAGTGCCGGGACCGCCGGGGTGGCCGAGGCCCTCGCCGACTGTCCCGGGTACACGGTGGTCGGCGGGGGCGACAGTGCCGCCGCCGTCGACGAGCTCGGCCTCGAGGACCGGATCAGCTTCATCTCCACCGGGGGTGGCGCCTCGCTCGAACTGCTGGAGTTCGGCGACCTGCCCGGCCTGGCGGCACTGCGCGGCGCGGTCAACGCCCCGAGCGCTGCCCACCGCGCCACACGGTGAGTCCGACGGCATCGGGACGCAGGCCGCTCGTGAGCGGCAACTGGAAGATGCACCTCGACCACCTCGAGGCCATCCACGCCTCCCGCGATCTCGGGCTGCGGATCAAGCCGGCCGACGTCTCGGCGATCGACGTGTCGATCCACCCGCCGTTCACCGATCTGCGTTCCGTGCAGTCGGTACTCGAGGGGGAGGGGATCCCGGTGGCGCTCGGGGCGCAGAACTGCGCCGTCGAGGACTCGGGGGCCTTCACCGGCGAGGTGAGCCCGGTGATGCTGGCCCGGCTCCACGTGGACTACGTCATCGTGGGGCACTCCGAACGGAGGGCCCACTTCGGCGAGACCGATGCCACCGTGGCGGCGAAGGTCCGGGCGGTCCTGCGCAACGGGATGGTCCCGGTGTGCTGTGTCGGCGAGACGATCGACGAGCGGGACATCGACCTGACCGAGGAGCGGCTGAGCGCCCAGGTGGGCGCGGCACTGGCCGGAGTGCCGTCCGAGGCCGTCCGGGGGATGGTGATCGCCTACGAGCCGGTCTGGGCCATCGGGACGGGTCAGGCGGCCACCGCCGAGGATGCCCAGAAGGCCTGCGCCTGGATCCGGGGGGTGGTGGCGACCGTGGCGGGCGAGGAGGCCGCCGCCGGGGTCCGGATCCAGTACGGGGGTTCGGTCAAGCCCGAGAACACCGAGGAGCTGATGGGCTGTCCCGACGTGGACGGGCTCCTGGTCGGCGGGGCCAGCCTGGACGCCGGTCCGTTCACCGAGATCGTGCGGGCCGCGTCTCGGGGGAAGCGCTGAGTTTGGTAGCGTCTCCGATGGTCCCGAACCAGAAGAGAGGCTTCCCGTGCTGACCGCAGTCATCGTCGTGCTCCAGATTGTCTGCTGCCTGGCGCTGATCTTCCTGATCCTCATGCACTCCGGCAAGGGCGGCGGGCTGTCGGACATGTTCGGCGGCTCCGTCGGGTCGGCGGCCGCGGGTTCGACCGTGGTGGAGAAGAACCTCGACCGGATCACGGTGACCGTGGCCGTGATCTTCGCCTTCACCAACGTCATCCTCCTGCTCCGTCTGCAGTGAGCGAGCCCGGCGCCGAGCTCGTCGAGCGCCGGTCCCGGATGTCGTCCCTCTGGCGGAGGCATCGCGCCCGGTGGACGTTGCCTCTGGTGATCGTGGCGATCATCGCCGCGGTGGCCGTCGTCGACCATGTGGACAGCCGACGGATCAGCCAGGTCGACCAGCCGTCGACACCGGCGCTCGTGCAGGCGATGGGTGGGACGTCGACCGTCCACCTGGGCCTGCCGTGGTCGGGCTTCAATCCGAACACCCCGGCCGGTGCGGCCTCGTCGACCCCGTCCCTCCTCAGTCAGGTCCTCCCGAGCGCCTACGTCATCGGCCCCAACATGGTGCCCGAGGTCAATTCCGAACTGCTGTTGAGCGTCGAGGTCACCTCGACGTCGCCGCTGACCGTCCAGTACGTGATCAACCCCAAGGCCGTCTGGTCCGATGGCGTTCCGGTGACGGCCGACGACTTCATCTACGCGTGGATGTCCCAGCGGGGTGACGGGGTGGATGTCAACGGGCAACCCGACCAGGTGGCGTCCACCCTCGGCTACCGGGACGTCGCGTCGGTGACCGGGAGCCACGGGGGGAGGACGGTCACCGTCGTGTTCGCCACGCCGTTCACCGACTGGCGGGTGATGTTCGACCACATGGTGCCGGCCCACATCGCCCGGGTGGTCGGATGGAACACCGGCTTCGACCGGTTCGACCCGGCCGCCGACCTGTCCGCCGGGCCGCTCATGCTCCGGTCGGTGTCGTCCGACGGCACCGCCGTGTTGGTGCGCAACCCGTCGTGGTGGGGGACGCCGTCGGTGCTGTCCAGCATCACGGTGTCGGACGTCCAGAGCGACAGCACCTGGATCGGACCGTTGGCCTCGAGCGACGACGCGGTGGCCCAACCCGTGTCGTTCTCGCTGGCATCGCTGAACGCGGTGTCGGCGCTGCCCAATGCGCAGAGCTCGATCCACCCGTCGCTGTCCATGCTGTCGTTGGAGTTCGACGTCCGGTCGACGGTGGGCGGCCACGTCGCGGCGCGCCAAGCCATCGCCCACGCCATCGACCGGAGCAAGCTGCTGGCCCAGGTGTTCGGGTCGATCGACCCGTCGCTGACCGTGAGCCAGGACCACCTGGCCGTGCCCGGGCAGACGTCGTATGGGGTGTCGACGGCGGCGGGGGAGTACGCCGAGGTGGATCTGGCTTCGACCGACCAACTGCTCGGGTCGCTCGGGTACACGAAGGGGCCGGACGGTCTCTACGTCGATTCGTCAGGACGGCCGTTCACGGTGCGCATGGCGGTCGAGGAGGGTGATCCGTGGATCGACGAGGCGGCTACCGGCATCGTCGACCAGTTGCGTGCCGCCGGCATCCCGGTGGTCGAGTCGCCGGTACAGGGGAACGCGGGCCTGACCGCGGCTGCGTCGACGGACGGCTACGACATGGCCCTCGTGACCAGGACGGCGGGCCCCTACCAGTCGGTGACCGAGGGGTGGTACTCCGAGGAGACCGGGCCGCGGGGTGCCGAGGACAGCCAGGACTGGAGCAGGTTCGACGACCCCGAGGTCGACCAACTGTTCCTGCAGGCGGCGCAGGATCTGAACCCGGTGACGGGAGGGGCCGTGTACGAGCAGATCGACGACCAGCTGTGGGACCAGATGGTGGCGTTGCCGCTGTTCGGCGAGCCCGGGCTGCTCGCAAACGGGGTCCAGGTGTCCAACGTGGTCTACAACCCGTCGGTGGACGGGGTCCTGTGGAACGCCGACCTGTGGACGCGCCTGAAGCCGGCCCCGCCCGACGGCCACTCCTGAACGCAGGCCGCACGGGGGACCCCCGTGGGCGCGCTACCATGCCCTTCGCCCCGATGGCATCATCGGAGCCACTTCGTCGGAGTGGCGGAATAGGCAGACGCGCTAGCTTGAGGGGCTAGTGTCCGAAAGGACGTGGGGGTTCAAGTCCCCCCTCCGACACGCGAGTTCGCATTGGCTGCCTGAAGCAGACATCGCGGCTCGGCACCCCACCCCCGACTACTCAATGGCAGATGACGTAACGGTCGGACAGCTTGAGTGGAGAACCGATGGATGGATGGCGCCGTTGCGCAGGATGGCCTCGAGATTCACGGGTGGTTGGGGTCTCGACAGAAGGTACCCTTGGGCTCGAAAGCACCCCACGTCGAGAAGCTCGCGCACCAGCTCCACCGTCTCGACGCCTTCGGCGATCACTTCCAGACCGAACGATTGAGCAAGACGGACGGTGACATCGACGATGGCCCGATCGCCTCCATCGATACCCAGCCCGGACACGAAGGTCTGGTCGATCTTGAGGGCGTCGACAGGAAGATTCCTGAGCTGCGACATCGAGCTGTAGCCGGTACCGAAATCATCGATCGCCAAGGTGATGCCAAGGGCCTTCAGGTCACGAAGGACGCTGACGGTCTGCTCGACATCCTGGACTACGGCATGCTCTGTGATCTCGAGACAAAGAAGCCGTCCGGGTAGATGGTTCCTGTCGAGGCAATCCTTCACGAGCTGGACGATGTTACGAGTTGCGAGCTGTGCCGGCGACACATTTACGCGCATGGTGATGTGGAGCATCGGATACTGGTCTCGCCATTCGGCCATCTGACGGCAGGCTTCCTCGAGCACCCACCGGCCGAGGTCGGCGATCAAACCGGTCTCTTCGGCGACGGTGATGAAGCTGCCAGCGGGCAGAACTCCGCGTTCGGGGTGGTTCCACCTGACCAGCGCCTCCACGGCGAGCAGTTCACCGGTGCGGAGGTCCACCTCTGGCTGGTAGTACAGCAGCAGCCCTCCGCCTTCGATGGCGTTGCGCAAGAGCAGCTCGGTATCCGCCCGCTCCTTCACCGAGGCCCGTAAGGCGGCGTCGAAGATGACAGCCTGATTTCCGCCCTGTGCCTTGCTGAGGTTGAGCGCGGCATCGGCTTGGCCCAGTAGGTCTTCGACCGTCACCGAGTCATCGCTGCTGAACGATATTCCGACACTCGCCGTTCGACTGACGTGATGCCCGTTGATCTCGACGGGATCGGCGACTCGTTCCATCACTCTGTCTGCCACAGCGAGTGCCTCGAGTTCCACGCTCGGCCTTTCGAGCAGGTAGGCGAACTCATCGCCGACCAGCCGAGCGACGAAATCACCAGTGCCCATCGTGTCGCGCAATCGGCCGGCCACGGTGATGAGAAATCGATCACCGGCGTCGTGGCCGAGGAATGCGTTCACAGCGTGGAACCGGTCGAGATCGAGGAAGAGGAGACTCATTGCCGGACTGCTCCTATCCGCGACGCGCCGACGTAGTTCCTCGAGGAGTGCTCGGCGGTTGGGCAGTCCGGTGAGCTCGTCGGTGTTGGACTGGTGGCGGAGCTGCTCCTCGGCATCGATTCGCGCTTGGAGCTGGAGCATCAGTGAGGCAATGGCCTGCAGGGCGTTCATCTCCGCCGTATTCCATGACCGATCACCGAACTTCACGAATCCGAGCACTCCAACGGTAATTCCCGTTCGGATCAGTGGCACCACGGCAACGGAGACCTCGTCGATCCCTGAACCCTCCCGTACCCGCTCCTGGTAGGTGTCGGTTGAGTCGGTGGGCCGCAGGGTGAACGGCTCCTTGAGGTCGCGAGTGGCGTCGAAGATGGGGTCAGCCCCGAAGGGGACCTCACCGAGCGGATCGGGATCTGGGACATCCATGCGCCGAGGCCATTCCGCTACCAGTACCGACGTCTCCCGGTCGAAGTCGGTGCGGCGTAGGAAGCTCACGTCGACCTCGAAGTAGTCAGTCAGGTCGTGCAATACCCACTCGAGTGATTCGTGCATGGTTGCCGCCGACACCGGCATCAGCTTGACCGCAACACGGGTGACGAGGGCGTCGAGTCCGATTCGGGACGGCGGTTCGGGGTCCCCGTTCTGGCTACCGATCGCGGTTCCGCAGAGGTTGGCGAGGGTCCGCACACATGAGATCTCGCTGGGAGACCACGGAGGCGCATCCTGATCTCTGCGGGCCAGCGCGATCGCTCCGATCCGTTCGCCCGATTCGGCACGGGATTCGGATAGGACGAGATGCCATTCCGTGCCGTCGACGATCAGCGACATCTTGCCAACGGACTCGTTGGCGGCCGCCAGCCATGAGAACACCGTCCTCGTGAACATGCGTGCGGTCGCCGGTGGGACTTCGGAAGCCGCAGGAAGGCTGACGATCCGATCCGGCGCGGAAGCTGCGCACGGCACGAACAGAACGGCCGACGTGTCGAACAGTGTCTGCAGTGCTTGGACGCAGAACGCTATGCCACTCGGCGGAAGATCTGAAGCCTCGACGGGTTTCGGGGAAACTGGAGGTAATTGGGAGCGGATGGCCATTTGATACGTTCTGCCGCCTTCGATCGGAGCGTCCTGTGTGGATATCGACAGTCGCATGGCGACACTTGAACCGGGGTATCCCTCCTCCGCCAGCCGGTTCGAACCATTGCTAGCTTCTGCCGCAGCGGACCGCGGACGGAGGCATGCATGCGAGGCGGAGACATCGTCCTGGTCGTAGGGCTGTTGGTGGCCACGGTGGCAGCGTGCCTGCTGGCGTACGACCCGCTGTTCGGCGCCGGTGCGCGATTCCGGGCCGGAGTCGCCCGTAGGCAGTACGTGAACTACCAGATCTTCAGACGGGACCTGCAGAAGATCGTGAGAGAGACCACGTGGCCCGAAGAAGGAGACCTGGCGAGAGAGCTGCAGGCCGAAGAGGACGCGCACGCTGCCCGCGAGGCGGAGCTCAAGTCGACGTCGGAACGCCTTCAGGGCGAGCACGAGGACCGGACGGTCTCGCTGGCCACCTGGGGCGTCGGGCTCCTCGTCCTCGGGTTCCTGTTGCAATTCGGCGGGACGCTGTGGAACGCACTCTCCCACGCCAACTGACCGGCCGGTGGTCGCCACACGTCGACGACCGGCCGGGTCTTGACGGAACGATCGAGTGATCGACTTCCGTCACGGATCCTGCCGCCCGACAGCGACCACGTCGAACACGCGAACCGGGGTGGCGAACCCCCGGATGTGTTGGGGAGGCAGTTCGCGGAGTTCCCAGTCGTCGGTCGAAAGGAGCCCGACGGCCTCCTCGGTGACGATCAGGGTTCCGGGCCGGGCAGATTTCGTCAGTCGTGAGACGAGGTTGACGACCGACCCGAAGTAGTCGCCCTCCCGGGAGGTGGCGAAGCCGTAGCCGACGGCGCCCCGGGCAGGGGGGAGGAGTGCATCCGCCGCCACGGCCGCGCAGATGCCCGAACCGATCCGGACCGCGGTATCGACCGTCGGCGCGGCAAAGAACACCTCGTCGCCGATGAGCTTGACGACCCGGCCTCCGGCCGTGACGGCATGGGACCATGCCGCCGATTCGAACCGCGACAGCGCCAGACTGTGGTCGCGCAGGCTCAGGCCCTGCGCCCACGACGTCGAACCGACCAGGTCGACGAAGCCCAACGCGATCGTCTCTCCCGCGGAATCCTCGCCCTGGTCGCCGGACGACGTCGTCCAGCCCCGGACGAGGGCGGCCCGACGGCTCGTCCGGTCGAACTGTGCCATCAGGACGCCAGACAGCACCTCGGGAACCGCGCTGAAGGCCAGTGCCGCCCGCTCCGACAGCTGGGCACGGTGGAGCTCGTCGGACCCCTCGCGCTCGGTGCCGGGACCGAGTTCGGCGTAGAAGAGCGCCACGGCCGCCTCGGCGATGCTCGTCGCCGCCGCCCCCAGCACCCGTGAGAAGGCCATCAGGGCGTCGTCGCCCATCAGGGCGGCACCCTGTTCGAAAGCGCCCACCATCCCGACCCACCCGTCGCGGAGGGTGTCGTCGGCGGTCACCGACAGGCCCAGGGCCAGGAGTATCCGTTGGACGCGCTCGACCGGGAGACCGCAGGCGGCCGCCAGCTCCCGCACGGACATCGTGGCCGCCTGGCCGCCGAGGACCAGCTCACCGGCCACGGCCGGCAGTCGCCCCAGACGGTGGGCCTCGATCAATTGGTCGAGCGTCGCGCCCCGCTCCGTCAGGAACTCGAGGAGTGCTCGGCGGTCGTCACTCCCGACGGCTGCCGGCTCGTACAGACCAGCTCGCACCCAGTCGTCGCGGTCCACCCGGGGCATCTTGCCACCAGGACGGCGCGACCGCACCGATTGCCCTGCGGCGTCGAGATCGTCGACTGGGCGTGGCGTCCGGCGGGGGGGAGGGATCGGCACCCGTTCCACTCTTCCCCGACCGACCCGCCCGAACCCTCGACGCTTCCCCGTGGGCCGCGTCGGGCCGCGGGGGAGCCGTTCCGTGACCTCGGTCTCAGACGGAGATCTCGACTTCCTTCCGCCAGTACGATCCCATGTTGTCGATGTTGTAGAGCTGTTCCTGGATGTCGTACATGACCCGGAAGTCCGACACCGCCTGCCTGCATCCGGGGAGTGCGAAGTCGTCGATGATGATGAATCCCCCGACCGACAGCTTGTGGTAGAGGTTCACCAGACCGTCCATGGTCGACTCGTACATGTCGCCGTCCAGGCGGAGGACGGCGAGCTGCTCGATGGGCGCCGTGGGTAGGACGTCCTTGAACCAGCCCTTGAGGAAGACCACGCGGTCGTCGAGCAGTCCGTACTTGTCGAAGTTGCGCCGCACATCTTCGAGTGACACGGCCAGTGCCTGGAAGGTGTGGTGCAAGTCGTCCTTGTCCGCCGGGTACATGTTCGGGTTCGGAGGAGGGAGACCCTCGAATGAATCGACCACGTAGACCTTGCGATCCGTGACCTCGTGGGCGAGGAGGATGCCGCGCATGTAGATGCAGGCGCCCCCTCGCCAGACGCCGGTCTCGATGAGGTCGCCGGGTACGTCGTCACGGAGCACCTGCTCGACCACCTGGCGGATGTTCGCCATGCGGTACCGGCCGATCATCGTATGGGCGACCGAGGGCCAGTCGAGGCCGTTGGCCCGCTTCATCGGATCGAAGGTCGGTGCGGACCACGGATCCTGTGCGGCATCCTCGTAGATCGTGTTGAGTAGGCAGCGTTCCAGGAGGTCGAGGTAGAGCGCACGCGTATCGGTTGTCACCTGGTGTCCTCTTCCTGGGCTTCGTGCCTCCGGCGGAGCCGCATGAGGTGGTCGTCCATGTGGATCGACCGCCCGTACGGTCCCGCGGCTGCCTGGTCATCGGAGACCCACCGGTGGTGGCGGTCCCCTCGTGGCGATTATGTCACGAGGGGCTTCGACAGGGTTTCATGGTCGCGACGGATCGACCGGCGGGAGAGGTCCGGGTCCGGGGGACCGTCACTGATTCCGGAGCTGCTCGGCGGCGTAGGACTGGACCAGATCCGGTCGTACGCCGAGCAGCGAGGCGAGGGTCTCGACCGGGATCCCCTCGTCGAGCGCGGCACCGACCAGGAGCCGGCGCATCTTCTGGCGCGCGTTGAACAGTTTGGCGAACGCCTCGTCGGAGTTGGCCTGGCCGGTCATCACCGGGATGCGGTCGAGGATCTCCGAGATGGGCGTGTCCTGCTCGAGGAACGCGATGCCGTCGGTGATGAACTGCTCGTTCTCTTTGAGGATGAGGCGGAGCTGGTGATTGGCTTCGGCCAGCTCGACCAGTGCGGCCACCAGCATCGTCGACGCACGTGACATGGGTCCATGGTACGGGTAGGGGCGTCCCGGAGGGACGGCTGCGGGCCGGCCGGGACGCGATCGCCTGCAACCGCTGTTGCTCGACGGTGCCGGCGGTCGTCCCGCCGGCAGTGGCCGGACGCTGCTCAGCTGGCCGGGTGCGTACCGAGGAGTCCCTGCATGCGGGCGAGCGATGCCGCAGCGTCGTCCATGACGGCCATGTCGACGCGGGTGGGCTCGACGGCACCGGGGTGTTGGGTGCCGATCACGAAGGACGCCTCGCCGGGCTGACTCGTCGCCCCCTGCTTGACCTGGTCGAAGACGTCACCGACATTGGACATCAGCTTGGGCAGTTCGGAGCGTATGGAGCTGATCACCTGCGTGGACTGGCTGAGCTGGCCTTCCACCGCCTTCTTCCCCGCGGATCCGGCCGCGCTCCCGACGCCCGTCCCGAGTGCCGCACCCAGCACCGCCGTGAAGACGGGAAGGATGACCCCGAGGACACTGGTGGCGTCGGACGCCTTCGGGTAGTGGAACGCGATCGCCAGCGTGATGGCGACGATGCTCCCGATGACGATGGCGACCACCAGGACGGCCTTCCAGGTGAGCTCGATCCCGCCCGCTGCGGCAGGCGCCGGCGCCTGGGGGTTCGCTGGAGGTGGGGGAGTGGTGGGATCTGGCATGTCGGTCACCCTTCGTCAGTCGCTTCGTTGCTGCTCGACGTCGCCATCCGCCGATGGTCTTCTCATCCATGGGATCGCCTCGACCCGGAACCCTCCCGCCACCGATGGCCCGACGACACACCGGTGGGGAGCGGGTGGGAGATCCGGGATCACCTGTCCGCTCAGCAGCGCCCCCAGCACCGGGTAGGGGTCGACGGTCCAGTCGACGGCGAGGTCCGACTGCACGGTCCCGTCGGCGACGCCGGCCAGCGCCTGTTCGAAGGATGCAACAGCCACCACGATCGGATCGGGGTGGTCCATCGCCTGGAGCAGGAATCCGTCCCGCAGATCGGCATGGAACGGGCTGAGTCCGCGTACCTGCATGAGCTCCACCATCTCGTCCACCAGGTGGCCCCGTTGCCGGAGCAGCGTCGTGGTCAGGGGCGCATGGGTGTCGAGGCTGATGGCACGCCACGAGGCCGAGATCTCCCGGACCAGCAGCAGTGCATCGGATCCCGCCACCCCGGCCAGGTAGGGGTCGCTCGCATCGGTGGGCCGGTCCTTGATCAGGTCGAGGAGCCCGACCTGCAATTGCTCGAGGGTGAGGGGTGTCACCGGACCGCGCCCACCTCCGTACCGGCGAGCCGGAGTTGCGATCCGCCGAGCGCGATCTCGCGGGTCATCCGCAGGCTGTCCACGATCGCACCGGTCCCGAGCGGCTCCACGGCCTCCTCCATCAGCTCGTACGTCACGAGGCGCAGGTTGGGGCACCGGGCGATGACCCGGTGCGTGAGTTCGAGCGTGGACACGAGGGGCGGACGGGAGTGCACGTCGAGGGTGAACCCGCGGTAGTCGACGCCCCCGGCGACATGCAGCTCCACCACCGCGTCCAGGTGCAGCTCGTCGAGGAACGCCTCGATCGACAGTCCCTGGTTGGCCTCGTCGCAGCGGAGGTTGTAGACGTCGAGCAGGAGCCCACACCCGGTCGCCTCGACGAGCCGGTTGAGGAAACCGGCCTGTGAGTGCGGCGCCGGGAAGTCGGGGAGCAGACCGACGACGTTCTCGACCAGGAACGGGATCGGGTAACGGGCCTGGAGCAGCGAGATCCGCCCGGCCAGGAGCGCCAGCATCTCGTCGGTCCTCGGCGCGGCGAGCATCGTGCCGAGGAATTCGCCGTTCACTCGGGTGAAGCCGAGGTGCTCGCTGTGCCAGTGGAGAGGCACGGCCCCGACGAGCTGGTCGAGGCAGTGCAGGTAGCCGTCCCACCAGTCGTCGTGGGACGCCATCGACAGTCCGACCCCATGGGCGACGAAGGAGATGTCCGCCCCCAGGCAGCTCAACTCCTCGAGCGCCTCGGTGTCCATGGTCGGCCCGTCGGTCGCCTCGACGAGGGAGTCCGGGCTGACCTCGAGCACGTCCACATGGGGGAGGATCGCGTCGAGCAGCAACGGACGGCGAGGCTGGTACGTGGTGCCGAGCGCCGGCGTCCCGGACCGTCGTCCCGATGGCATCGTGGCGACGGTGTCCCGGTCCATCACTCGGGAGCGATGCCGCCCCGGTTCACCTGGCTGACGGAGAGCACCTTCGGGTTGGCCGACACCTGGGCGATCTGGTCGAACACCTCGGGATCCCCACCGCGGAGGACGAGGTCGACGCCGAGGAGCCCACAGGTCAGGCAGCCGCGCGGTCGGATGCATTCCAGGATCTCGACGATCACGCGGTGGATGTCGTCGACCGTGAGGTCGTCTCCTTGCCGCAACGTCACTTCGACAACGCTCATGTTCCGCCTCCGCTCGCTGACGTCAAGTTGCCCGTCAACCTGTCCGCCTGCCGCCAGAATGAGCCAGCGGGTGCCCGTTGTCAATGAGGGAGCCCGGTGAGCTCACCGGGTGATCCCATTCGGCGCAGGACGGTCGCCGACGACGCTGGTGGTCCGCCCGGCACCGCATCGCTGCTGTCCGCGAATGACCAGGTCACGAGTGGTGTGGTCGATGTCCAAAGGACCAGCGGTCGTCGCCGCGGTGTGAGTCGTCTGTCCACAGGTGTTGCCAGAAATGCCGCAAATCCAGCGGACGATGACCCGCCCCGGCCCATTCGAGAGAACGCGTGAGGGGGCCGATCGGGTGGCAATGGATGGCGAGATTCGGCGGAAGAGGCCCGGGGGCGCCGTGCCGCATTCTCCCCTCCGGTCGACGAGTTCGAGGGCCGTACATGGCGAGGCAGCAGATGGCGGACGTGTCGGTGACGAGCGGGGCGGGCGCCCGGGTGGACACGACGGTGTCCGTCGACCGCCCGGCGACCCGGGGGTGCCCTCGGTACGGGGCCCCGGGGGACGGAGGATGAGACCGTCGGAGTGCGACTTCACCGTCCCCGAGCGGCTCTTCCCGCTCTCGCCGCCGGAGCTGAGGGGCGAACGCCGCGACCACGCGAGGCCGGCGGTGCTCGACCGCTCCTGCACCCGGCTCGAGCACGGTCGGTTCGACAAGCTCGGCTCGTACCTGCGGGAAGGCGACGTCCTGGTGGTCAACAACACCAAGATGGTCCACGACCAACTGAGCGGGCAGACGAGCCGGGGACCGGTGCGCCTCGTCCTCTTCGGCCATCACGTCGACGGCTGGCACGCCGCGGTGAGTCCTGCCTCGAGAGGGGCGGGGGCTCGTCGTCCGGATCGGAGGGGACGAGCTCCGGGGGGTGCTCGTCAGGCGGACGTTCGAGGACATGTGGCTGGTGAAGTTCGAGCACGACGGCGACTCCTACGAGCTCCTGGCTTCGACCTCTTCGGCGACAGCATGCTGATCGTCTGGACCGGATGCTCGACGGCCACCGGGCGGGTCACGCGGCGCGTCGCCCCGTGGCGACGGTATGGGGATGTCGGGTAGCGACCGCCCCGTCCAGCGGACGACGTTCGCCTGGAAGGCGGTCGTCCGCTGGACGGTGGACGCCGTGTCCGGTCAGGCCGCGGGCGCCGACCACTTCAGGACGACCGAGCACTGCACCGCGAGTGGCGGGTAGGAGACGGTGCACGTGAAGTTGTAATTGATGTTGATGGCCACCGTCGTGTCCGGAGCCGGCGACACCGTGCCGGAGATGGTCCCGGTGGCGTCCGGGCCGCTGGTCGAGCGTTGCTTGGAGCTGAAGGAGCTGCTGAAGCTGTCCTCGGTCAGAGCGGCGGAACCGCTGGCGCCCCGCTGGCCGGTACCCGAGCCCGTGGCCAGCTGACCGGTGATGGTCGCCGACGACGTAGCCCCGTTGGCGCCGGTGCCGGCGACCGTCGCGGTGAAGGATCCGTCGTCACCGATCGTGCCGGCGGCGAACCCGACCGTCTTGTAGTTGACGTTCGAAGACTTGGCCGAAGCCGCCTGGCCACCGACGACGGTCACCATGCCGAGTGCCAGTGCGCATGCTGCGGTTGCCCCTGCGATCTTTGCAAGGCGATGTCTCACGGTCGTCCTCCTGTGGTCGGTTTCCTGGGATTGAGCCGGTGGATCGTACCGACGCGGCGCGCCTGGTCTGTTGGACACCAGCACCTGGGAAAACGACCACACGACGTTCCGTGTTACAGAGCCGCCGCCGGCGTGGGGGAAGTTCACCCGTTCGCCACCTGGACGCCGGCCGTCCCGCTCGTCGCCGGGGAGCTCAGATCTCCTTGCGGATGAGCAGCGCCTGGGCCGACGCCTGAAGCGTCCGGTCGTTGTTGACCATGAGCGGGGCGGCGTTGGCGTCCCGCAGCATCCGGGCCAGGCTGGTCCGGGTGGAGTTCTTGTAGCCCTCGAGCCCGCAGATCCCCATCGCCCGTTGGAGGATGTCGAGGACCAGGGTGCTCGACGAGAGCTTGATGTAGTCCATGACCCCCGAGAAGCGCAGGGTGTCGGTCTCCTCGGTGTCCTTCGCCCGCTCGTAGCGCTCGGCGCCGCCGGCGATCACCTCACGGAGCTGGTGGAGCTGCACGCCGAGCTCGGCCAGGCGGATCGCCCCGAGGGGCGGGGCCTCCCCCGGACCGGCCGACCGGTTGGCCCGGGCCTTGGCCCGCACGGTGGCGTGGGCCCGTTGCGCGGCGCCCTCGGCGAGACCCAGCCACACCGAGCTGAGCAGGATCGCGCTGTGGGCCAGGCCGGTGCGGACGAACACCGACGGGTAGTCGTCGAGCACCATGTCGGCCGGGACGTCGGCGACCAGGTGGGCGGGCAGGCTGCAGGTTCCCCGGAGCCCGAGGGTGTCCCACTCGCCTTCGGGGGTGAGGTGCAACGCCGGGGGGAGGCAGACGGCCATCACCTGCTCGTTGCCCGGACTGGTGGGCGTCCGTCGGGCGGTCGCGAGCACCCCGTCGGCGTGCTCGCCGTAGGACACGGTCGTGGCGTGCTTGTCGAGGTGGTACCCGCCCTCGACCGGTTCGAGCGCGCAGTTGCTGATCCGGCGCTCGCCGGCCAGACCGACCTCGCTGTTGGCGTTGGCCAGGAGCAGGTCGCCGGTGATCAGGAGCGGATAGACCTTCTCCTGCATAGCCGGCGATCCGTGGCGGACGATGGCCGCCACCTGCAGGTGGTGCATGGCGAGGATCATCCCGCTGGACCCGCAGTGGGCCGAGATGGCAGCCACCGAGCGTGAGGCCTCCGCCAGCGAGGCGCCCGCGCCTCCCGCATCCTCGGGGACCAGGGTCGCCAACAGCCCGGCGCGACGGATCTCGTCCACGGTCTCGACCGGGAACCGGGCCCGGACGTCCACGTCGTCGGCCCATGTGGAGGCGACGCCGCGGCCGATGCGTTCGCTCTCGGTCAGGATGTCCATGACGGGTCCCGGA
This sequence comes from Acidimicrobiales bacterium, assembly GCA_049517675.1. Taxonomy (GTDB): domain Bacteria; phylum Actinomycetota; class Acidimicrobiia; order Acidimicrobiales; family RAAP-2; genus Bog-756. The sequence continues at coordinate 25,641 of JBEKRV010000041.1, forward strand.
CGTTGCGGGTGGCTGTCGGACCGACCGAGCCGACCAACCCGGTCAGCGTCTTCATCGGCACCTCGACGACCCGGTCGGTCAGTCCGGCCAGAGGATCGGTCCGCCCCTCGAGGTCGCCGGGGTCGGTCCGGTCGACGTCGGTCGTGATGGTGATCGCCTCGCGGACCCGGGCGATGGTGGCCGCCAGCTCGCGGTGGTCGGCCACCACTCCCCGGATCGTCACGACCTTGCCGTCGGTGCCCTCGTGCCAGTCGACCTCGTCCCCCGGGGACCGGCTGACCTGCACGTCGCTGACGCCGGTGAGCGCGGCGGCGGCCCCGCTGCCGGTGACCGCCTCGATACGTCGGGCCGCCATGGGCGCGTGCAGCATGAGCCAGAACCCGACCCCGTCACACGGTGCCGGCCCGGTGACCTGGACGGGCTCGCCGAAGGCCACCCGGCACGCCAGGTGGAAGAGGTTGGTGGTCGACACGCTGTCGAGGACGAACGGGGGCCGTCCGCCGAGGCGGCCGTTGACCTCGATCACCCGGGGGCCGTCGGAGGTGAGCTTGACCTCGGTGTGGGTCAGCGAGTCCGTGATCCCGAGCGCGGCGATCGTGTCGTCGACGAGCGCGAACAGTCCGGGCAGCTGGTCGGGCGGGTAGAGCGCGGGGATGAAGTTGCCGGTCTCGCGGAACGGCTCGGCCAGGGGGAAGCGCCCGGTCACGGCCACGTGTCCGACCGTGCCGTGGCTCACCACGCTCTCGACCGAGAGGTAGCTGGCGTACCACGGCTCCTGGCCCGGCCGGTCCTCCAGGTACTCCTCGATCAGGAAGCCCGGCTCGCGGCCGCCGGCCAGGATGGCACGGAGCTCCTGGCCGCTGCGGACGAGGCACATGTCGCGACTGCCGCTGCCCTCGGCCGGCTTGACGACGGCGGGATAGGTGACACGGTCGGCGAACTCGGCCGCCTCACGGGCGCCGAGGCCTGGTGGTGCCGACCAGAACGACGGTCCCGGGATGCCCGCCAGGTCGAGTGCGGCGCGCTGGAGCTGCTTGTTGACAAGCGACCGGGCGACGTCGGGCGAGTGGTAGTGCAACCCCAGCTGCTCGGCCAGGAGCGCGGCGTCGACGATGTGGTCGTCGACGAAGGACACGACACCGCGGACGTCGAGCTCGGCGAGCTCCCGGGCCGTCTCGTCGTGACTCCGGCCGTCGGTGTCGACGACGGGTCCGAACCGACGGAGCAGGTGCAGCATCTCGGCGGCCAGGACCGAGGAATCGACGACCCAGACGAGCTCGGCACATGCACCGACCTGACTCTTGAGCTCGAGGGGGAAGAACGAGTTGGGGTGGTGGAGGACGGCTAGCCGGCGGGGCATCGGCTCACCTCCCGTCCGTTCGACGTGGGCCGGGCGTGCCGGCCCTGTCGGTCCCGCACGCGCAGGTGCGGCGTGTCCGGCATGACCTGCAGGTCCCGCGCCGATGACCCCTCATCCGGACAAGGCTAGGCGCTGGCGCGGCACCAGCGCATGCCCAGCTCAGCGGGCACGTCGCCGGGGCCGGATCGGGGCGGGTCCGAGCGAGGGCCCGATCCCCCCGCCACGGGTGGCGTGGGCGCCCGTCGGCACCCGACGGGCGTCGTCGAGGCGACCCAGCGGTTTAGTAGGGTGACCCGATGGCCGATCAGGAGCGTGTGCTGTTCGAAGGCGAAGCCCAGGTGGAGCCGCCCCACCCGACGTTCTCCCGGTCGACCGTGGTGGTCGAGCCCCCAGGCGAGGGCGCCGGGTTCTGGGCCGGCGGGCCCAGTGCCGTGCGCGGTCCGGACGGCGCCGTCTACCTGGCCTACCGGCTCCGCCGCCCGTACGGGGTGGGCCGCGGCTATGCGAACGTCATCGCCCGTTCCGAGGACGGGGAGGAGTTCGAGGAGATCGCCGTCCTCCACCGTGACCAGTTCGACTGCGACTCCCTCGAGCGTCCCGCACTGGTGGTGCGACCCGACGGCGGGTGGCGGATCTTCGTCAGCTGCGCGACCCCGGGCACCAAGCACTGGCGGGTCGACCTTCTGGAGTCCGACACCCCGGACGGATTCGACCCGGACACCCGCCGCACCGTGCTCGCCGGCGACGCGCACGAGGGACTGAAGGACCCGGTCGTCCACTGGGACGGTCGACGGTGGCACATGTGGGTGTGCGCCCACGACCTCGACCAGGTCGGGCAGGAGGATCGGATGGTGACCCGGTACGCCGCCAGTCCCGACGGCGCCGACTGGACGGTGGGGGAGGTGGCCCTCGCCCGTCGGCCGGGGAGATGGGATGCCCGGGGCGCCCGGGTGGCCGCCGTGCTGTTCGACGGCGGACGGGTCACCGCCTACTACGACGGTCGGGCCACGGCCGAGCAGAACGCGGAGGAGCGCACGGGCATCGCCGTCGGCCCGTCGCCCGAACGGCTGGTGGCCACCGGCGAGCCGTTGCCGGGTCCGGGCTTCGGCACCGACTCCCTGCGGTACCTCTCCGTCGTGGCCGACCCCGGCGGCTTCCGCTTCTACTACGAGACCTCGCGCCTCGACGGGGCCCACGACTTGCGCACCGAGTACGTGCCCCGGCCCTGACTGCCCAGCCAATCCTGGAACGACTCGCCGGTGAGGCTCTCCAGGAGGGCGACGTCGTCCACGAAGTGACCCGCCAACTCCTCCCGCTGCGCTGGGGTGAGGTCGGGACGGTGCTCGGGCGACCGCTGAAGCAACCGGAGGAAGGGCACACTGGCCTTCCTCCAGTACCGGGGAGGGAAGAGGCTCCCCACGGCCGCCCCACCCCGGATCGAGGCGCGCAGCACGGCGTTGACCCGGGTCGGTGGCACGTAGGTCCCGACGTTGAGGCCCGGCGGCTCCATGGCCAGGCCGGGGGCGACCCCCAGGAACTCGCAGATGGCGGCCACCGCCTCGGTGGGCCTGTCGACCAGCTCCCGGTACCGGAGCAGGTGGACCCGCTCCCTCGGGACCAGGCGGTAGAGGTCCTGCAGCTGCTCGCCGTAGCGTCCGCTGCCGACGTAGCGCCACATCGGCGCCCATCCCGCCTTGCGCCGACGCTCCTCCTCCGCGCAGGCGGCGAGGAAGTCGGGGACGGGCTCGAGCCCGTCCGCCCACAGATGGGCCCAGTTGGAGTAGGCGCGGTCGATCGGGTCCCGCAGGACGCACACGAACCTGGCGTGGGGCACGTCCCGCAGGATGCGTGCGAGCGCGCCCGGGTCCGACAGGTAGAACGGCGTGCTCTCGCCCCGGAGCGTGGCCGTGGAGCCGGTCGGGAAGAGGGCCTCGTAGCGCGACCGCTCCCAGATCCACTCCTTGGAGCTGTGCGGGTCGCCGGGTCCGTGACCCCGGGGTGGCGGTCGGCCGTCGCACAGGTAGTACTTCGGCTCCTTGATCCGGGACATGGACAACTCCGGATGGCGGGCCAACGCCGCGTGCAACGCCGACGTGCCGGCTTTCGGGGCTCCGGCCACGAAGAAGTCCGGCAGGGTCATCCGCTCACAGTAGCGAGAACGCCCCAGTAAGGCAATAGATTTAGTGGGCAACTGGTCGCGAACCGGGCCGGTCCGGAGCCGCGCGGCGGTTCTCGGGGGTGACATGCTCACCGGGTGCCAACCGATCGGACGGGCCTCGGGCAGCGGGCGATGTTCTGGCGATCACCGCCGGACCAGCCCCGGTGGGCGCGTCCGGCGCTCCTCGTGGTGGCTGCGGTGTCCGCCGTGGCGTACGCCTGGCGGGCCGGGAGCTATCTCGAGGGCTACTACGCCGCAGCCGTCCGGAGCATGTCCATGAGCTGGCACAACCTCGTGTTCGGGGCGTTCGACCCGGCCGGAACGGTGACGCTCGACAAACTGCCCGGGGCGTTCTGGTTCCAGGCGCTCGCCGTCCGCCTCCTCGGTGTCCACGCCTCGGCCATCGTCCTGCCCCAGATCGTCGAGGGGGTGCTCTCGGTCCTGGTCCTCTACCGCGTGGTCCGTCGGCTCCGCGGACCCCGGGCCGGGATCCTGGCCGCTGCCGTCCTGGCGGTGTCCCCGGCCACCGTCGCGCTCGACCGCGGGAACATCTCGGACACGTTGATGGTCCTGCTGCTCCTGTTGGCCGCGGACGCGGCCGTGGCCGCGCTCCGCGACGGCGGCTGGTGGTGGGTGGTGCTCGCTGGAACCTGGGTGGGCCTGGCCTTCCAGGCCAAGATGATCGAGGCGTGGATCGCCCTCCCGGCACTCGTCCTCGTCTACGCGGTCGCGGCCGCAGGCTCCTGGCGTCACCGCCTCCTCCGTTGCGGGACGATGGTCGCCGCGGCCGTGGCGGTGTCCCTCAGCTGGATGACGGTCGTCACCCTGGTGCCGTCGGCGTCGCGCCCCTACGTGGACGGGAGCCAGAACGACTCGCTGTTCCAGCAGGTGTTCGTCTACAACGGCTTCGGGCGGGTGGACCAGGAGACCCCGAACCAGCTCCTCAGCCAGTCGATCGGGCTGCCGATCCCGCCGCCCCCGCCCCCGTCGTGGGACCGTCTCCTGACCGGGGCACTGGGTCGTGACGGCGGTTGGCTGCTGCCGGCCGCCGTGGTGTCGTGCGTGGCCGGGCTCCTCGCCGGTCGACGGCGTCCGCGTGGTGATCCCTCCCGGGCCCACGCCATCCTGTGGGGTGCGTGGCTCGCGGCCATGGGCCTGAGCTTTTGCGTCGGCAGCAGCCTCAACACCTACTACGTGGCCGCGCTCTCGCCGCCGGTCGCCGCGCTGGTCGCCTCCGGCGCCCAGCTGGCGTGGCACCGGAGAGGGTCCCCCTGGACCCGGGTGGTCCTGGCGGCGACCGTGCTGGTGACCGTGGGGTACGCCGTGTGGCTCCTGCCCGCATCCGGTACCGGGCTGCCCGGATGGCTCGAGGCGGCGGTGCTCGTGGTCGGTGTGGCGGCGATCGGCGCGGTGGCTGCCGCGTCGCGGCCCGGCCGATCCGAACGACTGGCCGCGATCGCCCTGCTCGGTTCGCTGGCCGCGGTCCTCCTGGTCCCCGCCGTCGCCTCCGCGTCGGTGGTCGCCGACCGCCTCGGCCCGTTCGACACGCCCTTCCAGCCCCGGGCGGTCACCGTCGGCATCCGCAACTTCTTCGGGGTTCTCGGCACGACGGAGCGCCTCCTGCCCCAGGTCGAGCGGGCCCGCAACGGCGCGCCCTACCTCATGGCGACCCAGACCTCCGTCATCGCCGCGCCGTTCATCTACGACTCCGGCCAGGAGGTGCTCCCCATCGGCGGGTACACCGGCACGATCCCGGAGCCGACGCTGCGGGCCATCGAGGCGATGGTGCACGCCGGCTCGTTCCACCTGGTCATCCAGTCGCCGACCACCGACGACCCGCGGCTGGAGTGGATCGCGCACCACTGCCTCCGACTGCCCCCGCCCAGCGGGACCGGCGTCAGGACCGCCGCCCCGCTCGCACTCCACTTCTGCCAGCCCGCATCGTGACCGGGCGGCGGCCGTGAGGTCCCTGCGGGGGTTGGTCGGTGACCCGCCCCGGCCGGGTCCCCTCATCGTGGCCGGACAGGTGAGCTTCGTCGTCCTCCTCGCCGCCTGCGTGGCCCTGCACCCCGGGTTCGTCCTCAAGGGGAACGAGGGCGGGATCAGCAACTACGGCATCCACGTGAAGACGGTGGTGCCCTACACGCTGGCGTTCACCTCGTGCGCCGGGTTCTCCTGGGCGGCCGCGGGTCGCTGCGCTACGGGCGATCCCCGCTGGCATCCGTTCCACCGCGTCCTCGTCGCCTACGCCGGGCTGCTCCTCCTGACGCTCGTCACCACCTACGGCTACTCGCTCGACGTCGTCTGGAAGGACGTGCACGTCGTCGTCGGCGCGGCGACGGTGGCGTTCCAGGTGGCGGCGTCGGTCTGGATGTACGTCCGGCTCCGCGGCCGATGGGACGGGTGCTTCCTCGTGGTACAGCTGGTCGGCTTCGTGCTGGCCGGGGTCACCCTGGTCGGTCTCCTCCACGTCCTGTTCGTCGGCCAGGCCCTCGCCTCCGTCGGGTTCGGGCTGCTGCTGATCCGGAGCGGGTACGCGGTGCCGCTCGACGATCCGCCGAACCTAACCTCGGGCACGTGACACCCGGAGGGAGGGCACCGACGACGGACGACCACGTCGGTACGGCCACCCCGGAGCGGGCCCACGTCCGCACCTCGGCCACCGGCCGGGAGCGGGTGGTGGCCCTCGACGGCCTGCGGGCCGTGGCCCTCTGCATCATCATGGGCTACCACTTCGG
>JBEKRV010000042.1:0-53759 GCA_049517675.1 Acidimicrobiales bacterium
CGGCGTCCATGAGACCTCCAAGGTCGAAGTGGTTTTGAGCAACGCCGATCTTGGACATCTTTTTCGCGTCAGTGGTGGACCTCTGCCGAGCAGCTACCCCTTGGAATCACTCGTCTAGGGGAAGAACACCCGCAGCCGGATCGACGCCTTGATCCGGCCGAGACGGGTGCCGGCCCCGCGGGCCCATTCGATCCGCCGGGTGGGCTGGGCGATGCGGGGCAGCGAGACGAGGAGCCACACCCAGGCCTTCAGCGCGCCGGACAGGTCGCGGCGGGCCCCCGCCCTCCGGTAGCGCTTGTGGAGCAGGGGTCCGCACTGCCCGTAGGCGTAGGCCTGCTCGAACACGGTGCGGAAGTCGGTGCGGGCCCGTTTGGCCACGACGGCGTCGGGTGCGTCGGCGAAGGTGAAGCCCCGCAGCTGCAGCCTCCAGCACAGGTCGATGTCCTCTCCCGGGACGAACTGCTCGTCGAACCCGCCCACCTCCTCGAACGGTCCCCGGCGGACGGCCAGGTTGGCGCCCAGCCCGGCGGGCAGGAACCCGAGCTGGCGGGTGGCGGCCCGGACCGGCAGAGCCGGCGGGATCGTGTTGAGGCTCCAGAAGTCGAAGCGCCCCGCCGCCAGGTCGGCCGTCCGCAGCGCACGCACGCAGGCGTCGAGCCACCCGGCCAGCACGACGTCGTCGGCGTCGCAGAATGCCAGGTACTCGCCGGTGGCCACCTCCACGCCGGCGTTCCGGGCGGCCGACGCCCCGGCCAGTCCGGACGCGTCGACGACGTGCACCTCGGGGTGGGTGACCGCCCAGTCGCGGGCGAAGGCCAGGCTGCCGTCGGTCGAGCCGTTGTCGGCGATCACGACCTCCCACGGCTCGTCGCACCTCTGTGCGGCCAGCGCCCGCAGCTGCTCCTCGAGCAGGGGCATGCCGTTGCGCACGGGCACGACGACGCTGATCACCGGTGTCTCCGGACCGTGGCACCCGGGCCGGGGAAGGGATCTCCCGATCGCGGTCCGCACCGCCCTCGGAATGTCGACACGCGCAGCTCCTCGGTGGACCCGACCCCCCACGACCTCGACAGCGGTGGCTCCCCACGACCTCGACAGCGGTGGCTGCGGAACGTCCGCACACGGGTGCCCTCGTGCCTGAGGGCACTGTTAGCCTAATCCTGTGACGGCCCCATGAGTCCCCACGAGGCCGCCGAGCCGGCCGGTGACCGCTCCGGCGACCCGCCGATCGGGTCGGTGACGGCCGTCGTGCTCACCTACCGTCGGCCCCGGCTGGCCGGCGACGTGGTGCGGTCGCTCCTGGCCGACGAGGGGCTCCGCCCCGACCAGGTCGTCGTGGTGGTCAACGGCGAGGGGGGCCTCGACGACCCCGATCTCGAGTCGTCGGTCCGCATGGTCCGGCTGCCGGTCAACACCGGCCCGGCCGGCGGGTTCCGGGCCGGGCTCGAGGTGGCCACCGCCGACCCCGGGTGCCGGTGGGTCTACCTGTGCGAGGACGACGTCGGCCTCTTCGACCTGCCCTCGCCCCGGCTCGCCGGCCTGTTGGCCCGCATCGGGGACGCGTCGCCGGTGCACCCGGCGCTGGGCGCCGTCGTGGCCTACGGGCGGAGCTTCGTGGGCCGTGGTGCCCACACGGTCAACGTGGTGCCCGTCGAGGCAGATCTCGTGCCCGTGGACGTGGCCTGCTGGGGCGCCACGCTGGTGTCCCGGCAGGTGGTCGACGGCGGCGTGCTGCCCGACCCGGACCTCTTCTTCGGGGTCGAGGACTTCGACTTCTTCTGCCAGGTCCGGGAGGCCGGATGGGAGGTCCTGGTCGACGGCGAGGCGGCCCGTTCGGTGGCCGGACAGCAGACCAACGAGGGCCGGGACGCGGCGATCCGCAACGACCGGCCCAACGACGCGGCGGAGGCGTGGCGGGCCTACTACCACGCACGCAACTCGCTCGAGCTGTCCCGGCGCCACGGCAGGCCGTCGTGGATCGCCTGGCACCTCGCCTACTCGGCCCGCCACCTCCAGGCCGCCCGGAGCGGCGCCGAGCGGTCGGCCATCGTCCACGGGCTGTGGGACGGACTCCGGGGACGGCTCGGCCGGAACCCGGCCTACGGGCGCGAGACGGGCGAGTACGCGTCCTCCGACGGCCCGTCCGCGGCCGGGCGCTGAGCAGGATGCGGGGTCTCCGGGCGGTCCGACCCGAGCCCTGGCCCGCAGTTGTCCGCCGCCGCGGCGGTGTGACAGCCTGAGGCGATGCAGCCGCCCCCCATGGTCCGGAGGGTCCTGCGTCGGCTCCCCGCCCCCGTGCAGGCCATGCTCCTGCACGCACGCGGGGACTACGCGCCCTGGGAGGAAGGATTCGACTCCGCACCGCCCGACCCGACCCCGGGTGAGACGGTCGGCCCGCCGGACTTCGTGGGGGTCGGTGTCCAAAAGGGCGGGACCAGCTGGTGGTACGAGCTGATCCTCGAGCACCCCGGCGTCTACGAGCGGCCCGGTTTCCCGAAGGAGCGCCACGCACTCACCCGGTACTGCGTCGAGCCGTTCGGCCCCGCCGAGCGGGACCGGTACCACGGGTGGTTCCCCCGGGTGCCGGGGACCATCGCCGGGGAGTGGACCCCGGACTACTTCGGCTACCCGTGGGTGGCGCCCGTGCTCGCCGAGGCCGCCCCCGGGGCCAGGATCCTGGTCCTGGTCCGCGACCCGGTGGACCGGTTCCGCTCCGGCCTGACCTTCCGCCTGCGCTTCGGGGCACCCCACACGTCGGCCACCGTGGCCGACGCCGTGCGCCAGGGGTTCTACGCCCGGCACCTCCGGCGCCTCCTCGAGTTCTTCCCGGCCGAGCAGGTGCTCGTGCAGCAGTACGAGCAGTGCCGGCTGGACCCGGGAGGACAGCTGGCCCTCACCTACGGGTTCCTGGGGCTCGACCCCTTCGAGCCGGCCGAGATCGACCGGGAGGTCAACGTCAGCGGGGGGGAGAAGGTCGAGCTCGACGACGCGGCCGCCGGACGCCTGGCCGACCTCTACCGTGACGACGCACTGGAGCTGGCCTCCCTCGTCCCCTCGCTCGATCTCTCGCTGTGGCCGTCGGTGGCCGGCGGAGCGGACCCGTCGTGACCTCTCCCTTCCGACGGGGTCTCGACCGGGTCACGGTCCGATGGCGGCGGAAGCTGCCGGCGGGGGTCCGGGCCGACCTGCGCCACCGGACCGGGCTCACCGCGCCCGGCGACCTGGCCTTCGCCCCGGTGGCCCCGGCCACGGGGGCGGGGGAGCGGACCGGCCCGCCCGACTTCGCCATGCTCGGGGCGGCGGACGCCGGGAGCGGATGGTGGCTGTCCCTCGTCACCGACCACCCCGACGTGGCGCCCGGCCGCCGGCAGGGCGAGGCCGCCCAGTTCTTCGCCCCGTTCTGCACCGAGTCGTTCGGCCCGGCCGAGATCGCCGCCTTCCACGCCTGGTTCCCCCGCCGACCCGGTCGGATCATCGGCTACCGGGCACCCGACGCCGTGGCCTACCCGTGGATGCCCCCGTTGCTCGCGCTCGCCGCACCCCGGGCCCGCATCGTGGTCCTGGTCCGGGATCCCGTCGAGCGCCTGCTCGCCGGCCTGGACCGGACGGCGGACCTGCGACCCGAGCACCCCGGCTCCTACCTCTCCGACGCCGTCGACCGCGGGTTCTACGCGGACCAGCTCGCACGGCTGGTCGAGGTGTTCCCCCCGGACCGGGTCCTCGTGCTCCAGTACGAGCGGTGCCTGGCCGAACCGGAACGGTCCCTCGCCCGGACCTACGAGTTCCTCGGGGTCGACCCGTCGGTCCCGGCCAGGCCGATCCCGCCTCCGGCCGGCGACGGGACGGCTCGGGACCGGCTCGACCCGCTCACGCTCGGCCGGTTGCAGGCGATGTACGCGGCCGACGTGGACGCGTTGGCCTGCCGGTATCCCGACCTCGACCTGGGACTTTGGCCGAACTTCCCGAGCGTGCCGTGAGCACCGCCGACAGCTGGAGTTCACCAAGAATTCCCGAAGAACACGCCTCGGATGGCGCTAGGGTGGTCCGGTGGAAACGAGGGGCGAGCACGCGATGAGCGATGACCGGACGCTGCCCGCCGAGGTCCTCGAGCGGCTGCGCTGCCCGACCTGCGGCAAGGAGGTCTCGGCCCTGGCCGCCGGGGCCGGGGTGGAGTGCGGGTCCGGCCACCGGTTCGACCGCAGGAACGGGGTGCTCGACGTTTCGAGGCCGGCCTCGCCCCGGGGATCGACCGAGCGCACGTTCGCCAGCTTCGGCTACGAGTGGAACGCCTTCGACGACGTCCGGGAGGAGGACGAGTCGTTCGCCACCGTCTACTTCCGGGACATCGACCTCGAGGGGCTGCAGGGCAAGGTCGGCCTCGACGCCGGCTGCGGCAAGGGCCGGTACACCCGGTTCCTGGCGCGCCACCTCAAGGTGGAGGTGGCCCTCGACGGCTCGTCGGCGGCCGAGGCCGCGGCCCGCAACCTGGCCGACATCGAGGGGGCCACGGTGGTCCGCTCCGACCTTCGTGACGCGCCGTTCGCCCCCGAGAGCTTCGACTTCATCTCGAGCCTCGGCGTCCTCCACCACCTCGACGACCCGTTCGCCGGGTTCGAGAGCCTGGTGGGCCTCCTCGCCCCCGGGGGCCAGATCCTCCTCTACCTCTACAGCCGGCCCCAGGACCGGGGACTGCGGTCCATGGCGCTCTCGTGTGCCGCCGCCCTGCGCAAGATCACGACCCGGATGCCCCATCCGGCGCTCAAGGCGGTGTCCACCCCGATCGCCGCCTTCCTCTGGTGGACCTTCGTGCAGCCCGGAGCGTGGGGGGACGAGCACGGGTTCGCCTCCCTGTCGGGACTGCCCATGGACGCCTACCGGGGCAAGCCCTTCCGCAGCCTGGTGCTCGACACGTTCGACCGGCTCAGCGCGCCGGTCGAGAACCGCTACGTCTGGAGCGACCTGCAGCCGTGGTTCGAACGGACCGGACTGGTCGTCGACGCCGCCCGGGACGAGACCGGCTGGTTCGTCCTCGCCCACCGACCGTGAGCGGACCGGTGATCCCCATCTCCGACCCGGAGCTGTCGGCGATGGCCGTCGTCCTCACCTACAACGCGCCCTCCTCCCTGGAGCGGTGCCTGCTCTCCATCGCCGGCCAGACCACCCCGCCCCAGGCCGTCCTGGTGGTCGACAACGCCAGCACCCCGCCGGTCGACCCCGCCGACTTCCCGCCCGGGTGCCCGCCGGTGACCCTGGTCCGCTCCGACCACAACGGCGGGCCGGCAGGGGGCTACGCACTCGCCCTCGAGCACTTCCTCCGCTCCCCCTACCGCCACGCGTGGGTGATCGACGACGACATGCGTCCGGACCCCGACTGCCTCGAGCGGCTGTGGGTGGTGGCGGCCAAGGACCCGTCCCGGGCCTTCGTCTTCCCGGTCAGCTACCAGCTGGACGGGACCTTCGGGGCGTGGCCCTCGTGGTGCGGCTTCCTGGTCGCCCGCGAGATCATCGAGGAGGTCGGGCTCCCCATGACCGAGCTCTTCTGGTGGGCCGAGGACACCGAGTACCTCCAGTGGCGCATCCCGAACGCCGGCTACCCGATGCGGGTGGTGGCCGACGCCCGCGTGCGCCACGACGCCATCCGCCAGGGCCAGGGCGTCCCGGTGTGGAAGTACTACTACGAGGCCCGCAACATGCTCTACGTGCACCTCTACGTGAAGAAGCGGGTCGGCTACTACCCCCGCAACATCACCAAGCTGCTCGGCCGGGCCCTGTTGCGCGAGCCGGAGGGGCGGACGGTCCGGGTGGCCGCCCTCTTCCGGGGCCTCTACGACGGCGCCCGCGGCCGTCTCGGCACCCAGTTCCCGATCGAGGCGATGCAGGAGCGGTCCGAGGCCTGACCCCGACGGGGTCGCGACCGGGACCGCCGGCCGCCCCTCACCCGCGGGACAGTCCCCGCACGATCCCGACGATCCGGTCCTGGTCCTCCTCGGACAGCGCGGAGCCGGTGGGCAGGCACAGTCCGTGGTCGAAGATGCCGGCGCACACCGACCCGCCGAGGACCTCGTTGCCGGCGAACACCGGCTGGAGGTGGAGCGGCTTCCAGGTCGGACGGGCCTCGATGTCGTGCTCCTCCAGGGCCAGCCGGACGGCCTCCCGGTCGGCACCGAACCGCCCGGGGTCGACGGTGATGCAGGTGAGCCAGTGGTTGGGCTCGCCGTAGGCGGCGACGGGCATGAACCCGATGCCGGGGGTCCCGGCCAGCGCCTCCCGGTAGCGGGCGCCGATCCGGCGGCGGCGGGTGATCCGGCTGTCGAGGCCGGCCAGCTGGGCCCGGCCGAGGGCGGCAAGCAGGTTGGAGAGCCGGTAGTTGTACCCGAGCGTCGTGTGCTCGTAGTGGGGGAACGGGTCGCGGGCCTGGGTGGCCAGGTACCGGGCCCGCTCGGCCTCCTCGGCCGACCCGGTCACCAGCATCCCGCCGCCACTGGTGGTGATGATCTTGTTGCCGTTGAAGGAGAACACGCCCATGCGGCCGAAGGATCCGGCCGCATGGCCGCGGTAGGTGGCGCCGAGCGCCTCGGCCGCGTCCTCGACCAGCGGCACGCCGTGGCGGTCGCACGCGGCGAGCAGCCGGTCGTAGTCGCAGCACTGGCCGTACAGGTCGACGGTGACCACGGCGGCCGGCAGGCGCCCGTCGGCGGCCCGGCGGTCCAGGTCGTCGGCGACCAGGCCGGGGTCCATGGTCCAGGTGTCGGGGGAGCAGTCGACGAACACCGGGGTGGCGCCCTGGTAGACGACGGCGTTCGCCGTGGCGACGAAGGTGAACGAGGGCACCAGCACCTCGTCGCCGGGACCGACCCCGACCAGCAGGAGGGCGAGGTGGAGGGCGGCCGTCCCGCTCGACAGGGCCACCGCGTTGGCCACGCCGACCCGTGCCGCGAACTCCGCCTCGAAGGCGTCGACGTCGGGACCGAGGGGCGCGATCCAGTTGGAGTCGAACGCCTCGAGCAGCATGCGGCGCTCCTCGGCGCCGACTTCGGGGGGTGACAGGTAGACACGGGTCACGGGGCGACCTCCTGGTCGGGGGAGAGGGAGCCGACCAGGCCGGCGGCGACGACGAGCGCGGCGCCACCGACGCAGTCGACGACGACGGCCAGGGTCGGTGACGACTGACGGACGGCGAACACGGCACCGACGGTCAGGATCCCCTGGGCGGCGATGTAGGCGGTGCTGGCCGACGGGCGGGACCATCCGCGGGCGACGAGCCGGTCGTAGGGGTGTCCGCGGTCGCCGGCCAGCACGGACCGGCGACCCCGCAGGCGCCGGACCACCGCGAACGCCACCTCGGCCGCCGGCAGGGCGACCAGGGCGAAGGAGGCGTATCCCACGGTGTCTGAGTAGATCGGGTCCCATGCCTGGGCCACCAGGACGGCCAACGCCGTCCCGAGCAGGTACGACCCCCCGTCGCCCAGGTAGATCCGCGCCGGCGGGCGGTTGAAGACGAGGAACGCGACCAGGGCGGCGGCCAGGGCCACGCCCAGTTGGCGTCCGGTGCCGAGCAGGAGGACGGCGAACCCGACGGCGGCCACGGCCACCGTCCCCCCCGCCAGCATGTCGAGGCCGTCCAGGAGGTTGACCCCGTTGACCAGGAGCAGGGTGACCGCCACGATGGCCACGGCCGCCACCACCCCGGGGAGGTGCACCGGGCAGGTGACCACGACCGCCGCCCCGACGGCCAGCTCACCGACGATGCGGACCGCCGGGGGGAGGTCGAACCGGTCGTCGGCCACCCCGAGCGCGGTCGCCGCCACCAGCGGGACGGCCAGCGACGGCTGGTCGGTCAGCACGGCGACGAGGACCCCGGCCAGCACGGCCACCCCGCCCAGGTAGGGGACGGGCCTGGTCTGCTCCTTCAGCTCGCCGGGACGGTCCATGATCCCGGTGCGGGTGGCCACCACCATGGCCAGGGGGGTCAGCGCCAGGGTGACCGCGAAGGCCACCAGAGCCAGGCCGGCCACGCTCACGCCACGGACCGGTCCCACTGCATGAGGACGGACCGGGTGCCTGCGTGCAGCTCGAACTCGTCACCGGGCTCGAACCCGGCCCGGGAGTAGAGCCCGATGGCCCCGGCGTTGTCGGCCCCCACGACCACGTAGGCCTCGTGGCCCCCCGAGGCGGTCACCCGGTCGAGGAAGGCTGCCACCAGGGCTTTCCCGATGCCCTCCCCCTCGCGTCCCGGGTCGACGGCCACGGCGAGGAGCTCGGTGCCCCGTCCGGTGCCCGCACCGTCGCCCGTGCCGTGCCCGAGCGTCTCGAGGACGCGCCGCCAGCCGCGCACGAGCCGGGGAGCGGCGGACAGCCCGGCGGCGACACCGTCCCTGACCAGGAAGGACCGGTACAGACCGCCGACATCGGCCGAACCGGCGATGAAGCCGACGACCGTGCCCCCGTCGTCGGCGACCAGCAGGAACGAGCCGTCGGTCCGTGCGATCCGGCGGTAGAGGCGGGTCAGGAAGGCCGGGCCGAGGAAGGAGAGGAACCCGTCGCCGATGCGCCCGGCGTGGAGGCGGGCCGCGGTGGAGGCGTCGCCCGGGTCCCCCCCGGTGCGAACGGTCACCCCCGACCCACCCGAAGCGGCAGGCTCGTGTCGACCCCGTGCCCCGTTGGGCCCCATCTGTCGTCTCCTCCGGCGTCCCGGCTGGATCCGGGGTCACTCAGTTGCAAAGTGTAGGAACTACCACTCTAGGACCGGTGAGGTCTTTTCGTTAGGTTCCCGGTCAGGTAAGTTGGACAGCCATGGATACGAGCCAGGGGGGCGCAGTACGGGGGCAGTACCAGTTGTCGCACCTGCGCGACATCGAGGCGCACTCGATTCACATCATCCGGGAGGTGGCCGCCGAGTTCGAGCGCCCGGTCCTCCTGTTCTCCGGTGGCAAGGACTCGGTGATCATGCTCCGGCTGGCCCAGAAGGCGTTCTTCCCGGGTCGGATCCCCTTCCCGGTCATGCACGTCGACACCGGTCACAACTTCCCCGAGGTGATCGACTTCCGCGACCGGACGGTGGCCGAGCTCGAGGCCACCCTGGTGGTCGCCTCGGTACAGGACTCCATCGACGCCGGCCGCTCGACCGAGGAGGCGGGGGCCGACCCGTCGCGCAACCGCCTCCAGACCCGCACGCTGCTCGACGCCATCACCGAACGGAAGTTCGACGCCGTCTTCGGCGGCGCCCGCCGCGACGAGGAGAAGGCGCGGGCCAAGGAGCGGGTGTACTCGTTCCGCGACGAGTTCGGCCAGTGGGACCCGAAGAACCAACGGCCCGAGCTGTGGGCCCTGTACAACGGCCGCCACCGTCCCGGCGAGCACATCCGGGTCTTCCCGATCTCGGACTGGACCGAGCTCGACGTGTGGCAGTACATCGGCGAGGAGGGCCTCGACCTCCCGACGATCTACTACTCCCACCGGCGCAACGTCTTCCGCCGCGACGGCATGCTCCTGTCGACCGGCCCGTTCGTCAACCCGCGGGCGGACGAGGAGCAGTTCGAGGCCGTGGTCCGCTACCGGACCGTCGGGGACATGACCTGCACCGGGGCGGTGGAGTCGACGGCGTCGACGGTGGACGACATCATCCTCGAGGTGGCCGCCTCACGGTTGACCGAGCGGGGGGCGACCCGCGCCGACGACCGGGTGAGCGAGGCCGCCATGGAGGACCGCAAGCGAGAGGGGTACTTCTGATGGAACTGCTCCGGTTCGCAACCGCCGGCTCGGTCGACGACGGCAAGAGCACCCTGATCGGGCGGTTGCTCTACGACTCCAAGGCGATCTTCGAGGACCAGCTCGAGGCCGTCGAGCGGGTCTCGATCCAGCGCGGCAACGACTACACCGACCTCGCCCTCCTCACCGACGGCCTGCGGGCCGAGCGTGAGCAGGGCATCACCATCGACGTCGCCTACCGGTACTTCGCCACGCCGGCCCGCAAGTTCATCATCGCCGACACCCCCGGGCACGTGCAGTACACCCGCAACATGGTGACCGGGAACTCGACGGCCGACCTGACCATGGTGCTGGTCGACGCCAGGAAGGGCATCGTCGAGCAGACCCGGCGGCACGCCTTCCTGGCCTCGCTCCTGCGCGTCCCCCACCTGCTGGTGTGCATCAACAAGATGGACCTGGTCGACTTCGACCAGGAGGTGTTCGACGCCATCTGCGCCGAGTTCACCGCCTTCGCCAGCCGGCTCGACGTCGCCGACCTCACCTTCATCCCGATCTCCGCGCTCCAGGGCGACAACGTGGTGACCCGGTCGGCCAACATGCCGTGGTACGAGGGATCGTCGCTGCTCCACCACCTGGAGACGGTGTACATCGCCTCCGACCGCAACCTGATCGACCCCCGTCTGCCCGTGCAGTGGGTGGTCCGTCCCCACGCCGCCGAGTACCACGACTACCGAGGCTATGCGGGGCGGATCGACGGCGGCGTGTTCCGGCCGGGCGACGAGGTCCTCGTCCTCCCGTCTGGCCTGACCACCACGGTGGCCGGCATCGACACCTTCGAGGGTCCGGTCGAGGAGGCCTTCGCCCCGATGTCGGTCACCATGCGCCTGGCCGACGACATCGACATCTCGCGCGGGGACATGATCTGCCGGCCCCACAACAAGCCCACGGTGGGCCAGGACCTCGACGCCATGGTGTGCTGGATGACCGACAAGCCGCTCAAGGTCGGCGACTTCCTCATGCTCAAGCACACCACCCGCTGGGTCCGGGCCGTCGTGCGGGACCTGCACTACCGCCTCGACGTCAACACGCTCCACCGGGACGAGACGGCGACCGTCCTCACCCTCAACGACGTCGGCCGGATGAGCTTGCGGGTGACCCAGCCGCTCTTCTACGACACCTACCGGCGCAACCGCGAGACCGGGTCGTTCATCCTGGCCGACGAGGGCACCAACGTGACCGCCGGGGCCGGCATGCTGCTCGGCACCGACTGACGCCGCCCGCCGTGTCGCCGGCCACCAACATCACCTGGCACGAGGGCGACGTGTCCCGGGCCGACCGGGCCGCACTGCTGGGCGGTGGGGGGGCGACACTGTGGTTCACCGGGCTCTCCGGTTCGGGCAAGTCGACGGTGGCCGCGGCCACCGAGCGGCGGCTCGTCGCCTCGGGCCGGGCCGCCTACCGGCTGGACGGCGACAACCTGCGCAGCGGCATCAACGGCGACCTCGGCTTCAGCCGGGAGGAGCGCCTGGAGAACTGCCGCCGGGTGGCCGAGGTGGCGCGCCTGTTCGCCGACGCCGCCATGGTCGCCATCGTGGCCGTCATCAGCCCCTACGCCGAGTCTCGGGAGCTGGCCCGGCGCATCCACGCCGAGGCCGGCCTCCCCTTCGTGGAGGTGTTCATGGCCACACCGGCCGCCGAGTGTGCCGTCCGGGACCCGAAGGGCCTCTACGCCAGGGCGACGACCGGGTCCATCGACTCCTTCACCGGAATCGACGACCCCTACGAGGTGCCGGAGCACCCGGACCTGTCCATCGAACCGAGCGTGCCGGTCGACGGGGCCGTCGACCTGGTGCTCGCCGCACTGGCCCGCGTCGCCGGTTGAGACCGCGGCCAACCCGTCAGTAGCGGTTGGGCGTGGCCTCGATGATGAACTGGTAGCCGAACATCGTCGGCCACGACGTGACCAGGAAGTGGTCGAGCAGCCGGATCACGTTTCCCTTGGTCCCCTCCACCCCCATGGCGTCGAGGGGCAGTCCGACCGCCTCCATCCGCCGCACGGTGAACCCGCTGCGCTCGACCAGCCTGCGGATGCTCCGCCGGGTGAAGAACCGGAGGTGCGTGGCGTCGAGGATGCCCCGCTGGTCGTAGTCGAACATGCCGAGGGCGGCCCGGGTACGCGGGTACCAGTGGCCGATGTTGGGCACGCACAGCACGACCGAGCCCTCGGGCGTGAGGACGTCCTTGCACTGCTCGAGGAGCTTGCCCGGCTTGCCGAGGTGCTCGAGCACGTCGGCCATGAGGACGAGGTCGAAGCCGGTGCCGACCTCGGGGGGGATCCCCTCGCCGAGGTCGGCCTTGTAGAAGGCGCTCATCCGCTCGGCGGCGGCCGGGAACTCGTTGATGTCGACCCCGGTGACGTGGTGGCCCATCTCCTGGAGGCGTTCGGCGAGCAGCCCGCTCGAGCACCCGAGGTCGAGGATCTTGGCCGGCGGACGGGCGGCCAGCAGCGTCGAGATGCGCCCGTGGGAGCTGTCCTCGGAGGGCTTGAGCTGGTACTCCTCGTTGAGGCTGATCCGGCTCCCGTCGCCGAAGCCGGCCTTCTGGAGGCGGTAGGCGATGACGTCCTTGGTGACGTCGGCCGCGTAGCCCATGCCGTCGACGTAGCAGATCTCGTCCCCGTAGTAGGTGGGGATGGGGACCTCCACGATGCGCATGCCGGCATCGTGGAGCTGGATGATGATCTGGGTGTCGAAGTTGAACCCGTCGGAGTTCTGCTCGAACGGGATCCGCTTGAGGGCGTCCACCGAATAGGCCCGGTAGCCCGAGTGGAACTCGGTGAGGTTGGTGCCGAGTGCGGTGTTCTCGAACTTGGAGAGGATCCGGTTGCCGACGTACTTGTACATCGGCATGCCGCCCTTGCGGGCCGCTCCCTTGATCATGATCCGGGAGCCGAACACGGCGTCGGCCTCGCCGTTGATCAGCGGGGCCAGCAGGTCGGGCATCGACTCGGGTGCGTACTGCCCGTCGCCGTGGAGCATGACCACGATGTCGAGACCGTGGGCGATGGCCAGGTTGTAGCCGGCCTTCTGGTTGCCGCCGTAGCCGAGGTTCTCCGGATGGCGGATCAGGGTGATGGGGAGGTCGGAGGTCTGCTGGTAGCCGAGGCCGACCAGGTAGGTGGAGTCCTGGCTGTGGTCGTCGCTGACTTCTTCTTCTGTTCGGTTGCCATGCGGCCGTCGTCCCCCCGGGTGCGAGTGGACACCACGTCCCCTCGGACTGTCGTCCGCCGACAATCTTAGGTGCAGGTGCCGACGTTGGGAAAGGCTCCCCGGCCGTGCCCCGTCGCTGCAACCGGCGTGGCCCGTCTGTATCTGCACCCTGCGGCTACAGAAGACGGCGGTCGCGGGGACCGCGGTCGGGGAGCCGCGATTTCCGTCACGCGCCGGGCCGCTGTGGGTAGAGTCTCCCCCATGAAGTGGCTCTGGATCATCCTCTTGATCGTGGTCGGCATCGTCGCGGCCGTGTTCGCCTTCGAGTACCTGACCACCGGGATCGGGCACCTACCGAGCTGGGTCCCCGGGCACATCGCACGGACGGTCCCGGTAAACGGGAACTGCCCGAAGGGCACCAACCTGAAGGACGGCTACTGCTACGCGCCGGGCCACGAGCACAAGCGGGGCTACGGAGCCGCACTGGTCGCCGTCCTCGCCTTCGTCGGGGCCGGATGGCTGATCTACAAGAACCAGACGGCGGCCACGTCCGCCGCCGCCGGCCCGGCCTCCTGACCGGGGCCGGCCCCGGTCAGGCCGGGATCACCCCGCCGGTGGCCGGGGCCTGCGGGTGGCGGCCGACCTGAGCGGCCTGGTCACCTTCCAGCTGGTCGACGACGTGACCTGACGCAGCTCGCGCTCCAGGGCGTCGGCTCGCTCACGGGACGTGTGGAGATCGTCCACCAGCCGGTCGATCTCGGTCTGGTAGCCGGAACGGAGGTCGCGCTCCATCGCCTCGCCGTGGTGCCGGGAACGCTCGAGGTCGAGCTCGAGCGTGCGGATCTCCGCCCGCAACTCCCGCACGAGGAACAGCTCGTCCCGGCGCACGGCGACGAGGGCCTCGGGCCAGGGCGACACCGGTGCGGGCGGTTCGGGGGCGAATCCACGGTGGCCGCCCCCGACCGACCGGAGCCAGTCGGCCATGCCGGTCGCGTCGGCCGGCACCGTCGCGCCGTCCGCACCGCGGTCGCCGGACTGGTGGAAGAGCCCCCGGTCGACCGATCGGGCCGCGGCCCCGACGTCCCACCGGTCCGCCCCCGGGCCGAACCGGTCGAGGTCGCGCAGCCACCCGGCCACCGCGGCCAGCGTCCCCTGCGGGTCCTCGACCACCGACCGGTAGTCCACGACGTAGGTGTCCACCCCGCGCAGCCCCTCGGCCGCACTCCGGTTGTACCGCTCCCACAGGGCCAGTCCGTACTCGACGGACATCCCGTCGCGGGCCTGCAGCGACCGGGCCACCGAGAGGGGGTCCCGCCACACGAACACCGCGGTCAACGGTCCGGGGAGCACCCCGCGCCAGTAGGGGAGCAGCAGGCACACCCGCGGGTCCTTCCACACCAGGGGCCCCGGGGACGGGTAGGCGGCGGCCATGATCTCGTCCGGGCTCCGCCCGAAGGCCGGTTCCGCGGTGGGGTCGGGCCACCGACCGGGCTCCGGGGGTGCGTCCCAGCTCCCTCCCATCGTGGTCAGGAGGTCGTCGTCGTACAGCGCGGCGGTCAGGCTCTCGAAGTGCTCGGGATTGCTGGCCTCCCAGTCCATCCTGTCCGACGGGTCCACCCCCTGGAGCCCCAGGGCCACCAGGGCTCCGGTGACGGCCGAGGTGCCGCTTCGGTGGGCCCCGATGACCAGCACCCAGGGTCCCGCCGGCATGTCCGCCACGGACGTCGTCAGCGGAACCAGCCGTAGGCGCGCTGGAACGCCCGGCCCCGCCGGGGGTTCTTGTAGACCTCGCGCAGTGTCGCCCGCTTCAGGTGGGTCAGCCGCTCGTTCAGTCCCATCGAGTCCATGCCACCCGAGCCGTGGTGGCCGTAGCCGGAGGCGATGGCCCGTCGGGCCGCCTCACTGGCCAGGATCCCGGCCGAGGCCAGGTAGTTGCGCACGGTGGACATGTCGCTGCGTGCCCCCCGCTGGATCTCGGCCTCGGACGGGGCCACCGCCTCGAGGTACGAGGCGGGCGGTTGGTCGAGCGGCACCGGCCGCAGCGCCCACACGAACTGCTGGACGGCGGCGTTCGGGTTCTCCGCGTCCGACAGCACCCGCAGCGCTCCGATCATCTCGGGCGGCATGGCGTCGGTGAGGGCGGCGTCGTACTGGTCGCCCTTGATGACCGAGAAGTTGTCGCGGGCCACGATCTCCCACCCGGTGCGCCGGACCAGGTTGGTGAGGGTCTCCTCGGTGAAGAACCGGATGTGCGTGCTGTCGAGCAGGCCCATCGTGGTCGGGATCCACCGGCCGCAGAGCAGGCGGAGGGCGACGTCGAAGTGGGAGACGTTGGGGACCGACACGACGAGGGTCGGACGGCCGTGCTCGACGGCCCAGGCCGACAGCGCGGTGAGGAGCTCCTGGGGCTGCATCAGGTGCTCGAGGACGTCGAGCAGCATGAGGCCGCCCACGTGGTCGATCCCGTCGAGGGCGCCGCGCACGGCGTCGAGGTCCGATAGGTCGCACTGGGTCGCCGATATCCCGCGTGAGCGCATGAGGTCCACCGCCACCGGGTGGATCTCCAGACCGTGGTAGCCCACGCCGACGTCGCGCAGGGCGTGGTTGACGATGCCCGAGCCGGCCCCGAGGTCGACCACGGTGCAGGACCGGTCGGTGACCAGGTCCCGTACCAGGCCGGCGGCGTTGGTCAGGGCGCTCTCGTGCTGATAGTCGTAGATGTAGTCGTACTTCTTGTCGCCGGCGTGGTCGAGGGCCTCCGCCACCGACGGGGTCCCACCGGCGTGGGTGCCTCCCCCGGGCGGGCCGTCGACGATGATGGCCTTGGTGGCCTCGAGCCAGGCCCGGCCGTAGCGCTGGTCGGGCTCGAGGTGGTTGCCCTCGGCCCATTCGTTCCAGGCCACGATGAAGACGTAGTTCTCCTCCTCGGGCACGTCGGCCACGGTCCGCACCGTCCAGTCGAGCCACCGCTCGTACAGGTCGGGCGAGGCGCCCTCGAAGATGGTGGCCCCGTAGGGGCGCCGGGCGGTGTTGTCCCACCCGACCATGACCGAGGGGAACCGCTTGTAGTCCTGGGGCTGGGTGCGCCGCATCTGCTTCTCGACCGAGGACCAGTAGTCGATGATGCGCTGGCCACGGGTGCCGTCGACCGGGGTGAACACCTGGTCGCCGGTCACGGGCATGAAGCCGACGCTGGCGTCCATGCCGAAGGCCTGGGGCCCGCCGGGTGGCGGCCCCCAGCTCTCGACGTAGCAGAGGTAGAGGTCGGGGATCCCCAGCTTCTTCGCCTCGTCGCGCCAGATCCGGAAGGTCCGCTTGGGGTCGGGGAGCTGCTGGGGCCGGTAGACCAGCATCAGGGGCCGGCCGTCGATCGTGATGTACCGCTCGTCCTTGAACGCCTCGACCAGGTAGCGGATGTGGGCCAGGTCGTCCTCGTCGCTGAACTCCTGGGGCATGAGGACGGTGCCGGTCTGGGCGTCCCAGTTGCGGGTCCACTCCTCGTTGGCCCAGCACAGGGCGAACGGGAAGTCGGGCGAGCCGGACTCGAGGACCTCCACGAAGGGGCGCTCGAGCAGTCGCTTCCCGTTGAACCAGTAGTGGTAGTAGACGAAGCCGGAGATCCCGTGCTCGGCGGCCAGCTCGGCCTGGGCCTCGCGGACCTCGGGGAGGCGGAGGTCGTAGTAGCCGAACTCGCTCGGCACGTGGGGCTGGTAGTGACCGGGGAAGAGCGGCTTGGCCCGGGTCACGTTGGTCCACTCGGTGAACCCTCTGCCCCACCACTCGTCGTTCTCGGGGATCGGGTGGTACTGGGGGAGGTAGAAGGCCAGCGCCTTCGCCGTGGTCCGTGTGGGCACAGGTGCGGGCGTGCCTGCTGATCCCCCCTCGTCTGCCATGGATAGATAGTAGGGCAGGAGGGTGTACGCGACGCAACGGCCCCGGCCGGAAACCGCCCAGGTCACAGGCGGGACCCACGGTCGGTCGATGGTAGGTTCGTCAGCCAGTTCCGGCCAGGAGAGACGAGGAATCCCGGTGACAAAGCGCGGACCGAGCGGGACCACCCGACGATGAGGGTGCTGTTCGTCGCCGACCTGTTCCCGTGGCCGTCCACCAAGGGCGGCCTGATCCGCGTGGCCGGCGCCATCGAGGCCCTGGCGAAGCTCGCCGAGGTCGACCTCTTCTCGCTGTACGACCCCCGCGGACCCGGGCGGGTGGTGCCCCCGGGCGTCCGCCTGCGCCGGTTGGGGACGTCGCCCTACCCGTCGGACGGGAAATCGCAGCGGTGGAAGGTCGAGTGGCCGCTCCGCCGGGGGATCCCGCTCCCGATCGCCATGCGGATGGCCGACCCGTGGCCCCGGAAGCTGTTCCGCGAGTTCGTCGAGGACCGGTACGACATCGTGTGGTTCTCGACGGTGTCCACCTGGGCCTGGATGGGCCGGCCGGACCTCGGGCCGACGATCGTGGACCTCATCGACCTGGAGGACGTGAAGGAGCGACAGCGGATCGGCCTGATCCGGTCCACGCCGGCGCGGGACGCCGGGGAGCGGGCCGTACGGGCCCTCCAGGAGGTCAAGACGAGGATGAACGCCTTCGACTGGAGCCGGCTGCAGCACCAGGTGGCCCATCGGGTCGACCGGGTGGTCCTGTGCTCGTCCGAGGACGTGGCCCGCCTCGGCGTGGCCAACGCGGTGGTCATCCCGAACACGCTCCCCGACCCGGAGCACCCGGTGGGCAGGACCGAGGTCGCCGATCCGCCGACCATCCTGTTCCAGGGGAGCTTCGACTACCCGCCGAACGCGGTCGGCGCCCGGTGGCTGGTCGACGAGATCGCCCCCGGGATCCGCACGCGGCTGCCCGGGGCCAGGATCCGGCTGGCCGGGCAGTCCACTCCCGAGGTCGAAGCCCTGGCCGACGAGCCTGACGTGACCGTCACCGGCCTGGTCCTGTCGATGGTGGACGAGCTGGCCCGGGCCGACGTGGTGCTGGTCCCCCTCCGGTCGGGGAGCGGCACCCGCCTCAAGGTTCTCGAGGCCTTCGCCCACCGGGTGCCGGTGGTGTCGACCACGATCGGGGCCGAGGGGCTCGACGTGGTCGACGGGGTCCACCTGCTCATCGCCGACACGCCCGAGGCGATCGCCGACGCCTGCGAGCGGGTCTGCCGCGACACCGACCTGCGCCGGCGCCTGGCCGATGCCGGCCAGGCGCTGTTCCGCGAGCGGTTCGCGTCGTCGGTGGCGCAGGTGCAGATCCGCGAGCTGGTCGACTCGCTGGCCCGGCGACCGTAGTGGGGTCCGATGGAATGGGGACCGATGGGCGCGGCCCGTCCTGCGGCCGGCGCGACCACGGGTAGCGTGACCCGATCATGGAGGTGATCGCCCACTACCTGCCGCAGTTCCATCCCATTCCGGAGAACGACGAGTGGTGGGGCAAGGGGTTCACCGAGTGGACCAACGTGGCCAAGGCACGGCGCCTGTTCTGGGGCCACCACCAGCCCCACCTGCCGGCCGACCTCGGGTTCTACGATCTGCGGGTGCCCGAGGTGCGGGAGGCCCAGGCCGCTTTGGCCCGGCGCTTCGGGGTCACCGCGTTCTGCTACTGGCACTACTGGTTCGGCGGCCGGCGGCTCCTCGAGCGGCCGCTCGAGGAGGTCCTCGGGTCCGGGTCGCCCGACCTCCCCTTCTGCGTGGCGTGGGCCAACCAGACCTGGTCGGGGATCTGGCACGGTGCCCCGGACCGGGTGCTCATCGAGCAGACCTATCCCGGGCCGGAGGACGAGGAACGGCACTTCACCTACCTGCTCGACGCGTTCCGGGACGAGCGCTACCTGCGGATCGACGGCCGGCCGGTGATGTTCGTCTACAAGCCGGGGGAGCTGGCCGAGCCGGACCGCTTCGTCGACCGGTGGCAGTCCATGGCCACGAAGGCCGGGCTCGAGGGCCTGTACCTGATCGCCGGACTGGGGGAGACGGTGTACCCGACCCACAAGGAGGACGGCTACGACGCCGGGGTGTACTACCAGTTCCCGTTCGGCGAGGACCGCTGGGTGCGCCTCCGCGACAGGCTGATGGCCCGTGGGTTCTACCGCGGGCCGAAGCGGTACCCGTACCTCGACGCGTTCCCCGAGATCCCGCCGGGGCTGCAGGGTCCGATCTTCCCGTGCGTGTACCCGAACTGGGACAACACGCCCCGTTCGGGCCGGGGCGGGGTGCTGGCCACCGGTGCCACTCCCGAGCGGTTCGGCGCGCACGTTCGGCGGGCCCTCGAGGTCGCCCGGGCACTGCCGGAGGGCGAGCAGGTCCTGGTGATCAAGTCGTGGAACGAGTGGGCCGAGGGCAACTACCTCGAGCCGGACAGCGAGACCGGGCACGCACGCGGCGACGCGTTGGCACGGGAGCTGCGGAGGGCCGGGTTCTGAACCGGTAGGGAACCGAGCCGCTCAGGAGGTGCCGGCCGGCAGGGTGCTCGCGGGTGTGACCGGACGGTGTGACGTCGTCATCGCCGCGTCCACGACCTCCTGGCTCGGCGGGTTGGTGAGCGGGGTGCAGGTGGTGCGGCCGGCGACCAGGCTGTCGAAGACGAGCACCATGTAGCGCCGCCACAGGTCGGGGTCGATCGGACCCACGTAGTCGGACACCGCACCGAGCATGGTCACCAGCATCGGGACGTCGTTGACCACCAGGTCGGGCCGGAGCTTGCCCTCCCGTTGGGCCCGCTCGATCACCGAGGCCAGGATCGGGGTGATGGCCTCGCGGGTCTTCGCCACCCCGGCGCATCCGGACTCGCTGCGCAACAGGACGTCGCGCAGTCCACGGTTGTGCACCTGTCCCTCGAGCGCCTGCTCGACGAAGTGCACGAAGCCCTCCCACGGATCGTCGAACGCCTCCGCCTCGCGGGCCAGCGCGACCATTCCCTCGACCTTGTCCTCGAAGAGGGCGTCGACGAGCGCCTCCTTGTTGGGGAAGCGGCGGTACACGGTGCCGACCCCGACGCCGGCGACACGGGCGACCTCGTCGAGCGACACGTCGAGCCCCCGCTCGGCGAACACCTTGGCCGCCGCCGCCAGGATCCGTTGGCGGTTGAGGAGCGCATCGGCCCGCAGCTTCCGCTCGGTAGGACCGACTCCGGCCTCCGCCACGAGCTCGGGGATCGGCTCGCCTGTGGTGGCAGTCGGGATGTCCACGGAATGTTCAGCTCGTTTCGGCGTTGTATGTGGAGGTAGTACCTCCGCATCCTGCTACTGTGTTCAGTATAACCGGAGGAAAGTGCTCCGGATGTGACGTCCCCCCATGATCCCCCACCGAGACCACAAGGACCTACGCCATGGCCACGCAACGAACGACCGATCCACCCGAAGCCGCACATCCGAACCACAACCCCCATCACGAACGGCGCTGGCTGATCCTCTGCGTGCTCGGACTGGCCCAGCTCATGGTGGTGCTCGACGCCACCATCGTCAACATCGCCCTGCCGACGGCCCAGCATGCGCTCGGCTTCTCCGACGCCGACCGCCAGTGGATCGTGACCGGGTACGCACTCTCCTTCGGCAGCCTGCTGCTGCTCGGCGGTCGGCTGTCCGACATGATCGGCCGCAAGCGGGCCCTCATGATCGGTCTCGCCGGGTTCGCGGCAGCCTCGGCACTCGGGGGTTTCTCGACCAGCTTCGCCATGCTGTTGTGCGCACGGGTGCTCCAGGGTTCCTTCGGGGCGCTGCTGGCGCCGGCCGCGCTGGCCATGCTCACCACCACGTTCACCGACCCGGGTGAGCGCGGCCGGGCGTTCGGCATCTACGGAGCCATCGCCGGTGGCGGTGGTGCCATCGGACTGCTGCTCGGCGGGATCCTCACCTCGTACGTCTCGTGGCGCTGGACGCTGTTCGTGAACCTGGCGATCGGCGCCGTGGCCATCACCGGTGCCGCACTCCTGCTGTCCAACCTGCGGTCCCCGACGAGGCCGCGCCTCGACCTGCCGGGCGTGATCACCGCGACGGCCGGACTGTTCGCGCTCGTCTACGGGTTCTCCCACGCGGAGACCACGTCGTGGAGCGACGTCTACACGGTCGGGAGCCTGGTGGCGGCGGTGGTGCTGCTCGCCACGTTCGTCGGGTTCGAGCGGCGGGTGTCCGAGCCGCTCCTGCCCCTGCGCGTCGTCCTGGACCGCAACCGGGGTGGTGCCTTCATCGCCATGTTCGCCGCCGGGGCCGCCATGTTCGGGACCTTCTTGTTCCTGACCTACTACATGCAGGGCACGCTGCACTACTCCCCGGTCGTCACCGGGTTCGCCTACCTGCCGATGATCGCCGGGCTGGTCGTGTCGGCCCAGGTCGCCACCAACGTGCTGCTGCCCCGGTTCGGGCCCAAGTTCCTGGTGGCGGGAGGCATGGCCACGGCGGCGGTGGCCATGGCCCTGTTGACCCGGACCGGACTGGACTCGAGCTACGTGGGCACGATCCTCCCGGCCCTCGTCGTCCTCGGCCTCGGCTTCGGACTCATCATGGCCCCCTCGATGAGTGTGGCCACGGTGGGCCTGGTCACCGACGCCGGGATCGCCTCGGCCATGGTCAACACCAGCCAGCAGGTGGGTGGCTCGGTCGGTACGTCGCTCCTCAACACCCTGGCCGCCAGCGCGGTGACCGCCTACGCCTTCGCCAACCGGTCCTCGGCCACATCGGTCGCGACGTTGCAGGCGCAGGCCACGGTGCACGGGTACCACGTCGTCTTCACCTACTCGGCAGTCTTCCTGGTGGTCGGGGCGATCGTCGCCGGGCTGTTGCTCCGGCGAGGGGCGGTGGCGTCGCTGGCCATCGAGACCGAGCACGGTCGGCTCGAGCCGGTGATGGTCGGTGCCTGAGTCAGGGGTCGGCTGACGGTCGGGCATGGTCACTCTAGTTGGATTGCCCCGTTGCCTGGGACACGGAACGTGGAGTTCCCGGACCACAGAACTGGTGGTATGCGGTCTCAGGATTGGCGGGGATCCGAAGCTGCGAGTTACCCCAGGCGTGAGCGATGTTCGACACGAACCGTCCGAGCGTAAGCGGCCCGTCCTGGCCGTACTCGATCCGGTGGATCGTCGGGCACTGTAGGGCGGCCCGGGCCCATGCGGTCTGAACTGCAAACGTATGTCCCGAGGTCGGCGGGATCAGAGGCGTGATGTAGGGGTCCAATTGTTGCTTCTGCAGGTCATCGAACGGGGCGGTCGAGGAGCCGTCACCTGTCAACAGGGCGGCGACCCACGGTGCCGGTAGCGGCTTCTCATGGCCTGTCAGTCCTCGCTTCTTGAGCAGGAGATGCGCAGTCAAGGGATCGGCCAATCCGAGAAGGTCGAGAATCTGAACGTTCGTTCCAAGGGCGTACGACTCCGCTCCGATTGCACTTGTTGCGACCGTAGGGTTGTGCACGCCTGGTGCAGGAGGTAGGTCGATTCGCTTCGTCTGCGACGGGAAGAAGATCCCGAAATACACGTAGAGCCCACGTCCGGCGAACCATTGTTGATTCGGCTCGCCAGAACCCCAACCGAACTGTGCCGGAGTCACGTCGCCGTGGCCAGGAGCGAAGATGAACGGCGGCCTCAGGGCAAGATCCGAGGCCGGTGGACGGAGTGACAGAATGGCCACGAGGGCCCAGGGGAGCATCAGGAGCGACGCGACATACCTTCTCGAGGTCGGGCTGACAGCTACCGGCGCACACACGGCGAAGAAGGCCGGCAAGAGAAGACGTGCGTGCATGTAGTCGCCACCCATGATGGTGATGTAGGCGGCGTTGAAGACACCAGCGATCGGAAGGGCGAGCATGGCCCACAGCTGGCGGCTCTTGTCGCCGGCTCGCCGGAAGGTGATGCCGAGCGGCACGTACACGCCGGTCACAAGGGCGACGGCAGGCACGAACAGCCAGTAGGGCCGCACGAAGTCCTCGAGGTACTGGAGGCCGCGGCCGACCCTGGGCAGCGTGGCTTCCTTGGCGATGGCCGTGTTGGCAACGACTTCGCCGTAGTAGCCCATCCGGAAGACCTGGTAGATCACCGGCAGTGCAGCCGCCCAGGTGATCAATCGCACCCGATCGCGCCATGACCATGCCGACCACTCTGCTGCCAAGACGACCAAGAGGAAGACGGCGGAATCGATCAAGAGCTCGGGTCTCACCAACGGGCCTAGTCCCAGTGTGATCATTGCCAATCGACCGAGACGACGGTCGGAGGACCACCGCACCAACAGTGCAAGGCAGGTACCCAACCAGAGGATCGTCAGCCCAGTCTCGAGACCCATGGAGGCGAGTGACCAGACCGGATAGGTGGCAATGAACACAAGGGCACCCAGCGGCAGGAGGAAGGCGCGTGGCTCGGCGCGGAGTGAGAGGCGAGCCGAGCCGAAGATGGCGAGTGTTGTCCCGCCAAGGGTCATGATGATCCCCAGTACGACGGCAATCCACTCCAAAGGGAACGGGGTGACGAACCCAGCGACTGCCAGAATGGCAGTCCAGAGAGGCCCGGTGAACACCTCAACGCGCTGGCCCCTGTTGAATACCGGTCCATTACCGGCGAGGATGTTCTGCGCGACGTGGAGGTAGATGTACCCATCGTCGAACATGCTCCGGTGGGCCCATGCCAACGCCGCCAGGAGCACAACAGGAGCGGCCAATACAGCGAACTGTGCCACCTGTGCTTTGGAGAGAGGGGTCAGTCGCGCAAATCCAGTTGTGTCGGCCGGCGTGCCTTCGGTGATCGTTGCCACAGGACGAACAGCGTAACTCTGCGGGCGATAGAGCTCGTGGTAGCCAGTAGAGGCCGCGCGAACGGTCGATTGGCCTCGCGCCTGGTTCTTCGAAACCGCCGGACACTACGCGATCGGTCGGCACTACCATGACGCAGCGTGGCTGAGCCCGGGGGGACGAACATCGCCGAGCGGCCGTCCGCCCGGGTCGTTCCCGCGGTCCTCATCGGAGTGGTGCTGATCGCCCTCTTCGTGGCACCGTTGCGCGCTGAGCTGCGCTTCGCGATCTTTCCTCAGGACGAGGGGCTGCTCCTCGTCTATCCGACGGAGATCCTGCGGGGAGCGATCCCCAACCACTCCTTCGACTCCGTCTACGGCATCGTCAACCTGTGGATCCTGGCCGGGGCGTTCAAGATCTTCGGTACCTCCCTGGTGGTCGAGCGATACGTCGGGATCGTCTACCGGTTCCTGCTGGTCGCGTCGCTGGTGACACTGGTCTGGCGACGGCGCGGGCCGGTTTCCGCCGCGAGCTCCGGCGCCATCTGCATCGTGCTCCTGACGGGCACCCTGGGGCTCCTGGCATTCGCCTGGCTGGCTGCGCTGGCGTTCTGCGCGGTCGGGTTCCTGCTCGTCGACGTCGGCCTCGACGTCGGACCCGGATCCGCACCGAAGTCGGTCCCCCTCGCAGTCGGCGGGGTGGCATTCGGGATGGCGATCGGTTGTCGCCTCGACATCGGACTCGCGGTCGTCCTCGCCGTCGGTGTGCTCGTCTGGTGCCGTCGCCCCCAGGTCCGGTGGCTCCTCGGCGGCGTGGCCATCGGCCTCGTCCCCCTGCTGGTGAACCTCGTCCAGGCCGGGCCGGCTGCCGTCATCAGGGACCAGATCATCGAGCCGGTGTTCGTCTCCGGCCCCTACCGCCGACTACCGCTGTCGACGCTCACCTGGGAAGAGCTGATCCTGCTGGCACTGTGCGTCGTCGTCGCCGTCGGGAGCTGCGTCCTCGGCGTCGCGGAGGTGCGTAGGGACCCGTCGGCCTGGGCTGGGGTGCTGCTGCTGACGGTCGGGGCCTTCGAGGTCGGGATCCTGGACCAGGCCTTCCAACGGAGCGATTCGCTGCACCTGGCCTTCGTCGCCTGCTTCGTCCTACCTGCCGCGTTGGTGATCCCGATCCGTGGCCCGAGATCGGCTCCGTCCTGGTTGCGATCGATCGTCGTCCCGTTGATCGTCGGCGTCGTGGTCGTCCTCTTGGCGTGGCCGTACTTCGGCCGCATCTACTGGTCGTCGAGCACCAAGCCACTCGCGCCCGAGGAGACGATCTCGAACTCCGGCCGATCGGTCGTCCTCGGATCGTCCTCCGACGTCACCGACCTCGGGGTGATCCTGCGTGAACTGGATGCCCGGGCGAAGCCCGGCGATCGCGTCTTCGTGGGACCTTCCGACCTGCGCACCGCCAACTACGACGACACCTTCATCTACTTCCTGCTTCCTGATCTGGACCCGGGGAGCTACTTCCTCGAGATGAATCCCGGCGTCGCCAACGGAACAGGTTCGAGGTTGTCGAGCGACATCACGAGTGACCGGTTCCTCGTGCTGACGAGTCGCTGGAACACACTGGCCGGTGCTTCGTCGGTCCCGCCGCTCGGACCCGATGAACCGAACCGGATCGTGAGTTCCGATTTCGAGCCGGTGGTCGCGGCCGGTCCGTGGACGTTGTACCAACGGAAGTCCTGATCCGGACGATCCGGTCAGGAGGTGTCGACCTCGCCTCGATCGTCAGAAGGCGAGGGAGCGCCTGCGGACGGCGGAGTCGGGTCCGTCGGCTGGTCGGCGGGGGCCGTGTCGGGCTCGTCCCCCGTCGCGCTGTGGCGGCGGGTCTCGAGCCGCCCCTTCCACTCCGTCAGCGGACGCTCGAGCAGGAACCAGGAGGCGAGGGTGAATGCCAGCGTCACGATGAACGCCACGACGACTCGCAGCGCATAGGGCCACCCGGTGTCGTAGTAGCGGATGGCCCAGAAGACGGGGAGGTGCCAGAGGTAGAAGCCGTAGGAGACGACGCCGAGGGCCACGAACGGCTTGAGTTCGAACAGCCACCGTCCCTTCCATCGTCCGTCGAGGACGGCGAGCAGGACGATGGCACAGCATACGTCGATCACCACGAATCCCCCCTCGTAGAGGAAGGGACCCATCAACGTGGCCTTGACGAAGCAGTAGAGCAGGACGGCACACGCCGGCCACACGGCGATGTGGATCCAGCGCTTCGGCTCCTTGCCGCGTATCCACAGGTGGGCCACGAGGGCGCCCCAGAGGATCGAGTCGGCCCGGGTGTCCGTCCGGTGGAACAGTGCACACCAGGACTGCACCCCGTGGTACGAGACGGCTCGGTGGACCGCCACGATCGTGATGAGCGAGAGCAGGACGATGACGACGGTGCGGAGCCTCGTCCGGAAGGTGAGCAGGGCGATGGTGATCCAGGGCCAGACCAGGTAGAACTGCTCCTCGAACGACAGTGACCAGAGGTGCTCGAAGCCCGGGGCGAGGTTCGCGCAGAAGGCGTTCGGCGATGCAGCCGCGTAGTAGTTGGAGTAGTAGAAGGTCACGGAAAGGATCGACGGGACCTCGGTGCTGGCCCAGGTATGGGTCAGGTAGGCGAAGAGTGCCGTCGCCACCACGACGATCAACAGGGCGGGAAGCAGTCGCAGCACCCGCCTCCGGTAGAACGCCAGCCTCCCGATCCTTCCGTAGCGCCCCTGTTCCCGCAGGAGGAGGGCGGTGATCAGGAAGCCGCTGAGGACGAAGAACATGTCGAGGGAGACGGTCCCGCCCGGGATGACCAGGAGGGTCGGCAACGGGAGGATGACCTCGAGGTGCGAGACGAAGACGATGAGGACGCCTACACCGCGGATCCCGTTGAACCCCTGCACCCTGCCGAGGCTCCGAACGTTCGGAGTCGGATCGGCGGACCTCGTGACATCGGGGCTTGACGAGCTCGACATTCAGCTACGACTTTCGTGAATTGCCGGGTATCGAACGCCCGTCACGTCGACTTGGGTATAGATGATCGTGGCGCGAGAGCCTACCCAACTTGACCCCTCGCCTTGTCGATCGATCGGTACCCTGCGCCGGTCGCCGGATGACACGAAAGTCATCCGAAGCTGCCTGCTTCCGTGTCGCAGTGGATCGGATCGTCGCTGGCGGGGTCGGACCACATGGCTGCGACGGGCAGGGGATTTCACGGTTCGCGTGCGCAGTAGTGTGGCGAGGGTTGGGCATGGTGCCGGGGGGTCCGGCTTCGGGGATCGTCGTGCGATCGCGGTTTGATTCCGATCGCACTGACTGGAGAAGCGCGTGAGTGAAACAGACGGCCCGGCCGCCGGGGGCGAGCTCAGGACCGCCGGCGACGCACAAGCTGGTGGTGCCGCCGTCGAGACGGATCCGGCGATCGCCGCGGTACCCAGACCCAGGCACTTCGCCTCGTTCGACGGCCTGCGCGCGATCGCCGCCGTTTCCATCCTCCTGCTCCACACGGCATTCATATCCGGGTTCACACTGCAGTCGTCGTTCGGGAACTACACGAGCCGCCTGGAGATCGGCGTGTCGGTCTTCTTCCTGATCTCGGGTTTCCTCCTCTACCGTCCCTTCGCCGTGTCCCACCTGGCCGGCCGGCAGGCGCCCAACACCCGGCGGTTCTGGGAGCGGCGCCTGTTGCGGATCGTCCCCGCCTACTGGCTCGCCCTGACGCTGCTCACCTACGTGTTCCATCTGGTCAGCCTCGGAAGCGGGGTGGGGGAGGTGGCGATCCACTACCTCTTCCTGCAGATCTACTTCCCGAAGGCGGTCTTCTTCGGGATCCCCCAGGCCTGGTCGATCTGCACCGAGATGAGCTTCTACCTGGTCCTGCCCTTCATCGCCGCGGCGGTCGGGTACCGGCGGAAGTCCCAGGAACGTCAACTGGTGCGGGAGCTCATCGGTCTGGCCGTGCTGTTCCTGGTGAGCCTCATCTTCCGCTGGTGGTCGAGCCACCTGCCTCTGCTCAAGGCGGTGGACGGACACCTGGTGGGCATCTGCTACCCGAACTGTGGGACGCAATCCCCGTTTCCGGCGCTGATGGTCGACTGGCTACCCGCGCGGCTCGACCTCTTCGCCTTCGGCATGCTGCTCGCCGTCCTCAGCGCCTGGTGGACCGAGCGCGACTCGGAGCCGCGGTGGCTGTCGAGCCGATGGATGCCGTGGCTGAGCTGGATCGGCGCAGCCTTCGTCTTCTGGTGCGTCTCGCACCTCGGGATCCCTCGCACACCCCTGTACATCACGACCCCGGTCAAGGGGATCGTGCTCCAGGAGCTCTACGGGCTCTTCGCCTTCCTCCTCCTGATGCCCTCGGTGTTCGGCCCCCAGGACCGGTCGCTGGTGCGCAGATTCCTCCAGTTCTGGCCGGTCGCCAGCCTCGGGGTGATCTCGTACGGGATCTACCTCTGGCACCTCGACCTCATCTACAAGTTCCTCTCGTGGACCGGGTACAAGGAGGAAGCGGTTCCCTACTGGATCCTCGCCTCGGGCGTCCTGGCCATGACGGTGGTGGCCGCGTCGATCAGCTACTTCTGCCTGGAGCGACCGGTGCTCAAGCTCAAGGACCATCTCAGTTGGTGGGGTCGATCGTCGCGCTCGGTCTCCAAGGAGGACGTCGAGATCCTGACGAAATGATCCGGCTCATGGATCCGGAGCGGTGGGGACATCCGATCGGCACGGGTTCGCGAGTGGTGGAGCGCCTCGAACGCCAGACGTGCCGCCGTCCCGGTGTTGGTGATCGGTCGGGCGTCGTGGATCAGGCGTCGACGTCGTGCACGCCTTCGGGAGGTCCGTCCTGAGGACCGAGGATCGGCTCGAAGGTGGCGACGTAGCGGTCGAAGCGCTCGTTCCAGCTCTCGCTTGTTTCGCCGGACTGCAGCCTGTCGAGGCACGCGTCCCAGCCGGCCGCATTGCGCGCCGCATGGTTGGCGTTCAACTCCTCGGTCAGGACGAAGATCGTGCCACCGTCGGGCGCTTCGGACAGGATGAAGCTGATCGTGTCGGTGCCCCAGGTGAAACTCGCCCGGTGGGGAGGATCCCATTGCAGGACGGTGCCCGGCAGATTCTCGATGTCGTGCCCGTCGAAGTGGTGCGTGAGTGGCGCGCCGACCTTCCACTCCTCGATCGTGATCCGGGTCGGGAACCAGGTGCGCATCTCGTCGGGATCGGTCACGGTCCGCCAGACTGCTTCGACCGGCCCCGGCAGACGGCGCTCGAATCGCAGCAGGGGCCGATTCCCGGCCCTGAGCAGCGTCGCCTGACTCATCGCTCCCTCCTTGTCGGTTCTGGTGGCGAAAGCTGCGCCTCGAGCTTGTCCAGGCTCTCGCGCCACGGTTGTCGGTACGGCTCGAGACAGGCGTCTGAGGTCACCCGCGGATGACACAATCGTGCGATGCGACGATCCATAGATGATCTCGCCGACAGGCTGAGAATGAGGTCGCTGGCGGCACGATCCAGGGACCGGTTGGTGGGGATGTTGACGGGCGACCCTCGGTGGACGGCGGATCCAGCCGTGCTCGCCTTCAGAGAGCGTTGCCGGACGGATGACAGGAATCTCATGCTGTTCCTCTCGTTTGGGCTCCGCCGCAGTGCCAACTGCCTTGATGTGGGGGCCAATGAAGGGCTGTTTCTCGCGGATTTCCGACGGATCGCTCCTGATGGCTACCACGTGGCCTACGAACCACTTGCACATCTGCACGAGATGCTGGTGCGAGAGTATCCCGAGATGGACATCCGCCAGCGAGCGCTGTCTGATCACGAAGGGGAGAGCAGCTTCGTCCACGTCACAGATCCGAACTACGAGGGCTATAGCGGGTTTCGAGTGCGCCCGTATCCCGTGGACGTGCCCACCGAGACCATCAGCGTGAAGACCGAGCGTCTGGACGACCACCTTCCCGAGGGTTGGTTGCCCGACTTTGTCAAGATCGACGTCGAGGGCGCCGAAGGCCTGGTCATCGTCGGAGGAATCGACACCCTCCGGCGATCGCGACCGATGATGGCGATCGAGCACGGTTGGGATGGAAGCGAGGGTTTCGGTTGTTCAGACGAAGAGTTCTTCAATCTCGTCAGCAAGGACATCGGGCTCAGGCTGTTCGACATGGACGGCCACGGGCCGTTCGACCGCATCCGATTCCTCGATACCCTCCATTCCGGCAGACACTGGAACTGGATCGCCCACGACTGAATCTCTGGCGGGTGGGCGCCTGCCCCCGATCGCCGAGAAATCGACCCCCGGATACGAGCTGCACGCCGGATCGCGACACAAGGGCTCATGCCGTGCCGGAGGACCAGCCTGCCGGCTTCGTGCGATCAAGCAACCGGAGGAGAAGGCTGACCGCTCTCAGGCGTCCATTGACGAGCCGGTAGCGGATCCGCCTACGGCGAGGACCCTTCTTCCTCCACGACCGACCACCACAATGTTTGAAACAGCGTCGGACGGAGTCGGACATTGCCTCCCACGTCAGACCCTCCTGCTCCAGGGCCAGCGCGAAGAATCCAGCCGTGTCGTACGCTCGTTCCGGAGGCCAGCGGTCGGCCTCCTCGCGCCAGGCAAAGCTGGCTGCGATGTGGTGCGTCCGTTCATGATCGAGCAAGAGGACGCACGGATCTGGTCGCACCAACAATGTGTACTCGAACGGTTCGCCGTATCCGGTCTCTCGATAGGTCATCTCCGGTATGACGCCATAGGCCACCATCGACCTGCTGTCGAGCGCAGCGACGAGCCTCGGGAGCCAGTCGATCTCGAGGAACTCGACGTCCGAGTCGACGATCACGAAGTACTTCGTGCGGCATTCGCGTCGCCATCGATCGATCCAGTCGCTGTGGCTCGTATCCGCTGGTGACTCCTGAAGCGTCAGGAAACCCCTTGCTGCCATCCGTCTGAGGAACTCCTGTGTGCCGTCTTCTGACGCACAGTCTCCGACGACGAGCTGGAATGGACGCCCGGCAAGTCTCCACATGGAACGCAGGCACAATTCGGTGTAGAGGAGCGTGTTCTTCGATGCAACGTGAACGGTGACGTCCGGCGAATCACCCTCGAAGAGTTTCCGCCTAGGGGCGGTGACGAGTCTCCAGACGTTCGCTCGCTGGTGGATTGCCGTCATCGGGGTCACCCTAGTGAATCGGGCGGTTCCCCTCGCGCTTCACGGGTCGGCTTCTCGATCGTGGCCGGAGATGCCAAGTTGGCGGTCCGACGCCTTGGCGTTGAGGTCATGGCTTCGTGCCGGATGGGGACGAACGGATTCTGCCCAAGCCAGTCAAGTAGGCACGACCTGACCCGCGTATTGCCGAACGACTGTCGTGGCGAGTGCTCGATCCCGCTGATGTGGCCTTCGAGGTACCAGCGGTTCACGACGGGAAGTGATCCCGATGGACGATCCGCCATGCCGCGGCGGGTCAGTGGTGCAGCAGTGCGTGGCAGAGCCCGAGGGTGGGCGGGGCCGTGGGCGGCGCCGACACGGTGATCGCCGGCTGGGGACCGTTCGTGCTGATCGGTGTGACCGCGATCTGTGCCGGACCGTCGCCCGCCAGGTACCGGTCGATCATCGTCGAGCCGTACCACCCGACCACGATCGAATGGAGATAGGGGTCGGTGGTCACGGTGATCGTGTAGACGCCGTGGAGGATCTGGGGGAAGGCATAGCCGACCGAGCTCGGCCAGGTGATCGACGGTGCTCCGGCGTCCACCACCCGGATGATGGCCATGCCGCCCGCTGCCGGCTGGAGCAGAAGGGTCGCCTTGTCGTAGGTGAGGAGCGGTACGTCGGGACCCGACCAGCCCGTCCGGTTGAAGGTGAAGTCGATGGTGCTGATCATGCTGCCGCTCTGTTCGACCGGCGCCCAGGTGGCGTGTTCGATCTGCTGTCCGGGCGAGGTGGCGAACGAGTCCCCCGTCGAGCGGTACAGGGCGTCGCAGTGGCCGGCGATGAACAGTGTGCCCGCCGGCGCGTAGTAGGGGAGGACGTTGCCCTTGACGACGGTGGCGGCCAGGGCTGTCGGCGTGTCCGTCTGTTGCTCGGTCACGAAGTTGGCGACCTGCCCCTGGGCGAACCACGTCGACGGTGTGGCGGAGATGGCGACGTTGGCGACGACGCTGAACAACGCGAGGGCGGTGACCCCGCCGAGCACCCACCCGCGCACGCGGGGACTCTTCCCGTCGAGGCGTCGCCAGATGTCGATGAGCCCGATGGCGCTGGCGATGATGAGGAACGGCATGAGGTCGGACACGTACCGGTAGGCGATGTAGCCCCACACGAGGACACCGGCGGTCGCCGCTGCCGCCCCGACCATGATGAGGCGGGTGAGCCGGACGTTGCCGATCCCCCGGGGTCGGAACGCCGTCACCAGTCCCCAGCACCCGAGCAGGAAGAGGAGGGGTGACACGGCGGTGAAGCTGGGCGTGGCGTACGTCTGGTCGAGCACCACGCCGCCCACGGCGTGTGCCGGGGTGGGCG
This sequence comes from Acidimicrobiales bacterium, assembly GCA_049517675.1. Classification (GTDB taxonomy): domain Bacteria; phylum Actinomycetota; class Acidimicrobiia; order Acidimicrobiales; family RAAP-2; genus Bog-756. Next base: position 32,133 of record JBEKRV010000042.1, read on the forward strand.
GCGCGGCGATGAACGGGAACAGTGACGAGAACCGGATGGCACCGGGGTCCATGTAGGCCCACACGGTGCTCGGGATGAATCGGACGCTGAACGCCTTGCCCCCGTTCGCAGCCAGGAAGTAGCGACGATGGGCGTTGATCTGGGCCCACACCTGGTCGGCCATCGGGAGCCCGAAGGGGATCCCGAACTTGGCGTAGGTGACCGCGCAGTCGGCCAGGAGTGCGATCAGTCCCCCGAGCCCGGTCCACCACGCCCATCTCCGCTGGTCCTTGCCCCCTTTGCCCAGTGCGAACCAACCGGCGACGAGGAAGGCGGCGATCACGCAGGCGTAGCCGGTCGGGCTCCGGTTGAGGTTCGCCGCCAGGATCAGCAGCCCGCTGGCGATCGCGCCCTTGGTCGTGGGGCGCTCCATCATGCCGAGCAGCGCGAAGAGACTGCCGATGACGAGGGCGACGCTCCAGGCGAAGTCCTCGTCGTAGGTCGAGGCATTGGCCGCCAGGAACATGAGGACGGAGCCGCCGAGGATGGTGGCCATCAGTGCCCCGTACGAAGCGGCCTCTGCCCTGCCGACGATCGCCGTACCCCGGATCAGGATGCGGATCCTCCAGATGAGCAATGCGCCGAACAACCCGGTCAGCAGCCACGCGGCCAGGAGCGACGGCGCGGTCAGGGCGCCGTCGAAGTGGTGGGTGAACACCAGGACCGGCATACGGATGATCGACGGCCAGAGCCCGAAGTAGGTGTAGGTGCGGCCGTCGTGCAGGAATCCCTCGATGCCGAGCGATCCGCTGGGGACGTAGAGGTGCCCGGCGAACATGGCCCGCGCCTGGAGTTCGTAGAAATTGTCCGGAGGGACCTTGCGGAGTGCATCGATCTGACCGGACCACAGATCCCACAGCACCCAGAGGTAGGGGACGGAGACGACGAGCGAACCGACGAGGACGGCGATGGTGAAACGCCGTCTCGACTGCTGCTCGGGCGTCCGCGTCGTGACCTTCTCGGAGGGGGCGGGGTCCTCGTCGGCGCCGTCGACCTCGTCCGTTTCGACGGCGACAGGGGCTTCGATCACGTGTCGGGGGGGCTCTTCTTCCGGAACCGGTCGGTGACGGCGAGCACCTTCTGGGCGAATTCGTCCGAGAGGCCGAGGTGCCGCTTGGCCCAGTCGTACGAGCGCAGGACCTGCTTGTCGGCCCAGATGACCACCGAGTGCAGTCCCCCGTCGTCGGGCCTGGCCCGGTACTCGGTGGATCGGACCACCGGGTCGTCCTCCACACTGAAGTAGTAGAGGGCCATCGACCGGCGGGTCATTCCCTCGGGGCAGGTCATCGGGTCCGGGTGCCCGTGGTACGAGTCCTTCTCGGTGGAGAAGATGAGGACGCGGTTGGCGATCGGGTCCACCTTCTCGACGCACTCCCTCATGTCCCTGCTCCATATCTCGAGGGCGCCGCCGTACTCGGGCTCCCAGTCGGGATTGAGGTACAGGAGGATGTTGGCGCGGCGTTGGAGTTTCCGGTTGTGGGGATGGACGGTGAAGTCCGCGTGCATGTTGAGGAAACCACCGCGGGGCGACTGGTGGAGGCCACCGCCCTCCAGGGTCGGGTCGGGGACGAGGTTGTCGACGCCGATCAGCTCGCCGACGAAGGCGACGAACCGCGGGGAGTTGAGCACGGCCAGGATGGTCTGCAGTGTCGGTCCCCACGTCGCGGGGTCCGTGTTGGAGAACTTCCGCTCGTTGGCGTGGACGTAGTTGTTCCACTCGGTGGGATCGAGCGGAGGGAACTCGTCGATGGCCGCCTTGATCGCCTCGGGAGCGAAGAAGTCGTCGAAGACCATGTGCGGGTACGGCTCGGCGGCCATGTACCGGTCGTGGAGCTCGCCGACGTTCCGCTCGAGCGCATCGAGGTCCAAGATGTCGGCCTGGGTGTCGCCCAGCGAGGTGTCGGAGGTCATCGGTGCTCGAGTCCTTCGGTTCGGCTGAGGGAGCGTCCGGCCGCAGCGGTCCTGGTGCTGTCGGCCATTACGCCCCCCTTCGTATCGCAGCGACTGCTGCATCGACCTCAGCCCCGAGGCGTCCTGCGATTGTACCTTCCCGATGCGCCGAATGGCACCAGGCGGGCATCGGGAGGGCTCCCGTCGGGGCCGGCCCGGGGGAGGGCCGGTGCCTCCTATCCTGCGTCCATCGGGGCCGGCTGTACATCTGCAGGTGTAGGGATGGGGGCTTCCTTGCGGGACGTCGATCTGCCCGGCATCCACTTCTTGAGCCTGAGCGCCGGGCGCTCCACCAGCCACCAGCTGGCTACGGCCAGGGGGATCGTGCCCAGTATCCCGAGGAACAGATAGGGGACATAGCCCCACTGGGCGGCCCCCCAGATGCCCAGGAGCACCTGTACCGGATACGCATAGATGTACATGCCGTACGAGTAGTCGTTGGTGGCGCCGATTCGGTGGAAGGGGAGGTGCATCCCCAACCAGATCATGGGATAGGCGATGGCGGGTGCGAGGAGGCTGGTACTCGTCAGGGTGTCACCGGGGGTCGGAGCCCCGATCGGAATCCAGAGTGAGCCGACGAAGACAGCGGTGCCGGCCACGGCCAGCCATGGGTTGTCCGGGATCCGGTCCCGGTAGAGGTGGATCAACGAGCCTGTCAGGAAGAGGGGGATCAGTATGAGGAGGTGGAGTGCGATGTAGTTGTGCTTCCATGCGAACTCGGCATTCAGACTCGGGACGCTCGTGATGACGGCATCGGCGATCCATACGGCCGCGGCAATGGCAATGACGAGGACAGGCTTGCGGAGGACGCCGATGAGAGCCAGCGCGCCGACGACCAGATAGCAGATGAATTCGAAGTAGAGGGTCCACAGCGAGCCGTTCCACACGGTCCGGATGATCAAGGTCTGGTCCAGCTTGAGGAACCAATTGTGGACGACGAACCCGAACGGGCCGTTCGGTGCGTGGAGGTATGTCGACACGGTGCCATGGAGATGGAATTGATGCAGCTGGGCCTCCCAGCCCATGAACGCCAGAACGAAGGCCGTCACGATGAGACAGACCCAGAACGCGGGGAAGATCCGGAGAAATCGCTGCCAGAGATAGCGACCGAAGGTGTTCCGCTCTGCACTGGAGGCGATGAGATAGCCGCTGATCGCGAAGAAGCCGTAGACGGCGACGGTTCCGATCGTCGTCTTCGTTCCGATCCAGTCGCGTCCGAACAGGCCGAGGTCGATGGCGTGCGACGCGATCACCGTGGTCGCGAGGATGAGCCGGAGGAAGTTGAGGCTGTTGCGAAGGGGGTCGAACCTCCCCCCGATCGTGGCTGGCCGGATCGTCTCCGAGCTCACTGCGTCGTCCACGGTCACCGCACGGCCTCGGACCGCTCGTCCCGGAGCTCCGCGTCGGCGATCTCGGCGAAGATCCGGTTGAGGATCAGGAACTTGAGGAGCCATACGATGCCGAAGGCTGCGACGTTGGCCCCGACGACGACGACGGTCCTGGTCAGGTGGTGGAGGTGGTGGGCGTTGGAGAAGTCCCTGGCCAGGGTGGCGGCATAGAGCGCGAACCCGATGCCGGTCAGCGACATCACCCAGAACGGCAGGATCTCCCGCCACCAGTGTGAGCGTCCGGACCTGCCCCACACCCACCGCCGGTTGAGCACGTAGGACGGCACCCCGGCCACGACGTTGGCGAAGAGCGTGCTGTACACCTCCGACCACAGGCGGAGCACGCCGTAGACGAGGGTGAGCACGACGACCGACGTCAGTGCCGAGATGGCGGAGACCGTCGTGTACTTGACCAGCTTGAGCCCCTCGGGCGTGCCGGCCAGTCGCCAGAGCCTCCGGACGGCGTCCACCATGGCGACAACGCTACCCCCGGTATCGTCGTCCGCACAGGGGTCCGCCGGGTGCCCGGCCCACGTCGGAGCGGACCGTGCGGACTCCGGGTGCTCACTACAGTGTGCCGGGATGGGGGAGACGCCGGGAGACCCGGGCATCGACGGGTCGCGAGACGGGGCCGTTCTCGTGGACGAAGCGCCCCCGATCCGGGCGGAATCGCCCGAACGGGTCGTGGCGAGCCCCGATCCGGGACGGCGCCGGTTCACCGTGGCGTCGCTGGTCGGTGTGGTGGTGGCCGCGTTGCCGTTCCTCTGGATCCTCTGGGGCACGTGGGAGCCGCCGAGCTTCTTCCGCAAGCTGACCTACGAGGCCAACTTCTACGATCTGCAGACCCGGGCGATGTTCCACGGCGGCCTGGCCATCCCCAAGGGCTCCATCGGTGTCGAGGGATTCGTCGTGGGTGGACGGACCTACACCTACTTCGGGCTCTTCCCGTCGGTCCTCCGGATGCCGATCCTGGCCGTCACCCACTCGTTCGACGGCCGGCTCACCGCCCCCTCGATCCTCCTCGCCTGGCTGGTGACCGCGGCGTTCTTCGTGCCGCTGTGCTGGCGGGTCCGCCTGCTGGTCCGTGGTGACGCACCCGTCGGTTGGGCCGAGGCCGCGTCGTTCGGCGTACTGACCACGACCTTCCTTGGTGGCTCTGTCTTCCTGCTCCTCGGGGCCGTCCCCTACGTGTTCTCCGAGGACCTCGCCTGGAGTGTCGCCCTCACCGTCGGGAGCATCTTCTGCCTGCTCGGCGTGGTGGTGCGGCCGTCGTGGGGCCGGGTGGTGGCGAGTGGTGGGCTGATGATCTGCGCGAACCAGGACCGCTCGACGACCGGCTGGGCCACGGTCGTCGGGGCCGTCCTGATCGCCGGCTGGTTCCTGCTCGGCAAGGGCGGCGAGGAGCGACGACGGTGGTGGCTGCCGGTGGCCGCGGCAGGAGGCATCGCCCTCCTGCTCGGCTGCGCGGTCAACTACGCGAAGTTCGGCGCGCTCTTCGGCCTGCCCATCAAGGACCAGGTCTACTCGATGACCAACGCGTACCGTCAGCGGTTCCTGGCGGCCAACCACGACTCCGAGGTGGGGACGGCGTTCATCCCGAGCAACCTCCTCGCCTACCTCCGACCGGACGGCATCGAGTTCTCCTCGGTGTTCCCGTTCATCACCCTGCCCGCCTCCCCGGCACCGGCGCTCGGCGGCGTCCTGTTCGACCGCCTCTACCGGACCGCATCGGTCACGGCCTCCATGCCCCTGCTCTCCGGTCTGAGCATCTGGGGGCTCGTCACCGCCTTCCGGCCCCATCCGGTGGCGATGGTGTCCCGCACCCGCCTCCTCCTGCTCGCCGCCGGGTCCGCCGGGGCCGCCCTCATGTTGTGGGGCTACATCGCCCCTCGCTACCTGGCCGACTTCCTCCCGTTCCTGGCCATCGGCTCCGCCGTGGGTCTGGCCGACGTCTGGCGCCGCCAGGACGGTCGAACGCGGGGTCGACGGGTCATGGTGGCCGCCGTCATCGGTGTGGTGGCCCTGTACTCGCTCGTGGCCAACATCGGCATCGCCGTCACGCCGGTCGAGGAGTGGAACACGACCCAGGCGCTCGGCTACGTGCAGTTCCAGAAGTCGGTCAGCGACCTCACCGGCGGCCAGATCCGCGGACGCGTGGTGCGCGGTGACGGCCTCCCGACCTACGCGCCGGCGGGCCGGATCCGGATCGTCGGCGCGTGCGACGGCATGTACATCTCCAACGGCGAGGACTACACGGTCGTCCCGTCCTCGCAGTCCGCCCGGCAGACGTGGCAGACCGTGGAGTACGGGCCCGGGTTCCAGCGGCTCTTCTACGTGACGCCGCGGGACGGGACCTCACCGGCCCGGGTCGACCTGGTGCAGGCCGGGCTGTGGACGATCTCGGTCGAGACCGAACCCCTCCCCGGGGGTCGGACGGTCAGCTTCCGGATCGCCATGGCGGGGGCGGGTGGACACGCCGGCACGGTCTACCGGAGCTACGAGGCGATCGAACCGGTGGGCGGCACCCACCGGCTGACCGTCCTGACCGACCCGTACAAGCACGTCGCCCAGGTGTCGATCGACGATGTGCTCTACCTGAACGAATCTCTGGTCGATGGTGCGCCGGTCGACGGGCTGGTCACGCCGTCCCAGGCATCGGCCACGAACCCGATCTCGGTCGTCGACGCCACAGCGAGCACACCGGAACCGTCCCTGTGCCTCTCGCTCCTGGGTCGAGCGTCCTGACGCCACCGGGTCGGGCGACGGCGGTCTGTTGGCTCAGTCCACCCCGGACCACAGGATGGCCGGCCGGATGCCCCAGGCGACCTGACGCGCCAGTTCGGCGCTGACCACCGGGATGTCGGCCGCATGGGTCACGCCGATGAGCTGGGCATCGGTGGGGAGCACCCGCACCGGAAGACCCGCTCCGTCGGCGACCATGGTGGAGATGACCTCGGGCAGCAGGACCTCGGCCTTCGGGACCTCGCCCCCGGCGGCCACCCGGGCGAGGAGCACCTGCTCGTCGAGGCCCGATCCGTCCATCGCGGTGTGGAAGACGTCCCAGATGTCCGGTTGGAACCCCCACAGGTTGACCGACGCCGGAAGCCCGCCGTCGAGCTTGACCGGCTCCCTGCCGTCGTCGGAGACGAATCCGCCGCCGTCCCCGTCGGCGTGGACCTGGCGGCGCTCGTCGAGCGAGGTCAGCAGCCCGTCCGGCCCCACCGAACAGATGCCCCGGGTGACCGGGTCGGGGGTGGCGATCGTCGAGCGGAGCTCGAAACCGACCAGGACGTGCTCGTGGGCGTCGGTCGTCAGCTGCTTGGCCAGCATGCCCGTGGCCACCTCGCCGTAGACGTCGTCGGCGTTGCACACGCCGAACGCCGCGTCGGACCCCACGGCCGTCTCGGCGGCGAGCACGGCGTGGACGGTCCCGAGGGGGAGCCGCTGCTCGGCATAGGCGACATCGACGGAAGCCGGCCAGCACTGTTCGACGTGGTAGCGGATGGCCGGTCCGGTCTCCGGATGGAGGACGAGCACGATCCGCCCGAATCCGGCCCGGACGGCATCGCTCACCAGCAGATCGAGCACGGGCTCACCGTGGGGCCCGATCGGTGCGAGGGGCTTGCAGCCGCCGTAGCGGCGCGCCATACCGGCGGCGAGGACCACGAGCGACGGCGAGTGGCCGCGGGAATTCGTCATGCCTCTTCTATCGGAACTCAACCGCCCCACTTGAGCACGGCGCTGGCCCACGTCATGCCGCCGCCGAATCCGGTCAGCAGCACGTGCTGGCCCTGTTCGACCCGGCCGTTGTCGAGGGCGTCGGCCAGCGCGAGCGGGATGGAGGCCGAGGACGTGTTGCCGTAGCGGTCGATGACGACGACGGCCTTCTCCTCGGGGATGCCCAGCCGTTGGCAGGCGGCACTGATGATGCGCAGGTTGGCCTGGTGGGGGACGACCAGGTCGATCTGATCCGGGGTGAGTCCGGCCTCGGCGATCGCCTGCTGGGCCGAGTCGACGACCACCGCCACCGCCTTGCGGAAGATCTCCTTGCCGTTCATGTAGAGGTAGCCGCCGTGGTCGCACTTGAGCAGGTGGCGCAGGGAGCCGTCGGCACCGAGCTTGAAGCTGAGCAGTTGCCCCGGTCCGTCCACGGCCTCGAGCACGACCGCCCCGGCGCCGTCGCCCACCAGGATGGACACCGAGCGCTCGTCCCAGTCGGTGATCCTGGAGAGGGTCTCCGACCCGATCACCAGAAGCCGTTCGGCGCCGATGGCCAGGAGGCCGTGGGCCACGGTGAGGGCGTAGACGAAGCCGGAGCATGCGGCGTTCACGTCGAAGGCGCCGCCGATGATCCCGATCCCGTCCTGCACGGTGGCCGACGTGCCCGGGACGATCTGGTCCGGGGTGGTCGTGGCCAGGATGACCGCGTCGATCTCGTCGGGCCGCCGCCCGGCCTTCTCCAGGGCGGCCAGCCCCGCGTCGATGGCCAGCTGGGAGGTCGTCCCCCCGATACGACGCTCGCGGATCCCGGTGCGCTCGCGGATCCAGGCGTCATTGGTGTCCAGGGTCACGGAGAGGTCGTCGTTGGTGACGATCTTGTCGGGCACGGCGATGCCGTAGCCGGTGATGATGCCTCCCCGTCCGATCACCGGTCAGCCCGCCTCGAGGACGTGGATGCCGATGAACGCTGCGTCCGTGGTGCCTTCATGGGACCCGATCATGCCACCGGTATTGGCCGCCACCGCCAACCGGGCGCCGGGGACCTGTCGGGGGCCCGCCTCGTCCCGCAGCTGGGCGACGAGCTCGACGACCTGGGCGATGCCGGTCGCACCCAGCGGGTGACCCCGGCTGACCAGGCCACCGCTGGTGTTGACCGTGACTCCCCGGCCCCCGAGGGTGGTGTCGCCCGCCGCGGTGGCCGCGCCGGCGTCGCCGGGCTTGAAGAAGCCGAGCGACTCGAGGGCGCAGATCTCCTCGGCGCTGGTGGCGTCGTGCAGCTCGACGACGTCGACGTCGGACGGGTCGACGCCCGAGGCGTCCCATGCCGCAGCCGCCGTCTCGGCCAGACGCTCGTGGTAGTCGATGTCGCCGTTGCCCGACCGGGCCGTGCTGGCCAGGATCCGCGGCGCGCCGCGACGGGCTTCGAGCGAGAGGACCACTGCCGCCGCGCCGTCGGTGAACGACGAGCACATCAGGCGGGTGAGCGGGGGGACGATGGGGGAGGAGGACAGCACCTCGTCCAGGGTGACCTCGCTCTGGAACTGCGCGTTGGGATTGAGAGCACCGTGCCTGCGGGCCTTGACGGCCGCCGCCCCGATCTGTTCGAGGGTGGTGCCCCACGCCTCCATGTGCTCGACGGTCCACTTGGCGTTGAGGGCCATGAGCACCGAGCCCGACGGGTTCTCCCAATTCGCGTGCATGAAGGTGCGGTCGATCTCGGGGACGCCGTCCTCGATGCCGGCCAGGGTCTCCATGCGATGACCGGTCCACATCTTCTCGACCCCGACCGCCAGGACCGTCCCGGCGCCACCCTGGGTGGACAGGGTGGCCAGGTGGAGCGCGGAGGAGCCGCCCGCGCACGAGTTGTCCACGTTGACGATCCCGGCGTTGCGGAGGCCGGCGTCGAGCAGGAAGCTCTGCCCCCGGATGCACGCCTGGTTCAGGAGGCGCCCGGCGGTGGCATTGCCGAATACGACCAGGTCCACCTGGTCCGGGGTCATCCCGGCGTCGGACAGGGCGTGGTCGACCACCTGGTGGGCCATCTCCACGGCGGACCGGTCCCGTCGCTGCATGGGGGTGGTGGCGGTGCCCACGATGTGTGCGGTTCGGTCCATGGGTCCTCGGTTCCGTGCGATCTAGTTCCGGATGGGTACACCGGCTGCGGACAGCGCCGCCACCAGGCGCTCGAACTGCTCGATCGGCTGGTCGTCGGTGACGTAGATGGCGACGTGCTCGGCACCGGCCGACCGGTACTCGGTGACCCGTGCTGCCACCTCGTCGGGGGTGCCCGCCACCAGGTGCCGCTCGAAGGCCTTGCCCGGTATCCCGTAGAGGGAGGACATCCAGCCGGTGCCTTTGGCCACGCCTCGGGCGTGGTCCTGGTCGAGGGAGACGAAGAGCACCATGGCGGGGGTGACCGTCCCGGAGGCACGGCCGACGGCGTCGGCCTCCTTGACCAGCCGCTCCACCGCCGCGGCGTACTCGTCGACCGAGAGGAACAGCGGCATCCACCCGTCGGCCAGGTGGGCCGCCCGTCGGAGCGCCGCCTCGGAAGATCCCCCGACCCACACCGGCACCCGCCTCGGCGTGGGCAGCTGTCGGTAGCGCTCGGTGGCATCCGTCGACGTGATGTCCCCGGCAGCCACCCCGCCGCCGGAACCCCACGCCCGGTGCAGTTCGCCGATGCCGGTGTCGAGGTCGTGGCCCCGGCGGTGGTAGGCCGCGCCGACCTGCTCGTACTCGCCCGGGTGGCTGCCGACCCCGACCCCGAGGATGAGCCGGCCCCGGCTGAGGGTCTGGAGGGTGGAGGACTGCTTGGCCACCGCCACCGCCCGCCGGAGCGGCAGCTGGACGACGCACGAGCCGAGGGCGGCCCGTTCGGTCGCCGTGGCGGCCACGGTGAGGACGACCATGCACTCGAGGCACGGACCGTGCCAGAACAGGTGGTCGCACGCCCACAGCGCGCCGGCACCGGCGTCTTCGGCCCGTCGGCACAGGTCGGCCAGCTCGGCCAGGGGGTCGGCATCGGGTGCGACGTCGTCCGGGGCCTGGGCCCAGGTGGGAACCGTGTCCTGGACGAAGGTCGGCAGGATGAGTCCGATCGCCCCCGGGGGCTCGGATGGAGGTGCCGTTGCCACACCGCATGGTACCTCCGGGTCCTCCGAACCGGGGTCATCGAGGGGCGGGGCGGTGACGTAGCGTGGTCTCGGCCCGGATGCCGGCACCGGTCGGTGCACGGTCCATCCGGTCGACACGGCAGAATGGGGGGGAGCGGAGCCCCGGCCCGCTCGTGCCGATCGACCGATCGGGCGGAAGGACGACGACGTGGAACCCGAAGAGACCCATCCCGAGGCCGACCAGGACGACGCGGCGGGAACGGCCGCCGTCCCGACCGAACTCTCCGACGAGGAGCGCGGTGAGCGGCTCGCCGCGCTGACCTCGATCATCGACCTGATGCGCCCGGCCGTGCAGGCCGACGGTGGCGACCTGGCACTGATCTCGGCGGATGTGGTGTCGGGTGTGGTCGAGGTCCAGCTGCAGGGGGCGTGCAGCTCGTGCGCCGTCAGCGCCTCGACTCTCCAGGGCGGGGTGGAGCGCATCCTCCGCCAGCGCCTCGACTGGATCACCGAGGTGCGGGGTGGTGTCGACGAGTCGGTGGACCCGTTCGTGAGCGAGTCCATGGGCCGCGGGGGGTACGTACCCAGCTTCTGATCACCGAGGTCGCCGCGCCGGCCGAGCCTTCCGCCCGGTTCGGGTCCGGGTGTGACTCAGAACGTCGTCCCGAGGGAGTGCGCAGCATTCGAATGACGGCTCTTCGGAACCGAGCGGGGTGTGACCGCCGGGGCGGGCTCGCACTCGCGATCATTGACTGTTACCTACCGGCATTCGGGCGTGTGGACAAGTCTGGATGACCATCGCCCGCGTGTGGGGCGATGATCGCTAGAACCTTCGGATCGTCGTTCCACTTTCCGTGGTTACTTCTGCGGACACCGGCAGTGCATGTCCTGGCCACCATGCGGCGTAATAGCCAGCCGCGACGGTGGCTTTGACGTGGCTCCCATTCGAGAGGACCAGAAGCACCTTCGTTACTCCTGCCCCGGCTGCCCCGTTGAGATCTTCTACCCACGGGCCCCTGCCTCTGCGCGACGCCGAACCTCCCTCACTCCAACCCGAGATCGTCCCGGGTGCCGCCGTTGGTGCAGGCGCCCCTACGAGCGCCTCCGCAGGACGGAAATCAGCACCGGTCAGACAGGTTGCAAGAGCAGTCGCCGTGGCAGTCGGGGCAGTCAGCATTACCAGCACGTTGACGCCGCGCACATCGTGCGCTATCGGCTTCCATGTTCCCAGGCCGGCGAGACTGTTGCCTGGTGATTCGTCAAGCGCATAGGTGCGGTCGGAAGCTGTGACGCATGCCTTGTCTGCCGCAGCCAGTTGGCCTGGAGCCGGGCTCGTGCCCCCGGATGGGCCATTGGCGGCGGATCCGCCACAAGCGGCCAGGACTACGCCCGCCACTACGGCGAGAATCGAGACTCGGACCGTGTTGGTCACGAACTCGAGGTTATGCCCCACAACACCGGTCAGCGTCACACTCCGGCACATCGAGGTCGTGCCCTACTCGGATAGGGGCCGCGCGGTGGAGGGCAATTCCAGAGCCCTGAGCGCCGGTTCATGAAGGGATCCATCGACGGTCACTTCGAAGTCGGCCGCCGACCGCTTGCCCTGCCCCTTTGTAGCTCGGTAAGGCTATGGTTCGAGCGGGTCGCTACTGGCGTCTGGGTGGAGCACCACCGGGGACCGACCCGCCGGCAGCGTGTCGGAGATAGCCGTGCGCCTGGGCGAACATTCGAAGTCGTCCCAAGGAGCGCATGATGCCCGACTCGCCCGTGTCCATCGCCTATCGATCGGCGATGGAAGTCATCGCCGCCGCCGAGCCAGACGTGGCCAGGTCCATCGTCGGTGAGCTGGAGTCCCAACGGCGTCAATTGAAGCTCATTGCTTCAGAGAACTACGCCTCACCAGCCGTGCTGCTCGCCATGGGCAACTGGCTGTCGGACAAGTACGCCGAATGGCGCCGAGCATGCCTACCTCCAGCCTCATTCGGGGATCGACGCCAACCTGGTCGCCTACTGGGCCATCCTTGCCCACCGAGTCGAGCAGCCTGTACTCGTTGAGGCCGCTCGACGCCGGTGGCCATCTGACTCACGGATTCCGACCCAACATCTCCGGGAAGCTCTTCGAACAGACCAGCTACGGGGTCGATCCCACCTCCGGGCTCCTCGACTACGACGCCATCGCTAGTCAGGCCAGGGAGTTCCGTCCCGTGGTGCTGGTCGCCGGGTACTCCGCCTACCCCCGGAACCCCAATTTCGCCACCCTGGCCGAGATCGCCCACGACGTCGGGGCCACGTCCATGGTCGACATGGCCCACTTCGCTGGCCTGGTGGCCGGAAAGGTCCTCACCGGCGACCTCGATCCGGTCCCCCATGCCGATGTGGTGACCTCCACCACCCACAAGTCACTGCGCGGACCTCGAGGTGGGCTGGTGCTCTGCACCGAGGAGTACGCACCATACGTAGACAGGGGGTGTCCAATGGTCCTGGGCGGACCGCTACCCCACGTGATAGCGGCCAAGGCCATCGCTCTGTCCGAGGCCCGCCAGCCCTCGTTCGCCTCATATGCCGCCCAGATTGTGGCAAATGCCCGGGCGCTTGCGGATGGGTTGGCACGCAGAGGAGCAGAACTGGTCACCGGTGGCACCGACAACCACCTTGTCCTCATCGACGTTGCCACCACCTTCGGCCTCACCGGTCGCCAGGCAGAGGCCGCTCTGCTCGATGCGGGCGTGGTCACAAATCGCAACTCAGTACCAGGTGACGCCAACGGGGCCTGGTACACCTCCGGCATCCGACTCGGCACACCGGGATTGACCACACTCGGATTCGGGGCAGACGAGCTCGACGAGGTCGCTGACGTTCTCGTCGATGCGCTACGAGCCACGACCCCGGCTACGACCACCGCCAAGGCGAAGTACGAGATCGATCCTGGGGTTGCGGAGGCCTGCCGGGCCCGGTGCGCCGATCTGCTCGCCCGCCACCCGCTCTATCCGGAGATCGAACTGTGAAGCCACACGCATCGGTGCGAAGAAGTTCCCGTAGCGGGAACTCCATGCGGCAACGGCGTGTGTCAGTCAAGGTCGCTGCCCGGTTGTGTCCCACATGCCCCGCCCGATGACGATTCTCGCTGAGGAACCTCAACCGGGACAGCAGGTGTCCCCGATCCACGAGCGCCACATCGGCCAGGGTTCGCCCCTACCACCGGGACCGTGGAACGGCGGTCGCCCCACTACCCACCGTGGCGAAGCTCCACGATCTGATCGAGTGTTCGCTGCTCGATTGGTTCCATGAAGCGCCGCAGACGACCTCTGGTAACCGGAACGCTGCAATCGAACCAGGCCATGGTGTGGAACACGACCGTGTTCCTCAGAATCGTCCGATACCACCGCTGGTGCCAACCCCCACAAGAACCGCCGTACGCAACGCCGATGCCGCGGCTCCCGTGGTCAAATGCCGTGGCGTGACCGGTCCACTCTCTCCCATTCCAATAGCGGTACCGGTCGGGAATCTCGGGATCTCGGTTCCATCCGACCACAGGCTGATGGTCCACGGGATCATTCTTCCATCCGTCCCCTGCCGGGTCCTGGTCGGTCCTCGGCAGTGGTCGACCGGCCCACGGGGTCAGCTTGAACCGACCTCGCTTCCCCGGCACTCGGGTGGCATGGACCGGTTCTAGGCAGGTTTTGCCCCGGATAGGGTTGCTCACCGCTCCAACTTCCCGGGGGCGGAGGATCGGAGTCACCCCAATGCCTGGTTCGGATGATGAGCTCGCTGCTATTGCAGCCGAAGCCTACGGATTCTTGTATCCCCTGGTCACCATGGAGTTGACCCGCCGCCAGGCGACCAACATCGAAGCGGGGAAGATGCCTGGCCGTGGCCCGGTCAACACCTTCGTCCATGTCCGTGCCTTCCCCGATGCCGACTTCAAGATGGTCGTTCGGCCCAACTTCGACACCCTGTACTCGTCGGCGTTCGTCGACCTCACCGCCGAACCGGTCATCGTGTCAGCGCCTGACACCGACGGCCGCTACTACATGCTGCCGATGCTGGACATGTGGACCGACGTCTTCGCCGCCCCGGGCAAGCGGACCAGCGGCACCGGGGTGGGTCACTGGGCGCTCACGCGGCCCGGGTGGCGAGGGGAGCTTCCCGACGGTGTGGCAAGGATCGACGCTCCGACCCCGTACGTCTGGATCATCGGCCGGACCCAGACCGACGGCCCGGCCGACTATCCGGCCGTGCACGCCGTCCAGGACGGCTATGACCTTTCGCTCCTGTCCGAGTGGGGCCAGCCCTCCAGTCAAGCTGCGGTGACCATCGACGACAGCATCGACATGGAGACACCGCCTCTCGACCAGGTCAACGCCATGTCCGGCCCGGACTACTTCGCCCTGGCTGCCGAGTTGATGAAGCTCCACCGTCCCCATGGCACCGACTGGTCGGTGGTGGAGCGGATGCGTCGTCTGGGTCTGGTGGTCGGCGAGTCCTTCGATACGACGACGCAGGGACCCGAGGTCGCAAAGGCCGTTGCCGCCGCCCCTTCGGTCGCCCAGCAGGATCTCGCCGCCACCCTCTCCACCATGGCCGCCGTGGTCAATGGCTGGCAGATCAACACCAACTCGATCGGCGTCTACGGCAACTTCTACGCCAAGCGGGCCATCGTGGCGATGCGGGGGCTCGGTGCCAACCCACCGGAGGACGCCATCTACCCGCTACTGATGGCAGACGGAGACGGAAACACGGTGGTGGGCGAGCATGCCTACGTCCTTCACTTCGATGCCACCGAGCTACCCCCGGTAGGGGCCTTCTGGTCGGTGACCATGTACGACGAGCACGGGTTCCAGGTCGCCAACGAACTCGACCGCTATGCCGTCGGGGATCGTGATCCCCTGCGGTACGCCGATGACGGCTCCCTCGACCTCTATATCCAGCACGACCATCCGGGTCCTGAGCGGGAGGCGAACTGGCTTCCGGCTCCGAGGGGTCCGCTCGGCATCACCATGAGGCTGTACGCACCGGACCAGGTCGTGCTCAACGGGGCGTGGGCACCCCCGCCACTTCGTAGATCGGCATAGTCAGTACTGAGGCGCTCGCGTTGGGGTATGCCTGCCATCACCGGGTCGGTGGCCTACCGGTCCTCCTCATGGGGATGGGTGAAGCGGGAAGGCGACTGCGTCAGCAGCCACTGCACGGCGTCCCAGGCAAGATCGAAAGTCAGCCCCGCTGGTGACGCCAGCCACTCGGCGAACCTTCGGGGGGCGAGGGGAGGCTCGGCTTCGTAGGTGGCTACGTCGGTCCACGTGCCGGCCGTGGTCATGGGCCCACGCCGTTCTGCTCGTTCTCCAGCCACTTCCCGACGACCAGGGACGTGAACTCGGGTTGGGGATGAAACCCAAGTGAAAGGTAGAAGAGCTGGGCGTCGTCGGTCTGGAGCCCGATGTGCTGGCCCGGAACCCGATCGGCGAGCAGGCGCACCAATTCGGTGGCGATGCCTTGGCGCCGGTGGGACGATGCCGTCCAGACGTCGAGCGGCTAGGCATTGCAGACACCGTCGGAAAGAAGCCGTGCCATCCCGACCACGCGGCCGTCGTCCCGAGCGAACGCGACGTGCTGCGAACGTTCGAATGAGCGCCGCAGGGCTTCTGGGGAGCGCCCGTTGTCAAAGTCGTCCGCCGCAAGATCGTCCTTGGTCTGCGCCCAGTCGATCCCGTCGAGCGAGTCGTTGATCACGATCGGCATCGCAAGAGCATGCCCCGTCCTGTCCCGATGCCGCGTCCGCAACGTACCGGTCCAGGGGACACGCGGTGTCGCCTGACGCCGATGGGCGTGTCGCACTCCGGCACGTCGGAGCTGCCCGACAAGCCCGAAGGCGCGCACGGCGTCGGCTACGGGGACTCAGCTGTCGGGTGTGACCGTATCCAATCGGCGCCGAACCTCCGCGGTGTTGACGCGGAGAGCGCCCAGCAGCACCGCCGCGGGATCCGGTGGTTGGAGAGCGAGGATCTGGGCCAGCACCTGCTGAGCCGTGACCTGGAACTTCCGACGGTTGGGCTTGACCGATTCCTCGAGCACGCACTTTGCCGCGGGAGTCATACGGAGGCGATCCTTGTCCATGACGTCTCTGATCCTCGGCTTCTTCGGCACGGCGCGCATCGGCAGTGGGGGAGCGTCGGTGCTGGTTCCCAGACCCAGGGCGCCCAGGGCTTCCTGATCGAGCGACTCGAGGGCCTGGCGAGCCTGCTGCAGGCTCACGCCCAACACGACTTCGATCGAGGGATCCTCCAACAAGGCGAGCAAGAGGTGATCGGTGCCCGTCCGGCGATCACCTCGGCGACGAGCCTCCTCGCCGGCCCGCAGATAAACGGCCCAGGGGTGAAGCACCTCTGGTGCAGCTGATTCGGTGGTCACGATGACTCCTTGTTGTACTTGGCGTGCACGGATTGGCGGGTGACGCCCAATGCGTCCCCGATCTGCTGCCACGACCAGCCTTTTTCCCGGGCCGAAGCGACGTGGTTCGCTTCGACCCTCTCCGCCAGGCGACGGAGTGCCAACGAGCCGCGAAGCCCGGTTGCCGGGTCGTCCGACGACAGATCCACGCTCAGATCTTCGATGTCCATACCTGTCAGTTTAGACTGACATCCCTGCTTGTCAATCTGAACTGACACAGCAGGACGGCTTCCTCGGCTGGGCCGTTGCCGTCCCCGACGTTCAGTCGGTAGCCGGTCGGCTGGGCACGGCGGTCACGAAGGAGGGAAGACAGGGACGCGAGGCGCGGCTCACCGGAGTGGAGCAATCCCTGGTCGACCCTTTCCCCCGTTCTCCGTCGAGAGGACGTCGAGTCGACCAGAAGGTGCGCCTGAGACCGAGGGACCCGGCATCAGCTGGGTCGAAGTCGGATGAGATGCCGTATCCCTGGCTGCGTGGCTCGGACCGACAGAGGATCCTCCCTTCGGATCGTCGACGAGCCGTCGGGCCATCGTGCCCTCGGGGTGGGAATTCATGAGCTGCGCACGTTCGAACGGCGTCCCGAATCGCTGCCGGCTGGAGGACGGGTCAAGGAGAACCGGGCAGATGTAGCACCTGTAGTGCTACGATTGCCGCGTGGACCGCATCGGAGTTCGAGAGCTTCGCCAACATGCCAGTCGATACCTCGAACGGGTCAAGCGCGGCGAGACCGTGGAGGTCACCGAGCGAGGTCGACTTGTCGCCCTATTGGTCCCGCCGACACCATCGGTCGCCGCGCGTGACCTGCTGATCGGCCGAGGCCAACTCTTGCCAGCTGCCCATCGCTTCGCCGTCCCCGGGAAGCCCACGGCCTCAGAGGGCTCGACCACCACCGCCCTCGACGAACTCCGGGCGGAGCGCCTGTGATCTACCTCGATTCCTCGGCCTTACTGAAGCTCATCGTGGACGAGCCGGAGAGCGCTCCTCTCGCCGAATGGCTGGCCGAGCGGCCGGAATCTGCGGTGGCGAGCAGCGAGCTGGCAAGAGTCGAGGTGCTGAGGGCATGTCGGCGTGTGGCGCCCAGCGCCTTGCCCACCGCCCGCGAGCTCCTCTCGGGTCTCGATCTCGTACCCCTGAGTGGCTCGGTGATCGATATGGCGGCTGAGCTCGAGGGGGAGACCCTCCGCAGTCTCGATGCCCTGCACCTGGCGAGCGCGCTGGCTGTCAGGACGGCTCTCGAGGTCTTCGTCGCCTATGACACGCGCCTTCAGTCGGGAGCGGCTGCGGCAGGGCTACCGACGACGGCCCCGGGAGTTCCCGAATAGGAACATTGCGAGGGCCTGTGTTCCGTCAGGCCGGCCCCTGACACCTACCGCCGGATCAGCGGGACGCGCGGCGAACCCATCCATTCGGGCGGCGACAGGTTCAGGCGCCTTCGTGGCTGAGGTCCACGATGCAAAAGCGGTTTCCCTCGGGATCGGCGAGCACGACGAAATCCGGATCCTCCGGATAGCTGTCCCAGTCGACCAGGGTCGCACCGAGTGATACCAAGCGCTCGACCTCGGCCGCCTGCTGCGCGGCATCGACGACATGGAGATCGAGGTGCAGGCGTGGATGCTGGTCAGGAGGTGTCGCGCTGCGTTGCAGCGCGATCCTGGTGCCCGATCCGTCGATCGACGTCAAGACGCAATCCCAGCCGCCGAAACCATCCCTACGGGCAACGTAGTGCAGGGCATCGGACCAGAACCGCTCGGCCCGCTCCACGTCGTCGACGCCCAGTGCAACCACACCGATGGTCAGCATCGTTCAACATTGCCAAGACGACGACCCGTCCGCAATCACGAAACATCCGAGCCCTTGCGATCGACCCGGGCCGGTCCGGAGCCGGGGTCCGCACGACCGACGGCGCCAGTCCGCGATGTCCCCGTGCATCCCCGGAGGGCGGTCAGCTGTCGATGGTGGAGCGAAGCTCGGCGAGTCGGTCCCGGTTGAGCGAGTACCAGACCCACTTGCCACGCCGGTCACCGTCGATGAGCCCGGCCTCGCCCAGGATCTTGAGATGGTGCGAGACGGTCGGCTGGCTCTTGCCGAGAGGTCCGACGAAGTCGCAGACGCACACCTCCCCCGTGGGGGCGGCTGCGAGGATGCTGAGGATCCGGAGGCGAACCGGATCGGCCAGCGCACTGAACCCCTGGGCCAGCGCGGAGGCGTCCGCGACATCGAGCGGCGCGGCCAGGACGGATCCGCAGCACGGCGCACCGGCGTCCCGCACGGTGATCGACATGGCTGGTCCGGGCATTCCGTCCTCCCATTGACATTGATCGATGTATAGACCATACTCGATGCATCGAAGTATTTCGATTCTACAGGAGGGACCCACCATGTCGAGACTGCAGCTGGCCCTGAACGTGGCCGACATCGACGAGGCCGTCGAGTTCTACTCGACCCTGCTCGGCACCGGACCCGCCAAACGTCGTCCCGGGTATGCGAACTTCGCCGTCGCAGACCCGCCGCTCAAGCTCGTCCTCATCGAGAGCGCAGCCGGGCGTGGACACGGCACAGCGGGCGCGCTCAACCACCTCGGCATCGAGGTCGAGACGTCCGACGAGGTGACGGCGGCGACGGGTCGGTTGTCGGGTGAAGGCCTGGCCACGGCCACCGAGACGGGAACGTCGTGCTGCTTCGCCGTGCAGGACAAGGTCTGGGTGCAGGATCCCGACGGTGCGCCCTGGGAGATCTACACGGTCCTGGCCGATGATCCCGACGCCACGCTCGATCCCGGCACGCCGGGCGACAGTTCGTGCTGCGCGGGGACGACGGTGGCCGCCACCGGTTCGGCCCCGTGCTGTTGAGCGGCCCCGGGAATGGGTGACCCTCCGCTCTGGCGTCGCCTGATCGCCGAGCTGTTGGGCAGCGCGTTCCTCGCCGCCATCGTCGTCGGTTCGGGGATCGCCGCCCAGCGGCTGTCGCCGGGCAACGCGGGACTCGAGCTCCTCGAGAACGCGGCGGCCACGGCCGCCGGCCTGTACGCCATCATCCTGATGTTCGGCCCGGTGTCGGGGGCGCACTTCAATCCGGTGGTGTCCTTCGTCGATGCCACCTTCGGGGGGATCGGCTGGAGGACCGCGTCGGCCTACCTGCCGGTCCAGGTCCTCGGCTGCATCGGAGGAGCGGTGGTGGCCAACCTGATGTTCCAGAGGGCGGCGGTGAGCATCTCGACCAGGCAACGGGCCTCCCCGGCCCACTTCCTCTCGGAGGTCGTCGCCACCCTGGGCCTCATCCTGGTGATCTTCGCCCTGGCCCGCAGTGGTCGGTCGCGGAGCGCGGCGGCCGCGGTCGGGGCCTACATCGGGGCGGCGTACTTCTTCACCAGCTCGACCAGCTTCGCCAACCCGGCCATCTCGGTGGGGAGGATGTTCTCCGATACGTTCGCCGGGATCGCGCCCTCGTCGGTACCGAGCTTCGTCGCGGCCCAGGTGGTCGGCGGGGCCCTGGCCGTGGTGGCGATCAAGGTGCTCTACCCCGACATCACCTCCGACGAGGCCGCCGACATCATGTTCCCCCGGCACGGCACCGACTCCGGGCAGCTCGCGCCCGGATCGGTCGGTACGCCGTCCTTCACCCCCGGCAAGGAGACCACGTGACCCGTCCCCCGACCGTCCTGTTCCTCTGTGTCCACAACGCGGGACGCAGCCTTGCCGCCCGGGTCCTGCTCGACCACTACGCCCAGGGCCGGATCATCGTCGAGTCGGCGGGCTCGGAGCCTGGAGAGCAACTCAACCCCGCGGTGGTGGCCGTCCTCGTCGAGCGGGGGCTCGACCCCGGCCGGGAGTTCCCGAAGCCCCTCACCGATGACACGGCCCGCTCCGCCGACGTGATCGTCACGATGGGGTGCGGCGACACGTGTCCCTTCTATCCGGGCAAGCGGTATGTCGACTGGGAGCTGGTCGACCCCGCGGGCAGGCCCGTCGAGGAGGTCCGCCCGATCGTCGACGAGATCGATCGCCGGGTCCGGGGGCTTCTCGCCGAACTCGTCCCGTCGGGCACCTGACAGCGCCACCCGACGACTGTCGGCACCGCCTCGGCACCGTGCGGGCTCGTGGCCCACGGCGATAGGTTGACGGGCGACCCGAGAGGTGACCCGTGGACATCGCAATCATCGGCACAGGTTTCATCGGTACGACGCTCGGCCGGGCGCTGGCGGACTCCGGGGAGCAGGTGACGTTCGGCTCCCGACACCCCGATGACGACCGGGTGGACGTCCCCGGTGCACGCGTCGCAGCCATCGGTGACGCGATGGCCGGAGCGGACGCGATCATCCTGGCGATACCCGGTGCGGCGGTCGCCGAGTTGGCGGCGACGCACGGAGCCGACCTCGCCGGCAAGCTCGTCATCGACGCGACGAACCGCATGGGCGAGCCGGTGGCGAACGGGCGCGCCCTTCTGCCGCCCACGATCCGTTACGCGCGGGCGTTCAACACGCTCGGAGGTGAGAACTTCGCCGACCCCGTGTTTTCCGACGGCAGGGCCGACATGTTCTTCTCCGCCCCCGTCGACGACCGTCAGGCGGTCGAGGAAGTCATCGAAGGTGTCGGTCTGCGCCCTGTCTACGTCGGCGAGGACCAGGAGGCGATCATCGACGCCCTCTTCCGACTGTGGATCGCTCTCGCTCTCGAGCAGGGGCGGGGAAGACGGCTGGCGCTCCGCCTGATGGAGAACTGACCTGATGGAGAACTGACGCCGCGCCCACCATGCCGCTCCGAAACGTGTACTTCGGCCCTGTTCGTGCGGGGGCACCGGGTCCATACTGATGGTGAGGGATCCGGGAGGATCCCGGAAGGAGGCGCTTATGGCAAGTCGACATGGAGGGCCATCCTGAGGACGGATGGCCGGGGATTGTACGGGAGTGATCCCGGCAGGCACAGATCGAACCAAGGCAAGCAGCTCGAAGTGGGAGCGTTGCAACGGTACGG
>JBEKRV010000043.1:0-30949 GCA_049517675.1 Acidimicrobiales bacterium
GTGGTCGGCCGGGCCGGCATCGGCCTCGACAACGTCGACGTCGCCGCGGCCACCGAGCGGGGCGTCATGGTGGTCAACGCCCCCCAGTCGAACATCCTGTCGGCCGCCGAGCAGGCCATGGCCCTGCTGCTCGCCCAGGCCCGCAACATCCCCCAGGCCCACGCCGCCCTGGTGGCCGGCAAGTGGGAGCGGTCGAAGTGGGAGGGCGTCGAGCTGCACGGCAAGACCCTCGGTGTCGTCGGGCTCGGCCGGGTCGGCGCCCTGGTGGCCCAGCGTGCCCTGGCCTTCGGCATGCGCCTGGTCGCCTACGACCCCTTCGTGTCGACGGACCGGGCCCGCCACATGGGCGTGGAGCTGATGGACCTCGAGCAGCTGATGGCCGAGTCCGACTTCGTGACGGTCCACCTCCCGAAGAACAAGGAGACCATGGGCCTCCTCGGTGCCGACATGCTGGCCAAGGCCAAGCCCGGCATCCGCATCATCAACACCGCCCGCGGCGGCATCGTCGACGAGGAGGCGCTGGCCGACGCCATCCGCAACGGGCCCGTCCAGGGTGCCGGGCTCGACGTGTTCGCGAAGGAGCCGACGACCGAGTCCCCGCTGTTCGAGCTCCCGTCGGTGGTCGTCTCGCCCCACCTCGGCGCGTCGACCGTGGAGGCCCAGGACAAGGCCGGCGTGACCATCGCCGAGCAGGTCATCCTGGCCCTGGCCGGGGACTTCGTCCCGTTCGCCGTCAACGTGAGCGCCACCGACGTGTCCGAGACGGTGCGCCCCTTCATGGGGCTGGCCGAGCGCCTGGGCCAGATCCTGTCGTGCATGGAAGACGGCCTGCCCGACTCGCTGGAGATCGAGTACCAGGGAGGGCTCGCCGGTGCCGGCACCGGCATCCTCACCCTGTCCGTCCTGAAGGGGCTGTTCGCCGAGGGGACGGCCGAGCCGGTCTCCTACGTCAACGCACCCCAGCTCGCGACCGAGCGCGGACTCGAGGTGCGCGAGGTGTCGACGGTCACCGCCCACGACTTCGTCAACCTCATCACCTTGCGCAGCGGCGGCCACTCGGTGGCCGGCACGCTGGCCGGCCCCCGCTCCGAGCCCCGCCTGGTGATGGTGGACGACCACACGGTCGAGGTGCCGCCCGCCCCCCACATGGTCGTGGTGCGCAACGACGACCGGCCCGGGATGATCGGAGTCGTGGGCACCATCCTGGGCGATGCCGGGGTGTCCATCTCGTCGATGGCGGTCGGCCCGTCGGCCACCGGCAACACCGCGCTGATGGTGCTCTCCACCGACGGGCAGGTCCCCGACGACGCCCTCCACCGACTGCGCGGGGCGGCGGGGATCAGCGACGTGCACACCGTACGGACCTGAGCGGGACGGGTCGATCGGACGTGCCCGACGCACCGGAGACTCCGTTCGCCCCGGGCCAGGTGGTGACGGTCTTCCGGTCGCGCCGGCGGGCCGGCACCGAGGAGGAGTACGACCGCCTGTCCGAGGTCATGCTGGCCGCGGCGAGGGCGGCGCCTGGCTTCGTGGACTTCTCGACCTATGCCGGCGACGACGGCGAGCGGGTGTCGATCGTGACCTTCGCCTCCCACGAAGCCCACGCCGCGTGGCGCGACGACCCGGGACACCACGCCGCCCGGCGGCGGGGGAGGGACGAGCTCTACGGGTGGTACTGCATCCAGGTGACGACGTGTGACCGGGTGGTCACGTGGGAGCGGCCGGCCGGGTGAGCGTCGGACGACCGGCGGCTCAGTCGATCAGGCCGGGTCGCTCAGTCCGGGCCGGATTGCTTGACCGGGACGGGCGGCCAGGTATCGCCGCCGATCGTGGGGAGCACCCCGGTGCGGTGGCTCACCTCCCCCCGCAAGCGGACGACGACCGAGCCGACGGCAGCCAGGACGAGGACGAAGAGCAGTCCGCGACGGACCCGGGACGAAGTGGGGCGCATCCCCCGAGTCTAGGGACGGCGTGCGGGCGGTCGGCACGGGACTCCCTTCGGGCGCGACCCCTCCCGAAACCGGGGTCCGGACGGGGCGACCGGGCGAAGGTGAACGTCGCCTGACAGGACGGTTACCGGACGGTGATCATTTGGCTGAGGGCCCCAGGGAACCCCCGTCTCGCGTTGACAGCCACGCGCCCGTGTGCGACAACTTGTCGTCCGGAGTTCCGAAGCCGGATGCCGACGTCGCCCGACCCAACCGTCGGGGGCCGGGTGGGGCGCACCGGCGCCGCCAGCCGTGCTCAGCTCACCTCCCCCGAAGAACTGGACACATGACACCCACCCGACGTGACCCAGCCGACCGCCCACGCCCGAGGCCGGCCCGCGCGCTGATCGCCGCCGCCGTACTCGCCGGTCTCGGAGCCGTGCTCGCCGCCTGCGGATCGTCGCCGCCGGCGGCGGTCACCACCGCGGCGATCGTCAAGCCCCCGACGGAGACGGTCCTGTCGTGCTCCTACGCCCCGGGCAACAAGGTCCCGGACGGCGAGCCCCAGGGTGAACAGCCACCCTTCGCGGCGTTCTCCCCCGACCAGGCCGGCCAGACGGCGCTCCAGCACATCAAGGGCCACGGCGGGACCGGTCTGGTCTACGGCTACCAGATCCCGAGCGGCACCCACCTCTATGCCGGTCCCGACTCGTCGTCCGCACCGGTGGGCACCATCCCCGTCGGGCGTTCGGTGTTCCTGTTCGACCCCGTCCTGTGGACAACGTCGTCCGGTCAGCACTGGCTGGTCACATTCATGGCGTGCGGTGGGAGCAGCCCCTACTGGGTGAGCGTCGACCAGGTGAAGCAGGCCGACATGGACAGCTACATCGAGATCTCCAAGTCGATCGATGCACTGCTCGTCGCCCAGGACTACACGAAGACGGGGGAGGCGTCGTCGCTGCCCGTCATCGTCAGCAGCTCGGATCACTTCGCCTGGAAGGATCCCTCGGTGCCGTTCACACCGGCCCGCTCCGAATACGTCGGGTTCGGGGTGTGACGGCGCCCCGTGCATCCCGGGCGGCCGCGCACGGCCGGGACACCGGATCATCACCGAACAATCACCCTGGCCTCGCGGAAAGTTTGCCTGGCGTTCACATTGACTCGGTAGGTTCAGTGCAGGTGCCGGTGGCAGGCCGAGGACACTCCCGCCGCTGGGGCGCACGACCTGGACGACCGACCGCCGGAAAGGGCTGAGGATCCCAGCACATGGCCATCGATCTCGACATCCCGACGGCCGGGCCGAAACCCGTCGCGCCCACGCCCATCGTCGTCACCCGCGACTTCTCCACACCCGACCGGATCTTCCGCCGCAGTGTGCAGCTCTCCGGCCTCAGCGTGTTCGTGCTGCTTGTCGCCATCGGGTCGTTCCTGGCCTGGTCGGGATGGCCGGCGTTCCGTGCTGCCGGGTGGAGCTTCTTCACCCACTCGGGCCCGGTCACCCCGGGCAAGACCACCGGATTCGGCGTCCTGGCGTCGTTGACCGGCACCGTCGAGGTGGCATTCGTCGCCATGCTGGTCGGCGCACCCGTGGCCGTCTGCACGGCGCTCTTCCTCAGCGAGTACGCCCCGCTCAAGACCCGCCGGAGCCTCATCGCCATGATCGACCTGGCCGCGGCGATCCCGTCCATCATCTTCGGCCTCTGGGCGTTCTTCGAGCTCCAGCCCAACGTCGTCGGGTTCAGCACGTGGCTGTCGCGACACGCATCCTTCATCCCGTTCTTCAGGGTCACCAGCCCGCCGCTCAACGCCTCGATCCTCATCGCCGGCCTGGTCGTCGGACTCATGATCGTCCCGATCATCGCCTCGATCTGCCGCGAGGTCTTCTCGCTGGCGCCGGCGGGCGAGCGGGAGGCGGCACTGGCGCTCGGGGCGAGTCGCTGGCAGATGATCCGCACCGTGGTCCTGCCGTTCGGGAGGGGCGGCATGATCGGTGCCGTCATGCTCGGTCTCGGCCGGGCACTGGAGGAGACGATCGCGGTGTCGATCATCCTCGGCGGTACCTACAAGGTCACGATCGAGATCCTCCAGCACGGCGGAACGACCATCTCGCAGCTCATCGCCACCAACTTCGGGTCCGGCGGATCGCTCGGCCTGCACGACCTGCTGCTGTGCGGCTTCGTGCTGTTCGTCCTGACCCTGGTCATCAACCTCGCGGCATCGGCGATCGTCAACCGGTCCCGCAGTGGTGCGGGGGTGGACCTGTGAGCCCCGAAGCGACCACCCAGACGGCCCCTGACGGCGTCCTCGTCACGACCACCTCCGCATCCACCCAGACGCCGTCGACCGTCCGACCGACACCGCCTCCCCCCGTCCCCGACATGGGAGGGCACGAACCCCCGACACCGCCGCGCCCGCGTCGGCTCCCCTCGCCGATCCGCCCGAGCGCGTTCGGGGCACAGGACGTGTTCGTCCTCCTGGCCGCCGCCGTCTCGGCGCTCTGCCTGGTGTGGATCGTCTTCTACCAGCTGACCTCCCTCTCGGGCGGGCTAGGGTTCTTCCTCGCCTGGTACCTCACCTTCGTGGCCCTGACCTGGCTGGGCACCGCCCAGGTGATCGAGCGCCAGGTGGCGACCGACCGGGCGGTGGCGGTCGTCGTGGTCAGCGCGGCCCTGCTCGTCGTCGCGCTGGTCCTGTTCATCGTCATCTGGGTCGCGGTCAAGGCCGTCCCGACGATCCACTGGGGATCCCTGTTCACCAAGGACCAGAAGGACTTCCAGGTGGCCGACCCCAACGCGCTCGGCACCGTCGGCATCCTGCACGCCATCATCGGCACGATGGAGCAGGTGCTCATCGCTGTCGCCATCGGTGTGCCCTTCGCCATAGCCACCGCCATCTACCTCAACGAGGTGAGGGGGTTCGGCTCCAAGACGGTGCGCACCGTCGTCACGGCCATGAGCGGCACACCGTCGGTGGTGGCCGGGATCTTCATCTACTCGATGCTCATCCTGACCCATGTGTTGAACTATTCGGGTTTCGCCGCGTCGCTGGCACTCGTGGTGATCCTCCTGCCGTCGGTGACCAGGGTGGTCGAGGAGGTGCTGCGGGTGGTCCCGAGCGGCCTGCGCGAGGCGTCCCAGGCCCTCGGGGCGCCCGAATGGCGAACCGTGTGGTCGGTCGTCCTGCCCACGGCCCGCTCGGGTGTGGTGACCGCCGTCCTGCTCGGTGTGGCCCGCATCGTGGGGGAGACCGCCCCGCTCCTGTTCACCGCCTTCGGCTCCCAGGTCATCAACTGGAACCCGTTCTCCCACGACCAGGCGGCGCTCCCCCTGGTCATCTGGTCGGATATCCGCCAGGCCCAGCCGGTCCTCATCGACCTGGCGTTCCAGGCGGCGTTCGTCCTCATCTCGATCGTGCTCATCCTGTTCGTCCTGGCCCGGATCTTCAGCCGTCCGAGAGGCCGCAAGAAGGGGAGCGCGCGGCGCGGCGGCAGCCGACCCGCCGAAGACGACTTCATGGCCCGGATGTTCGTCCCCATCCCGATTCAGGAGAACACAGACTCATGACGACGACCCTTCCGCCCTCATCTGCGCCGGTCGACCCGGATCGCCCGGCCGCCTTCACCGGAACCCACGTGCTGGGCGAGCCGGGCCAGATCGACGCCGTGGGCGTCTGCGCCTGGTTCGGTGGCCGCCTCGTGCTCGAGATGGTCGACCTGGTGATGGAGAAGTCCAAGGTCACGGCCCTCATCGGTCCCTCCGGCTGCGGCAAGTCGACGTTCCTCCGGATCCTCAACCGGATGCACGAGGTCGTGCCCGGCGCCCAGCTCGCCGGCTCGGTCAAGCTCGACGGCATCGACATCTACGGTCCCGGCCAGCGCGCCATGGAGACCCGCCGCCACATCGGGATGGTGTTCCAGAAGCCGAACCCCTTCCCGGCGATGTCCATCGCCGAGAACGTGCTCGCCGGCCTCAAGTTCTCGCGCATCTCGGCGGCCAACAAGGACGACCTGATCGAGGAGTCGCTCTCCAAGGCCGGGCTGTGGAACGAGGTCAAGGACCGGCTCGGCGAGCTCGGCGGGGCACTCTCGGGTGGGCAGCAGCAGCGGCTCTGCATCGCCCGCTCGCTCGCCGTCAAGCCCCGCGTCCTCCTGATGGACGAGCCGTGCTCGGCGCTCGACCCCACGTCGACGTTGCGGATCGAGCAGACGATCAAGGAGATCGCCGACGAGGTGACCGTGGTCATCGTGACCCACAACATGCAGCAGGCCCAGCGCGTGTCCGACTACTGCGCGTTCTTCCTCGCCGAGGAGAACCTGCCCGGGCGAGTGATCGAATCCGGCCGTACCGAGATGATCTTCGGTTCGCCCAGCGACCAGAGGACGTTCGACTATGTCAATGGCCAGTTCGGTTAGACGTGGCGCGCGCGCCGCGCGCGTCCTCGGCGTGTCCGTGGTGATCGCCGGCGCCGTCCAGCTGATGGGGGTGGCGCCCGCTGGTGCCAGCCCCACGATGCAGTCGACCGGGTCGAGCTTCGCGTCCGTCGCCATCCAGCAGTGGGTGGGCCAGTCCTCGATCCTCTACGGGCTCAACATCAACTGGCAGGTCTCGTCGTCGGTCATCGGACTCAACAACTTCGGGCAGAACCAGATCGATTTCGCCGCATCGGACATCCCCTACAGCGCCGAGCAGTCGACCTACTACCCGACCCAGCCCTACCAGTACCTGCCCGACGTGGCCGGCGGTCTCGCCTTCATGTTCAACCTCATCGGCAACGACGGCCAGCGGATCACCAATCTCAACCTCGACTCCACCTTGATCGACCAGATCTTCCTCGGTGAGATCACCAACTGGGACAACAAGGGGATCGCCAGTCTGAATCCGCAGTTGACCGGCGACCTGCCCAACCAGCGGATCATCCCCGTCTACCGCTCCGACGCGTCCGGTGAGAACTACCTCCTCAGCGACTACCTCCTCCACGAGGACGGCGGCGACTTCACCGCGGCCCAGAACGCCTTCCTGTCGGGCAATCCCGGTCAGCCATCGGCCAGCTGGCCGGTCCCGACGTCGAACTCGAACCCGAGCAGTACGACCTATCCGGGCTGGGCGGCCGGCAACCCGGAGCCGCAGAACGGTTCGGACAATGCCGCCAACTACGTGTCGGCCCTGGCCAGTGTGGGCGCCATCACCTACGTCGAGACCGCGTACGCCAAGGAGCACAACATGCCGGTGGCCAACCTGGCCAATGCCAGCGGCGCCTATGTGCAGCCGACATCGCTCAACGTGGCCACGGCGCTCGAAGCGGCCCTGCTCCACCCCGACCTCACCCAGGACCTGACCAACGTCTACACGAACCCGCTCCCCAACGCGTACCCGTTGTCGGCCTACAGCTACCTGGTCGCACCGTGCACGCCCAGCCTGGCTTCGGGTGAGGGCACCGCGTGCGCGGCCAACCCGACGGGCGTGCCGGGGTCGAACCCGACGGGACCGACGTCACCGTTCGCCAGCCAGAAGGGGCAGGCTCTCGGGCAGTTCGTCTCCTTCCTGGCGTGCAACGGCCAGGAGAAGATGGCGGAACTGGGCTACTCGCCGCTCCCGCCGGTGCTCGTCCAGGAGGACTTCAACGCCATCGGCCGGATGAACGGCGGGGTGCAACCTCCACCGGTTTCGGCGGCGGACTGCAAGAACCCGTACGTCGACGGCGAGATCCCGCTGCCCGGCTCACCGATCGTGCAGGGCATCACCGGGTACACCGGTGGCGTCACGACGACGACGGGGGCGACCGGAGGCGGCACAGGCTCGGGAGGCGGCTCCGGCTCCGGAACCGGTTCGAGCTCCCATTCGGGCTCGGGGTCCGGCTCCTCCACGGGATCCGTCTCCGGTAGCTACGGGTCCGGTTCGGGATCGATCGCAGCGGCCGAAGCGGCCGCCGGGCTCACGCCACAGCTCGCCGCCGAGGGCTACACCGTGGTCAACGGCCAGATCGTCCGCAAGCTGGGAGTGGGCGGCCCGAACTCCTTCCAGCGCGCTGACACCCTGGTGTCCGCCACCGACGCCGTCGGCAACCCACAAGTCGGGATGTACCTCGGCTGGGCGCTGTTGGTGATCGGACTGATCCTCCTCCCGCCGCTGATCGCCATGCGGGTGACCCGTAGGCGCCGGGCGCTGGCACCCGTGGACCTGAACGGGCCGGGAGGGGCGGCGGACTGATGGAACGGCGACGAATGACCACCACAGCGCACGACACGACCGAGGGAAGCGAGACCGCAATGCCCGTCCGACTGGCGGACACGAAGAAGCGCAAGCCCCGCGGACTACGCATCTGGCTGGTCCTCCTGCTGGCGATCGCCTCGGTCTCCGTGATCGGTGCCACGGCGCCGCTGTCGTCGAGGACATCGAGTGCCGGCGCGAGTACGACGTGCGCGTCCGACGGCAACGGCGGCTGCAAGATCGTGCTCCCGTGCCCGGTCGGGCAGTCCACGAACTGCCCGACCGTCGACGTCCAGCCCAACACGAACGTGGTCGACGACCAGTACGTGTACGTGACGGCGACGAATTTCGATCCGTCGGACTTCATCCGGGTGGCGCTGTGTTCGGCCAACGGCTCGGCGACGGATCCGCAGTGCCTGAACGGCGTGTGGGAGACCCAGCAGTTGACCCCCGTGTCGGTCGGCGTCACCAGCGATCCGTCCACCTCCAACGAGACGTCGCTCTCGTACCCGGTGTTCCTCGACCCGTCAGGTGAGGGGAACGCGCTGATCCCTTCCCATGACATCATCAACAAGACGGGCACCGGTCCGGGCTTCTACTGCGATTCCACGACCGACCCGTGCGATGTCATCGTGACGGCCGAGACGGCCAGCGACGGCTCGAACGGACCCCTGGTGAGCACCCAGAACTCCGCAGTCGTCCCCCTGACGTACGCCACCCAGTCGGCGGGATGCCCCTCGTCCGACCCCCAGGTCCAGATCGAGACGTCCTACAGCCTCGAGCACTTCATCCCCGCCGCGGTCGAGGCGACGTGCGGCGGCTCGCACGGCGTGGTGGCGCTCAACACCGCCAACGACGACGCCACGGTGGTCAAGGACTTCGCCGCCGGCAACGACACGCTCTCGTTCGTCGACAACGTCTCCGACGAGACACAGCTCGCCGCACTCCTGGGCAAGTCGTACGCCTACATCCCGGTGGCCCTCAGCGGTACCGCCGAGTCGTTCCTCGCCGAGGACTCGAACAACGGGAGCATCTTCCCGATCAACAGTTACAACCTGACGCCCAACATGGTGGCGGGTCTCCTGACGTCCCTGTACCAGTCGCCCGCCGGGGTGGTGACCCTCCCACCGAAGCCGACGTTCGCGTTGGCGGACAATCTGACGGCGGCACTGGCCGCGGCTACGCCTCCGGTCACCTGTGCCGATCTCGTCGGCTGCCCCTCCACGAAGTCGAAGAAGAAGCAGGTCGCCTACGAAAGCCGGGACAACGCATTCGAGCTCCTCAACCCGTCCCCGGCGAACGGGTACTCGCCCCAGCAGTTCGGCTCCTTCAACTCGAACGTGGCCAGCGGGTCGAGCTACGAGACCACCCAGTGGATCTGCGACGCGCCGAACACGCCGTTCTCGGTGCAGGTGCCGCTCGTCAGCAGCTCGCAGCCGGTGTCGGTCAACGTGACCGACACCAACCTGGGCCCGGACACCCTGACCACCCCACCGTTGGGCTCGACCATCTGGCCCCCGTACCCGGGCGCCCAATGGATCTTCCCGCAGTGCCAGGGCTACTCGACCCTGCCCGCCCTGTCGGCCGCGGCGACGAATTTCGGAGCCGCCCAGGAACCGTCGTTCCAGGCGAAGGCCATGCGCACCTGGTGCTTCGGGGGCGGAGTCGTCCCGACTCCGGGCAACGGTGCGGGCAACGCCCAGAACCCGTGTGCGGCATTCGGCCTGATGGATACGTCGGAGGCCCGCTTCCTCGGACTCTCGACCGCCTCGCTCGAGAACGCGGCCGGTGACTTCGTGGCACCGGACACCACCAGCCTCGAGGCGGCGGCGTCCGATTTCACGCCGTGTCCCACCTCGGACCTGGCCTGCCCGGCAGGCACCTATCAGATCAATTTCGGTGACACGAACGCCGCCGCCTACCCGTTGGCCAACCTGACCTACGCCGTCGTGCCGACGTCGCAGCTCTCCTACTCCGAGGGGACGGCGGTCAAGAACCTGCTGACCAACATGGTGAACTTCTCCTACTCGGGCTCACTCCCGGCAGGCTACGCCCCGCTCCCGAAGGCCATCTACGACTCGGCGTTGGCCGACATCACCGCCGACGTGTCGATCGCCCCGGCGCCGCCGGCCACCACGACCACGACCACGACCACGACCACCTCGACCACGTCGTCCTCGACCGGGAGTTCCGGCTACTCGAGCGACACCGGATCGTCGAACTTCTCGAGCGGGACCGGGTCCAGCTTCGGCTCCGGGTCCACGGAGAGCGCCCTGCCACTGACGGCCAGCACCGGCAACGGGTCGTCCAACTCGGGCGCGAAGGGGTCGACCCCGGTGGCGGCGCCACCGTCGTCGATCCCGTCCGGCGTCCTCCTGGTGGGACTGGCCGACACCACCCGGTACCTGCTCCCCGCCATCATCGTGCTGGCGCTCGGATCGCTCGTGGGTGGCGTGCTGCTCCTGTTCGGACCGGGAGCCGCGGCGAGACGTCGTAGGTCGGAAGGAGGTCCGTCGTGACGGATACCACGGAGTCCTCGGTGGCCACGCTGCCCCCGGGCGCCCGCGACGCGCCGGCCATCGGCGAGCCCGTCCCGGCCCAGGGGTACGGGCCCGGATGGCTCCCCGACGAGGACGATGCACCGTCGCACGGACACACCATCACCATCCCCCATCTCCCCTACCGGCGTCTCGCGGGGTTCGCCCTGGTCGGCGTCGCCGGGCTACTGGTCCTGTTCCTCGTCTACCTGTACGCGTTCACCCCGCTGACCGCCTCGCGCGACCAGCAGCGACTCGCCGGGACACTGAAGGGCCAGCCGCTCACCGTCTATCAGCTGGTCGACGGCCACCTGCCGGCCGAGGGGAGCGCGGTCGCCGTCCTCCAGATCCCGGCGATCGGGCTCGACCAGATCGTGGTGCAGGGGACCAGCGCCGCGGACCTGATGAACGGTCCGGGGCTCATGCCCGGATCGGCGCTGCCCGGGTCGGTCGGGAACTCGGTCATCGCCGGCCGTCGGGTCACATTCGGTGCGCCGTTCGGTGCGATCGGCTCCCTCCGGACCGGCGACCGGATCGACGTGGTCGACGGCGCCGGCAGGTTCACCTACAAGGTGACGCACGTCCTGCAGGTGGCCATCGGGCACCGTGATGTGGTGCTCCCGACGACCGATGACCGCATCACCCTCGTGACCTCGAATTCGAGCCTCATCACCAGCGGCCGCGAGGTCGTCCAGGGCAAGCTCGTGGGCCACCCGGTGGCCGTGCCCGACGACACCATCGCCGTCCCGAGCTACGAGCTCGGTCTGAGCGGCGACCCGTCGTCCGGCGGGCTCGCGGTGATGTGGTCGATCCTCACGATCCTCGTGCTCCTCGGGGCGGTCCTGGTGGCTTGGCGGATCCGCCGTCCATGGCTCGTCTACCTGTTCGCCGCCCCCATGGTCATGATGTGCGGGCTCTTCGCCTGCGAGAGCGTCGCCCGGGCGTTGCCCGCGACGTTCTGACCACCCAGTCGCACGACCGGCGCCCCGGCTGTGCGGTCCCGGTGCCCTGTCGCGGCGCTGCGCCCGTCCCTCCGGCGACCACGCAGAGGGGTCAGTTCGTGACACCAGGTGCCGTGGTCCGTAGTTGCGGATAACTCCGTCACCAAGAGTTCATCCACGCCCAATCTCACCGTGACATTGGGATTACCTCGGTTCCGTACAGTCACAACCGAGAGTTCCCGAGGGGTACGTCACGTCTCCTGGACTCTCACCAAACCATCCACAACATTGAGGAGACACTTCATGTTCCGTTCACTGTTCAGCCGACGGGGGGCTGTGGCAATCGCCGCGGCAACCATCGGTGTCGCCAGCTTGTCGCTGGCCGCTGCGGGAACTGCCGGGGCCACCACGCCCGACGCTTCCCTCCTCATCGGTTCGGGTTCGCAGACCGCGTACGCGATGATGACCCAGATGGGCAACCTGTTCAACAGTTCGCCCGGTTGTGACCTGACCGCCTCGACGTCGCTGCCCCTTGCCCTCAACTGTGGCACCTCGTCCAACACGGCGGGCTTCTACGACGGCGAGCAGGGCTTCGCTGTCGCCGGTGAGAACCCCTACAACGACTTCTCGGTGCAGGCTCCCCCGGTCGGTTCCGGTAACGGTGCCACCCAGCTGGAGGATGCCGGTGCGGGTTCGCCGACGACCTCGGGTTACACCATCAGCTACTCCCGTGCTTCGGCGCACAAGGGCAACACCACGGACAACGACGTCGAGTACGCGACGGACGGTGTCTCCTATGTGACCTTCGCCGAGGTCGGTGGAGTCAAGACCGACCAGGACAAGGTGACCTCCATCAGCCTGACCAACCTCAAGGCGATCTGGGGCGGCACCCTGACGTGCGTCGTCAAGGGCGTCACCTACAACATGGACTGGATCTGCCTCGGCGCCAAGAAGTCCTCGCCGATCGACGTGTACGACGCCCAGACGGGTTCGGGCACGTACTCGACGTGGTCGGGCGCCCTGTCCTACACGGCTGGCTCCGGCCTGTCCACCCCCGGCATCACCTGCAGCGCATGTGAGGCCGGTTGGACGTCCGCAGACGTGACGGCAGACGGTTCGGCTGACACGACCCACTCGAACCTGTTCGAGAACCAGATGGCCACCATCTCGAGCCTTCCGGACGCGGCGAACGCCATCTACTTCATGTCGTACGGCAAGTTCACGACCACCTGCACCAAGATCAAGGACACGGCCCCGGCCTACACCGGTGACTGCGCAGGCACGGCGAGCAACGACAGCACGCTGTTCGGTGGCATCGTCAACCTCTCGGGTACGACCGTGCAGGCGACCGCCTCGACGATCCAGGGATCCGGTGGTGGCGCCGGTGTGACCTTCCCGGTCACCCGTGGCCTCTACAACCTGTACAACAACAGCAGCGCGACGGACCCGGCCAGCCAGGCCACCCTCAACTTCGTGAGTGAGGACGGCTTCATCTGCAAGGCCTCGACCGGTGCTGACATCGACCCCATCACGGGTGTCGCCTACCGGAACGAGATCGAGTCGGTCATCGAGGCCCAGGGCTTCTTCCCGCTCGACGTCACCGGTGGCACCTTCCCTGAGGTCGCCAGTGGTACGACGCTGACCTACCCGGCCAGCATCACCGACCCGGGCTACTCCGCCAACGACGTGACCAACACGTTCGTGATCGGCGGGACCACCTACAGCAACACCGGCACCACCGGTGACGGCTACTGCCTCGTCACCAACGGCTGACCTGTAGGACAGCGGTTCGCAGTACGGAGCACCTCACGGTGCTGACGGAAAGGGGTCCGGCTCCGGCCGGGCCCCTTTCCCGTCCCCCGGGGCAGTTCCGGCACGGGTCCGGGCGCGATCATTCGTGGTCCGGACCCTTCCGCGTCCAGGGTCTGGCGGACGCCTCCCACCTGGGGATCTGCCGGGATGTCCGACCGGTGCCCCGGGGTCGTTCCGGTGGAAGCGGTGGATCCCGACGTGCCACGGGGGTAGCAGCGCAGAATGCCGTCGCCGAACCGTCCCTGTACGCGAAGTCCCGGTCGTGTAGGGTCATCTTGCGAGGCGCAACCACGTGCCCCCATGTGCAGTACGACCAGTCCATCACGACCAGTACGCCGCCCGGCGGGCGGCACACATTCGAAGGTGCGGGCGCAGCGGAGCGGACCTCACCTCATCATCCTCCGGGTCCCCCGACGTTGGCTGCCCCCCTGCCCCTCGTGGTGGTCGGCGCCGGGGACCCGGCGGGCTCTCGGGCAACGGAGTGGCAGCGACGCAGAACGAGCGGCGCTCCTCCGGACGGCTCCCGACCCCCGTCGACCGATCCGGTCAGCGGGTGACCGGCATCCAGGCCTGGCGACGCGCTTCGTAGGCCTCGATCTCGGACTCGTGCCGTAGGGTCAGGCCGATGTCGTCCCAACCGTTGAGCAGCCTCGCCCGGGTGAAGTCGTCCATCGGGAAGGTGGTCTCGATCCCGGCGGCCGGGGCGTCCAGCGTCCCGCGCTCCACGTCGATGGTGATCTCGAGCGAAGGATCGGCGGCCACGGCGTCGAGCAGGGCCCGCCCCACCGCCGGGTCGACCTGGACGGGGACCAGACCGGCCTTGGTGCAGTTGTTCCGGAAGATGTCGGCGAACCCGGGCGAGACCACGGCGGCGAACCCGTAGTCCATCAGGGCCCACACCGCGTGCTCGCGCGAGGAGCCCGTCCCGAAGTTCGGACCGGCGACCAGGATGGTGGCGCCCGCGTACTCCTCGCGGTTGAGCACGAAGTCGCGATCGTCGCGCCACTCGGCGAACAGGCCCGCGCCGAACCCGGTCCGCTCGACCCGCTTGAGCCAGTCCGAGGGGATGATCTGGTCGGTGTCCACGTCGGAGCGGTCGAGCGGAACGGCCCGCCCCGTCACCATGCGCACGGCGTCCATCAGCGGAGCTCCCCGGGAGTGGCGAAGTGCCCCGCCACCGCGGTGGCGGCCGCGACGGCCGGCGACACCAGGTGGGTGCGCCCGCCCCGGCCCTGGCGACCCTCGAAGTTCCGGTTGGAGGTGGACGCGGCCCGCTCGCCCGGGGCCAGCTTGTCCGGGTTCATGGCCAGGCACATGGAACAGCCCGGCTCGCGCCATTCGAAGCCAGCACCGGCGAACACCGTGTCGAGACCCTCGGCCTCGGCCTGGGCCTTGACCCGGTGCGAGCCCGGGACCACCAGCGCCCGGGTGCCGGCCTTCACCGACCGTCCGCGCAGCACGTCGGCCGCGGCCCGCAGGTCCTCGATGCGTCCGTTGGTGCACGATCCGATGAAGACGGTGTCGACGGGCACCTCCACCAGGGGCGTGCCTGCGACCAGGCCCATGTAGTCGAGGGCGCGGGCGGCGGCCTCGCGCTCGGCCGGGGTGTCGAAGGTGTCGGGGTCGGGCACCGCGCCGTCGATGCGGACGACCTGGGCCGGGTTGGTGCCCCAGGTGACGAACGGGGCCAGCCCCGACGCGTCGAGGACGACCTCCTTGGCGAACGTGGCGCCGGGGTCGGTGGGGAGGGAGCGCCAGTAGTCGAGCGCCTGCTCCCAGGCCGCACCCTTCGGTGCGTGGTCCCGTCCCTCCAGGTAGGCGAACGTGGTGTCGTCCGGTGCGATCATGCCGGCCCGGGCACCGCCTTCGATCGACATGTTGCAGACCGTCATCCGTCCCTCCATGGAGAGGGCGGCGACCGCCGATCCGCGGTACTCGATGACGTGGCCGCTGCCACCACCGGTGCCGATGCGGCCGATCACGGCCAGCACGAGGTCCTTCGCGGTCACGCCGGCCGGGAGGTCGCCGTCGACGGTCACGGCCATGGTGGCCGGGCGGCGCTGGGGGAGGGTCTGGGTGGCGAGGACGTGCTCGACCTCGCTGGTGCCGATCCCGAAGGCCAGGGCGCCGAAGGCGCCGTGGGTGGAGGTGTGGCTGTCGCCGCAGACGACGGTCATGCCCGGCTGGGTCAGGCCCTGCTCGGGCCCGATGATGTGGACGATGCCCTGGTTGGCGTCGCCCATCGGGTAGCAGGTGATGCCGAACTGGGCGCAGTTGGCGTTGAGCACGGACAGCTGCTTGGCCGAGATGGGGTCGGCGACCGGCTTGTCGATGTCGGTGGTGGGCACGTTGTGGTCGGCCGTGGCGATGGTCAGGTCCGGGCGGTGGACGGTGCGTCCGGCCAGGCGGAGCCCGTCGAAGGCCTGCGGCGAGGTGACCTCGTGGACCAGGTGCAGGTCGATGAAGAGGATGTCGGGCTCCTCGGAGCCCCCGGCGTGGACGACGTGGCCGTCCCACACCTTCTCGGACAGGGTGCGTGGCTCGGTCACGGTCCTCAGGCTCCGATCTTCACGATCTGGACCCGGAGGTTCCCCCCGGGTGCGGCGTACTCGACGGTGTCGCCGACGCCGTGCCCGAGGACGGCCTGGCCGAGCGGTGACCCGGGGGACACCACGGTCAGGTCGCCCTGGCGTTCCTCGATGGAGCCGATGAAGTAGTCCGAGGTGTCGTCCTCGTCGTCGCCCTCGTAGCGGAGGGTCACCACCGTGCCGGGCCCGACCGTGCCGTCGGTGGACGCGCCGCCGTCGACCACGGTGGCGGTCTTGAGCATCTTCTCGAGCTGGCGGATGCGGGACTCCATCTTCCCCTGGGAGTCCTTGGCCGCGTGGTAGTCGCCGTTCTCCTTCAGGTCGCCGAGGGCGCGGGCCGCCTCGATCAGCGCGGCGATCTCCACCCGGCCGCGGGTGGTGAGGTCCTCGAGCTCGGCCTGGAGGCGCTCGTAGGTGTCGCGGGTCAGCTGGGTGTTGGCGGAGTCACTCACGGGGTACCAGGGTAATGGGTCCCAGAGCGGTGTCCCGACGCCGCCCCGAACCGGGATTCGGTCCGATGGCGACCTCCCGTGGAAAGATCGTGGCCTCAGCACCGAACGAGCGAGGGAGACGACCATGGCCGACGTCCAGGGCACCTGGGATCCGCAGTACGAGGGAGTGGTCGCGACCCTGTCCGCCAGCCTCGACGCCGGCACCGACGTCGGCGCATCGGTGGCCGTCCTGGTCGGCGGCGAGCCGGTGGTCGACATCTGGGGGGGAACGGTCGACGAGGCGGGGACGGCGCCGTGGGTGGAGGACACCATCACCAACGTGTGGTCGACCACCAAGACGATGACGTTCCTGTGCGCGCTGATGCTGGCCGACCGGGGAGAGCTCGACTTCGACGCGCCGGTGGCCCGCTACTGGCCCGAGTTCGCCGCCCGGGGCAAGGAGGCGATCGAGGTGCGCCACGTGATGTCCCACACCGCCGGGCTGCCGGGGTGGGACGAGCCGATCGCCCCCGAGGACCTGGCCGACTGGGAGAAGTGCACCAGCCTCCTCGCCGGCCAGGAGCCGTGGTGGGAGCCGGGCACCGCGTCGGGCTACCACGCCGTGACCCAGGGCTACCTGGTGGGCGAGATCGTCCGGCGGATCACCGGCACGACGATCGGGACGTGGTTCGCGGCCGAGGTGGCGGGGCCGCTCGGGGCCGACTTCCACATCGGCCTGCCCGAGTCGGAGGACCACCGGGTGTCGATGGTGATCCCCCCGCCCCCGCTCGACCTGGACGAGCTCAAGCCGTCCCGGCTGACCATCCGGGCCATGACCAACCCGCCCCTCGACGCCACCTACCCGAGACAGGCGTGGTGGCGACGGGCCGAGATCCCGGCCGCCAACGGTCACGGCAACGCCCGCTCGGTGGCGCTGGTCCAGTCCGTCATCGCCGGGCGGGGCGAGGCCCGGGGCGTGCGGCTGCTCTCGGCCGAGGGGTGCGACCGGATCTTCGACGAGCAGATCCACGGGACCGACCTGATCCTCGGCACCGAGCTGCGGTTCGGCATGGGCTACGGGCTCGGCACCGACGTGATGCCCATCGGCCCCCGTGCCTGCTACTGGGGCGGGTACGGCGGATCGTTGATCGTGATGGACCAGGACGCCGGGCTGACCGTCTGCTACGCGATGAACCGCATGGAGGCCGGGCTGGTGGGTGACGTGCGCGGGGCGAACCTCGTGCTGGCCGCCGTGGTCGGGCTGGCCGGAGGCTGAGGGGCGCGGGCGCCGGTTGTGGTGAGCGGTGGCGCAGAGGGTGACGACGTGACCGGGTCCGCCGGCCCCCCCGACGACAGGTCGGCGCGGTCGTTCGAGGTCAAGTTCGGCGAAGAGCAGCAGGAGCCGATCCGATGGAAGACGCTGGTCAAGCGCTCGATCGCCCTCGCGTTCACCGCGATCGCCCTCTACCTGGTCTTCCCCAGCGTCCTCGCCGTGTTCCACGCGTGGCCCCGGTTGGTCACCCTCAACTTCTGGTGGTTCGTCCCGGCCGTCATCGCCGAGTGCGCCCACTTCGCCTGCACCTTCTCGTTGCAGCGGATCGCCCTGCGGACCAGGTCCTGGTTCGCGGTGATCATGGCCCAGCTGGCGGGCAACGCCATCTCGCTCATCGTCCCCGGAGGGGCCGCTCCCGGCGCCGCCGTCCAGTTCCGCATGCTCGGCACCGCCGGCATGGACCCCACCGAGTCCGTCAGCGGGCTGACCGCGTTCTCGTTCCTCGGGATCGGCGGCCTGCTGGCGCTGCCGGTCTTCGTCCTGCCCGTCGTGCTGTTCGGGGCACCGGTCGCCTCGGGCCTCACCGATGCGGCCTGGCTCGGTGCCGTCGGGTTCGTCCTGTTCACCGCATTCAGCGCCGTGGTCATGGCCACCGACGGCCCCCTGGTGTGGGCCGGTCGGGTCGTCCAGACCGTCCGGAACCGCCTGCTCAGGAAGCGGACGCCCATGACGGGCCTGCCGGAGCGGCTGGTCGAGCAGCGCAACATCATCCGGGCCGTCCTCGGGAAGCAGTGGTGGGAGGCCACGCTGCTGTCGGTGGGCCGGCTCCTCTTCGACTACCTGTGCCTCCTGTTCTGCGTGCGGGCCGTCGGGGCCCACCCCCGTCCGTCGCTGATCCTGCTGGCGTACGCGGTGGCCGGGGTGATCGGCCTGATCCCGATCACCCCGGGCGGGATCGGGATCGTCGAGGCCAGCCTGTCCGGGTTCTTGTACCTGGCCGGGCTGAGCGGTGCCGAGGCCGTGCTGGCCACCCTGGCCTACCGGCTCGCCTCCTACTGGCTGCCCCTGCTGGCCGGCCCGGTGGCGTACGGCGTCTTCCGGCACCGCTACGGCGAACGTGGCGACACACCGGCCCAGCCGCCGGCGACGTCGCCGACCTGACCGGCGACACGCCCACGACGACCCGCAGGTCCCGTTCCGGAGTCGATGCCCTGGAGCGGTGCATCAGATGGGCGGCCACGCTCCTCGCTCGGTGGCCCGTGTGGTCTGGTCAGGCCAACTTGGTGAACAGGCGCTGGACCTCGTCGAGTGGATAGCCGGACTCGGCCGCCTCGTCAGGGTGCTCGAGGCAGTAGGTCAGTCCGGTGGCGATCAGCCGGAAGCCCACCTGGTCGAGCGCCTTGGTGGCCGCGCTGAGCTGGGTGACGATGTCGCGACATTCGCGTCCCTCGGCCAGCATGGTCTCCACCGCCTGTACCTGGCCTCCGGCACGGCGGAGCCTCTTGCGAAGGTCCTCCACGACCTCGTCGGGTAGTTGCACGGGCTCTCCTTCTCGGTGTCCATGGTGAACGTGGTGCACCGAAGTCCACACTGGATCGGTGCCGCTCCTGGTTGACGTGGCGACGGTGGGCGGTCCCTGTGCGTGAGGCGGACGGGGACGATACCCCCAGGAGTATAGACCCGCTTCCGGCATACCCGTTGGGGTTTCGACCCCCTGCCGTCGTGGTGGGCGGAGCGCCGGTGCGGAGGTGGCCGATGACTGATACCCTGTGGGGTATGTGTAGACGTGTCACCTGTAGGAAGTGCGGTCGGCCGGACTGGAGGGGCTGCGGTGCCCATGTCGAGCAGATCCTCGGCGATGTGCCCAGCGATGAGCGTTGCCGGTGTCGGACGAGCCCGGCACCTGGCGCCACGAGGAAGTCCTGGTTCGCCCGATGACGAAGCGTCCAGCCGGTCCGGACGACAGAGTGGTGATCGTCGGAGGTGTCGCCGGAGGGATGTCCACCGCCACCCGTCTCCGCCGGCTGAATGCCGGTGCCGCCATCACCGTTCTCGAGCGGTCGGGACATGTGTCGTTCGCCAACTGCGGGCTGCCCTACTTCGTCGGTGGCCTCATCGAGGAGGAGGAGGATCTCACCCTCCAGACCCCCGAGCAGCTCTTCGACCGCTTCCGGCTCGACGTCCGGGTCAACCAGGAGGTGGTGGCCATCGACAGGGCGACGGGCACGGTCCGGACCCGGTCCACGGTCAGCGGCGAGGAGGACGTCGTTGGCTACGACAAGCTCGTACTGAGCATGGGAGCGGCTCCGGTGAGGCCGCCCATCCCCGGTTACGACCGGGTGCGGACGCTGAGGACCGTCGAGGACGCCGCCCGCCTCGCGACAGAGGTCGATGTGGCGCCGGAGACGGCAGTCGTGATCGGCGCGGGCTTCATCGGCCTGGAGATGGCCGAGAACCTCGTCGGACAGGGACTCGAGGTCACCATCGTCGAGGCCACCCCGCAGGTCCTGGCGCCGCTCGACCCGGAGCTCGCCGTTCTCGTGCGCGACGAACTGGTGACCCACGGTGTGACGGTCGAAACCGGCGTGTCCGTCGCCTCGGTGGAGGAACGGTCGGTCACCCTCGACGACGGTCGGGTACTCGCTGCCGACGTCGTCGTGGGGGCGATCGGAGTCAAGCCCGACGTCCACCTGGCCGAACTGGCCGGGCTCGACCTCGGTCCGTACGGCGGCATCGCGGTGAACGACGCGAACCAGACCAACGACCCGGACATCTATGCCGTGGGTGATGCCGTCGAGAAGGCTGATGCGATCTCGCACGCGACCTCACTCATCGCGTTGGCCAACGTGGCCAACCGGCAGGGTCGGAGGGTGGCGGATCACATCGCCGGTCGCCCGTCGCGCATGGTGCCGTCCCTCGGTACGGCCATCGTGAAGGTCTTCGACATCGTGGCTGCCACCGTCGGATGGAACGAGCGGCGACTGCAAGCCGCCGGCCGACGCTTCCGGGTGATTCACTCCCACCCCCTCGACCACGCGTCCTACTACCCGGGGGCCACCCGCATGGCGGCGAAGCTGATCTTCG
Organism: Acidimicrobiales bacterium; assembly: GCA_049517675.1. Lineage (GTDB taxonomy): Bacteria > Actinomycetota > Acidimicrobiia > Acidimicrobiales > RAAP-2 > Bog-756. The sequence continues at coordinate 20,801 of JBEKRV010000043.1, forward strand.
ATCCGACCGACGGCTCGATTCTCGGCGCCCAGATCGTCGGCCGGTCCGGGGTGGACAAGAGGATCGACGTGATCGCCACGGCGATGGCCGGTGGCATCGCCGCCGATCAGCTCGCTGATCTCGAGCTGGCCTACGCACCGCCGTTCTCGTCCGCCAAGGACCCGGTCAACCTCCTCGGCTACATGGCGGAGAACGTGCTGAGCGGGGACTGCGACATCGTCGAGCCCCAGGAGCTGGGGCAACTGATGGAGGAGGGATGGCCGGTCATCGACGTGCGAACCGCCGAGGAGCACGCGGCCGGTGCGATCGAAGGGTCCATCAACCATCCGATCGATTCGCTCCGTGACCACCTGGGCTCGCTCGGTCACGGGCCGGTCGTGGTCTACTGCGAAGTAGGCCAACGAGGACATACGGCCACAGCACTGATGCACGAGCTGGGGATCGAGGCTCGCAATCTCGACGGCGGCTACCAGACGTGGCTGGCCTGGACCAGGGCGAGGGCGAAGCCTCCGAACGCACCGATCGCGTAGCGATCCGCACCTCAGCTGATCGGTCGTCGCGCACTCCCCGCCAGCTCGACGAATCGGGCAGCGGCGGGCGAGAGGGCACCGGCCCGATGGACCAGGGCCAGCTCGCGGACGGCCGGCGGGTCCGGTCGGGCGATCACCGCGCCGAGCCGCTCGGCGACGAGGGCCATGGATTCAGGCACCAGTGCAGCCCCGGCGCCGGCCAGAACGAGAGGGAGGATGGCGTCTCGCTGAGCCGATACGACGGCGAGCTTCGGATGCAGGCCCACCGACTCCAACCGCTCGTCGAGAAGGCGCCGTGTCGAGGTCCCGGTGGGAGACGCCACGAACAGGGTGTCCTCGAATTCGATCAGCGCGGCCGACGTGGAGACGCCACCCGTCGTGCCCGGGGGCAGGATGAAGACGAGCACCTGGGGCCCGAGCCCGGTCGACTCGAGCACGCCGGGGACGCCCATCGCGTCCGTGAGGCCCAGCTCGGACCGTCCCGTCTCGACCAGTTCGAACAGCTCGCGGGAGTCCTCGGGAGCGGCGAGGTCCACGCGAACGCCCGGATGATGACGACGGAACCGGCCGATCAGGGCGGCCGTGGGGTCGGCGGCGAGGGTCGGGAGGCAGACCAGGGACAGGATGCCCGACTCCAGGCCGGAGACGGCGGTCACCGCGGCCCGGCCGGTCTCGAGGTCGCGGAGCACCTGCCGGGCCGGCCCCAAGAGTGCGGTCCCGGCGGAGGTGAGCTGGACCCGCCGTCCGATGCGATCGAACAGCGGTGTGCCGAGGTCGGCCTCCAGCTCCTTGACGGCGAGCGAGAGGGCCGGTTGGGAGACGAACGTCGCCTTTGCCGCCGCGGTGAAGCCGCCATGGTCCACGACGTCCACGAAGTATCGGAGGCGACGGCTATCCATAAGTAAATCTTATCGATATGACATGAACAATCTATTTTCATTCTTGAACGCGCACCGGCACAATCGGGGGAGTGGATGCGCTCGACGTGGTGAAGCCGGTCGGATGGCACCACCTGGTCGTGGAGCCGAGGCGCCCCGAGATGATCAGGCGTCGGCCCGACGCCTTCTGGCTGGCGGTGGCCGCAGTGTGCATCGGCGCCTTCATGGGCCAGCTCGACGCCAGCATCGTGACCGTCGCGTTGCCCACCTTGCAGCGGACGTTCCACGCCAGTGTCGGTGCGGTGACCTGGGTGGGCCTGAGCTACCTCCTGGTTCTGGTGGCCACGGTGGCCGCCGTCGGACGGTTCGCCGACATGTGGGGACACAAGCTCCTCTACGTCTACGGCTTCGGGATCTTCATCGTCGGATCGGCTCTGTGTGGGTTGGCTCCGAACCTGGGCCTGCTGATCGGGTTCCGGGCGCTCCAAGCCGTGGGCGCCGCGCTGCTGCAGGCCAACAGCGTGGCCATCATCGTGCTGGCCGTGCCCAAGACGTCGCTCGGCAGGGCCATCGGGATCCAGGGTGCAGCCCAAGCCGTGGGCCTGGCGCTCGGTCCTTCGGTCGGAGGGTTCCTGCTGGCGGCCGGCGGCTGGCGGCTGATCTTCTTCGTCAACGTCCCGTTCGGGCTGCTCGGAATGATCGCCGGGTTGCTGCTCATCCCCCGCAGCCGCCACCTCCAGGCCCGCGTACGGTTCGACTGGACCGGGCTGGCGTTGTTCTTCCCGGCCGTGGTGGCGGTGTTCACGGCGATCTCCTTCGGCAACTCGGAGGGATGGACCTCGCCCCCGATCATCGTGCTGTTCGTGATGGGTGTCGCCCTGGCCGTGGGATTCGTCAGGCGGGAGCTCCGATGCGGTGAACCGATGCTCGACATGGCCCTCTTCCGGCGATCCCGCTTCGGCACCGGGATCGCCAGCAGCATGCTCGCCTACCTGGTCATGTTCGGCGTCCTGTTCCTCGTCCCCTTCTATCTGGAACGCAGCCTGCTGTTCGGGTCGGGACGGGCCGGCCTCGAGTTGATGACCATGCCACTGGCTCTGGGGGTCACCGCGCCCTTTGCCGGGCGCCTGGCCGATCGGCTCGGTGCCCGGCCGCCGACGATCGCGGGCATGGCCACCGTGGCCGGTGCGTTGGCCGCGTTGGGCGCGCTCCGGCCGACGACGCCCGCGTTCCTGCTGCTCCTGGCCGTGGTGGGCATCGGGCTGGGTCTGTTCATCCCTGCGAACAACGCCGCCATCATGGGTTCGGCGCCGAAGGGGCAGTCAGGTCTGGCCTCGGGCGTCCTCAACATGACGAGGGGGATGGGCACGGCTCTCGGGCTCGCGCTCACCGGTCTCGTGTTCGACGTCGCAGGCGGCACGTCCTCGGCGTCCCCGGCGGTGGCCCGTGCGTTCACCGTCACCGCCCTCTTCCTGGCCGCGCTGGCGGTAGCGGCCGGCGTCATCGCCGGTCTGCGGAGGGGCGGCCCCTTGGAGCGGTCGATCCATTCCCGCGTGGAGTAGGGAGTAGGGAGGACGACACATGGCCATGCCCGGATACCTGGCAGTCCTCGGACTGCTCGCACTCGGCATCGTCGTCCTGGGGGTGATCAGCGTGGTCACCGGGAGCTGGGCCTGGTCGGCGGCGACGGGGAGCTCCGTCGCGATCTGGTTCGTCCTCGCCGCGGTCGTGCCGAAGTGGGCCCATCGTCCCGAGGGCACACTCCGACACTGAACCGGTCACCTCTCGGGACCCGCCCTGTGCCCGTCTGTCCTGCCGGCACAGCGGGTGATCTGCCCGGGGCCCCGGGCACCGGAGGCACGGCTACCGGAGGTCGACCTCGCCGTCCGCCCGCAGGGTCCCGAGCCGCCCGCACCCCTCCTCGGTCACGAGCACGGCGAGCTGGTCGGGATCGGTGACCCGGGCCCAGGCCCGGCGCCCCTCCAGGGTCCGGCACGCCACCACGGCCCACTCGGGAGACCCGGCCCGGCCGAACGTCACCGAGTAGGTCTCGACGGTGACCTCCCCCTGGGCGTCGGCGTCGGGCGAGCACTGGGGGAGCGACCCCACCGCGGCCTGAGGGTCGGCCCACGCGAACCCGGCCGCCGACTCGGTGACCGTTCCCTCGGGGAGGGGCTCTCCGTCGACGGCACGCGCGGTCGGGGGCTCGGTCCCGTACAGGCCGATGCTGTGCTTGGACAGGTACCACCCGAGCCCGGTGGTGAGCCCGGTGGATCCGGGGTCCTCCCGCAACACGCCGACCATGGTGGCGAGGGAGTGGGTGCCGTAGTTGTTGCCCGGCCCCCCGGCGAAGGTCATCCCCCCGGTGACGGTGAGCGGGCGTCCCGGGTCGTCGTCCGCCAGTCCCAGCTCGGCCGCGGCGATCTCGACGGCCGACGGGAAGCACGAGTAGAGGTCGACGTGGGCCACCTCGTCGACCGAGGTGCCGGCCAGGGCCAGGGCCGAGACGCCGGCCAACCGGATGGCCGGCGAGGAGTGGAAGTCGGCCCGGTGGGAGAGGAACCAGTGGTCCTCGGCGTCGGCCCCGGCCAGCGGGAACACCCAGCGGTCACGGGGGACGCCGGCCGCCTCGGCCGCGGCCGCCGAGCACAGGATGGCCGCCGCCCCCTGGTCGACCTGGATGTTGGCGTTGAGGAACTTGGTGTACGGGTAGGCGATCATCCGGTTGGACTCGGTGACCGTGGTGAGCTCCTCGACCGTCATCGGGTCGCGGATCCAGGCGTAGGGATTGTCGGCGGCCACGTCGGAGAACCGCGACCAGAGGGTGCCGATGTGGGTCAGCTGCTCGGGGAGGGTCCGCCCCGCCTCGGCCCGCAACGCGTTCTCGAACAGGGGGAAGATGTGGATCGGGAGGTCCAGCCCCTGCTCCTCCTCGGCCCGGGTGGTCCCCCGTCGGTCGCTGCCGAAGTACGTGGGCGGCTCGGTGTCCGCCGGCTGGACGGTCCAGGGGAGGAGGGGCCGGTCCGGATGCCGCCGGGCCGCCGCCTGGGTGTAGGCGCAGTCGGCCCCGGCGACGACGGCCACCTCGAACTCGCCCCGGCCGATGGCCAGTGCGGTGGCGTTGACCAGCGCCTGGGGGCTGTTGCCGCCGGTGGTGGTGACCAGGATCTGTGAGGGCTCGATGCCCAGCTCCTCGGCCAGGAGGACACCTGGATCGAGGTAGTGCCAGCTCAGCGGGTTGGCAACCCGCAGGGAGCCGACCCGGGCGAGCAGTGCCCGCCCGGCGGTCGCGGCGCCGCCAGGGCCGACGCCGTCGCAGTCCTCGACGGCCGCACCCACCGCGTCGAGCATGAGGCCGAGTGGCTCGGGCCGGTCGGCCAGCGTGCCCTCTCCCTCGGTGTGGGGACGGTTGGTCACCTGGCCCACCCCCACGACCACGGGGGTGAAGGGGTCGATGGTCATCGGCCCGCCAGCCTATCGGCGGGTCGGGGCGGCCCGATTTCCTGCCCGCCCACTCGGTACACTCGGTGCATGCGCATCGCCGTGGGCTCGGACCACGCGGGCTACGCCCTCAAGACACGGATCGCCGACCACCTGGCCGCCGCCGGGCACGACGTGCTGGACCTCGGGACCGACACGGCCGACGTCCCGGTCGACTACCCCCTGTACGGCCACGCCGTGGGTGTCTCGGTGGCCTCCGGCCAGGCCGAGCGGGGCGTCTGCGTGTGCGGCACCGGCATGGGGATCGGCATCGCGGCCAACAAGGTGCCCGGGATCCGTGCGGCGGTGGCCCACGACTCCACCACGGCCGTCCTGGCCAGGAGGCACAACGACGCCAACGTACTGTGCCTGGGGGAGCGGACGACCGGACCCGCGGAGGCCATCGACGCCGTCGACGCGTTCTTCACCACCGGATTCGACGGCGGCCGCCACCAGCGGCGGATCGACCTCATCGCCGGCTACGACGCCGACAACGCCGGTCGTGCCGGAGCCGCCCCGACCGATCACCTGGAAAGGCAGCAACCGACCCCATGAGCAGCCCGCTCCACGCCTCTCCCTTCGACCGGTGGCTGGCCGGCGATCCCGAGCTCCTCTCGCTCCTCGGTGCCGAGGCCGAGCGGCAGGCCACCACCGTGCAGCTGATCGCCTCGGAGAACTTCACCTCGACGGCGGTGCTGGCCGCCACCGGCTCGCTGCTCACCAACAAGTACGCCGAGGGGTACCCGGGCCGCCGCTACTACGGCGGCAACCAGGTCATCGACGAGGTCGAGGACCTCGCCCGCGACCGGCTGACGTCCCTGTTCGGGGCCGAGCACGCCAACGTGCAGCCCCACGCCGGGTCCAACGCCAACCTCGCCGTGTACCAGGCCCTCCTCGAGCCCGGCGACACCGTGCTGGCCATGCGTCTCGACCACGGCGGGCACCTGACCCACGGCTCGCCGGCCAGCATCACCTCGAAGATCTGGAGGTTCGTCTCCTACGGCGTGTCGCCGGCCTCGGACGACCCGGACAAGCCCGGCGAGATCATCGACTTCGACCAGGTCGCCGACCTGGCCCGCACCGAGCGCCCGAAGCTCATCGTGGCCGGCTCGACCGCGTACTCCCGGATCATCGACCCGTTGCCGTTCCGCGAGATCGCCGACTCGGTCGGCGCCCGCTTCGTGTTCGACGCGGCCCACCCGGCCGGTCTCATCGCCGGAGGTGCGCACCCGTCGCCCGTCGGGGTGGCCGACGTGGTGACCTTCACCACCCACAAGACGCTGCGGGGCCCCCGGGGCGGGGCCATCGTGTGCTCCGCCGAGCTGGGCAAGTCCATCGACAGCGCCATCTTCCCGGGGATGCAGGGCGGCCCGCTCGAGAACGTGATCGCCGGGAAGGCCGTGGCCTTCGCCGAGGCCGCACGCCCCGAGTTCCGGGACTACGCGGCCCAGGTGGTGGCCAATGCCAAGGCGCTGGCCGACGCGGTCGCGGCCGAGGGGATCCGCCTCGTCTCGGGCGGCACGGAAAACCACCAGGTCCTCTGCGACCTGCGCACCTTCGACGCCGAGCTCACCGGCAAGGAGGCCCAGGAGGTCCTGGACCGCGCCGGCATCACCTGCAACCGCAACACCATCCCCGACGACCCCCGGTCGCCGTTCGTGACGTCGGGACTGCGCCTCGGCACCGCTGCGCAGACCACCGCCGGGATGGGCGGGGCCGAGATGGCCCGGATCGGCGCCCTCATCGGCCGGACGCTGCGCGAGCGCGCCGACGAGGGCGCGGTGGCGTCCATCCGTGCCGAGGTCCGCGAGCTGTGCGCCCCGTTCCCCCCGTATCCGGACCTGGACGGGGCGTGAGCCCGGGCAGGGCGGCGGGTCGAACGGGGTGATCCGGTGAATTCGATCGTTCCGCTCAACTGGTACGCCGTCCTCCTGGTGGTGGCGGCCGTGTCGACCTGGGCGCTGACCTTCCCGGCCCGGAGGATCGCCGTCCAGATCGGCTACGTGGCCCAGCCCGACGACCGCAAGGTCCACCAACGGGTGACCCCGCAGTCGGGGGGCGTGGCCATGTTCCTCGGGATGCTGGTGACCGTTGCCGTCGCCGCGTCGGTGCCCGCCCTCGACCAGCTGTTCCGGGGGTCCTCGGAGCCGCTGGGGCTGGTCCTCGGGGCGGCGGCCATCTTCGTGGTCGGGTTGATCGACGACTTCCGGGACATGTCGGCGCCGGCCAAGGTGGCCGGCCAGGTGCTGGCGGCCACGATCCTCTACTTCATGGGCGTGACCTGGTTCCAGTTCAAGGTTCCCCTGGCCGGCCTGGTCCAGCTCTCCCCGGAGTGGACGCCGCTCCTGACCGCGCTGTGGGTCATCGCCATCACCAACGCGGTCAACCTCATCGACGGGCTCGACGGGCTGGCTGCCGGGGTGGTGGCGATCGCCTCGGGGGCGCTGGCCGTCTACGGACTGCACCTGCAGCACCTCGGCAACCTGCCCACCGACAACATCGGCCCGCTCATCGCCGTGGTGACCTGCGGGATCTGCCTCGGCTTCCTCCCCCACAACTTCCATCCGGCCAAGATCTTCATGGGAGACGGCGGCGCCCTCCTGCTCGGCCTGCTCATGGCCGCGTCCACGATGCTCATCGGCGGTCGCTCCGCCGGGACCGTCGGCGGCGTCGCCGGTCGCAGCGGCGCGACCTACTTCTTCTTCGCCCCCCTGTTCATCCCCTTCTTCATCCTCGGGGTGCCGATCGTGGACATGGCCTTCGCCTTCGTGCGGCGCACGGCCAACGGCACCGGGTTCTCCACCCCGGACAAGAACCACCTGCACCATCGACTGCTCCGGCTCGGCCACGGCCACCGGCGCAGCGTGCTGATCCTGTGGGCCTGGACGGTCCTGCTGTCCGGCCTGGTGCTGTTCCCGCTCTACGTGTCGAGCGTGAACGCGTTCATCCCGTTCGGGGCCCTGGCCCTCGGGGTCATCCTGTACACCCTCTTCCACCCCTCCCTCCGACGGCAGGCGGAGGCCGACGACCAGGCGGAGGCCGTGGACGGGGCGGAGGCCGTGGACGGGGCGGTGTCCGACGAGGAGGTCGTGGCCGACGGGGCGGTGGTGGCGGTCGCCGCCACCGGTTCCGGTCCAGGTCAGCAGGCCGCGCCCCCGGCCGCCGGCGGAGGTCAGGGGATCGCCGTGCCCGGTCCCGCGGTGCCGGTGGTGGGGGGCGCCCTCGCCACCACCCGCGCCGCGCCCGTTTCCGACCTGTGAACAGCATGTTTCCGGCGTTTTGCTGACGCAGCGGGAAAAGTGCGATGATTCGCCACGTGAATTGCAGGCCCTCCACCCTCGTTGAGGGGTTCGCCCTGATGGGTCGCGCCATGCACCTCTGTTCGATCGCCGCCGCTTCACGGACGACGTGCCACTCGTCCGCTGCGTGACCCCGGAACCCATTCGTGACGCTCCTCGACCCCACATCCACTGACGCGGCCCGACCCGCACATGGACGACCCCGATCCCGGCACCGGTGCAGGCGACCCGCACCGGGATGCGGCGCCCGGATCGCCCGACGACCGTCGGCTCTCCCCGGGGGCGACGGCCTTCCTCGGCCTCGGGATCTCGATGGGCATCTGCCTGGCCGTCCTGGTCGGCGGGGGCGTGCTGGTCGACGGCTGGTTGCACTGCGCGCCGTACGGGCTGGTCGTGGGCCTGGCGCTGGGCATCGTCGTGGCGGGTCTGATGGCCGTCGGCACGGTGAAGAAGTACCTGTGACCACCTGGTCCGGACGGGGGGCCTAGCCGTGTTCGCACACTTCGAGCTCCCCGACATCGGCGAGGTTTCGCGCCGCACCGTCGCCGCCTCCCTGATCGTCGGTGTCGCCGCCCTGGTGGCGTTGTTCTCGTTCGGCCACCTGTGGGTGGGGGTCGGGGCCTGCATCGGCCTCGGCCTCGGCATCGTCAACTACCGCCTGGTGGGCGTCTCGGTCGACAAGGTGGCAGCCACCGGCGCCGACAATCCCAAGCGACCGCTGGCCGCCAACACGCTGAGCCGACTGGCCGTCGTCACCGTGATCGCCCTCGGGTTGGCCTACGTGAACAAGGGCCTCGGCTTCGGGGTCCTGGGCGGCCTGGCCGTCTTCCAGTTCCTGCTCATCGCCAACATGGCCCGTTCGATGGCCAAGGCCGGTCCCGCCCCCGAGCGCGAGGAGCTCCTGGACGGGCCCATCATCGACAGCAACGTGGTCGCCGGACACGTCCTCGACGGGCCCATCATCGACAGCAACGCGATCGACGCGGCGCCCGCCAGGGCGGACGCCGGCGACGACGCCCGCGGAGGAGTCTGAGTCCATGGGATCGCTGCTGCCCACCCCACTACTCGGCATCGACATCTCCCCCGGCGAGCACCTCCAGCGCACCCTGGGGGGCCTCACGTTCGACATCGACACCATCTGGGCCACCTTCATCGCCGGCGCCATCGTCATCACGCTGGGCCTCGTCCTCCGGTCGAGGGCCACGAGCGGTGTCCCCGGCAAGTTCCAGCTCCTCTGGGAGATGGCCGTCGGGGCCGTGCAGACCCAGGTCGACGACTCGATCGGTCCGCGCGGTGCCAGCGTCGTGCCACTGGCGCTCACCCTCTTCATCTTCATCTTCACCTGCAACCTCTTCGAGGCGCTGGGCATCGGCGCGAAGGTGGACTTCCTGCCCGCCCCGACCAGTGACATCAACCTGCCGCTGGCCATGGCGCTCTACGTGATCGTCCTGGTGCACCGGGCCGCCATCAAGAACCGGGGCGTCAAGGGCTACTTCAAGCACTACTTCTCCCAGCCATTCCCCCCCAAGCTGTTCTTCGTCAACGGCTTCATGAACATCATCGAGGAGCTGGTCAAGCCGGTGACGCTGACGCTGCGTCTCTTCGGCAACCTGTTCGCCGGCGGCCTGATGCTGGCCCTGCTGGCTGCACTGGTGGACTGGAAGTTCGGCTCCTTCGGCGTCATCGGCGGGGTGCTGTCGGCCGTCTTCACCGTGGTCTGGAAGCTGTTCGACATGGCCATCGGTGCCATCCAGGCCTTCATCTTCGCCCTGCTTACCATCCTGTACTTCGACACCGCGATGGCCCCCGAGGCGGCCCACTGACGTACGGCTCGCCGGCACCGAACCACCGAGTTTCACCTAACTACCTCAACAAAGGAGCAGTTCCCATGGCAGATGCCACCAGCATGGCAAGTGCAGTCAAGACCGCCGGCGGCCTCGTCGGCGCCGGCCTCGCCCTCGG
>JBEKRV010000044.1:0-30725 GCA_049517675.1 Acidimicrobiales bacterium
CTCGTGGCCACCGCCATCCAGGTCTCGGTCACCGAGGTCGACTACGGCGGCTACTACGGCGGGGGCATCCCCCCGTGGTGGTCCCCGACCACCAGCGCCGACGCGTTCATCCACACCGTAGAGGCCTACTCGGGGTCCGGGGGACCGTCGGTGGTCGACGGCTCGGACCTCCCCCCGCTCCTCGGTGCGGGTGGCGGAGGGACGACCACCACCACCACCACGACCACCACCACCACGACCGAGCCACCGACGACCACGACCACGGTGCCGCCGACCACGACGACGACGGACCCGCCGCCGACCACCACCACCACGACGACCACGGACCCGCCGCCTACGACCACCACGACGACGGACCCGCCGCCGACCACCACCACGACGACGGACCCGCCGCCCACGACCACCACGACGACGGACCCGCCGCCTACGACCACGACGACGACCACGGACCCGCCGCCGACGACCACCACGACCACGGACCCGCCGACGACGACCACGACCACCACGCCGACATCGGGTGAGGAGTCCACGACGTCGACCACCACTCCGCCCAAGACCAAGTCCGGTCCGGGCGACAACCCTCCCAGTGTCGACAGGTTCCGGGGCTACTGGCTCACCACCAGCAACGGTGGGATCTTCACCTTCGGCCAGGCGGCCTCCCTCGGTTCGCTGGCGACGTTTGCGCTGAACAAGCCGATCGTGGACATGAAGTCCACGCCGGACGAGCAGGGCTACTGGATGGTGGCCTCCGACGGCGGCATCTTCAGCTTCGGTGATGCCGGCTTCTACGGCTCCACCGGTGGCATCACGCTCAACGAGCCGATCGTCGGCATGGCCGCCACCCCGGACGGCAAGGGGTACTGGCTGGTCGCCTCCGACGGCGGCATCTTCGCCTTCGGCGACGCCGGCTTCTACGGCTCCACCGGTGGCATCACGCTCAACAAGCCGATCGTCGGCATGGCCGCCACCGCGGACGGCAAGGGGTACTGGCTGGTCGCCTCCGACGGCGGCATCTTCGCCTTCGGCGACGCCGGCTTCTACGGCTCCACCGGTGACATCGCACTCAACAAGCCGATCGTGGGCATGACGACCACCCCCGACGGCGGCGGCTACTGGCTGGCGGCGTCCGACGGCGGGATCTTCGCCTTCGGCGACGCCGAGTACCGCGGCTCCGTCGGGAACCGCACCCTCAACGCCCCGATCACCGGGATCCAGTCGACCACGGCAGGTCAGGGCTACTGGCTGGTGTCCCAGGACGGAGGGATCTTCGCCTTCGGCAACGCCGGCTTCTACGGCTCCGCAGGGGACCAGCACCTCCGGGATTCCACGGTCGCCATCTCCTGACGGGACCCGCGCCCATTTCGGTCAACGTCCCCTGACGCTCGTGCGTCAGGGGACGTTCAGCCCGGAGCGCCCCCGGAGTCCCGCATCCGCACCACCCGCGCCGGCACGCCGACAGCGACGCTCCCGGCCGGCAGGTCGTGGGTCACCACGGCATGGGCGCCGACCACCGCACCGGAGCCGATGGTCACGCCGCGGGTGATGGTGGCCTTGGCCCCCACCCAGACGTCGTCGCCGATGTGCACGGGTGCGGTGGCCCGACCCTGGTCCAAGATGGCCGTGCCCGAGCCGTCGAACGCGTGGTCGTGGTCGCGGATGGAGACCATCTCGCCGAAGAGGCAGTGCCCGCCGATGACGATGCTGCGGTCGGCGGCCACCGTGCAGTGGTGCCCGAAGACCGTACGATCGCCCACTTCGAGGTGCCCCGAGCTCTCGAGGGTGAACCCGTGGTCGAGGACGCAGCCGGACCCGAAGCTCACGTCGGCACCCCGGGCCACGGTGAACCGGCCGCCCGAGCGCACGTCGCACCGGGCCCCGAAGGTCACACGGGGATGGCGGAGCCGGGTGACGGCCAGACCGATCCGGCGCCGGAGGTAGCCGCGGGCCCGGAACACCACGCCGAAGTCGGAAGGCCCGACGCCGGAGGACGGGCCGGCCGCGAGGCTGTCCACCCCACCCGGCTCCGAGTTCATCGCCGTACCCTACCGGTGCCCGCCCCGTCCTTCGGGCACCGCGGCCGACCACCAGAGGCCGCCACCCGCCTAGGGTCCCGGGACGACCGCCTCGACGTACACCGTCTCCGGAATCCGGACCGGGCTGTCGGGGGCGGGCTCGATCCTCGACGTGCCCCCGGGCGTGACCTCGGCCTCGACGAAGCCCACTTCGCCGACGACCAGGACCAGGGTCTCGCCGTCCCACGCGGAGACGTGTCCGTGCTCCTGGAACACCTCGCCCAGGGCCAGCATCCTGGTCGGTCGACCCGGACGCAACTCGTCCAGGGTGCCGTCGCCCCCGGCATAGCTGCGGGCGTAGAGGCCTGCATCGGGGACCCCGACCCGGATGACCCCACCGGGGGCCAGAACCCGGAAGGCGTGACGCAGGACGGCCATCCCCTCGGCCACCGTCATGTGCTCGAGAACGTGCTCCAGGAACACGGCCGACGCGGCCCGGTCGGGGAACGGCAGCGGGCGCCGGAGGTCCCATGCGACGTCGGCCGTGGCGCCGACCAGGTCGATGTTCACCCATCCGGGGATGTTGTTCCCCCCCGATCCGAGGTGCAGCCGGAGCGGCGAACCCAGCCCGTGCTCACGGGCCCGCCGGCGGGACACCGGCGTCGCCACCGCGGTGGCGACCTGCTTGGCCCGCAGGCGGACGGACGGGCTCATGAACGGGCGCAACACGTCGGAGAAGGGAATCGTCGAGTGCCCGCCTGCCGCGGCCTGGGCGTCGAGGTACTCCTGGAGGCTCATCGCGTCGGGAGGCGCCGATTCGGGTTCTCGGGCCGGCCGGTGGCCTGCGTCGTCGGCGGAACTCATCCCCCGATTGCAGCACAGCCAGTCCGCCACGGCCAATGGACGAGCGCGATGTGCGACACTACGCACGATGTCCGCGCTGATCGACGACCTTCGCCACATGACGGCGGCCTGGGACCAGCCACCGTCCCGGGTCCTGTTGGGCTCGATCGTCCGACTGCCGCTCTACCCCCGGATCGGGGTCGTCATCACCTACCGATCGGCCTCGTGGTGCTGGCACCACGGGCTCCGCCCGCTCGCCCTCTGGCTCCAGTCCTCGAGCATCCGCTCGGCCGGCGCCGAGATCCACCCTGCCGCCCGGCTCGGCCCCGGCTTCGCCATCATCCACACCGTCGGCATCGTCATCGGCCACGAGGTGGTCGCCGGGGACAACCTGGTGGTGTACCAGGGGGTCACCCTGGGCCACACCGGGACGGGCCAGGGTCAGCCACGCATCGGCGACAACGTACGGATCGGCGCCGGGGCCAAGGTGCTCGGTCCGGTGACCATCGGTGACGGGGCGTGGATCGGGGCAAACGCCGTGGTACTGGCCGACGTACCGTCCGGAGCGGTGGCCACCGGCGTCTGGCGCGGCTGACCGACCACCGTCGGGCCGGCGCCGTCACCAGCTGAGTGTGACCGGGCGATCGTCGGTGAAGTGGGATCCCGCATAGGACCACTGCTCGGCCGGGATCCGCGCCGACGGCACCAGGGTCATCGAGCCGTGCGTCCCCGGGAGCCGGAACCGGACCACGACGGTCGACGCAGCCCCCTGGTGGACGAGGATCGGCGCAGCCACCAGCCAGGTGGGGCCCTCTCCCCCCTTGGCGCTCAGGGCCCCCGTCCCGGTCATCGTGATGCCGGTGGCCGTCGCCGGGAGGTTGTCGGCCACCAGGCCGTCGTAGTCGCCGTAGACGAGCGGGAGACCGGGATAGGGGCCGGCGACGAACTGCGACTGCCCGTCAGGGGTCCGGTTGTCGAGTGTCGTGGTGATCGTGACCGCCGTGTCCGCCCCGACGGGGCGGGTGGCCACCTGCACCGACACCTGAAGGTACTGGTCGAGCTTGTTGCCCCCGTGGTTGATGACCGTGACCGCCAGGGACCGGGGGGTGAGGGTCCCGCTCACCCCGCTGGTCACCCACGCGGCCTCCGTCGCCGGGTCCGACGACCAGACCATGAGGTGGCGGCCGGCCACCGCGCCGGCGACGGCCGAGGCCAGGGTGCGCAGGTCCGTGCTCTGCCCCTGCAGCTGACGGAGGACGGCATCCGCGATGGATCCCAGCGCGTCCTCCCGCCCGGCGTTGGCAGCCGAGTTGTCGGTAAGTCCGTCGTACTGGTCGTGGAGCAGGTACTGCTCGACGTCGTCCGAGTCCACCACCTGGCCGCCCGCCTGGACGGGCCCGGTCGCCGTCAGGATCTGGCGCAGTCCGGCGACGTCGATGGACAGGACGCCGTCCACCTGCTGGCCGGTGGAGGCGGCCCACATGCGCGAGGCCAGTTCGGCGGTCACGTCGAACTGGGGGGTCAGGCCGAGATTGCGCCAGTCCACCCCCGGCTCGAGCCATCCCCAGTTGCGCTCGAGATCACCGGTCACCGTCACCTGGCCGGGGGCCAGCACCAGCTCGCCCGAGGGACCGAAGTCGCCCAGGTGGATCGTCCCGCCGGAGGTCTGGGCCGTGCCCACTTCGAGGAACGCGCCCGAGCCGGCCCGCATCTCCGCGTTGTTCGAGGCGAGCACCAGGTAGGTCTGCGGCCCCTGGAGGATGGTGGCGACCACCGCCGACACGTCGGCCGCCTTGACCAGGCGGTCCCGCGCGTCGTCGAGCTGGGACACGAACTGGTCGTGCTTGCGGGCGAGCGGCGCGACGAGCGCCTGGCTCGGACCGGTGTCGATGGCGTCGAGGCGGTGCGCGGCCGTCAGCGAGAGGTCCGACAGACGCTCGAGCGACTCGACCCGCTCGGGGCCGGCTCCATGGGGCTGGTCGAGGACGTCGTGCACCCGGGCGAGGAACGTCGACCCGATGGTCGACACCTGCTGGGCCGCCCCGCTCAACGAGCTCACCGAGCGAAGCTGGCGGCCGAGCACGGGCAGCCACGTCGCCGGTACCATCCAGGGTCCCGACAGGTCGGCGTGCGCCGAAGCGAACTCGTCGGAGGCGGACCGGAGCGTCTGCTCGGTCGTCGACGCGGTCAAGGTGGCGGGATCGGTGTTCGACCGGACCGCCGTGAGCTCGGACAGGCCCCGCTGGTCGTGGCGGTACGCCGACCAGACACCCGTCGACACCACCACGCACCATGCCACCACCACGACGGCCAGGGCGGACACCACGATCCACCTGCGTCGTCGGCCGGCCACTGCATCGCTCACGGTGTCACTCGCTGCTCCAGGCGCGCTGCCGGCGGGTAGGGCCCCCGGGGCCCGCGGGCGCGACGGACGGGCCTGGACGATCGTACCGGAGCGGGTCGCGCCGGTGGGTACCCGCCCCGGTCACGACGAACGCTGCCGGTAGCATCGTCCCGTGTCGTTCTCGACCATCCGCGTGACCGTCGGGCGCGTCGTCCTCGTCGCCGGGATCCTCGTCCTGTTGTTCATCCCCTACCTGTTGTGGGGCACCGGACTGATCACCGCCAAGGCGCAGAGCGACCTCCGCCGCGAGTTCGCCGTCGCCCGGCGGGTCCACCACGACACCACCACGCTCCGTCCACCCGCGACCCCCGACGTCCCGCCGGTCGTGGCCCCGACCATCGCCGCCCCTGCGGTCGGCAGTCCGGTCGGCGTCCTCTCCATCCCGAAGATCGCACTGTCCATGGTGGTCGTCGAGGGGACCGGCACCGACCAGCTCCGCTCGGGTCCCGGCCACTACACGGGGACCCCGCTGCCTGGCGAGGCCGGCAACGTGGCCATCGCCGGCCACCGTACGACGTACCTCCATCCCTTCTACGACCTCAACGAACTCGTCCCCGGCGACGCGATCGACATCCTGACCGTGCAGGGACTCTTCGTCTACCACGTGGTCAGCAGCCAGTCCGTCTCCCCGAGCGACGTGAGCGTGGTGGCGGCCACCGCGAGCCCGATGTTGACCCTCACCACCTGCACGCCGCGCTACAGCGCCAGCCAGCGCCTGGTCGTCCAGGCCGACCTGGTGGCGGACGTACTGAGCGGCACTCCGGCAGCCGCGCACCCGCCGGCAGACAAGGCTCCGGTGAAGGCGGGGGCGCCCGCACCGACGACGATCCGGAAGGACTGGGGGGCGGCCATCGCGTGGGGTGTCGCCGTGGCCGCTCTGATCACGGCAATCTGGGCGGCGGGACTCCGTCTCCGCGGCGGCCGGAGAGCGGCTGCGGTAGGCGTCGGGCTGGTCGTCTGGCTGGTGGTGGTCTTCGCGTTCTTCGGAGCGCTGGCCCCACTCCTGCCGGCCAGCTACTGACGGGTCGGAGAGGCTCCTCGGCCGGTCGGGATCAGGCCGTGCGGCGGCGGCGGGCGAGCACCCCGCCGACCACGATGGCCCCTACCCCGATGGCGGCGAGTTCACCAACGTCCGCCCCGGTGAAGGGAAGGGACGAACTGCCCGAGACCGTGAGCGTCGTCGAGCCGTCGCCCGACGACGGCGAGGTGGTCGGGGGAACGACGTTGTTGTTGGCAACCGTGGACGGCGTGCATCCCGTGTAGCAATTCGCGGTCGGCGTCGACGCGGAAGCCACCGCCGGAATCGCGAACACCGATGCCAGGGCGAGCCCCGATCCGATGCAGATCCTCTGTGCCCACGTGATCTTCGTCATGTCGTCCTCTTCCGGGGGCTCGTGCCCCCCGCCCTCGTGCGATCGGGTGGCCCTGCGGCCCCACGCACCCCATCATGCACGCCGGGATGCGCGCCACGCAACGAGACCACCGCCACGGAGGAGAACTGCAACCATATCCACACGGTACGTGACCAGGCAACCATTGTCCGTGGCCATCGAACGGGCCGTGCGCCGGAGCCCGGTCAGGCCGGGACCACCTGCCCGAACGTGCTGCACAGCCCGAACGCCTCGATGATCACGAACGCGGCCACCAGTACCAGCACGACCGGGAGCCGCCACCGGGATCTCGCCCGGGATGTCGGCGTCGGCATGTACCAGGCAGGTAGGAGCCCGGCCACCTGTCCGAGGTAGACCGACAGCGGCACCGCGTCGTCCGCCGGGGGGAGCCCCGGCTCGGCCGACAGGGCGAGCTCGCACAGCTCCTCATCGGTCAGGGTCGGGCAATCCGCCGGCAGCCCCTGGGTGCCGTCCGCTTCGACTGTCATCGCCCCACCCCCGTCCCGGTCGCCACCAGCTGGTCTTCCTGGCCCGTCCCACGCTACCGGGATCGGCGGGCCACCACCTCGTCCGGGGTCCGGGAGCCCCGTCTACAGGTGGTGGACGGCCGACTCCAGTACGACGATGGCGACACCGACCAGCACCAGTCCGACCACGTACCGCACCCGGTGGAGGAGGGGACGTTCGCTCCCGCCGGCCGTCCCGATCCCGACGACGGCCAGGGCGAGCACCCCCACGACGTCGGCGAGGACGAACGCTGTCTGGATCGTCCACAGGTGGATGGCGGCGAGCATGAAGATGAAGGTCGCCGGGATGGCGGCCGTGACGATCGACCACGAGCTCCGCATCTCGTCGGCGATGTCGGACACCGACAGCTCGAGGTGCCCCTGCGACCGCTTGGACACGAGGCGCGACAGGGTGTGCGCCATCCAGATGGCGACGGCGCCGACGATGACGACTCCTGCCGTGACCAGCTCCCCCGGATGCGACTCGAAGGTGAGCCCGGCGATGGCGACCAGCGTGGAGATCGTTCCGTAGACGTAGTCGGCCAGCCAGTGGACGGCCCCGGGATGCGCATCGGGGCTGATCTCCCGGGACCGTTCAGTCATGTGGACGGAGCCCACCCCCGGCGACCCGGGAGTGGCCGGCCGGGGCGATGTGCACCAACGCGTTGTAGGTCACGAGGGCGATGGCGAGGTGCATGAGCATCAGCACCCCGACGGCGCGCACCGGCTCCCCCTGGTGCCAGATGTAGAGATCGGGCAGGAGGAGCACCACGGTGACGACGACGGCCATCCGGAAGAAGAGCCAGCGCGGCCGCGAGGAGATCCGGGTGACCACCGGCCAGGCGATACAGGCGACCACCACCCCGATGACGGTCAGTCTGGCGTAGTCCGGGAACTGGAAGTGGACGAAGTGCTCGGTCGTCGGGAAGACCGACTCGCCGGCCACCACCAGTGCGGCGTCCGCAGCGAGGGATCCGGCAAGTGACACCATCGTGGCCAGCGTCAACCTCCACCACGACGGCTGAGGGACGCCGGGATCGAAATCGACGTGGAACCTGCCGAGCAGCGCACCGAAGAACGTGTCCCGCGGCGGGTCGGGTCGGGTGAGGGCGGGTGCAGTCATGATCCCAAGGTTACGTCCCGCCCCCTGGACGGGTGATCGGGGGGCGGGGCGGACACCGCCGACCGGATGCCGGAGACCGTGTGCCGGGACGGCGCTAGCGGGTGGTGATCAGACGGAGGCCTTCACGGGCGGCCGGCCCGGTCTCCTCGGGGATCGTCACCGGCCCGTAGTAGGGCCAACCGGCGCGACGGCGCCCGCCGTCCTCTTGGGACCCCCGCACCCTCGCTTCCGCTGCTCCGGACACGAAGGCCTCCCGCTCCCACCAGATGATCCTCTTCTTGTTGCGGGACACCGCGTGTCACACCCTTGCGCTCCGGGACTGCCCGGCAAGTCCTCGGCCGCGCACTGATCGGGACGAACCTACCGCCCCGGGACGGCCGGTCACACCGTTGCCACCGAGTTGCACCACGCCGGCAACCCGGTCCGGGGCTCACCCCCCGAGGTCCGCGCTCTCCTGCACCCATCGGGACGCGAGCTGTCGGGACACACCCCAGCTCCTGGCCACGTCGGTGATGGACATCCCCTCCTCGATGGCCATGGCCACCAGGACGAGACGCACCCGGTGACGTGCCACCTCGAATCCCTTGACGGCCTCGGTCAGCATGGAGCGCCAGGAGTCGGCCCGGACGTCCTCGAGCAGGCACGCCACCGGGTCTCCCTGTTCGATGCCGGCCACGACCCTCCGGCAGACCTCCTCGTGGGCGACGAGTTGCCGTCTCAGGAACACCGTCGTCGAGATGAGGTCCTCCATGCCCGAGGCGGCCCAGGACCGCAGCAGTTCCGGATCGACCCGTTCCGGTCCCACCGCCGTCGCCGCATCGACTCCTCGAACTGTTCCTCGAGACCGATCCGCCATGTCCGCACCTCCGCCCGCTCGAACAGCGTGCTCGTCGTGTGGACGCCGGGAACACGACGCTGCAACTCGGAATCGTACACGAGAAGTACTCGGAACGCCCGGCCCCCGTTCAGTTGACCCGGGGGACACGGGCGAGGATCTCGGCCACCACCTCGTAGCACGAGGTGCCGAGCCAGTCCGCGACCAGGGTCGCCGGAAGCTCCTCGGAGCCCTGGCGACCGATCAGCACGACCTCGTCCCCCCGCCGTACGCCGGGGACGTCCGTCACGTCCACCGAGATCTGGTCCATGGACACCCGACCGGCCAGGGGCGCCGGCCGGCCCCGCACCAGCACGTGCCGCCAGGTGGCCGGCGCGCGGCGGAGGCCGTCGGCATAGCCGACAGGGACGGTGGCGACCCGGCTCGGGCGCCCCGCCGTCCACCGATGCCCGTAACCGACGGACTCGCCGGCGCCGAGATCGTGGACCTGGGCCACCTGGGACTTCCACGCCAGCACCGGATCGAGGTCCGGGACCGGGACGCCGGGCCCCGGAGGCAGGCCGTAGACCGCGATCCCCGGACGGACCAGATCGAAGACGGCGTCGTCACGGCACAGGAGGCCGGCACTGTTGGAGGCGTGCACGAGAGGAGGCAGGATCCCCTCCGCGTCGAGCTCGGCGATCACCTTCCGGAACACGGCGACCTGGCGGTCGGTCGTCGCCACCCCGGTGGGCGACGGGTCGTCGGCGCAGGCGAAGTGGGTGAAGAGCCCCTTCACCTCGAGGCCGGCGATGGTGTGCAGTTCGGCGACGAACCCGGTGACCCCGTCGGCGGCGACGCCGAGCCGGTGCATCCCGGTGTCCACCTTGACGTGGACGGCGACGGTGGTGTCGAGGGCCAACGCCGCCCGCCCGAGCTCGCGGGCCGTGTCGCCGTCGAACACGGCCACGGTGAGGTCGAGGCCGATCGCCTCACGTCCCTGCCACCCCGGGGTGTACCCGAGCACCAGCACCGGGGTCCGGATGCCCGCCCGCCGCAGGTCCCTGGCCTCGGGCACGCAGGCGACGCCGAGCCAGGAGGCACCGTTGCGCAGCGCGGTGTGGGCCACCTGCACGGCGCCGTGACCGTACGCGTCGGCCTTCAGAACCACCATGACCTCGGCTCCGCCGGCCCGGTCGGCCAGCCGGCCCACGTTGTGGCCCACGGCCGACAGGTCGATCTCCAGCCAGGTGGGGCGATCGGGCTGGATGGTTCGGATGGACCTCCATGCCCGGTCCTGGCGGACCAGTAGCCCCTCCGAGTCGTCGCCTTTGGCCAGCAGCCGTTCGACCACCCGCTCCATCCGTGCCACCGCGCTGCCCTTGACCAGGACCACCGTGTCGGGCGTGAGGCGGGGTGCCACTTCGGAGGCCGCGTCCTCGGGGGTGAAGGTGATGGCCACGCTGTCGGCAGGCAGTCCGGCACGCACCGCCGCGTCGGCGATCCATGCGGCCCCGTTCCCCTGGGTGACCAGGATGTCGACGACCTCGGCAGCGTGCCGCCCGACCTCACGGTGCAGTTCCTCGCTCGCGCCTGCGAGCTCGGCCATGTCCCCGATCACCGCGATCCTCGTGCCGGCGGGCAGCCGGGCCAGGGTGTCCAGCCCGGCGTGCACCGAGCGCGGGGCGGCGTTGTAGGTGTCGTCGAGGATGAGGCTTCCCCCTGCGCCGGCGAGCGGACGCAGACGTCCGGGGACCCTGGCCAATCGTCCGATGGCGGCGACAGCGGCGTCGCGGTCGATCCCGAAGTGGTCGGCGACGGCCAGTCCGGCCAGCGCCGCGTCCGCACTGTGCGCACCCAGCCACGGGACGACGACCGCCGCGTGCCATCCGCCCCGTGTGCAGGTGAACGCGGTGCCCGACAATCCGACCACCACGTCGTCGGCCCGGTACCCGGCATCCGGCGAGGTCCCGAACGTCACCACCGGGGCAGCGCTGCGGGGGCCGAGCGCCAAGACCCGTGGGTCGTCGGCGGCGAGCACGGCCAGCCCGTCCGCCGGCAGGTGGGTGAGGAGGGCGCCCTTCTCCCGGGCGACCCCGTCCACGTCGCCCAGGGCCACCAGGTGGGCGGCGTCGACTGCGGTCACCAGCCCGACCTCGGGTGGGGCGAGGGCGCACATGGCGTCGATCTCGCCGAAGTGGCCGGTGGCCATCTCGACGACCGCCACCTCGTGCTCGGGCCGGAGACCACCGAGGGCGACGGCCAGCCCGAACCTGCCGCTGTAATTCCCCGGCGTGCGGAACACGTTGAACCGGGTGGCCAGGACGTCGGCCACCAGTTCCTTGGTCCCGGTCTTCCCCACCGTGCCGGTCACCGCGACGATCCTCGGGCACCAGGCGCGCACGACGCGCGCGCCGTACCGCTCCATGGCGGCCACCGTGTCGTCCACCACGAGGGCGGTGCAGCCGTCGGGGACGGTCGTCGGGTCGTCGACCAGGGCGGCCAGCGCCCCGCGCCCGAACGCGTCGGCGACATGGTCGTGCCCGTCGCCGCGCTGGGTCCGCACGGCCACGAAGAGGTCGCCCGGCTCGACGAGTCGCGAATCGAAGGCGAACCGGGCATACGGCTCGTCGGGGGCCACCCCGCGCACCTCGAGGCCGGGATCGGCCGCCACCAGGTCGTCGAGGTGGATCACGGGAGGGGGCGGTCCGCCATCAACCCGTGCGGGCCGCTCTGACCACCCCGTGCACCCGGTCGAAGCGCTCGAAGCCCGCCTCCACGATCCTGTCGAGCACGGCCCAGGGTGGCAGCGGATCGGGGTCGGCCAGCCACTGCGAGTAGAAGACCGTCGCCTCAGTCAGCCCGCACAGGGTGTTGATCTCGAGCAGGTACACGATGTCGTCGACACGGTCCCAGAACACGTCCAGGCGGGCGTAGCCATCGAGGTCGAAGGCCCGGGCCAGCCGCTCGACCCGGGACCGCACCGATTCCGCCTCGTCGCGGGGAACGAACAGGTCGAGGGCCAGGTTGGTGCCCACACCCTGCTGGAACTTCTGTTGCAGGGTCAGCTCGTCGGCGGCGACGGTCACGCTCGGGACCGCGGCCACCAGTCCCCGGCCGGGGCGATCGAGCACCGCCACCGTCAATTCGACGTACCGCTTGGATGCGAACCACGGTCGGAGCGTCTCGAGATTCAGGTCACCGACCGGCAGTTCGATGGTGACCGGATCGACGAACGCCCGCTCCACGAGCCAACGTCTGGGGGTCGGGACCGGCATGGCGATGGTCAACGTCCGTCCACGCAGGTCCGACCGCGTCTCGTCGCTGGCGAACTCCGGGCTCTCGGAGACGACTGCGACGAAGAAGCGCTGCATCACGTCCGGCCGGCTCAGGATCTTGACCCCGGTGGAACATCCGTCGGCGGCCGGCTTGCACACCAGCACCTCGGCGCCGAGCTCGTCGCACAGGGACCGGAAACGTGCGGCCACGGGCCCGGGTCCGGCCATCTCGTCGAGCCACGACCCGAGCTCGAAGACGTCCACCACTCGCTGGGCGGGGGCCCCGGTACCGGGAAGTCCGAGGTCGCGGACACGGCGGGCGGTGGCCGCCTTGTCCGCGGCGACGTCGGCCGCCGCCGGTCCCGAGCCGTTGAACGGCCGGCCCAGGCGTTCGAGGGCCAGCTGCAGCCTGCCGTCCTCACCGGGTCCACCGTGGAGGGCCAGGAACACGAAGTCGGCCGCCTCGACCGCGTCGGCCAGCGACGTCGGGTGCCCCACCGCCAGCGCCAGGTCGGCCGAGGTGGCGGGAATGTCGAACTCGGATCGAATGGCCCGCCCCACCGATTCGATGGTGGCCCGGCGCACCGGATCGTTGACCAGGGCCTGGATCTCCTCCACGTCGTGGTGGAGCACGTAGAACAGCCCGATCTCGGTGTACCGGCTGCGGAAGTCCATGAGATGGAACCGGACGTCGCTCCCCGATGCCAGGAGGGAGAGGCCCACGAAGCACCCGCTCTGACGGCTCACCTGTCGTTCGCTGGTGGGGCCGCCGAGCACGACGTGGATGCGACGGGCACCCACGGCGTCGACGTCATCACCTGCCGCAGTGACGTCGGGGTCGCCGAGGGCCGCCCGGAGCAGTCCGATGATCAGGCGTCGGTGGTCGATGCCCACCATGGCCGCCTGCTGGAAGACGAGGCTGGAGAACCCCATGCCCCCGATCCCGTTCACGTCGGTGACGACGATGGAACCGTCGACGGTCCAGAAGCCGTCGATGCGGGCCATGTGCCGCAGGCCGAGGACCGTGAACGCCTCGGCGGCCCGATGGCGGATGCGGTGCAGCGTGTCGGCGTCCACCCGCATCGGGGTGTGGTGGACGACGCCGGATCCGTGCAGGTACTTCTCCTCGGTTCCGTAGACCTGGCTCCCCGGCGGCTTCTCCACCTCGGTGGGCGCCAGCGCCGTCGGCGTCCCGCCCGGCCCGTCCAGCACCACCACCGAGAACTCGATGCCGGCGACGAACTCCTCGACCAGCACGGCGCCGCCGGTCGTGGCGAACGCCCCCTCGACAGCCGCTGCCACGCTGACCCCGTCCGCCGGAACCACGTCGACCCCGAACGAGGACCCGCCCGCCAGCGGTTTGACCACCACGAAGTCGGCCGCTCCGGCCCCGATCGGGCGCAGGGTCGGCGTCAACGACACGATGTCGGCGGCCACCGCCTCGGGATCGGCCGCCCACTCCCCACGCTCGACCGTACGGTGGGCGGGAACCGGGAAACCCGCCCCGGCGAGCACCTCGTAGCACCTCTGCTTGTCGAGCGTCCGGTACAGCGCGTCCGGGGTGCTGAACACGTAGGGGACCCCCCAGGCGTCCAGACGGCGCTGGAGGGCGCCGTCCTCCCCGAACTCGCCGTGGACCAGGGGGACGGCCACGTCGTGTCGGCGGGAGAGCGCCGCCACCTCGTCCCAGTCCATCTCGAGGTCGAGCGTTCGCAGTTGGGTCTCGAAGTCGGCGCAGGTGTTGGCGTAGTAGTACACCGGCGGAAGGCGGTAGGCGCGCAACTCGCGGTCGACGAAGACCACCGTCACCTCGGCGGTCGGATCGGCCTCGAGATAGGTCACCCACGGTTTGATCGAGCCGGCGCTGACGTCCCGCTCCTCGCTCGGACCCCCGAAGAAGATGATGACCTTCACCGGCGCGTCAGCCCTCGTCCCGCAGCACGTCCGCCAGCCGGTCGAGTCCCACCGACCGGCTGGCCTTGACCAGGACCACGCTGTCGACGGGGAGCGTGGCCACCACGGCGAGCGCCTCCGCCTGGTCCTCCACCACCGTGCCCCCGTACTCCGGCACGCCCACCGAGACCACCTCGATCCCGAGGGCCTCGGCGAGGGCTCCCATGCGGCGGTGGGCCTCGTGGGCCGACCCCCCGAGCTCGGCCATCTCGCCGAGGACGGCCACCCGCCGCGGCGCCCCCACGGTCGCCAGGCTGTGCAGGGCGGCCTCCACCGAGTCCGGGTTGGCGTTGTAGGAGTCGTTGAGCACCCGCAGGCCGGAGGGGGTCTGCCAGAACTCGGCCCGGAGCTGGGTGCCGACCGCCTCCGCCACACCGGCCAGTGCATCGTCGAAGCCCACGCCGGCGCAGACGACCGCGGCCACCGCGGCGGCGGCGTTGACGGCCTGGTGGTCGCCACGGACGGCCAGCGTGACCTCCCCCGTCCCCCACGGCGATTCGATACGGATCGTCGGCCGTAGCTCGGCGTCGCGGTCGAGGACGACCGCCCTCACGTCACCGGAGTCCGATCCGAACGTGATGACGGTGGCATCGGTCCTGGACCTCATGTCGGGGCCGCAGTCCACCTCGTTCAGGACGGCGAACCCGGATGCGGGCAGGCCGGCGACCAGCGTTCCCTTCTCGCGCGCGACGCCTTCCCGGCCGCCGAGGTGTTCGAGGTGGGCCGACCCGATCGAGGTGACCACGCCGATCGCGGGACGTACCAGATCGCACAGTCGGCGTATGTCGCCGGGGAACCGGGCGCCCATCTCGACCACCACGGCCTCCACCCCGTCGGGGGCCCCGAGGAGGGTGATCGGCACCCCGAGCTCGTTGTTGTACGAGGCCCGGGTGGCGTGGGTGGAGAGCCGGGCGCCGAGGCCCCCCGCAACCAGGTCCTTGACCGTCGTCTTGCCCACCGATCCGGTGATGCCGATGATCCGGTCGGGGAGCAGGCCGCGGGCGAAGGCGCCGAGCTCCCACAGCGCCTGGGCGGTGTCGCATACCACGATCGCCGTGCCTCCCACCGGGGGCTCCGACGTGAGGTAGGCCGCCGCTCCGGCCGAACGGGCGTCGGCGATGAACCGATGGCCGTTGCGCGCCGCCACGATCGGCACGAACAGCTGGCCGGCCGCGACGGTGCGCGAGTCCACCGACGCTCCGTCGAACAGCGCGTCGGGGCCGTGGAGCACGCCGCCGAGTGCTTCCGCCGCCGCGGAGGCGGACAGTCTCACCGGAGCGGCCCCGATCGACGGCCGGGACGGCGGGCGGGTCCTGCCGTCGGGAACGGGTCACTGGTCTCGGGCATCTGGGTATCGGGATTCATCGATGTGCGCACCACGAGCGCGGGACCCGACACTCCGCCACACGTGGTGGCGGCCGTTGACTGCGAGCTGGTGGTGATCGCCAGATCCTACAGGGCAATCCCGCTCGATCCCGCCTTAGGGGTGTGCCCGTCGAGGCTCCGTCCTGACCTCGGCGACCGCTCCGGACGCCGGCTCGGACGACCAGTGGGGATCGAATTCGAAGAACTCGTCCACCAGGGCCTCCATGCCGATCCCGAGCACCGTCCACTCCTGGACCGCGCCTCCGGGGCCGGTGGCGCGCTCGATCCCCCGGATGCCGGCGTCGGCCCGGTCCCGCAGGGCACAGCCCTCGACCAGGGCGGTGCACACCTGGGTGAACTGGTCCACCCGAAGGGGTGCTCGGAGCCGGAGGCCGAGGAACTCCATGATCCCCCTGGTGACGGCCTGGGCCCGCTCGTCGATGCCGGCGTAGGAGTTCAGAAGGGCCGGGTAGATCTCCTCGTCGACCTCGGACCCGCGGGATCCCGATGCCAGAGCCCAGACGCCGATCGCCACCGCCCAGCTCCGCGACGTCGCGCCGGTCGCCAGATTCGCCTCCGCCGCGACCCGGAGCAGCTCGCGCAGGGCAGCCCTGCGCCCCTCGAGGGTCGAGCGGTCCGCCGTCGCCAGGACCACTGCCGTGGCAGCGAGGACGGCGTCCTCCTGGTCCGTGACCTCGTCGACCGCCACGGAGGCGAGGACCGCACTCTGGAACTCGGCCTGGTTCTGCCAGATCCTCCCGATCACCGAGGCGTTGGTGACCCGGATCCCCGTGTCGGCGGCCACCCGCTCGAACACCCGCTTGAACGTCAGCTGCTCGGCGCCCGTCCCCAGACCCTCGTCCCGGAGCACCTGGACGCCGGCGTCGAGCAGCAGCGCGCGCAACTCCTCACGGGTCCGCCGACGGGTCGGCGGCAGCGGCGACAGCCCTCCGTCGGTCACCGGTGCGGGCCCCGGAGCCGGGACCGAGCCGGACCTGCGCCGACGGCAGGCGACGTCCGATGCGGGCGGAGCGCCTGCGCCAACCGTTGAACGACCATGGGACGACCCCCCCCGTACGCTCCCGACCCCCGCCAGGAGACCTGCCGGGGAGCCGTTGCCCACGATCGTAACCGGTGGGTCCCCCTGGCCGGCGTCCGCCGGACCAGGGGGACCGCCGGGCCTACCTGTAGGTGAACACGGTGGCGCCGGTGGTGGGACTGGTCCCGGCCGGGGAGCTGACCGTCACCTCGACCGTGCCCGCCGTGCCCGCCGGGGCGACCGCGACGATCGTCGACCCGGACTCGAGGGTGTAGCTGGTGGCCGGCGTGCCACCGAACAGCACCGATCCGACCTCGGCGAAGCCGGTGCCGGTGATGTGCACCTTGGTCCCACCCGTCGCCGCGCCCTTCGACGGGGCGACGCGGGTGACGGTGGGGCTACCGAGGTCGTAGCCGAAGGTCACCCCGGCCAGTGCCGGGATCGCCTGGTACGTGGCCAGCTGGCTGGCGCCCTCCCCCGGGAACTCGATGGCACCACTGGACAGCTGGAATGACTCGAGCGAGGCCACCCCGTCGACCCCGGACTTGGTGAAGGTGGGCGACGACGGAGCCGCTCCCAGTGCCAGGAGCGCCTGGAGCACCAGCGCGGTGGAGTCGGGATCCGTCGTTCGGGTCCGGGAGCTCGGCTCGTAGCCCCAACCCCCGTCGGCGGCCTGGGCCTTCTTCAGGAAGCTGGTCGCCGAGGATGCGGCCGTGGCGCCGAGCGACCGTTGCGCCTCGAGGCCCTGGGCGGCCAGTGCGGTCGAATTGGTGTCAGGGCCTTCGTACTGGGCCGCCTTCCCCGCGCACGGGTTCAGGGCGGCATCCGGGAGGGCCCATCCTCCGTCCGGGCACTGCTGGCCGGCGAGCCAGGTGACGGCCGAGGACACGGGGGCACCGGTGACCCCGATCGCCGCCAGGGCGGCGAGCGCCAGGCCCTGCTGGTAGGTGCCGGCGTAGTAGTCGGCGAGCTGGCTCTCGGTGCCGAACAGGCCGGCGTCGGTCCCCGCGGTCTGCTCGGTGGCGAGCAGCATCGTCTCCAGGTCGTACGACCCGAACGCGGTGGACGACGCGCCGAGGGCGTGGGCGTCGAGGATCAAGAGCGCGAGTTGACCGGGACCGTCGCTCCCGTCCACGACGACGAAATTGTCGACCTGGGTCTCGAGGTAGGCCAGCCCGGCATCCGCCGTGGCGGTGTCGACGCCGGCGGTGGCCAGGGCCAGGACGGCATTGGCGGTGGCGCTCAGGTTCGGGGTCGTCGGGACGGTGGCCGACGGGATGTAGCCACCGGACACGAACTGCCCGGCCAACCAGGTGGCGGCCGCATCGACGGAGGCGGTCTGTGGGAGCGACGGCGGGGTGGTGGCCCCCGCCGTGCCCGGTAGGACGAGAGCGGCGACACCGACTGCCGCAGCCAGGGCGGCGGACACCGCGAATCGGGTGATGGTCATTGGATTTCCTCTCCGGCGGCAACCCGGAGAACCGACGACCAGACAGGGCCCCGACCATCCGAGTCCCACCGCGTGTCTCGACGGATATGGACTCCCTGACGGTTCCCGGTATCCCGACTCGTGACGTGCGAACACCCGTCACCCACGGTTGCGGACCAGCGCCGGAATTCGACCGGCTTCCCCGAGGAACTGCCATGTACTGCGTGGGCCAACGTAGCACTCGCTCCGTCGCCCTGCCCCGGGGGCCGGGGTCGGCCTCACACCGGCGGCAGCCCCGCGGAGGAGATCCCCACCACCGGCGCGGTCAGCGGCGTCCCGGCCAGTGAGCCGGTGAATCGTGCCCCGCCGAAGGCGAAGACGCCGCCGTCGGATGCGACCAGCCAGTACCCGTCCACGGAGCCGGCGATGCCGACGACAGGGGCGGCGAGCCGGGAGGCGGCCATCGAGCCGTGGAACCCGGCACTCCCGTAGGCGAACACCCCGCCGTCGGCGGCGACCAGCCAGTAGCCGCCCCCGCCCGGTGCGGCCGACATGCCGACCACCGGCGCCTCGAGGCGCTCCGTGGCGGCCGAACCGTAGAACCTCGCGGCACCGTACGCGAACACGCCGCCGTCGGCGGCCACCAGCCAGTAGCCCGGGCTCCCGTAGGTGCTCTCGATGCCCACGATCGGAGCGTCGAGCGTCAGCCCGGCCGACGGGCTGAGCGCCGTGGCGTCCCCGAACGGATAGACGGCGCCGTTGCCGGTCACGAGCCAGTAGCCGCCGTCGTCGGGGGTGGCGGCCAGTCCGACCACGGGACTGCTGAGCGCGGTTCCCGCCAGCGAGCCGTAGAAGCCGGCACCGCCGTAGGCGAACACCCCGCCGTCGGCTGCCACCAGCCAGTAGCCATCCGCCTCCTCGGACGTGCACGAGATGCCGGCTTCGGGGCCGCCGACCGGGCAGCCGATGCGTTCGCCGGTGATGCCCACGATCGGGGACCGCAGCGCGAGCCCTGCCGCCGATCCCGCGAGGAAGGCATGCCCGAACGCGTTCACCGCTCCGGAACCGGTGACGGTCAGGTAGCTGCCGGGAAACTCTCCGCTGGGTTGCGAGTCGGCTCCGGCGGGGCACGAGGTGATCGCCGTACCGACGACGGTCACGAGACCGACGGCGATCGTGAGGAGGCGGAGGAGACGGGTGTTCCCGGTCCTCGGGGTCGGCTGGCGCATGTTCGTCCTCCTTCGTGGCCGGGCCCGGCGACGGGCAGAGGCCGGAACCGGCACGGGTACCGGATGCTCGGGAGCCGGTACCGGACCGGGGTGTGTCGCCCGTCCTGGCGAGCGCTCCGCCCGAGACTCTAGCTACCGGCGACGTCCGACGGCCGGGATGGGTCCCTAGGATCCGGATACCGGGCCGGGTCCCCCGACGGTCCGTCGAGCCGAGGAACGCCTCCCATGACGGAGCACACCGCCCACCAGGTACCACCGGCACGACCCCGGCACGACCTCTCCGCCACCGTCGACGAACGACGCGACGAAGGAAGGTCGGCTCGGACGCGGGCGCCACGGCGTGGCCTCGGTGACTGGTCGGAGGACGACCGCGGGCACGACCCCGTCGACACCATCCTCGGCCAGAACGTCATTCGCGTTCCGGAACTGCTCCCCCTGCGCCACCAGCGGATGGCCGAGTCACCGTGGAACCACTACCGGGGAGCGGCGGCCGTGATGGCCGCCGACCTCGGGTCCCGGCCCCACAGCGGCATCGAGGTCCAGCTCTGCGGGGACGCGCACGTCCTGAACTTCGGGCTGTGGGCCACCCCGGAACGGAACCTCTTCTTCGATCTCCGGGACTTCGACGAGACACTGCCCGGCCCCTTCGAGTGGGACGTCCTCCGGCTCGCCGCCAGCCTGGTGGTGGCGGCGCGGGAGATCGGCATCCGACCCGGTCGGGCCGACGTGGCGGTGGCCGCCGCGGTCGAGGCCTACGTGGGCCGCATGAAGCGCTACGCCCGGATGCCCGAACTCGACATCTGGTACGACGGCATGCACGTCGACAGCCTCCTCGGGTACTTCGAGCCCGCCGATCGTGGTCGGGTCTCGGTCCACATCGACAGGAAGAAGCGTCACCGGACCCATCTCGGCGCCTACGCCAAGTTGACCACCGTGGCCCACGGTCGGCCCCGGATCACCGAGGATCCACCGATCCGGGTCACGGTCGACGACGACGAGCAGTCCGAACTCGTCGACCATCTCGTCGCCACCTACCGGATGACGCTCCAGGAGGACCGCCGCACCCTGTTCGACCGGTTCACC
The DNA here is from genome assembly GCA_049517675.1 of Acidimicrobiales bacterium. GTDB lineage: Bacteria > Actinomycetota > Acidimicrobiia > Acidimicrobiales > RAAP-2 > Bog-756. The sequence goes on from JBEKRV010000044.1 coordinate 20,470, forward strand.
GGGGCCGACGTCGTCCGACAGGTCGTCGGTGTCGGCAGCGTCGGGATGCGGGTCTACCTCGCCCTGTTCGAGGGCCGCGCCGGGACCGACCCGCTCTTCCTCCAGTTCAAGCAGGCCGGTCCCTCGGTGTACGAAGACCACACTCGGCCTGCCGCGCACGGCCATCACGGCGCCCGGGTCGTCCACGGCAAGCGCCTCGTCCAGAGCGCAACCGACATCTTCGTCGGGTGGGGGTCGCTCCACGGGGACGACTACTACGTCCGACAGTTCCGGGACATGAAGATCATCCCCACGATCGAGTTCATCGGACCACGACTGATCGAGTTCGCCACCGCCTGTGGCGAGACGCTCGCCCGTTCCCACGCACGCACCGGCGATCCGATCGCCATCAAGGCATACCTGGGCAAGGGGGCTGCATTCGCCGACGCCGTCGGCCGATTCGCGCGCCGCTACGCCGACCAGAACGGGCGCGACCACGAGCGGTTGGTCGAGGCGATCGCCTCGGGTCGGGTCGAGGGCGGACCGGGCTGACCCGGGGAGGCGCTCCACGTGTTCCGTCGGACCGTCGTGGCGACCGCTCCCGTTGCTACGGTGGCGCGATGACGGCGCCGATCCTCCTCTGCACCGACGGGTCCGACGAGGCCATGGACGGGCTCTCGGCCGGACTGGACCTCCTCGGACGCCGGCCCGGCTACGTCCTGGTCACCGTGGCGGACGCCCCCGATCCCGAGGTCCTGTCGGGCTCCGGGCACGGGGGTGCCTCGATGTCCGCCGCGGAGTTCGACCTGGCGGTCGGGCGGGCGCACGAATCAGCCCGCCAGGTCCTCGCCGACGCCGAAGCCCGCCTCGGGCTCGACGACGTCGACGTCCGTGTGGTCTCCGGCGAGCCTGCTGCAGCCATCTGCGGACTCGCCGGTGAACTGGGGGCCCGGGCGATCGTGATCGGGACCAGGGGTCGGGGCGGGCTGAAGCGGGCGCTGCTCGGCTCCGTCTCCGACTACGTCGTCCGCTCCGCCCCCTGCACCGTCGTCGTCACCCGGAAGCAACCGGCGAGCTGACGACAGCGACCAGGAACGACCAAGGAGACGGATGCCCGTGCACGCGCTCAGCGGCTACCTCGAGTTCCCACCCGATCGGCGTGAGACCACCCTCGCCGCCCTCCGGGCGGTGTCCGTCCGCAGCCGCCAGGACCCCGGGTGCGTCGACTACTGGTGGGCGGAGGACGTCGAGCACCCCGACCGGTTCCGGTTCTTCGAGTGCTGGGAGACCGTCGAGGCCTTCGAGGCCCACCAGGCCCAGCCCTACGAACTGGCGTTCATGGAGCAGCACGTGACCCGCATCACCGGGGCCGATGCCCATGTACTGGACATCGGCGGACGTGATCCGGTGCTCGGGGGCTGATCAGGTGCCGGCCGTCGACTCCGCCGACCGCGGGGACCGTCGATGAGCCGGCTCGTGCTGTCCGACGCGCACGTGGTGGTGGGTGACGGACGTGTCCTCGACCGGGCGACGGTCGTCGTGGACGGCGACCGGATCGACTCGGTAGGCCCCGGCCCGCTGACCGGGGAACGACCCGGCGACCGCGTGGTCGACCTGGCCGGGATGACCGTCATGCCGGGAATGGTCAACTGCCACTTCCACGCCACCTACCACAACCTCGGGTCGGTGACCGCCCCCTTCGGGCTCGAGGAGCCGATGGCCCTCCAGGCGGTGCGGGCGGTGCGGAACCTCGAGCGGCTGCTCCTCGCCGGCTTCACCGGCGCGGTCAGCGCCGGCGCCCCCTTCGCCATCGACGCCTCGATGAAGACGGCCATCGACCGCCGGCTGATCGCCGGTCCACGCCTCGTCCCCTGCAGTCGCGACATCGGCACCACCGGGCACGCCGGGGACCGGAGCTACCCCTCCCACTGGGACGTCGGCGCCCTCGGCGCCATCCGGCGCAGTGACGGCCCCGAGGAGTTCCGCCGATCCGTGCGCCTAGAGATCAAAGAGGGCGCGGAGATGATCAAGATCTTCGTCACCGGGGGCCATGGGACGGTCGGCCCCCGGGAGCAGACCGAGCTCTCGTCGGACGAGCTGGGCGCGGCGATCGAGGCGGCCCACCAGCGCCGGGCGAGGGTCCGGGGCCACATCGCCAACAAGGAGGCGCTCCTGATGGCGCTCGACCTCGGCATCGACATCGTCGACCACGGCGACGGCATGGACGAGGAGTGCATCGAGCGCCTCCTGGCCACCGACACGCCGGTCGTCCCCTCGATGCTGTTCCCGGCACGGCTCCTCGCTTCGATGGGGAGCTCCTCCCTCGGCTTCACCGACGGCATGCGCCACGACATCGAGGCCATGGCCGCCATCCTCCCGGTGGCCGATCGTGCCGGGGTGCGACTGGTCCTCGGGGACGACTTCGGCGCCATCAACTTCCCGCACGGCCCCTACGCCGACGAGCTCGCCTACTACGTCGAGGAGGTCGGGATCCCGGCCATCGACGTCCTGACCTGGGCGACCAGGAACGGAGCCGAGGTCCTCGGGATGGGCGACGAGCTCGGGACGATCACTGCCGGAAAGCTCGCCGATCTCCTGGTCGTGTCTGGTGACCCCGTCGCCGACATCAACGTGCTCCGCAATCCGGACGCGCTGGTGGCCATCCTGCTGGGCGGCCGGATGGTGACCGATCGGCTCCCGGTCGGGGCGGCCACCGCGCCGTGAGCAGCGCATCGGACTGCTTCCCCCTCGTCGCGGCCGAGCGGGTGCGCCTGGCGGACGCACTCGACGCCCTCGGCCCGCCCGACTGGGAGTCTCCGTCGCTGTGCGCCGGCTGGTCGGTCCACATGGTCGCCGCCCACCTCAACGTGCCATGGTCGCTGTCGCTGCCGAAGGTGCTCATCGCCGTGGCCCGGGCCCGGAACCTTGACCGCGGCTTCGACCGGGTGACCCGCGAACTCGCCGCCAGGCTCGATCCGGCCGCCTGTGTCGACGGCCTGCGCGCCCATGCCGATTCGAGGTTCACCCCGCCGGGCGCCGGGCCCGAGGCCCCGCTCACCGACGTCATCGTGCACGGAGCCGACATGCTCCATCCGCTCGGGCGGTCGGTCGATGTGGCCCCGGACGCACTCGCCGCGTCGCTGGCGTGGCTGAGCCGCGGCCGGGCGAAGGGGTTCGTCCCGGCCGGACGGGTCGACGGCCTCTCGTTCGAGGCCACCGACCTCGGTGTCCGCTACGGGACCGGGCCCTCGGTCGTCCAGGGTCCGGCGTCGGCACTGTGCGGAGCGCTCTGCGGACGTGCGGCCATGGTCGGGCAGCTGTCCGGGGACGGTGCCCGACTCCTGGCGGCCCGCCTCTGAGTCCGGCACCGGGACGGGCGATCCGTGCCAAGCTTTGCCCGGCCCAGCACCGAGCAGTCCCGAGGAGTCACCGACAGCGGGCCCACCCGTGGAACGGAGCGGCCTTGGTCCGGAGAGAACTCGATCCCCACTCGGTGGCCCGGGTCATCGGCGCCTACGGGTTCGACGCCGTCCGGGGGAGGTCCGGGTCCGGGTCGGGAGCCGCTCCGGCCCACCGACTCGCTGAACTGCGCCTCGACGGGGTCGACGACGACAAGCGCACGGTGTCCCGCAAGGCCGCCCGGGGCGTCCCCTCGGGGTCGCCCCCTCCCTCCACCGCCACCCCGTTCGACTTCGCCATGGCGGCACTCTTCGACTGGTCGCGCAACGGGGGCAGGGCCGGCTTCGAGGCGGCACTCGACCTGATGGCGTCCCTCATCGTCCCACTCGAACCCGAGGAGCTGCCCGCGGCCATCGCGTCGCTGCTCCGGCTCAGCATCCAGGACCAGTTCGACTCGACGGAGCCCCAGTTCCTCACCGGCTTCGCCGTCCAGGCCCTGGCGCTCGAGTACATCCGTGCGAGCGGGTTCCGCACGATGACCCATCCGGCGGCACCCGCAGGGGGCCCGGACGAGTCACTGGCATGGGCGGGGTGGCTGATGGACCAGCGCCGACAGGAGGCACGACTGACCGCCGAGGTGTACGAGACCGTGCTCTCGCTCTGCCTGCTGCTGCTCCGTCGGCGACCGAAGCCCGGCTATTCGATCGCCCGGATCGTCCGTGCCGCGCAGTCGCTGTGGATCGGCGGCGTGCACCGGGCGTTCCTCGATCCCGTCGAGTACCCCGAGTACGGCCCCGGAGCCCCCCGGCCTCCGGTGTCGCCGTCCACCGGGCTGCCCGAGGGCGACGGTCAGATCGAGCTGGCCATGGTCGACCTCATCATGGGGATGACCGAGGAGAGCCTGTTCTCGGTGAACCAGGCCAACCCCGGGAGCCGTCTGATCGCCGAGGGCCTCCGGCGGTACCGGACGTCCGGGTCGTGCGTGGAGGTGGAATCGCTGACCGACGGGGCCGGTGTCGACGTGGTCCTGATCCGCGAGCTGTTCCCCACCGACCAGGAGTTCGCCTCGGGATGCCTCCGATGGCTGGCGGGCGAATGGGAGGGGTTCGACTCGTTCGCCCGGGAGTTCCGGGCGACGGCGGCAGCCGGGGCGGGGGCCCTCCTCGAGTGGGTCGGCGGGGTGCACAGGGACTTCCCGGCGCTCCTCGCATCGGCGGGGTTCGCCGCCGGTGATCCCGCCTTCGACGAGGTGGTGGAGTTCGTCTCGATCGTGCTCTCCCGCGATCCGCGGGGCGCGAGCGGCGTGGTGAGCCCCGACGACGTGAAGCGGGCACGGCGGTGCGTCGAGGTGGCATCCCGGGGTGGGGACTGGCGCTCCGTCGTGGATCTGGCCCCGAGGCCGCGGGTCGAGCCCCATGCGCCACCGCGTGCCCACTGACCCACGACGCCTGCCCACGACGGGCCCCGCAGGACGCCGTCGGGCCCTGATTGTTCACTGGTGAGCATCAAAGTCGGTGGACACTGGCACTTGGGTAGCGGATCACCCTGGCATGGCGCGGGGAGGGGACGGAGGGCGTGTGAGGTGGGTCCGCACCGTGGCGGGACGGACCCATCCGGAACGGCGGTGAACCGGCAGCTCGCCCCCTCCGCTCCCGTCCTCGCCCGTCGACCTCAGGCCGATCGTCGGCACGCGGCCCGGTCCGGCGCCGGTACCTGCCTACCGCCCGGAGGCGGCCGCTGCGGTGTAGGGGTGCGATGCCATCGTCGCCTGAGCCGCCGTCACCCACGGGGTCCCGCACACCGCTGCCGGCACGGCTCCGGTCACCGAGCAGATGGCGGCCACCAGGTAGTCGGCCGACCCGTCCACCGCCTGGGCCACCGCGCTCGAAGGGTCGGCCAGCTGATCGGCGACCTGATCGAGCGACAGCCCTTCGAGGACTGCCGGCGAGGAGCTCGCCCCGGTCGCCACGAACCGACCGCCGATGTCCACGAACGGCATCGCCCCCCCGGGGTCGACGTCGAACGCCTGCCTCTGCAGGGATGAGAGGCTCTGCTCGGGCTCGTAGCCGTCATGGGAGGCGTTGGGCGTCGACGAGTAGATCTCGGCGGGATCGAAGGTCAGCGATGAGCTCGCGAAATCCGATCCGGCGAAACTCCAGCTCTGCAGTCCGGGGTACACGTCGGTCGACGACGAGGTGACCGTCCGGCCCAGGTTCGAGAACGTGCCGAAGCGCGAGAGGGCGACGAGCAGCGCCCACCGTTCCAGCGCACAGTACGGGCAGTAGCCGGCCCCGACGAAGACCACGGCCGGCCGGCCGTCGTCGGTGAGTGCCGCTCCGCCGGTGACCGACGCCGGCGGTGTCACCGTCGGGGGGAGGCCCACGGTGTCGAGCGTGGCATCGGGCACCGAGACGCCGGCTCGGACGTATGCAGTCAGGCTCGACGGCGCCGACCCCGTCGGGGTTCGCGGCGCCGCAGGCACGAGACCGACCACCAGCGCCACCACGGCCAGGACGACGACGGACGTCGCTCCGCCGCCGATCAGATGTCGCCGGCGTCGGCGCTGCCCGCGACGGCGGAGCTCGGCGACCGACGGGGCGGCCACCACGGGACGCTCCAGCAGCGGTCGGGCCATACGGCTCAGTTCAGACATGGTGCTTCTCCTCGGTGGGTGGTTCCTCGTCGATGAGATGGCCGAGGCGCCCGTGGGCATCGGCCAGGGTGCTCGAAACGGTGCTCCGCGAGATGCCGAGCACCCGGGCGATCTCCGCCTCACGGAGGTCGCCGACGTGACGCAGGACGACAACCTCCCGCTGGCGGGCCGACAGGGTCGACACCAGCTGCCAGATCTCACCGGCGGGCGGCGGGACGGAGACCGCGGGCGAACGCCGGAACACCAGCCGCCGCTCGAACGCCCGCCGTCTCGCCGTCCTCCGGGCGACATTCATCGCCACCCGAAAGGCCCAACCCGTCGGCGAGTCCATGACCCGGACCCGATCCCACTGTTCGAGTGCGCGGGTGAACGCCTCGTCCACTCCCTCGGATGCGAGCTCGATGTCCCCGGTGGTCAGCAGCAGCGAAGCGATGAGGCGCGGATGTTCCCGGGCGTACCATTCGTCGAACGACTCCCGCTCTCCCCGTGCGTTCACCAGTGGAACCGCCTCGTTCGTCCTGATCGCCACCATGACATAGACAAGTCACGGGGAGGCCGGAATGCCGGGTCGGGTCCGAGGGGTTCGCACCGGTGAGCTCCGGGGCGGCGGTGGAGACCGGTCGCCGGCTACGGAACAGGGGGCTCCGGTGCCCCCGTCATCACCGTGGGAACCACACGGTCGGGACGACGAGAGGGCTTACGCCCCTATCCACAGGGGACCGGCGATGCGACCATGGGATCCGCCGGTCGACGACGGAGCGGTGCACATGGACCAACCGGCGGGACGTCGGCACGACGACGGTCGGACGGCGAGCGACGAAAGGACGGATGCGGTGGTACGGAACTCCTCGGGAGCGGCGGGACGGCGGAGCGGTGTCCGGTGGCTGGCGGCTGTCTCGGTCGCCGCGGTGTCGGTCATCGGCGCAATCGGACTGCCGGCCGGTGACGGGCCGGCTGCGGCGGCGGTGCCCACCGTCGGCGGCACGTGCGGCTTCCACATCGGCGCTCCTCTGGTGACGGGCGCGGCCGGGACGGCCGGGGTCGAATTCCCCGCATACCCGGCCGATCCCACGCAGGTCTGCCAGGTGACGGTGTCCGCGCGGGCGTCGCTCACCCCGGTCGCGGGCGGCAGCTATGCGAATGTCGCCGGCGACCCCTCGAGTCAGACGATGACCCTGGGATTCGCCGGTGGACCTCTGCCGCTCGGGATCCTGTGGGTGTGGCGACCGCACTGCGCCGACCCGGTCGCGCCGGGCGTCTTCACCCTGACCGTGGACGGACAGTCGTCCTCGACCGGTCCGCTCGACGCGCCCTCGTGCTCCCCCGACCTGGGGGGTGGCTCGACACTGTCCTTCGACTACGTCGATCCCTCGTTCGCCGAGGTCTCCGTGGGACTGGCAGCCACCACCGACGGCCTCGGGTACTGGACCGTCGACGCCGCCGGCGACGCGGTGCGCACCCGGGGCGACGCCGCCGCCTCGGGACTCCTGCCCCCCCTCGACCACTACGTGGTGGGGGTCACCGCGGACCCGGACGGCCGGGGGTACTGGGTCGACGCGGCCGACGGGGGCGTGTTCAGCTTCGGGGACGCCCCGTTCCACGGATCGATGGGCGGACGGTCGCTCGACGCCCCGGTGGTCGGGATGGCGGCCACGCCGGGCGGGGCCGGCTACTGGCTGGCCGCGTCCGACGGCGGGGTGTTCAGCTTCGGGGACGCTCCCTTCTTCGGCTCGATGGCCGGGGTCCACCTCGACGCCCCGGTGGTCGGCATCGCCGCCACCCCGGACGGCGGTGGCTACTGGCTGGTCGCCGCCGACGGCGGGGTGTTCAGCTTCGGGGACGCGACCTTCTTCGGCTCGATGGCCGGCGTCCACCTCGACGCCCCGGTGGTCGGCATCGCCGCCGCCCCGGACGGCGGTGGCTACTGGCTGGTCGCCTACGACGGCGGGGTGTTCAGCTTCGGGGACGCCCCCTTCGAGGGCTCGGCGGGTGACCTCTCCCTCGCCGCACCGGTGTTCGCCATCGCCCCGGCTCCGTCCGGCCGCGGCTACTGGCTGCTCGGAGGTGATGGGGGGATCTTCGCGTACGGGGATGCCGGCTTCTTCGGTGCCACCCCTCCGTCCGGCTGAACCGTCGGACCCCTTGGTCGTCGGCGGCGGCACACCCCCCTCGACCCGGCACAGACCGACCCGGCCGAGCCACCTGCGACCAGATTTGGTATCATTGACCCATGGATGCCGTGCTGCTCATCACCGAAGCCCGGCGGCGGAGCGGGCTCTCCCGGCGGGAGCTGGCCCGTCGCGGGCATACCTCGGCCTCGACGCTGGCCGCCTACGAGTCGGGACGGTCGGTGCCCTCGGTCGCCACCCTCGTCCGACTGCTCCAGGCCGCTGGGTTCGACGCCGAGGTCTCCCTCCGACACACCCCGGCGGAGGACGACGAGGCGCGTGCCGACACCATCGAGGCGCTCCTGGACTTCACCGATGCGCTCCCCCGGTCGGAGCGCGGGACCCTCGACTACCCGGTGTTCGGCCGCCGGCAGGACGCGGCCCACGGGTGAAACCGATCCTGGAAGCCGTCGTCGAGCTGCACGACGGTCTCGACGCCGCAGGCCTCCGTCACGCCTTCGGAGGTGCCTTCGCCCTCATGTGGTGCACCGGGGAGCCGAGGACGACGGTCGACATCGACCTCAACGTCTTCGTCCCACCGGCCGAGGTCGGACGCGTGCTCTCCGCGCTCCCCGCCGGGATCGAGGTGACCGACGCCGACGCCGAGGCGCTGGCCGGTGTCGGTCAGCACCGGCTCTACTTCGACCGGATCCCCGTCGACCTCTTCCTCGACACCACCGGGTTCCACGCGAACGTCCACCTCCACGTCGCCCGTCACGAGCTCGGCGGTCGGAGCCTGCCGTTCCTGGGCTGCAACGACCTCGCCGTGTTCAAGGTGTTCTTCAACCGCCGGAAGGACTGGGCCGACATCGAGGAGATGCTGCGAGCCGGTCGCCTCGACGTCCCGTACGTGACCGGCGTGCTTGCCGAGTACCTCGGTCCGGACGACGAGCGCATCACCGAGCTCCATGCCGTACGGGACGAGGTCACCGGGCCGGGCCGGTGATGCATCGGTAACGGACCGGAGCGTCGGGCCCGACGGGTCCGTGTGCCACCATGTGCCACGTGATGACCTCCCGACTGTGCACCGAGGACAGCCTTCGGTCACCGGCGTTGCAGGCGTGGGGGCGGCGCCTCCGACCGACGTGGGACCCCGACGGCACCGATCCGAAGGAGCTGCTGCTCCACCGCAAGACGTGGGAGTGGCTGTTCATCGCCGAGGCCCTGTCCGAGCGGCTGATGTTGGGGACCGGGCGCACCGGCATCGGATTCGGCGTCGGACGGGAGCCCCTGGTCGCCCTGTTCGCATCCGAGGGCTGCACGATCCTCGCCACCGATCTCCACCCGGAGAAGGCCGAGGCCACCGGCTGGAGGCAGTCGGGTGCCGAGTACGCCGACGGCCTGGCCGGGCTCAACGAAGCCGGACTCTGCGCCCCGGATGCGTTCGACCGGCAGGTCACCTATCGGGACGTGGACATGACGAGGCTGCCGCCCGACCTCGGGGAGTTCGACTTCTCCTGGTCGTCGTGTGCATTCGAGCACCTGGGGTCGATCGAGGCCGGAGCGGACTTCCTGGTGGGCCAGATGCAGGTGGTACGGCCCGGCGGGGTCGCCGTCCACACCACGGAGTTCAACTGCTCGTCCGACGACCGGACCATCAGCGAAGGCGGGACAGTCCTCTACCGACGGTGCGACCTGGTGTCGATCGCCGACCGCCTGGTGGACGAGGGCTACCGGATCACGCTCGATCTCACCGAAGGTGACTCCCCCGCCGACCGCCACATCGACGTGCCGCCCTTCAGCGACACGCATCTGCGCACCATGCTGGGCGAGTTCGTCACGACCTCGGTGGGGCTGATCATCGAGAAGCCCGACGACTGGGCCCCGAAAGCACGCCGTGTGACCAGGCTGTTCCCCCGGAGGACCTGACGAGGCTCCCGCGTGGTGTTGGCCCGCGGTGCCGTCGGGCGGGGGACGCGTCCGGTGCCGGTGCCGGTGCTCAGTGACGATGGAACGGCTGGCGCCGTTCAGCAAAGGTTGATCCCGCGTGGGTCACCGTATCGGCGGTGCCACATACAGAAGGAGCCAGCCATGTTCCATCGTCAGTCCAATCCTGC
>JBEKRV010000045.1:0-30213 GCA_049517675.1 Acidimicrobiales bacterium
GTCTCAACTCGACGACGTTGTTCGACTGGCGGATGCGTACGGGAGGCAGGGCACGAGCACCCCCTGATTGTCGGTCTCCCCTTGTCCATCGGCACGCGGCCACTGTCCCCGATCGCCGGAAGGGAGGCACCGTACATCCACCCTCCGGCTGCGGGTGCGCTCCCTGTATCACAGCACCCGCAAAATACATTCCTCCAAAGAGATCACGGCATCCTGGGCATGACGAGGCGTTGCCCGTTCAACTCGGCAACTCCCGGATCGATGAAGGCGTTGCAGGCAGTCAGTGTGTCCAGACTCCCCTGATACTCCCGCCAGTCAACGGCCGCCACCCAGCGTTGTGCGTACTCCAGGACCGCCACCAGGGCCTGACCCTTGCCGGCACCTCCCGACATGCCGCTGAGCGCCGCCAGGTAGTTGTTCCGATAGACCGTCGGGATCACGATCCTCACCTGCCCGGCAACCGAGAGCTCGGCGTTGGACGTCAGCCTGGCAACACGCCCGTTCCCGTCATCGAACGGGTGACACTCGGTGACAAGCGCCATCATCGCCACCGCCCGTCCGAGCGGGTCGGTGAGCGCGTCGACGACGTCGAACCCCCGAAGGAGGGTCCCCTCGACCAACTCAGGCAGCACGAATTGGTAGCCACCGGCGTAGTTCGGCTTCACCTTGAACTCCCCCGGACGCATCTCCGGCCGGGCCGCCATCAACACTCGGTGTCGGTCGGCCAGCATCTCGACGAGTTGCTCCCCGGACCGGGGGGTCCTCAGCTGGTCCACCGGGTCGGCAGCCAGTCGGTAGGTAGCAGCGACATCGTGGGCGTCGGCCGGCCGGTCCGCGGGGACCTCACCGTCGACAGCGATCCTCCGGGCCTCCTCGACACCGAACTCCGTGCCCTCGATGAAGTTGGAGAAGTACGACTCGAAGAACGGCAACCAGGCCCATGCTTCCGCCGGCCCCATCATCGTCACCGGCCGAGGGGCCCGGGCCTCGAGCACCCCGACGAGCCCGTCGATCAGCTCCAGGCGGTGCTGGTCGTACGGCTGGCCCGCCAGCCTGGCACCGAGTCGACGTGATGTGATCCCGAGGGGGCCGTCGGACGGAGATCCGAGGACGGCCAGCAGCCGGGACCGTACGGCTTGCGTCGCTGACGGATCGAAGGAGCCGGCGATGACATCGAGTTGGTCGAGCGTGCGCTGGATCCCCGTGACACCCCCCGAGCGGGCCAGGGAATCGATCTGGTCCTCGACCGCCGCCGTCCCTGCTCGGAACCCCGGTCGTCGGCCCCGGAGGTCGACGTTCTCGATCAGCGACCTCGCCGGACCGGAGAGTGACAGGCCATGAGGAAACGACATGTCTCCGGGCAGCGCACCGGGCCCGACCACCGGTACGACGGTCACCCCCGGCAGAGCGAGGGGTGATGACCTCGTCAGCTCCGGTTGGGCGACGAAGAGGAACCCGTCCACTGGCTGCCCGCCGGACAGGGCCGTCCGTCCACACAGGACGGCTCCCGGCCAGACCGCCGCCACGATCTCCCAGAGGTGGTGACGTGCCACCTGGCCCGGCGGCAGACTCGCACCGTCCGCGTAGATTCCCGGCGCCAGGCGTTGCGCACGCCCGGACTTAGCCCGTCGGCTCAGTTCGGCCCGAGAGGCCGGTGTGGCCATGCGGAGGATTCCCGCGGGGTTCGGTTGCGCAACATTCATGGCGAGTACTCGGTCTCTCGGTCGATCGACGCAACTATTCTTCCTTTTATTCACTGCCAACGCAACATTTGTTCACTTAACGGGTTACGCAGTGGCCGAGTACGCAACAAATCCAGCGTTTGACAACCATCGCCTACAGTGGCATATTTGCGCCTGATGCCCCAGCTGCCTGACTTCCGAGCCGAACCGAGTGTCTCCCCCGAAGGCGACGCCAAGGCTGCGTCGCGCTACTCCGCCTGGACCGAGGCGAACCTCGACCCGATGACACACCCCGAACCACCAGAGCAGAAGTACGGCTGGGATCAGTTGGCCGAGGTGGACCGTGACCTGATGGCCGCTCGGGTCATCAAGGAGTCCGAACTCATCTCCTTCTGGTTGGCCTGGCACCGGGCCGGCGGCTTCGCCCAACTCGAGCGGGGCGGCTGGGACCGTTCCACCATCTTCCGGAAGATCAGGCGCTTCCGCACCTACTTCGGCATCCACCCGGACGACGCCAGCTTTCCGTGGCTGGCCCCCGATTTCGAACGGGCGTGGAAGGGAGATCGCCAGGTCGCCCTCGAGTGGGCCTTCGAGCACCGGCACGACACGGAACGCCAGCCCGAACTGGATGCCCATTGGCGCCCGAGCTCCGCCTATCGCAGCGACCCGCACGTCCTGGAGCCCGAGGATCCGTTCGACTACCCGGGTGCCGACGCCGGCCAGCGGACGGACGGCGAGTAGCGGACCATGGACCAACCTCCTCCGTCCGAGTCTGATCCACCAGTCGCATTTTCGCATCTGTTGGACCGCCCCGTCGAGCTGGCCGGCGGCGTGGATGCGCTGTACCTGTCCGGGCGCACGGTGCTCCCCCAGCCCTTCCTCGACCGGCTCGAGCAGTTCCGCTCACTGGCCGACCAGGCCTCGGCGACCATGCCCTTCGACCTCGGCGGCGAGTGCTTCGCCATGGCGTCCCACGCCTTCGGCCGCTACCGCTACTGCCTCGACCATGCCGACGGTCGGATCGGGATCTCGCCTTCCCTCGGACTGCCCGCCGTGCGGGTCCAGCCCCGCAGCGCTTATCTGCACACGGTCGGACCGGAGGCCGCCGTCGCCCGGTTCCGCCGGGTCCTCGAGGCCGAGTGCGCCGAGATCACCTTCAGTGTCAGCCGCCTCGACCTCTATGCCGACTACGAAGGGTGGGGCATCGGGATCGAGGACCGACCGCGCTTCGTCTGCCGGGCCGGATCTGTCCGCACGTACGAAGAGGACAACCGCTTCACCGGATTCGAGTTCGGTCGCCGTTCCGCCAAGACCGTCTGTGCCCGCATCTACGACAAGACCGCCGACGTCGCCCGGACCGGAGCGGACTGGTGGTACGACATCTGGCAGTGGGAACCCGGATCAGGCGTCGTGATCCGGGTCGAGTTCGAATGGAACAGGGAGGGCCTCGCCGAAGTCGGCCTCACCGGCGTCGACGAGACCCTGGCCGCTGTCGGCAGCCTCTGGCGTTACGGCACCGAGGAGTGGCTCACCCATCGCTCCCCCATCGCCGACGGCAACCGGGCCCGGTGGCCAGTCTCATCCCAGTGGACCCACGTCCAGGCGGCATCGCCCGCCCAGCACACGCTCCGTGCCGAACGGGTGCAGCACGCGCAGCGATCCGGCTCGCTCCGGAACCTGGCACCCGCACTGGTCGGCTACATCGTGGCCTTCGCCACCCTCAGCGGGACGACCGGCATCGACGAGACGATGTCCGCCCTGGCCCGCTACCTCCGCTACGACGAGATCCGTCGGAACGTCGAATTCGGCGACCGGGTCCGCCACCGACTCGCCGAAGGCCGATTCCGGTGACCGGGCACGATCGACGTCAGCCGCGCCTCCTTCTGCGTCCCGAGGAGGCCGCCGAGGTGCTGTCCGTCAGTCGGACGACCCTCTACGGACTGCTGGCCTCCGGGGCGATCCGGTCCGTGAAGGTCGGTGGTCTGCGGCGCATCCCCGTGGAAGCGCTCGAGAATTACGTCATGCATCTGTCCGACGACCCCGGAGCCCCTTCGTCGACACCATCGACCGAGGGAACCGCCGTGGTCGGAACGACCACGAGTCGAGCAGGCCAGCCCCCAGGGGATGGCCTGCTCGACGACCGTGACGGAACCGGAGATCGGCAACGTTCCCAATCGGTCCGGAGGTGGACCGACGGGCAGGCACCCGGTGGTCACCCGGGCGTGGCACCATGACACCGGATTCCCGATCGCAGCCGACCGTCGTCGGTGCCCCACAGCCCCATCCGAAGCCAATCCGCTGCCGTGCAGCGGTGCGGCAGTCGGACGCGACGACGAGGAGCCCGCAGTGGCCCAGATAACGACACGGCGGACCACGAGCGGTGAGGCCCGCTACGACGTCCGGGTCCGGATCGGGTCCCGGGTGGTGAGCCGCACCTTCACGAGACGCCGGGAGGCCGATGCCTATGCCCGCTCGGTCGAGTCCGACCGCCTCCGGGGTCTGGCCGTCGATCCGAGGACCGGGCTCGTCACCTTCGAGACCTACGCCCGCCGATGGGTCCGTCAGCGCCTGCTCCGTCCCCTAACCCGGGACCTCTACGACGGCATCCTCCGCAACCACCTGCTGCCGACCTTCGGCGAGCGACCCATCGGGAAGGTGATGCCGGCGGATATCCGCGACTGGTACGCCGAACTGGGAACGAAGCTGGCGCCGGCCACCACGACGAGGATCTACCGGCTCCTGCACGCCATCTTCGCCACCGCGGTCGAGGACGAACTCGTGATGAGGAACCCGTGCCTCGTCCGGGGCGCCTCGAGCGGCACGTCGCCCGAACGACCCACCGCCACCATCGCCGAAGTCGACGCTCTGGTCGCGGCCATGGACCACCCGTACCGGGCCATGGTGATCCTGGCCGCCTGGTGCGGACTCCGACTCGGCCAGCTGCTGGCCCACGGATCGACCTCGACCTGGGAACGGTCGAGGTCGTGGCCTCGAGCTACGAGCGGTTCGGCGGCACCGTCGAGACCGGACCGCCCAAGACGGCGGCCGGCCGGCGACGGGTGGCCATCCCTCCCCACGTCCTGTCCGAGATCGAGCGGCACCTCGAGCGCTACGTCGGGTCCGCACCGGACAGCCCGATGTTCGTCGGTCCCCAGGGCGGCGTCCTCTACCGGGGGGTCTTCAACCGCTCCTGGCGGCGGGCCCGGACGGCCGTGGGCGTGGAGCACCTCCACTTCCACGACCTGCGCCACACCGGCAACACCCTGGCGGCCACGACCGGGGCCTCCACCAAGGAGCTCATGGTCCGCATGGGGCACGCCAATCCCCGGGCCGCCCTCATCTACCAGCACGCCACGGCCGAACGGGACAGGGCCATCGCCGAGGCCCTGTCCGAGCTGGCCGGGACCTCCCGGACCCCGCACCTCCGGCCGGTTCCCCGACCGTCGGACGACGACCGGGAGGACCCCGGGACGGACGATGGTGAAGCCATAGCAGGTTTCGGCCCGCGCGATGGATTCGCAATGGAAGGGCCCGAACGCGAATCAGAGACCCCAAAAAGGGTCTCTGACCTGGAGCGGACGACGGGATTCGAACCCGCGACCCCAACCTTGGCAAGGTTGTGCTCTACCAGCTGAGCCACGTCCGCGTGAGGCGCCCACTCTAGCAGTTGGACGACCGGGGACCGATGCCCGGTCCGGGCCCGGGTCGCCGTGCCGCTCGCCGATCGGAGCCTACGGCCGTGACCGCAGGGGCGGTCCGAATGCGTCGGTCCACCAGTGCCGGCGATCCTTTCCGTCGCGCCCGGGTCCGACGGTCGACCGCGACGCCGACATCTCGGATCTACACACCATGTGCGCATATCAGAAGGAATTGTTGTACCGGTCCGCTCCCGGACTCCCGCGCTGCCGCACACCCGGACTCCCACACCTCCGCACACCCGGACGTCGACGGACATCAACGGGGACCACCCGCCCGCGGCCCCGTCGAGCCCACGACCTGTCCCCGGGGCGACCGGGGACGCCTCCGTGACGGGGATGTGCCATCCTGCCCGGGTGGCGCTCCTGCCGGACCTCGTCCACGCCGACCTCGTCGACCTCCGTCGGTGGGAACCCGACCAGGCCTCCGCGCTGCTGGACGCCGTCGAAGCGAGCATCGCCGAGCTCCGTCCATGGATGCCGTGGGCGGCCGTGCCCCCGACCGAGGACGGCCTGCGGGCGAGGCTCACCGAAGGGGTGGATGCTTTCGACGGCGACGAGGAGTGGACCTACACCGTGGCCGAGCCGGGGGCCGGCCGGGTGCTCGGGTCCGTCGGAGTCCACCGCCGAGGGGACGCCGCAACAGTGGAGATCGGCTACTGGATCCGCACCGACGTCACCGGACGGGGCTACGCCACGATGTGCGCGCGGGCGCTCACCGCCACCGCATTCACCCACCTCCCCTGGGTCCTCCGGACCGAGATCCGCATGGACGAGGCCAATCACCGGAGTGCCGCGGTCCCGAGGCGCCTCGGCTACCGACTGGACCGCGAAGTCGACCGGGAGATCGTCGCGCCGGCCGAGAGCGGTCGAGGACTGGTGTGGGTCATGGAGCGCAGCCGGTTCGAAGCCCCGACGGGCCATTCGGCTGGCTGACCGGCGCCCGCTCGGCTCCGGTCCCCCGGGTCCGGGGCGCGACGGCGCTCAGGCGGGGAGCTCGGCGTGCCACCACGGGACCGGACGAGTGCGTCGGACGGCCTCGTGGACCAGCTCGGCCAGTGCTTCCTCCATGGCCGTTCCCAGGACGTCCACGTCGGGCACGAGGTCCCAACAGGCCTGGATCCCTACGTGGACCGAGTCCAGGTACGAGAAGACGGTGACGTTGACCCCCACCCCCTCCACGATCGGGCCCAGCGGGTGCAGCGAGGCCATCCGGGCACCGGCCAGGTGGAGCGCCACATCGGGACCGGGCACGTTGGACACGACGACGTTGAACAGTGGTGCCACGTGGTCGAACAGGCGCAGACTGGTCACCAGTCGGGACATCCGGGTGGCGAACGCGGGGAGGGCGGCCTCGGCCCAGGCCGAGTACACGTCCGGGCCGACCGTCCGATGCTGTTCCTTGGCGGCCCGCATGCCGTCGCGGATGTGGCCGAGCCGCGCCACCGGATCGGCCACCCCGGTGGCCAGCGATACCAGCAGTGCGGACACCCGGTTCCCGAGGGCGCCCCGGTCGGCCTCACTGCGCACCGATACCGGCACCAGGGCGACGAGCGAGGTGTCCGGGTCCTCGCCGCGCCCGGCGAAGAACGTCCGTAGTGCACCTGCGGTCACCGCCAGCACGATGTCGTTCGTCGTCCCGCCGAGCACGTCGCGGACGTGCCGGATGTCGACGAGCGAGAGGTCGGCGAAGGCCACCCTCCGGTGCGACGAGATGGCGGCGTTGATCGACGTCTGAGGTGCCTGGAACGGTGCCGGGGGGAGCGTCCCGCCCACCTCGTGATTGCGGCCGCTGAGCGTCCGGGCCGTCCGGACCGTCTCCGCGATGGTCCGGGCCACGGTCTCGATCTGTCCGGGAAGGCTCGAGAGGGCCCGGCGGAGCTGGTCGATGTCACCAGGCAGCCCGGCCGGCGTCCACGCCCCCGGATCCCCCTCCGGAGCTCCCGCCGGAGCCCCATCCGGGACATCCCCGGGGGCCGTCGCCCCCCCGGAGGCGCCACTGGTCGCCCGGGTTCGCGCGGACCGCTCGCCTCCGAAGAGCGGCCGGGGCGTCGGATCCGGGGACAGATCGAGGAAGGCAGCCAGCACGTCGGCTCCCGACACACCGTCGACGATGGCGTGGTGGACCTTGGAGACCAGGCCCACCCGGCCGCCCTCCAGTCCCTCCACGACGTGGAACTCCCACAGAGGGCGCGACCGGTCGAGGGGTCGGGAGGCGACGTCGGCCACCAACCGGGTCAGCTCCGCCGCCCCCCCGGGTGCGGGGAGGCTCGCCCGCCGGACGTGGTAGTCGAGGTCGAACTCGGGGTCCTCGACCAGTGCCGGGTGCTGGAGCCCGAAGGGTACCTCCACCATCCTCATGCGGAACGGCGGCACCAGGGGCACGCGCTCCTCGACCAACGACCGGATCCGACGGAAGGTCAGGCCCCCTGGCAGGTCGGAGGGGTCGAACACCATGGTCCCCATGACGTGCAGGTGGGTCGTGGGCGATTCGAGCGCCAGGAACGCCCCGTCGAGTCCGGTCAGTCGGGTCACGCCTACCGGCCCGTCGACCCGAAGCCGCCCAGGCCCCGTTCCGTGTCGGGCAGGGCCTCGACCTCGGCGAACCCGGCCGACTCCACCCGCTGGATGACCAGCTGGGCGATCCGGTCCCCCCGCCGTACCCGGTAGGGGACCTCGGGATCGGTGTTGACCAGCAGGACGGCCAGCTCGTCCCGGTAGCCGGAGTCGATCAGGCCGGGGGTGTTGAGACAGGTCACACCGTGGCGCAGCGCCAGCCCGCTGCGGGGCTGCACGAAGCCTGCATAGCCGTGCGGGATGGCCAGGGCGATGCCGGTGGGCACCATGGCCCGCCCACCGCCGGGCTCGAGCAGTACCTCGATCCGGGCCACCAGATCCGCCCCGGCGTCGCCGGTGTGGGCGTAGCCGGGGAGTGGCAGGTCCGGGTCGAGCCGGACCACCGACACGGCCAGGGGGAGGGGCAGGCCGGCGGACTCCGCCCCGATCCCGTCGTCTGGTCCCGGGGTCACCCGCTCGCTCCGCTCATCTCCCCGGACGCTACCGCCCGGGACAGCGGCCCGACGACTCCACGGCCGGTCCGCCCTGGGATCCCCGTCGCCCGGCGTCTTCTGACGGTCCGTCATCTTGGAGGGACGGCCGACACCCGGTAGCGTGACCGCGTGCTGGTGTGGATGGATCTGGAGATGACCGGGCTCGAGGCGGACCGCCACGTCATCGTGGAGATCGCCACCCTGGTCACCGACGACGACCTGGCCGTGGTGGCCGAGGGCCCCGACCTGGTGATCGGCGCCACCGAGGAGCAGCTGGCGGCGATGGACGACTTCGTGCGCGACATGCACTCGGCCAGCGGGCTGCTCGACGAGATCGTGGCGTCCGAGCTGACCCTGGCAGAGGCCGGCCGCTTGACGCTCGACTTCATCACCGCCCATGTCCCGAAGGCCCGCACGGTGCCGCTGGCCGGCAATTCGATCGGTACCGACCGGCGGTTCCTGGCCGCCTACCTGCCCGAGGTCGAGGAGTACCTCCACTACCGCTCGGTGGACGTGTCGACGATCAAGGAGCTCGCCGGCCGGTGGTACCCCGAGGCCCTGGCCGCAGCTCCGAAGAAGGCGGGGGGCCACCGGGCCATGGACGACATCCGCGAGTCGCTGGCGGAGCTGGCCTACTACCGGTCCACCATCTTCCGGGACACCACGAACCCGTAGGGGCCGGGGACGGCGGGCACCGCCCGACCGTCGTCGCCCGCCTCGGACTCACAGCGAGAGGAGCACACATGGCCACGTCGGCCGAGCACACGCAGGCCCCGGGGGAGGGAGCCCCGCAGGAGGAGGCGCCCCGGGTACCGACCCGCGCCGAGGCGACGGCCGTCCTGACCGCGCCCGACGGTGCCTTCGCCATGGAGGAGATCATCATCCGCGGCGCCCCGGTGCGCACCTGGAAGACGGCGCCGGCCAGCCTGCGGGCCGTCTTCGAGCTGTCCGCGCACCAAGGGGACAAGGACTTCCTCGTCTACGAGGACGAGCGTGTCACCTTCGAGGAGAACTACCGCATCGTGGCCACCCTCGGCCACCAGCTCCTCGACCGGTTCGGCGTGCGGCCCGGTGACCGGGTGGCGATCGCCATGCGCAACCTCCCCGAATGGGTCATGGCCTTCTGGGCGACGATCACCATCGGCGCCATCGCCGTCCCCCTCAACGCCTGGTGGACGGGCGAGGAGCTCGCCTACGGGCTGGCCGACTCGGGCACCAAGGTGGTCTTCTTGGACGAGGAGCGTCAAGGCAGGATCTCCCATCACCTGGCCGACATCCCCGGTCTCGAGGCGATGATCGTGACGTGTGAGGAGCACGACCCCGACGGCGGGCGTCGGGCGGCCGTCGGCGCCCACCTCGACCGCGACGGCCGCGATCCCCTGCCCGTGGTCCCCTTCACCGACGTGGTGGGGACGCCCGCGGCCGACGCCACCCTTCCCGACGTGAGCATCGACGCCGACGACGACGCCACCATCTTCTACACGTCGGGCACGACCGGTCGCCCCAAGGGTGCCGTCGGCACCCACCGGAACAGCGTCTCCAACCTCATGAACCTGTTCTTCGTCGCCACCCTCGGCGGCATGAGGCGAAGCCCCGCACAGGCGGCCGCCTCGCCGGGCGTCCAGAACGCCAACCTCCTGTCCGTGCCCCTCTTCCATGCCACCGGGTGCCATGCGCTCCTGGTCACCAACACGGCGGCCGGCGGGAAGCTGGTCATGATGCACCACTTCGACCCCGAGCGGGCCCTCGAGCTCATCGAGCGGGAGCGGATCACCGTCTTCGGCGGGGTTCCCGCCATGGTGATGGAGGTCATCGACTCGCCCGAGTTCGCCACCCGCGACACCTCCTCGGTCCAGTCGATCTCCTACGGCGGCGCCCCCTGCCCACCCGACCTCGTCCGGCGGATCAAGGAGCACTTCCCCGGTGGGGCCCCGGGCAACGGCTACGGACTGACCGAGACCTCGGCGATGACCACCATGAACACCGGTGACGACTACGTGCGCAAGCCCGACAGCGTCGGTCCACCCGCCCCGGTGTGCGACGTCGCCGTGGTGCCCGAGGACTGGGACGGCGAGGAGCCCCCGGCGGACCAGGCCGTCGACCCGGCCCGGACCGGCGAGCTGTGGATCAAGGGCCCCAACGTGGTGCGGGGCTACTGGAACCAGCCCGAGGCCACCGCCGCCACGTTCTCGAAGGGATGGCTCCACTCGGGCGACGTCGCCCGCATCGACGAGGAAGGCTTCGTCCACATCGTCGACCGGGCCAAGGACGTGATCATCCGCGGCGGTGAGAACGTCTACTGCGTCGAGGTCGAGGGCGCGCTCCACGAGCACCCGGCGGTCGGCGACTGCGCCGTCATCGGCGTTCCCCATCCGGTGCTGAGCGAGGAGGTCGGTGCCGTCATCGTCCTCCGGCCCGGCATGGACGTGGCCGCCGACGAGCTGTCCCGCCACGTGCGTGAGCGACTCGCCGCCTTCAACGTGCCGTCCCGCTACTGGTTCCGGGCCGAGCCCCTCCCCCGCAATCCGGCCGGAAAGATCCTCAAGCGCGACCTGCGCACGGAGTTGCTCGGGGACGCCCCCGTCTTTTGAACCCGCGAGGTCACCTGCTCTGCCAAGATGAACCCCATGGGATCCGACGGCAGCAAGCCCCGAAAGAAGCAGTCCCACCTCCCGAAGGTGCCGAAATACGAGGAGCCCAACCGGCTCGAGGGGGCACAGGGCGGCGTCAGCTTCGGTCGCTCGGGGCACTCGTCGGACCACCATCCGCACAACGAGAAGCCGACCGGGTTCGGCGCCTGGGTGCTCAAGGTCCTCGGCAAGGGCCCCAGGTCCTAGGCGGGGCCCCTCCCGGTCAGGGGACGTCGAGCAGCGTGCGGGTGGTGTCGACGTCGCGTCGCATCTGCTCCACCAGGGCGCTGACCGAGTCGAACGCCAACTCGTCGCGGAGGCGGCGGACGAACGACAGTCGGGCCGGCTCGCCGTAGAGGTCGCCCGAGAAGTCGAGGAGGTGGGCCTCGACGAGCAGCTCGCCGTCGGACCCGTAGAAGGTCGGTCGGCGGCCCACGGACACGGCGGCCTTCGAGCGAGAGCCGTCGGGCCGCTCGAACCACCCGGCGTAGATCCCGGGGGCGGGCAGGCAGATGTCGTCGGGGATGGCCAGGTTGGCGGTCGGGAACCCGAGCTCGGCACCGCCCCTGCGGTCACCGGTCACCACGGGCCCGCGGACCTGGTGCGGCCGTCCGAGCAGGGCGGCCGCACCCTCCACGTTGCCTTCGGCGACCAACGTCCGTACCCGGGTCGACGACACCGCGTGGACCCCGGTGCCACCGGGGTCCCCGGCCGACACGAGGGCCACCCCGTCCACTGCGAACCCGGCGACCGAGCCCATCTCGGTGAGCAGCGCCACGTTCCCCTTGCGGCCGTGGCCGAAGTGGAAGTCCCTCCCCACCACCACCAGGCGGGCGTCGAGTCCTTCGACCAGCTCATGGGTCACGAAGTCCTCCGCCGTCTCGTTGGCCCGCTCCTCGTCGAAGCGGACCACGACCGTGCGGTCGACACCGGCTGATGCCAGCAACTCGAGCTTCTGGTCGAGGTCGCACAGGAGGAGGGGCGCCGACTCGGGGCGCACGACGGAAGCCGGGTGCCGGTCGAAGGTGACCACCACGGTGGCGAGCCCGTTGTCCTCGGCACGGGCCCGGAGCTCGGCGAGCAGGGCGCGGTGGCCGAGATGGACGCCGTCGTAGGCGCCGATGGTGACGGCCGAGCCACCGGCGGGAGGCCGGCGCGGCTCACTGTCGGTCACGATCTCCACAGTCGGGAAGGTTACTGCCGAGTCCGCGTCGGACCTGCGTCGGTCGACCGGGACGATCAGCCGGCCGACTCGACCACGACGGCCGGACGGATCCGGTCGGTCTCGGTGGCCTCGTAGACCGCGAGCAGGTGGTGGGCGTCGTCGACCAGTCCCCAGGGTCCGTCGCCGGACACGCCGAGGGGCACACGATCGAGCGGGAGCCCCCGGGCGACCAGCTTCTGGGCATCGAGCGGCACCACCACCTGGTCGAGGTCGCGCATGGCCTGGGCCGGGGTGAGCACCACTGCGGGAGTCAGTTCGTCGACCTGGCGGGCGTCCTCGGTGGTGAACGACCCGATCCGGGTGCGGCGGAGGTTGCGCAGGTGGGCCCCACCGCCCAGCGCGATCCCGAGGTCGGCGGCCAGGACCCGTACGTAGGTGCCCGACGAGCACTCGACCTCGATGCGGAACACGCCCGGGGTGAGCCCGGGTGTGACGTCGTAGCGGTAGACGGTGACCGGCCGCGGTGCGCGTTCCACCTCGATCCCTTCGCGGGCCAGATCGTGCAGGCGCCGACCGCCGACCTTGACGGCCGACACCATCGGGGGGACCTGCTCGATCGCACCGGTGAGGGTGAGGGCCGCCTCGCGCACCGCCGACAGCGAGACGTCCCCCATGTCCCAGGTCCCGACGACCTCACCGGACGCGTCGAGGGTGGAGGTGGCCGTGCCGAACACCACCTCGGCCTCGTAGGTCTTGGGCAGTGCGGTCAGGAAGCGCATGAGACGCGTGGCACGGCCGAGGCCCACGAGGAGCACCCCGGTGGCGTCGGGATCGAGGGTGCCGGCATGGCCGACCCGCTTCTGACCGAAGATGCGCCGGCATCGGGCCACCACATCGTGCGAGGTCCACCCTGCCTCCTTGTCCACCACGACCAGGCCGTTGACCTGGTCCGCTGTCGGTGGGCTCACGTGGCGCCGCCGTGGCCGCTCCCGCCGCCACCGTCCCCGTCGGTGACGTCGTCCCCGGTGTCGTGGATCCGGCGGATGAGGTCCTCGACGCGGCTGCCGGCGACGACGGCCGGATCCTGGGCGAAGGACAGCAGCGGGGTGCGCTTCAACTTCGTCTGGCGGGCCACCGCCTTCTGCACCTGGGCCCGTCGCTCGTCGAGAGCGGCGGCGGCGTCCTCGGACAGCGAGCTCAGGTAGACCTTGGCCTGGCGCAGATCGGCCGTCGAGTCCACCGAGGTCACAGTCACCATCCGCAGCCGTTCGTCGGCGTCGGCCAACCGTTCGAGCTCCTCGGCCACCACCTGGCGCAGGACCTGGTTGACCCGCAGGGAGCGGGCATAGGGGGCCACACCCCGATTGTCCTGACGACGTGCCACTGGTCCTCCGGTCCGTCCACGACCACCCGATCGCACCGTCCCCCGTCCGGGACGGCCGGCACGATCAGGTGCGGGGGATCTCCCGCTCGTCGTAGGTCTCGATGATGTCGCCGTCCTTCAGGTCCTGGTAGTCCGAGAGCCCGATACCGCACTCGAAGCCGGCCTGGACCTCGCGCGCGTCCTCCTTGAAGCGTCGCAACGAGGTGATGGCACCCTTCCAGATGACCACGCCCTCCCGGAGGAACCGGACCTTGGAGCCGCGGGTGATGACGCCCTCCCTGACGTAGCAACCGGCGATGGCACCCACCCGGGGGATCCGGAAGACCTGACGGACCTCCGCTTCGCCGGTTACGACCTCCTCGAATACCGGGGAGAGCATGCCGAGCATCGCCGACTCGAGGTCCTCGAGCAGCTTGTAGATGATCTCGTAGGTCCGGATCTCCACGTGTGCCTTGGCCGCCATCTCCCGTGCGCGCCGGTCGGGACGGACGTTGAACCCGATGATGGTGGCGTTCGAGGCCTGGGCCAGCTCCACGTCGGACTCGGTGATCCCGCCCACGCCACGATGGACGAAGCTGAGCTTGACGTCGTCCCGCTCGAGCTTCCGGAGGCTCTCGGTGACGGCCTCGAGCGAACCGCGCACGTCGGCCTTGAGGATCAGGTTCAACGTGGCCGTCTCGCCCCGCTGGATCTGCTCGAACAGGTCCTCGAGCTTGGCGCCCCCGAGCGCCGACGTCGCCGCCGGCACGTGTCCGGCCACCCGGTAGCGGTGGGCCCGGGCCTCGCCGATCGTGCGGGCCTGGGCCAGCTCGGGGGCGACCCGGAATTCGTCGCCGGCCTCGGGTGGCTCCGAGAACCCGAGCACCTGGACCGGCGTCGACGGAGGCGCCTCCTTGATCTGGTTGCCGTGGTCGTCCACCAGGGCCTTGACCTTGCCCCAGGCGGCGCCGGCGACGATGGGGTCGCCCACACGCAGGGTCCCGCGCTCCACGATGACCGAGGCCACCGGGCCGCGGCCGATCTCGAGCTCGGCCTCGAGGACGACGCCCCGGGCCCGGCCCTCGGGCGATGCCACGAGCTCCTCGATCTCGGCCACCAGGACGATCTGTTCCAGCAGGTCCTCGATGCCGAGGTTCTGCAGGGCCGACACCTCGACCGCGATGGTGTCGCCACCCCATGCCTCGGGAACGAGGCCGTGCTCCGACAGCTGCTGGAGCACCCGGTTGGGATCGGCCTCGTCGCGGTCGATCTTGTTGACGGCCACGATGATCGGAACGTCGGCGGCCCTCGCGTGGTCGATGGCCTCGATGGTCTGGGGCATCACGCCGTCGTCGGCCGCCACCACCAGGACCACGATGTCGGTCACCTCGGCGCCCCGGGCGCGCATGGCCGTGAAGGCCTCGTGGCCCGGGGTGTCGATGAACGTGATCGGGTGGCCCTCCCACTCGACCTGGTAGGCACCGATGTGCTGGGTGATGCCGCCGGCCTCGCCGGCGACCACGTTGGCCGACCGGATCCGGTCGAGCAGGAGCGTCTTGCCGTGGTCGACGTGGCCCATGACGGTCACGACGGGGGGGCGGGGACGCAGGTCCGCCTCGTCCTCCTCCTCCTCGTCGTCGTCGAAGAACTTGGCCAGCAGTTCGGCCTCCCGCTCCTCCCCGGGATCCACCAGGCGCACCTCGGCACCGAGCTCGGCGGCGAACAGCTCGATCATGTCGTCGGTCAGCGACTGGGTGGCCGTCACCATCTCCCCCTGCAGCAGGAGGAAGCGGATGACGTCACCGGCGGACCGGTTGAGCTTGGGGCCGAGGTCGCGGGCCGTCGAGCCGCGCTCGATGATGACCTCGGTGTCGGGCACCGGCGCCGTCGACGGTGCATACGCGGTCAGGGTGGTCGGCTCGAGCTCCTCGAGGTTGCGACGACGCCGACGGGGGCGACGCTGGTTCGGACGGCCACGACCGACGCCGGGGCCACCACGACCGGCGGGTCCGCCACCGGGGCCGCCAGGACCGCCGCCGGGACCGCCGCCGGGGCGTCCGCCGCTGTAGCCGCCCGTCGAGGCGCCACCGGGTCGTCCCCCGTAGCCACCGCCGGTGGCACCCGGGGGGCCTCCGGTCCGCGGCGCACCGGGACGACCGGCACCGCCGCCCGCACCGCCGGGACGACCGGCGAACCCGCCCGGACGCTGGGCCCCGGGCGGGGGACGCCGTCCACCCGCCCCGGGGGGAGGTGGGATCGGCTTGCCGGTGACGGAACGGGGGGGACCACCCGGGGGCGGCGGGATGGGACGACCCGAGGCACTGGTCGGCGGCCGGACGGGCGCCGAGCCGCGTGCGACCGCGCCGTCGGCTGCGGCCGTCGGCGCGGCGCCGGTCACGGGGGCGGCCGTCGGAGCCGGGGCAACAGGAGCCGCAGGGGCCGGTGCGGCCGAGGCAGCGGGCGCAACAGGAGCAGCCGGTGCAACAGGCGCAGCGGGAACGCTCGGTGCAGGGGCAGGCGGCGCCGGGGCCGGAGCCGGCGCCGGCGCAGCGGCGGCAGGGGCCACGGGAGCTGCAACCGGGGACGGTGCAGGGGCGGGCGGCGCCGGGGCCGGAGCGGGCGCCGGCGCAGGGGCGGCAGGGGCCACGGGAGCGGGACGCGGCGCGGGAGCGACGGCGCTCGGCTGCTCGGATGCGGGGCGGCTGGTCACCAGACGGGCGCCGGTGCGCTTGACCGCCGGGGTCGATGCCGGACCCGACGGGCCGTCGCCCGCGGGCGGCGCGGCCGGTTGGACGCTGGGCGCCTCGGTCGCAGCCGGCGCCTTCTTGGCGGCGGCCTTCTTGGCCGGCGCCGCCGGCTCCTCGGGCTGCACCGGGCGTCGGAGGCCCTCGCTGTCGGCCTTTCGACGGGCGCGGTCGGCTTGTGCGTCCTCGATGGACGACGAATGGCTCTTGACGCCCATCCCGAGGGACAGGCAGAGGTCAAGCGCCTCCTTGTTGGTCAGGCCGAGCTCATGAGCGAGCTCGTACACCCGGATCTTCTTCGGCAACGGCTGTTACTGCCCTTCCTTCGATGTCGTAGGTGCCAAAGCGCACATACGACCCTCCATCCTCGCACATCACGACACCGGACTCTCCCGACTGCTCCGGTCCGGAACCCCGGCGGAGCAACCGAGCTCCTGCCTCAGCCCGTCCACCGCCCCGGCGCCGACCGGGCCCCGGAGCGCCCGCTCGAACGCCCGGCGCTTCTGCGCCACGTCGACGCATGCCGCCGAGTCCCGGCACAACCAGGCACCACGACCCGGGAGCGCACGCCCCGTGACCAGGGAACCGTCCCCGAGGCGCACCACCCGCACCATGGTGTCCGCCGGACCGTTCCGGCGGCACCCGATACAGGTCCGCTGAGGGGCTATTCCGGATCCTCCCCGGTCGCAGCCCCACCCTCCGGCGACGCAGGGACGTCGGAGGCCGTCTCGGTTCCGGAACCGTCGGCCGTCACGGCTGCCTCGACAGGTCCGGCCGGGGCGTCGACCTCGTCGGCCTCGTCGACAGCGGCCGGAACGGCTGCCTCGTCTTGGGTGCCACCGTCGCCCGACGCCTCGTCGGCTCCCTCGGCGCCCTCGGCCCACTCGGACGCGGAGACCGCGGAACCGCCCTCGGCGGGCTGCCAGACCATCTCGCCGGCCTCGTTCTGGACCCACTCACCCTCGGCCCACTCCTCGCCGGCGTAGCCCGACTCCTCCTCGGCCAGCTGGGTCTCGCTCTTGATGTCGATCCGCCAACCGGTCAGCCGTGCGGCCAGACGGGCGTTCTGGCCCTCCTTGCCGATGGCCAGGGACAGCTGGTAGTCGCTCACGATCACCGTGGCCGTGCCCGTCTCGTCGTCCAACCGGACCTCGCGCACCCGCGCCGGAGCGAGTGCGGACTGGATCAATTCGACCGGATCGTCCGAATAGGGGACGACGTCGACCCGCTCACCGCGGAGCTCGTTGGTCACCATGCGCACCCGCGAGCCCCGCGCTCCCACGCAGGCCCCGACCGGATCGACGTTGGGGTCGTTCGACCAGACGGCGATCTTGGTCCGGTGACCGGGCTCGCGGGCCGCGGCCTTGATCTCCACGGCACCCGAGGAGATCTCGGGGACCTCGAGCTCGAACAGCCGCTTGATGAGGCC
The DNA here is from genome assembly GCA_049517675.1 of Acidimicrobiales bacterium. GTDB lineage: Bacteria > Actinomycetota > Acidimicrobiia > Acidimicrobiales > RAAP-2 > Bog-756. Next base: position 17,759 of record JBEKRV010000045.1, read on the forward strand.
GGGATGGCTCCGGCTGACCACGATCTGGGGGCCCTTGGTCGTCTTGCGGACCTCGACGATGTACGCCTTGAGGCGGGCCCCGTGCTCGTAGCGCTCGTAGGAGACCTGCTCGGCCTGGGGCAGCAGTGCCTCGACCTTGCCCAGGTCGAGCAATGTGTATCGGTTGTCGGTCTGCTGGACGATGCCGGTGACGATGTCACCCTCACGCCCGGCGTACTCCTCGTACTTGAGGTCGCGCTCGACTTCGCGGATCCGCTGGAGGATCACCTGCTTGGCCGTCTGGGCGGCGATGCGGCCGAAGTCGTCCGGTGTGTCGTCCCACTCGCGCACCACGTTGCCCTCGTCGTCGAGCTCCTGGCCGTAGACGCGGATCTCACCGGAGTCGGGATCGATGGTGACCACGGCCTCCTCGGCCGCGTCCGGCCGGCGCTTGTAGGCGGCGACCAGGGCGTTCGCCAAAGCGTCGAGCAGCGTCTCGACCGAGATCCCCTTGTCCCGCGCGATCTGTCCGAGTGCGTCGAGGAATTCGAAATTCGTCTTGCTCATGGGGTAACGACCTGCTTCCTCGTCTTCGTCTTCTGCGTCTTCGTCTTCTGCTGTCCCGCCTTCGGCCGTGCCGGCTCCGTGGCCGCCGGACCTCCTCCGGGCCGGTCCTGGCCTCCCCACACGAAGACGGTGCGCACCCTGTCGACGTCGGTATAGGCGAGCGCTACCGGGTCGCCGTCGGATCCCTCGACCGCGAGCGAGAACCCGCCCTCGTCGGCGGCCACCAGCACGCCGCGCAGACGCCGCTCGCCGGGGACCTGGGGGCGGGTCTTGACCGACACCGTGGAACCGACGGCCTTGGCGAAGTGGGCCGGGGTGCGGAGCGGACGCTCGATGCCCGGGCTGGAGACCTCGAGCGAGTAGCGGCCGGGAACGGGGTCGAGCTCGTCGAGCAGGGCGGACACCGCCCGGTTCGCATCGGTCAGCGCCTCGAGGTCCACGCCGCCCTCGCGGTCGACGGTCACCTGGAGCACGCCCGACTTGACCTCGACGTCGACCAGCTCGAGCCCCTCGCCGGTCACCACCGGCTGGAGCGCGGCGAAGAGATCCTGGACCATCTACGCTGCCTCCTCTCCGGTTCGTACGTCTGTCGTCGGTTGTCGCATACTCGAGAATCCCGGTCGGCGGCCTCGCGGTCCCGACCTGCGCTGCGCACCCGGTGGAGGTGTTTCGGACCAAAACAAAAGCGTGGGCTGGCCGCCCACGCTTCGTCAGCGTCACTTCACCCCTCAACCAAACGGCAGAATGAACAGTATAGCAGCGCGTCGGCCGGCGGGACCCGCGATCTGATGGTGCGCGGCCCCGGCGGCCCGGGATCGACCCCGGGACGGGCGCGTCCCCGGACGCCCGGGCCGAAGGTCAGCCCGCCAGGAACGCCTCCGCCGGGCCCGACAGGTCGACCTCGCGCTCCTCCCCATCCGCCCGGGAACGCCATTCGACGATGCCCCTGGCCACGCCCTTGGACCCGACCACCAACCGCACCGGGACCCCCAACAGGTCGGCATCGGCGAACTTGACCCCCGGCGAGACGTCCCTGTCGTCGTACAGCACGTCCACGCCGGCAGCCACCAGACGTTCGTAGAGGGCGTCGGCCGCCTCGGCCACCTCGGGGGCCCTGCCGGCGCCGAGCGCGGCGAGGTGCACCTGGTAGGGGGCCAACTCGGTCGGCCAGGCCAGGCCCCGATCGTCGTGGTGCTCCTCGGCCACCACGGCCAGCAGCCGCGACACGCCCATGCCGTAACAGCCCATCGAGAAGATGGCCTCTCCCCCGTCCTCGGCGACGAAGGACGAGCCCGGCATCACGCTCGAGTACTTGGTTCCGAGCTGGAAGGTGTGGGCGGCCTCGACGGAACGGACCAGTTCCACGGTGTGCCCGCACCGGGGACAGGCGTCGCCCGTCACCACCTGGGCGAAGGAGCCCCACTCGTCGACGGAGAAGTCGCGGTCGACCACGGCGCCGCTCACGTGGTGGTCGGACCGGTTCGCACCGGTGATCCAGGGACCGGGCCGGGCCACGCCGAGATCGGCCACCACCGTGATCCCGGCTGCCTGCTGTCCCATCGGACCGATGTACCCCTTGACGAGGGACGGGTGGGCGGCGAAGTCCGCGTCCTCGAACAGGCGCCAGCCGGACGGCAGCCGTGCCTCCCGGTCGCCGGGCAACAGGACGAGGACGGCGCGCCCCGTCCCGTCGATGACGGCCAGGCACTTGAGGAGCCCGGCGGCGGTGACCGACGCGTCGTCGAAGAACCCGACCACCTGGTCGATCCCCGGGCGATCCGGCGTGTGGTGGTCCACCAGGGGCGGGGCGTCGGCCACCGCCCCACCCGGGGTGTCGGTGCCACCCCGGGTGGCCGCCTCCACGTTGGCGGCATAGCCACACGACACGCACCGCACGAAGTGGTCCTCGCCGACGGCCGACGGGACCATGAATTCGTGGTTCACGTCACCGCCGATGGCGCCCGACTCGGCCTCCACCGGGGACACGTCGAGGCCCAGGCGGGCGAAGATGCGCAGGTAGGCGTCGTAGACGACCCGGTACGACTCCTGCATACCCTCCTTGTCGGCGTCGAACGAATAGGCGTCGGCCATGATCAGCTCGCGGGTGCGCAGGAGGCCGAACCGGGGGCGGGCCTCGTCGCGGAACTTGACCTGGATCTGGTAGACGGTGATCGGCAGCTGCCGGTACGAGTCGACCTCGGCCCCGACCGTGACGGTCACCACCTCTTCGTGGGTGGGCCCCAGCACGAAGCTCCCCCCACGCCCCTCGACGACCATGGCGGGCAGGGCGTCGCTCCCGAACAGCTCGGCCCGGCCGCTCTGCTCCCACAGCTCGAGCGGATGGAGGGCCGGGAGCAGCAGCTCCTGGCAGCCGGAGGCGTCGAGCTCCTCGCGGACGACCCGCTCGATGTTGTGCAGCACCCGCAACCCGAGGGGTAGAAAGGTGTACACCCCGGAGGCCAGGCGACGGATGTACCCGCCCCGCACCAGCAGCTGGTGGCTGGCCACCTCGGCGTCGGCCGGGGCCTCTCGCAGGGTTCGGACCATGAGGCGGGACATGCGCATGGGCGGAGAGCCTACCGTCCGCCCTTCCACCCCTCGGGGGTCGTCCGTGGGTCGACCTGCCGTCCCGCCCGGAATCCGGTGGTCAGCCGGTCGGCGCGCCCTCGTCGCCGAAGCGCTTGCGGATCAGCTCGACCTTGGACTCGGAAGCGTTTGCGTCGTCACCCTTGGCGTCGAGCAACTCGCGCCGATCGGCCTCGGCCTCGGCCTCGGCACCGGCGTCGGCCGCGGCCAGCCGGGCCTCGACGCCCTCGGCCACCAGGCGCTCGGCCTCCAGCACGAGGGCCTCGACCATCTGGTCCTCCGGGACGACCCGGACGATCTTCCCCTTGATGAACAGGTGACCGCGCCTGCGGCCCGCCGCGATCCCGAGGTCGGCCTCGCGGGCCTCACCGGGACCGTTGACCACGCACCCCATGACGGCCACCTGGATCGGGAGGTTCCGGTTCCCGAGGGCGTCCTGGGCCGCCTGGGCCACGGCGATCACGTCGATCTCGGACCGTCCGCAACTCGGGCAGGCGATGAGGTCGAGCCCCTTGCGCTCACGCAGCCCGAGGGCCTCGAGCAGCTGGCGTCCGGCCCGGGCCTCGTCGACCGGATCCGCGGTCAGCGAGTACCGGATGGTGTCGCCGATGCCCTCGGCCAGCAGTGTGGCGATCCCCGCGGTGCCCTTCAACAGCCCCGCAGGCGGGGGCCCGGCTTCGGTCACCCCCAGGTGGAGGGGGTGGTCGAAGGTCTCCGACGCCAGTCGGTACGAGTCGATCATCAGCGGGACCGACGACGCCTTGACCGAGATCTTGACGTCGTCGAAGCCGACCTCGGAGAAGTAGGCCAGCTCGGTGCGGGCCGACTCGACCAGGGCTTCGGGGGTGGCTCCCCCGTACTTCTTGTAGAGGTCGGGATGCAGCGACCCTGCGTTCACCCCGATGCGGATGGGCACGCCGCGATCCTTCGCCTCGGAGGCCACCAGCTTGATCTCGTGGGCCTTGCGCAGGTTCCCCGGATTGAGCCGGAGCCCGTGGACCCCGGCCTCGAGCGCGGCCAACGCCATCTCCACGTGGAAGTGGATGTCCGCGATGATCGGCACCGGCGAGCGCGGGACGATCCGGGCCAGCCCCTCGGCCGCGGCCTCCTCGTTGCACGTGCACCGGACGATGTCCGCCCCGGCCGCCGCCAGCGCGTAGACCTGGCTCAGGGTCCCGTCGACGTCGGCCGTCTTGGTCGTGGTCATCGACTGGACCGTCACCGGGGCACCACCGCCCACGGCCACGTCGCCCACGTGGATCTGGCGGGTCGGGCGGCGGTGGGTGAGGTCTCCTGCCGGGTGTGCCATGACCCCGATGCTACCGGCGCGTGCCCGTCGGGAGGCCCCGGGATGTCACTACCCGAAGGGGTTGGCCGCCGGGTGGAGGAGATCGGTGAGGAGCGAGGTGGTCACCAGCACCCCGAGGAACAGCACCAACGCCCAGGTGAACGGGAGGAGCTTGGTCACGTCGGCGTGGTACAGCACCTTGGACTTCCCGGTCCGGATCTTCTCGTACACGGCGATCGCCACGTGGCCGCCGTCGAGGGGGAGCATGGGGAAGAGGTTGAAGATGCCGACGAACAGGTTGATCGAGATGAGGATGATGAGGAAGTCGCCGATGCTGGCCTGCAGCGCGTCCTCGGCCACCTGACCGACCCCGAGGAGGGACGAGACCCTTGTGCCGTTGGCCGATGCCTGGCTCGCCGCCTTGGCACTGCCCACCTCCCGGAACCGTTGGATGGTGGCCGACGGGGAGAACAGGTGGGCCACGCCGACCACCGATGCCCACGAGAACCGGACCATGTCGTCGACGGACCGCCCGACCCCCGCCACCGGGCCGACCCGCTCCAACGGGGATCCGAGACTCACCCCGATGACGCCGTAGGGTGCCGTGCCGGCCGGTTGGGCGGCTCCGGTCTCGTGCGCGGTGCGCCCGTCCAGGGGGGTCACGACCAGGGTGTGGTCGGACCCGTCCCTCTCGACGACCAGGGTGACCGGGACTCCGGGGTGGGAGTGGATGACCGAGATCAGCGTCGAACTGTCGCCATCGACGGCCCGGCCGTCGACCGAGACCACCACGTCGCCGGCCTGCAGCCCGGCCGACTGGGCCGGACCGGGCCGTCCGTCGACGGGGACGAACTGCTGGACATCCACCTTGTCGCCGTTGGGCAGCCCGACGAAGGTCACCAACGTCCACAACAGCACGAAGGCCATCAGGAAGTGCATGGCCGAGCCGGCCACGGCCACCAGCATGCGGGCGTGGAACGGCTGCTCGCGGTAGGTGCGGGCCTCGTCCGCCGGATCGACCTCCTCCAGGTTGGTCATCCCCGGGATCTTCACGTAGCCGCCCAGGGGGATCGCCTTGATCCCGTATTCGGTCTCCCCCTTCCGGAACGACCACAGGCGTGGTCCGAAGCCGAGGAAGTACTCGGTGACCTTCATGTGACCGCGCTTGGCCGTCAGGAAGTGGCCGAGCTCGTGGACCATGATCATGACCACCAGGCAGGCGACGACGATGAGCAGGTCGACCTGGCCCGCCGAGACGGCCAGAGCGACGACCGCCGCCACCACGACCACCAGCTCGAGCAGCGACCGGACCGCGGTCTTGCCGGCCACGACGGCCCCACCGTCCCCGGTGGGACCGTCCGACGCACCGTGGTCCTCGGTCGGCCGGAGGTCCACTGCGCTCATCGGGCGCTCCTCCCGCCGACCGCACCACCGGCCAGCCGTCGAGCGGTGGCGTCGGCGTCGAGGACGTCCTCGACGGTCCGCTCCGGTCCGCCCCCGGCGCCCTCGTAGCGGTCGAGTGTGGCGGCGACCACGTCGGCGATGGCCGACCAGGTGATGCGGCCGTCCAGGAATGCGGCGACCGCGACCTCGTTGGCCGCGTTCAACCAGGCGGGGGCCAGGTCCCCGGTGCGGCCGGCCCGGAAGGCCAGGTCCAGGCAGGGGAACGCGACCCGGTCCGGCGGCTCGAACTCCAGGAGGGACAGGGTCGACCAGTCGATGGCACCGAATGCGGTCCCCAGGCGACCCGGGTAGGCCAGCGCGTATCCGATGGGCAGGCGCATGTCCGGCATCGACAGCTGGGCGACCACGGCACCGTCCACGTACTCGACCATGGAGTGGACGATCGACTGGGGGTGCACGACCACCTCGATGGCGTCGTAGGGGACCCCGAAGAGCTCGTGGGCCTCGATCACCTCGAGCCCCTTGTTCATCAGGGTGGAGGAGTCCACCGTGATCTTCGGACCCATGGACCACGTGGGATGGGCCAGTGCCTCGTCCACGCCCACGTCGGCGAGTTCGTCGGCCTTCCTTCCCCGGAACGGCCCCCCGGAGGCGGTCAGCAGCAGCCGGGCCACGTCTTCGGGTCGACCGGAGCGGAGGCACTGGTGCAGGGCGCAGTGCTCCGAGTCCACCGGGATGATCTCGGCACCGGGGGTGCGGCGCACCCGGGCCACCACCGGGGCGCCTGCGATGATCGACTCCTTGTTGGCGAGGGCGAGCCGGCAGCCGGCCTCGAGGGCCGCCAGGGTCACCGTCAGCCCGGCGAACCCCACCACGCCGTTGACCACCACGTCGGCCTCGGTGGCGATCGATGCCAGGCCGTCCGCGCCGGCCACCACCTCGATGCCCTCGGGCAGCCGGGAGGCCAGGTCGGCGGCGAGGGAGGAATCGCCGATGGCCACCACCCGTGGTCGGAACTCGAGCGCCTGGGCCACCAGGGTGTCGACCGAGCGCTGGGCCCCGATGGCGACGACCTCGTAGCTGCCGGGCTCCTCGGTCACCACGTCGAGGGTCTGGGTGCCGATGGAACCGGTCGATCCCACCACGCTGACCGTCGTCGGACCACGTCCGGGGCCACGGGACGCCGTCGCAGCTGTGGCACCGGTCGCGGGCGTCATCCCACCAGCCTGCCCGAAGTTCAACCGATGTTGAGCGCGCGGACCAGGTAGTACGTGGCGGGCAGCACGAAGATGAGGGCGTCGACCCGGTCGAGGACCCCGCCGTGTCCGGGAAGGAGCGTCCCCATGTCCTTCAGGTGGAGGTCGCGCTTGAGGAGGGACTCGCACAGATCGCCCAGTGGGGCGACCACGGCCACGACGACACCGAGCAACGCCGCATTGGCCGGTGACCACGGATGGATGGCCCCGACCGCGACCGTCGAGACCAGGATGGACGCGAGGGCACCGCCGGCCAGGCCCTCCCAGGTCTTGTTGGGGCTCACATTGGGGGCGAGCTGGTGGCTGCCGACCCACCGCCCGATCACCAGGGCGCCGACGTCGTTGGCCACGGTGGCGATGATGGCGCCGAGCAGGAAGGCGATGCCGTGCCGGTCCGGGAAGGTGGACGGGGCGAGCAGGAGCCCGGCGAACGAGCCGAGGAGCGCGACCCATCCGACCACCAGCATGGTCGAGGCCGTACCGGCGACGGCCGAGCCCCGCTCGACGCCGAACAGGTACCAGAGCAGCGTGAACACGGTGATCAGCACCATGACCAGGGGAAGGGCGGCGATGCCCTTGTTGTAGGCCCCGACCATCAAGGAGATCGTCCCGACCAGTCCGAGGAGGGTGGCCGGGCGCCACCCGGCCCTACGGAGCACGGCGAAGGCTTCGCCGGCCGCGAACGTCACGATGAGGAGGCTCAGTACGAGCGAGGTCACCGTGCCGATCTTGAAGGCGAGCAGGGCCACCACGGCCACGGCCACACCGGTGCCGACCCGGAGGCCGGTGCTGCCACCGGACTGCTCGCGTTCACGGGTCCGTTCGGGCGACACCGGCGCCGGCGGCATGCCCCCGGTGACCTCGGGCGTGTAATTGCTGCTGGACCGGAGCGGACGGTCGGCGGTGGCTGCTCCCGGCTTGCGCTTCGACCGACGGCCCCGGTACTCGTCGGTGGCGAGTACGGGCGAGTCCTGCTCCGCCGCGGCCGACTCGCTCTCGTGTTCCTGCTCGGCCATCCGGTCGGCCGCGGCCAGACCGGCCAGTCCGGAGCGGCGTCGACCGGCGCCGGGAACCTCGGCGACCACCGCACCGGGAGGTTCGGCGGCCAGGGGCTCGGCCAGGGTGCCGTCGGGATCGTCGGGACGCTTGGCCTTCAGGCGGGTGGGGAGTAGGCCACTCCGCCGGGCCCGGCCGATACGGGGGGTGCCCGACGGCCCGGCCGGTTCGTCCACATCGAGGGCGTCCCCACGCTCGTCGGGGGATTCGCCACCCTCGGCCCCGGCGGCACGGGGCCCGCCCGGGGCCGCGCCCCCCGCGTCGCCGACGAAGATCGCCGCGGTCGCGTCGCCGGTGTACACCCGGTCGGGCGACGACGGTGCGGACGGCTCGGGCTCCCGCTCGCCGCCGTGCTCACCGCCTGCCCTCACCACGTCGACGGGCTCGGTGATGGGATCGGAGGTGGTCGACGCCCCGGGACCGGGCTGCCCGGGGCGGACCGAGTCGAGGTCGAACTCCCACGGGCGACGCTCCTCGTCGGCGCCGTCCGTCTCGTCGAGAGCGCCGAGGGAGGTCCGATCGTCACTGAACATCGAGGGCTCGAACTCCTCCTCGTGGGCCGTCCAGTCGGCGTCCTCCTCGCGCCAGGTCGGAGGGAGGATTCCGGCACCTGCACCGGAGTCGGCATCGCGGGCGAGCACCGCGGGTACCTGACCGGTGGCCGGCTCGGTCCAGTGCGGGAGCTCGGCGTGGGCGGCGTCCGACGGCGCCTCCGGGGACTCGCTGGCGTCCGGATCATCGATGATCCGTACCGAGCTGTGGGGCGTGCCCTCCTTCGCGATGTGGGCGGGCGGCACCACCGGCATCTCGGACGTGATCTCCGCGGCCGTCTCGGCGCCGATGATCCGCACGCCACCCGTCGAGGGACCGGACGGATCGGGCCGCGCAGGACTGCCGTCCTCGTCCAGCTCCTCGTCTTCCCTGTCCGGGCCGTACTCCACGTTGATGATCCTCCCCAGGAACGGGCCCTCGGGCCGGCCCATAGTCAGTGCCGGGCCGTCGATCGGCCCGGCGTCGTCTCCGGACGTCCGTCCGGCTGCGCTCAGATCTCGAGGAGCTCCTGCTCCTTGTGGACGAGAAGGCGGTCGATGGCGGCGACGTGGTCCTGGGTCAACTTCTCCAGGTCCTTTTCGACCCGATCGAGCTCGTCGGTGGAGAGGTCGCCGTCCTTCTGCATGCCCTCGAGCTCCTGACGGGCGTTCCGGCGCACGGTGCGGACGGCCACCCTGCCCTCCTCCGCCTTCTGCTTGACGACCTTGACGAGCTCCTTGCGCCGCTGCTCGGTGGGCACCGGGAACGACAGCCGGATGACCGTTCCGTCGTTCGACGGGGTGATGCCCAGGTCGGAACTCTGGATGGCCTTCTCGATGGCGGCCAGTGAGCTCTTGTCGTAGGGGGAGACCACGAGCATGCGGGCCTCGGGGACACTGAACCCCGCCATCTGGCGGAGCTCGGTCTCGGTGCCGTAGTAGTCGACCTTCAGGTGCTCGACCAGGGCGGGCGTCGCGCGCCCGGTGCGGATGGCGCTGAACTCCGACTGGGTGTGCTCCACCGCCTTGGCCATGTGCTCCCCGGCATCGGCCACCACGAGTGCGGTCAGGTCGTCGTCCATTAGCGGAACAGCGTAGTCATCGTGGTCCGGACGCACCCGGCGAACCCTCGGAGCAGGGCGTTCATCGGACCAGGGTGCCGATCGACTCGCCGCTCAACGCCTTGCGGATGTTGCCCGGCTCCATCAGGTCGAACACCCGGATCGGGAGCCCGTTGTCCATGCAGAAGGTGATGGCGGTCAGGTCCATGACCCGAAGGTCCTTGGATACCACCTCCATGAAGGACACCTCGTCGTAGCGGGTGGCCGTGGGGTCCAGTCGGGGGTCGGCCGTGTAGACGCCGTCCACGCCCCCGTGGGTGCCCTTGCAGAGCAGTACCGCCTCGATCTCGGCGGCACGGAGTGCGGCCGAGGTGTCCGTCGTGAAGTAGGGGTTGCCCATGCCGGCAGCGAACACGACGACCCGGCCCTTCTCGAGGTGGCGGATCGCCCGCCGACGGATGTAGGGCTCGGCCACCTCGGCCATCTGTACGGCGGAGAGGACCCTCGTGGCCTGATTGTGTTGCTCGAGCGCGTCCTGGAGGGCGAGCGCGTTGATGACCGTCCCGAGCATCCCCATGGTGTCCGACGTGGCGCGGTCCATCCCGGCACCGGCGCCGGTGGTACCCCGCCAGATGTTCCCACCGCCCACCATCACGGCGAGCTCGAGGTCGAACTCCTCGCGCGTCTGGGCGATTTCGCGGGCCAGCTGCTCCACGGCGGATGCATCGATCGTCTCGTCCGACGCGGACGAGGCCAGGGCCTCGCCCGAGAGCTTCAGGATGATGCGCTGTCGCTCGCCCACCGTAGCGTCAGTCGCCGACGACGACCTGGGCGAACTCCGTCACCTTGGCGTCGCCGAGCAACTTCCCGATGGTCTGCTTCTCGTCCTTCACGAACGGCTGGTCGACCAGGACCCGCTCCTTGTACCAGCCGTTCAAGCGGCCCTCGACGACTTTCGCCAGCGAGGCCTCGGGCTTCCCCTCGTTGCGGGCGATCCTCTCGACGGTCTCGCGCTCGGCGGCGACCTCGGCCTCCGGGACGTCCTCGCGGTTGATGTAGAGGGGGCGGGCGAAGGCGATGTGGGCGGCGATGTCGTGGGCGAGCTCGGTCGAACCCCCGGCCACGGCCACGGCCACGGCGTTGACCCCGCGTCCGGCCTGCAGATGGAGGTACGAGTCGACCGCACCGTTGTCGGGGGCCTCGATCCGAACGACCCGGCCGACGGAGATGTTCTCCTTGAGGGTGATCTTCATCGAGTCGAGCTCGTCGGCCCGCTCGGCGATCGCGTCGACGCCCTTGGCCGCCACCAGGTCGGCGAGCTCGGACACGAACGCGACGAACTCGGCGGACTTGGCCACGAAATCGGTCTCGGACCGCAGCTGCACGATCGAGACAACGTTGTCGGCCCGGCCGATGGCGACGGCGCCCTCGGATGCCTCACGGTCGGAGCGCTTGGCCGTACTGGCCAGGCCCTGCTCCCGGAGCCAGGTGACGGATTCGTCCATGTCGCCGTCGTTCTCCTCGAGGGCGCGCTTGGCATCGAGCATCCCGACGCCAGTCAGCTGACGCAGCTTCTGGACGTCCTTGGCGGTGAATGCGGACACGATCAGACCTCCTCGGTCGAAGTCGGGGCAGCGGGAGCCACCGGGGTGGCAGGGGCCTCGGTCGTGGGAGCCTCGCCCACCGGGACGGGAGCCTCGGTCGTGGGAGCCTCGGCCACCGGGGCGGGAGCCTCGGTTGCGGGAGCCGCGGGAGCCTCGGTTGCGGGAGCCTCGGCGGCAGGAGTCGCGGGAGCCTCGGTTGCGGGGGTCTCGGCGGCAGGAGCGGCCGGCGCGGCGGGTGCCGCGGGGGTCTCGGCGGCCGGCGCGGCCGGCGCGGCGGGTGCCGCGGGGGTCTCGGCGGCCGGCGCGGTGGGTGCCGCGGGGGTCTCGGCGGCCGGCGCGGTGGGTGCCGGAGCCGCGACCGGGGCGGCAGGCGCCGGGGCGCTGCTCGCGGCCGGACGGTTCTGTGCGATGAATCGACCCTCGGTGACCGCGTCGGCCACAACGCGGCACAGCAGGGCACCCGAGCGGATGGCGTCGTCGTTGCCCGGGATCACATGGGTGATCACGTCCGGGTCGCAGTTGGTGTCGACCACGGCGACGACCGGCAGGCCGAGCTTGTTGGCCTCGGTGACGGCGATGTGCTCCTTCTTGGTGTCGATCACGAAGATGGCGTCGGGCAGCTTGTCGAGCCCGCGGATCCCTCCGAGGTTCCGCTGGAGCTTCTCGAGCTCGCGCGTGTGGCGGAGGGCCTCCTTCTTCGGCATGGCGTCGAAGTCGCCGGCCCGCTGCATGGCCTCGAACTCCTTCATCCGCTTCACCCGGGTGGAGACGGTCTGGAAGTTCGTGAGCATGCCGCCCAACCACCGCTCGTTCACATAGGGCATCCCGCACGCGTCGGCGTAGACGGCCACGGGGCCCTGCGTCTGCTTCTTGGTCCCGACGAAGAGGATGGTCCCGCCTCCGGCGACCAGGTCCCGGATGAACCCGTAGGACTCCTCGATCCCCTTCATCGTCTGCTGGAGGTCGATCAGGTAGATCCCGTTGCGCTCTCCGAGGATGAAGCGACGCATCTTGGGGTTCCACCGGCGGGTCTGGTGCCCGAAGTGGACGCCCGCGCCCAACAGCTGCTTCATGGTGACGACGGCCATATGACTGCTCCTTGTGACGGTTGTTCCTCCCCGGCT
>JBEKRV010000046.1:0-30104 GCA_049517675.1 Acidimicrobiales bacterium
GCCGGTGTGATGGTCCGAATCCTGCAGCGGCTACTGGCGTTGACCGCGGCCATCTGGCACAACGATCACATCGGTGCCCGACCACACCGTTCGTTGCTGGCCTATGACCACTGACCCCTCGGAATTGATCATCTAGTCGAAAACGGGTGCCCGGAAGTAGTCTGGAACGACCATGACACGCATCGCCGACCTGCTCGACAAGGGCAAGACCTTCTCGTTCGAGTTCTTCCCGCCGAAGAACGACGCCGAGCAGGCGACGCTGGTCGCCACCCTGCGCGACCTCGAGCCCCTGGGTCCCTCCTTCGTCTCGGTCACCTACCGGGGCGGCGCGGAGTCGAGGAGGCGGACGGTGGACCTGGTCACGGGGATGCTGCGGACCACCAACCTGGTCCCGATGGCCCACCTGATCTGCGTGGCCCACACCCGCCTGGAGCTGGCCGACATCCTGGTCGAACTGCGCAGGTCCGGGGTCGAGAACCTGATGGCACTGGGTGGCGATCCGCCCACCGAACCCGACGCCGGCGTCGGCGAGCTCAGCCACGCCTCGGAGCTGGTCGAGCTGGCCAGGGCCATCGGTGGCTTCTCCATCGGCGTGGCGGCCCAGCCTGCAGGACACCCCCTCTCGCCCGATCGTGCCAGCGACCGGGACCACCTGGCCGCCAAGCTGGCCCTGGCCGACTTCGCCGTGACGCAGTTCTTCTTCGAGGCCCACGAGTACACCTCCCTGGTCGCCGACCTGGCCGAGCGGGGCGTGACCAAGCCGGTGCTTCCGGGCATCATGCCGGTGACCAGCCTCACTTCGGTCCCCCGGATGGCCACCATGGGTGCCGCCGTGCCGGGGTGGATGGTGGAGCGGCTGGAGGCGGCCGACGCCCGGGGCGGGGCCGAGGCGGTCCGTCACGAAGGGGTGGCGTGCGCCACCGAGCTGTGCGAGCAGCTGCTCGCCGCCGACGTGCCCGGACTGCACTTCTACACGCTCAACCGGTCGAGCGCGACCCGCGAGATCTACTCCGTCCTGGGGCTCGCCAAGGGCTGAGGGCGGGCGGGTCCGGGGCGCGTCGGTCTGTCACGGAGGGGATTCCGGTCAAGGGGAGTTCTCCCCGAACTCAACCTGGAATGCCTCGCCGGTCTGATCTAGGTTGTCCCTCTTGGGCAACTCGCTGTTGCGGGAGCGGACAGACGGAGCGGTGGACGTTGGAGTTCTTGGAGACACGCCGGTTGCGGATGTCCAGTGTTGCCCCGGTCGGGACGGTTCGCGACCGTGACCCCGGCGGGTGCGACAGGTGATCTCCACGAATTGGGGGTCTGCTACCGATGTCGGCTTGATCAGGGACCACAACGAGGATTCCTTCCTTGCGCAGTTTCCCGTATTCCTGGTCGCCGACGGCATGGGAGGACGTGCGGCGGGTGAGGTGGCCAGCGGACTGACGTCGATCCGCTTCCGCCAGCTGGCGAGCTCGGATCAGGTCACGGTCGACGAGGTCAGTCGGGCACTCGTGGAGGCCAACGAACGAGTGCTCGACCAGTCCAGTCAGGTCGACCAGCTCGAGGGAATGGGCACCACCGCCGTCGGCCTTGTCCATGTCCTCGACCGGTCCCAGGAACTCTGGCTGATCTTCAACGTGGGGGACTCCCGGCTCTATCGGTGGTTCGAAGGATCACTGGAGCAGGTGACCACCGACCACACCGAGGTCCAGGAGCTCGTCGAACTGGGCTCGATTACCTCCGCCGAGGCGAAGGTGCACCCGCTGCGCCACGTGATCACCCGTGCCATCGGTACAGACGATTCCGTCGAGCCGGACATCTGGCTGCTCCCCCCTGTCCCCGGCGAGCGGTTCCTGCTCTGCTCGGACGGACTCACCGGCGAGGTGTCCGACGTCGACATAGCCGAGGTCCTGTCCGGTGAGGCTGACCCCACGACGGCCGCAACACGGTTGGTCGAACGGGCCGTGGCTGCGGGGGGGCACGACAACGTGACCGTTGTCGTCGTCGATGTGTTCGCGGATGACCAGGACGACCTGGAAGACACTTCCCCCGGTCGTCCCCGCCCCGACGTGCCGTCCACCATCTCGGTGCCGTTCGAGCGGACCGCGGTGGAACCGGCCACCGCCGATGAGCTGATCGCCGAAGTCCCGCAGTCGAAGCCGCCTGATCGAATCACCCCCGTGACCGGGGGCAACGGTCCGACCATGATCGATGTGGTTCCTGCATCCACCGGGGGAACGGAACAGGGCCCGGCGGTGGCGGTTCCGGAACTCTTGCCGGACGTGTCGCCGGGGACGGACCCCGATGCCTGAGGATCGGCCGGGAATCGTGACGTACCGTCCGGGGTCGGGGACCGGCCTGGTCACTGGATCGTGCCTCGTGCTTCTGGGACCGGAGGTGAGCCGCTCGGCGGCGACGGGGTTGTGGCCCACCCTCAGCACCGCCTCGTCGCTCGAAGAGCTCGTCGAGGCCGTCCTCGATGTCGGGCTCCGCAATCTGCCGACCATCGCGATTGCCTACCGCGCCGATGCCGAGACCCACGTCCTCCTGCGTGGCGCCGCGCGTGGCGCAGTGGGGGCCGAAGGAAGCGAGCCGGTGCAGATCCTGGCCAGCGACGCGCAGACGTGGAAGGAGCACGCGGTCACCGGCCCGGTGCAGCTCTTCCTCGGCGAGCTCAGCGAGGGCGGTGACCTGCCGTTGAGGAGTGGCGTTGTCCCAGCAGACGCACTGTCCGTCGACTGGTCGGCGCCCGCCATAGATCGACCTAAGACAGTGGTCCCACCCCCTGACGTGGTCCCGCCGTCGACGGAAACCGACGCCGAGGTGCTCGACGAGCCAGCCATCGCAGAGCAGGAGGCTGAAGTCGCCGAAGTCGCCGCTGTCTTCATGGACGCGCCCGACGCAGCCGGTGGAGCCACGATCCTGGAGTCACCGGTCGAGTCGGAACCTGCCGACTACCCCGATTCGACGCTGACCGAGGGCGACCTCCTAGATCTCGACGGCGCACGCACGGAGCTTCCCGTCGAACCTGGGCCACCCCCGTCCGGTAACGCCCCGATCGAGGAAGAGGACAACTTCGACGACCTCTTCGGGGCAACTCG
The DNA here is from genome assembly GCA_049517675.1 of Acidimicrobiales bacterium. Classification (GTDB taxonomy): domain Bacteria; phylum Actinomycetota; class Acidimicrobiia; order Acidimicrobiales; family RAAP-2; genus Bog-756. Next base: position 3,087 of record JBEKRV010000046.1, read on the forward strand.
CCTTCCCCTCCCTGTCGAACGTGCAGCCGTCCGGTCGGAGACCAACGACACGGACCTGCCCCCAGTTGCGTCTTCCTCGGCCGGGGTGCCCAGCGTCCCCGACCAGGCAACCGACCACGGGCATGTTGCGCCGGAGGCCCTCAGCCCCAGTGCATTCCTCCCCCCAAGAGCGCATGGGCCGGCAGGATCGTCGGTCGCTCCACCCCCTGCAGCGGGACATGCCCTGATCGATGGCGTCCCGGGGGTCGCTCCGGTCCAGACGTCCGCCCCACCGGCTCCGGTGCCTCCGGCACCGAGCGTTGTTGCTGGCCCGTCGTCCGCTCCCGACGCTTCGCCGATCGGGGGTCGGCCGGCACCGGACGACGACCCCGAGGAAGACCCGTCGATGACTGTGTCGCGGGCCAGTCTCGGCAAGTGCAGGACCACCGGGATGCCCCCGGCGTCGTCGTCAGGTCCCACCGTCCAGGGCGTGTGGTGCGATGTGGGCCACCCTAATCCGGCCGCAGCGGCGACCTGCCGCTCTTGTGGCCTTCCCATCGAACTGGTCGACGCGGTGTCCATGCCCCGACCGGTCCTGGGGGTGCTCCGCTTCTCCAACGGGATCGAGGTGGAGCTAGACCGTTCCGTCATCGTCGGACGTTCGCCCAAGGCGGAACGTGTGTCGGCCCGCGAGATTCCCCAACTGGTCACCGTCCCCAGCCCGGACAAGGACATCAGCAGGAACCACCTCGAGGTGAAGCTCGACGGCTGGCATGTGATCGTCGTGGACCTCGGAAGCACTAACGGGACGGTGGTCACTCTGCCGGGCCAGCCCCCCGAGCGCCTCCGTGCCTCCGAGGAGCAGCCGATCTCGCCCGGCACGGTCATCACCATCGCCGAGGAGATCACCTTCGTCTACGAGGTCCCGTCATGAGTCCCCGGAGGGAACCGGCACCGCCACCGGACCTGCCGGGCCACAGCTACGTCCAACTGCTGGGGTCGGGAGGGTTCGCAGACGTCTACCTGTTCGAGCGCGAACTTCCGAAGATGCCTGTCGCGGTGAAGGTCCTGGTGGGCGGGGTACTGACCAAGGAGGACGAGCGGCGCTTCACGGCAGAGGCCAACACGATGGCCCGGTTCTCCGGCCACCCCTACATCGTGGGGGTGCTCAACGCGGACGTCTCCTCGGACGGCCGCCCATACATCGTCATGCAGTACTACCCGAAGGACAATCTGGCTGTCCGGAGCCGACGGAGCCTGCTCACCGTGGCCGAGACCCTGCAGATCTCCATCCAGGTGGCGAGCGCAGTGGAGACGGCGCACCGGGCGGGCGTCATCCACCGGGACATCAAGCCGGCCAACGTCCTGACCGGAGAGTTCGGCGAGCCCGGGCTCACCGACTTCGGGATCGCCGGCGCGACCGGGGCAGCCGCAGGCGACGGGGCGAGCGAGGGGCTGTCGATCCCTTGGGCACCGCCTGAGGCCTTCGACTCCGACTCCGTGCTCGACGAGCGTTCGGACGTCTACTCGCTGGGTGCCACGGTCTTCAACCTGCTCACCGGACGGTCGCCGTTCGAGGTGCCCGGTGAGAGCAACCGGGCACTCGACCTCATGGACCGGATCGAGCGAATGCCGGTGCCGGCGATCGGGCGGGGCGACGTCCCCGACTCGCTGGTCCGCGTTCTGCGCCAGGCAATGGCGAAGGACCCCGAGCAGCGCCATCAGACGGCGATGGCCTTCGCGCGGGATCTCCAGGGTGTCGAGCAGGAGCTCCGCCTCAAGATGACCTCGGTGGTGGTGCCGGATGATCCCGCCGACGCGTCCGTGCACTCGCCCGATGACGAGGCCGAGGAGACCAGGGGGCGTATGCCCCAACGGATCAGCCCGCAGGCGACCACGGACACCGACCAACGGACGAGGCCCCCGTCAGCGCGGCCGGTGGACCGATCCCAGCCGTCCGATCCGGTCGGGGGTGGAGGGAACTCGGAACTCGCCACCCGTGGGCGCCCGCAGTCCGAGCCCCGGGGATCCGCAGCGACACCGCTCCTTGGCGCGCTCCCGATCGCCGGCGTGCCGATGCCGGGCGGCAACCGGGCGACCGTGGACGACGCCACCGGTACCCGGAAGCGTCCGATCGCATCGGCGCCGGCTCCGGCTCCGGACGAATCCGACGGCACACCGACCGAGGCAGGACCCGCCTGGACCCGCGGGAGGGTCGTCGGGGCGGTCCTGGTCGGAGTGGTGGTCGCGGTAGTCGCCGGCTCGCTGGCGCTCTCGTCACACGGCGCACCGCCGGCGAAGGCCTCATCGACGACCACCACGACGGCTCCACTGGGTACGTCGATCCCGGCCACCCCGACGTTCACTGCCTCGGTGGCGAACGGCACGGCCACGGTGACGTGGAGCAACCCTGACCCCCAGGCCGGTGACACGTACAACGTCGTGGTCCAGGGACAGGAGCCGCAGCAAGCGAGTTCGTCCCCCTATTCGGTCCCTTGGACGACGGGGACGCAGTTCTGTGTGTATGTCCAGACGGTGAACTCGCAGGGTACCCCGTCCACCAACACCTCCTACCAGTGCGTGGGCTGATGGCGGACGAGACCGACGAGCAGGTGGACAGTAATGCGCCCCGAGGCGCTCGTGTGGAATTCTGCGGCGAGGTCTACCGACTGGATCCCACTACCGTGTTCACCATCGGGCGTGAGGGTGACCTGGTGATCGACAGCAACCCGTTCCTGCACCGTCGGTTCCTCCAGCTGAGGATGGGGGACGGGCTCTGGTGGGTGGCGAACGTGGGGTCCCAGGTGGCCGCGACGGTCGCCTCGACCGGTTCGTCGTTCCACGCCTGGCTAGCCCCGGGATCACGGATCCCCCTTGTGTTCAACGCGACCACGCTCCGGTTCACAGCCGGCGCCACGACCTACGAGATCGACCTGATCCTCGACGAGGCGCCGTACGAGACGGTCGACTGGAACAGCGACCATGGCATGGGCGGCACGACCACGATGAACCTGGTCGACCTGACGCCGGAGCAGGTGCGCCTGGTCCTTGCACTGTGCGAGCCGATCCTTCGGGCGGGGGGCGCCGGAGTGACCCAGATCCCCACGTCGGCGCAGGCGGCGGAGCGACTGGGTTGGACGTTGACGAAGTTCAATCGGAAGCTGGACGTCATCTGCGAGAAGCTCGACCAGCGCGGCTTGCGCGGACTACGTGGGGACTCCGAACGGCTGGCGGTGAACCGACGCGCCGGTCTGGTCGAGCTAGCAGTGTCGACTCGAATGGTGCAGATCGAGGACCTGGCGTTGCTCGACGGCGACCCGGCTCCGGGGAGTTCTCCCCATTGACCCATCGACAGGGTGCTGCCACGATCACGGCGGACGGCGAACATTTCGACAGACGGGTCCTGCATTCAGCGGTGTCCGGATGTCGGATCGACTGAAGGACCCGAGGACAAGTGGTGAGGCGGAGAGACGATGAGTAAGGTGACCGGCGTGAGGGGCTCAGGCGGGCTGTGGCGGAGTGCGATGGCACGCGTGGTCCAGTCGTTCCGCGAGCACCTCAAGACCTGGATCGTCGTCCTGATCATCCTGGTCTACGCCGTCGCCTCGTACGTGGCCAAGGGGGATCCGGCCGCCTCGGTGCAGTTGAACGACGCATCGGTCTGGGTGACCAGGAGCTCCGTGGGGGACGTGGCCAGGCTAAACCATCAGATCGCCCAGTTGGACGCCCAGGTGCTTCCCGGTGGAACGTCGCCCGACGTGGTCCAGGAGGGAACAACCGTCTACACGGTGAGCCCGTCTTCGGGCCAGCTCCGTCCCGTCGACGTGGCGACGGCAACTGTCGCCCACGTCATTGGCATCCCGGTTGGTGCGCAGGTGTCCCTGGGCGGCCAGACCATGGCCATCCGGTCGGGGAACGACCTCTGGCTGCTCCCGTCGAACGACGCAGCCCAGTTCGACACTCGGCGTCCGACCTTCATTGGCCTGGGGGGGACCCTCGGTCACCTCGCCGTCGTGGGAGTGGACGGAGTGGCCCATGCCTACTCGCTGTCCAACCACCAACTCACCAACCTGACCCTCGAGTCGGACGGACAGACCACGAGCCAGTCGCAGTCGCTCAGCGTCGGCACCGGCGACCAGGACATCGTGGTCTCTTCGGTGGGGTCGGTCCCCGTAGTTCTCGACCAGGACGCCCATACGGTGACCGTGGCTGGCCAGAGCCCGGTCTCCATTCCCACTGACCCGGTCGAGACGGCGGACACGGGGTCGACCGACCCGGCCGCTCTCCAGATCCAGCAACCGGGTCCCGCCAACGACGTTGTGTACGTGGCGTCCGATTCGGGCCTCTATGCCGTGCCCCTCTCGGGTGGAGCGGCGAGTCTGGCATCCGGTGGAGCGAAGGTGAGCGGTGACCCGGCCCCGCCGGTGTTCGACGACGGCTGTGTCAATGCGGCGTGGGCCGGCTCGTCGAATTACGTCTACTCGTGCACGGGCGGGACCCCCGCCGACTACCGGATCTCCAGTCTGGAGAGCGGCAGCAAGCTGGTGTTCCGGGTCAACGGTGCCGTCGTCGTACTGAACGACGCCGTCAACGGCGAGGTCTGGGTCGTCCACAACGGGCTCGACCAGGTGGCGAACTGGTCCCAGTTCGAACAGGAGCTGAACCCGAACTTCAACAAGGACCAGCCCGGCGCGGGTCCCGCCGATCTGTCGCATTCGACACAGCCACCGAAGGCGGTCCCCGTCGCCTTCGGTGTCCGACCCGATCGGACTTCCGACCTGCCGGTCACCCTGTTCGATTCCGACCCGAACAATTACGTGCTGACGCTGACGAGCCCGACCTCGTTGCCCGCCTCGGAGGGCGTGCTGCAGATCGTCGACAACGGCACACAGTTCCAGTACACGCCGCCGGCGAACGCGCAAGGGGGGACGGCGATCCCGCAGTTCGACTACTCGGTGAGCGACGGAGCCGGCCCGAACGACACCGCGAGCAATTCGATTAACATGACGGTCGTCCCACCCTCGACCGAGAGTCCTCCGAAGCTGGTGGGGCAGGTACCGAATTACTCCGTGCTGCAGGGCGCAACGATCCAGTTCAATACATTGAGTTCGTGGTACGACCCCGAGGCGGACCCCTTCGGCCTGACTGGAGCGTCGTTGCCACCCGGCACGGGGGACCAGGTCTCGTACACGCCCTCCGGCGAGGTGACCTTCCGGGCCGGGGGCGCACCGGGTACGCAGCCGGTGACGCTCACTGTGAGCGACGGGACGGACGCCGCAACGGAGACCGTCCAGGTCACGATCTCCCCGGTGGGCACGCCACTCAAGCCGCTGACGACGCCGTTCCTGGCACAGGCGACCGCGGGGCAGCCCACGGTGTTGCAGCCGCTATCCGTCGACTCCGACCCCAACGACTACCCGATGCAGCTCGCCTCGGTCACACCGATCAACGCCGCCTCCACCTCGGGTACCAACGGGCTCGTCTGGAACCCGAACTTCTCCGCCGGCACGATCAACTTCCAGGCGTCCACCCCGGGCATCTACTACCTGGACTACCAGGCCACCGACGCTCCGCCTCAGGGCGTCGGCCAGCAGTCCGACGTGACCACGATCAGAGTCGACGTGTCCGACCCGACGGCCACCGGCCCACCGGTGGCCATGGACCAGGTGGCCCACCTCACCCCGGGCGGCTCTGTCCTCGTCCCGGTGCTGAATGGCTCCAGCGACCCCGCCGGGAACGTCCTGGTCGTGCAGTCGGTCACGTCTCCCATCGGCTCGCCGGTCGAGGCGAGCGTTTTCCAGGGTGACCAGGTGCGGCTGTCCACCTCGTCGGCGCTCGGCAGCCTCCAGATGCTGAACTACACGATCTCCGACGGATCCCAGCAGTCGTCGGCGTCGATCGACGTGCTGCCGGCGACGGCGGTGGCGACGTCACCGTTGCCACCGGTGGCCGAATCAGTGTCGGCACAGACCGTGGTCGGCGACATGACGTCCATCAACCCGTTGGTAAACGACTTCGATCCCCAGGGAGGGAAGCTGACGCTGACTCCCGGGTCGGTCGCGGTCAACACGCAGGCATCTACCTTCTCGGCCGGCGCACACGGTGACGGCACCGCGTTCATCGACGGTTCCGAGATCCGCTACCTCCCGCCCGATGCACCGGGACAGGCGGTGATCTCCTACGGGATCACCGACGATTCCGGGCAGACGTCCAACTCCACCATGACGGTAACCGTGAACGCGTCCCAGGGGGATACGACCCCGCCGGTCCCACAGCCGCTGACCGCCAGTGTCATAGCAGGTTCGACGGTCACGATTCCCGTTCCGCTGGCCGGAATCGATCCGATGGGTGAGTCGGTCACCCTGGTCGGATTGACCCCGAACCCCAACTTCTCGTCCGATCCGTCCTTCCCCCAGCAGGGCCAGGTCACCGCGGTCGGAGCGAGCTGGTTGACCTACCAGTCCTATCCGAACGGGCACGGCACCGATTCCTTCTTCTATGTCGTCAGGAACAAGAGTGGGCTGACCGGTGTCGGGTCGGTCCGCGTCGGCGTCGCACCGGCCGCCCCGCTCGACGCCCCGCCGGTCGGAGTCCCGCAGACGATCAGTGCGCCACCCGGTCGGACGATCGTGGTCCCCGTGCTAGCGCACGACTTCGACCCGCAGGGCTATGCGATCTCCTTCGGGCCCCAGGGTGGACTCAAGGGGAACGGCACCGGCGCGGTCATGATCGGTGCGTCGTTGCAGGTCACGGTGCCGGGATCGGGTCAGGCAATCGTCACGTACCCGATCACCGACGGGCACGGGGCGTCGGCGTCCGGAACGCTCACGGTCATCGCCGACCCGAAGGCCCTGCAATTGCCCGTCCCCCAGGACATCGTGGTCTCGACCATCAGCACGGCCACCGCGGCGACGGTCGACGTGAACGTCCTGAGCCACGTGACCGATCCGTACGGCTCGTCGGACTCGCTCAGTGTCGTCGGGTTCTCGGGCGATTCGGCCGGCACGCCGACATCGGTTGGTTCGGGCGTCTATGCGGTGCCGCTGGCATCTCAGCCCCAGGTGATCCAGTACACGGTCTCGAATAAGGACGGCCAGGCGTCGGCGACAATCACAATACCGTCACGCGAAGCCGACGTGCCCCAGCTGGTGTCGCCCCTGCCGGCCATCTCCACGCCGTCCGGCAAGCCGGTGACGCTGTCCATCGGCAACTACGTCACCGACCCCGGTGGCAAGGCACTGCGGATCGTGACGTCGGCCGAGGTGCAGGCGGCGAACGGCACGGCCACCGCACTCAGTGGGACCTCGGTGACGTTCCTGCCCTCCACTGGATACGTGGGGCCTGCATCCATCGACGTGACAGTCACTAACGGGGCCGTCGGCGATGCGGCCGCGCCGACAGTCGTGGTGACGTTACCAATCGCCGTGACCGGCTCGGATGCGCCTCTGTTGTTCTACGGCCCGACCCTCGACGCAGAGATCGGCAAGTCCGCGAACTTCGCACTCACGCAGTACATCGGCAGTCCCAACCCGGATGGCGTGTTGGGCGTCCGGCTGGGTGCGCCAAGCGCTCCAATGGGCCTCCACGCCCAGATCAGCGGTCAGAGCCTCACCGTGATGCCGCAAGGATTGCCCGTGCCGTCGATGCAGACCGTCACGATCACATTGACACAGGGAAATAGCATACCGGTGACCGGCCAGATCGCCATCCTCGTCGAGTCGAGTTTGGCTCCACTTCCGAGAACGGTCCCCCAGACTGCCGTCGACAACCAGGGCCAGACGGTCCAGGTCGACGTCCTGAACCAGGACTTCGACCCGTTCCCGACCCCACTCGTCGTTTCGTCGCCCACGGTGATCGGTGGTGCCGGCCAGGGCTCGGTGACCACCGACGGATCGGCGGTCTCCTTCACGGCTGCAGCACACTTCGTCGGCGTGGCCACGGTCACTTACACGGTGACCGACCAGACCAAGGAGGCGGCGCGGCAGGTCCAGGGGACCATCAGCATCACCGTTTCGGGCGTTCCCGATCCGCCGGGACCCCCTAGCGTGCTCAATTACATCGGCGACGGTACGGTGCTGCTCTCGTGGTCGGCTCCTCCTGACAACGGACAGCCGATCTCGGACTACACGGTCACTTCGTCCCCTCCCAGTGGGGGCTGCTCGCCGGGAACGTCTACGACGTGCACAGTCACGGGCCTGACGAACGGGACGCCCTATACGTTCTCGGTAGCCGCCACCAACTCGGTCGGGACCGGACCGGCAAGCCAACCTTCGAGTGCAGTGACGCCCAATGACTTCCCCGATCAACCTGCGCAGCCGACAACGAAGTTCGGGGACGGATCGGTCACCGTCGACTGGACCGCGCCCACGGACCTCGGCACGCCGGTGACCTGCTACAAGGTTCAGATCTCTCCCCAGGTGGCGCCTCCGACCGGGTGCCTGCCGGCATCGTCGACGTCCTACTCGTGGCCGAGCCTGACCAACGGTGACTCGTACTCGTTCGAGGTGCAGGCGATCAACCTGCAGGGTCCGAGCCCATGGAGTCCGCCATCCGCATCGGTGGTCCCGGCAGGAGTTCCGCAAGCACCCGGACTGCCCACGGCCACCCCGGTGCCGAACGACCCGACAGGCCAGAAGGTGGCGGTCCAGTGGCCCGCCGTGACCGGGAGTGCCGCGAACGGTGATTCCGTCTCGTCCTATGCACTCTCGGTGTCCCAGATGCCAGGCGGCGCCGAGGTAGGCACGCCGATCGTGGTGACCCCCACGTCGTCGACAGAGAACCCGATCACCTACCTGGCAACCGGTCTGTCGAACGGGACGGCCTACGTGTTTAGCGTGACCGCCACGAACAAAGCCGGCCCGTCGCAGTCGAGCGCAAGGTCGGCGCAGTTCACCGTGTTCGGGGAACCTGGGAAGGTCACCGATCTTTCGGCAACGAACTTTGCCACTTCGAGCACCACGCTGTCGTTCTCCGCTCCTCCGTCGAACGGAAGCGCCGTGGCGTCGTATCAGGTGAGCATCAATGGGGGTGCCTATCAGCCCCTCGCCACGAACAGGGTGGTCAGCGGACTCCTCAATGGGAACACATACACGCTCAATGTCGAAGGGTGCAACGTCTATTGCAGTAGTACGCCGAGCAATACGGTGACGGCAACCCCTGACGTGGCACCGACATTGAACGGGATGTCATTCACAGCCGGTGGAACCAATGGAAATTCGTTCACCATAAGCTGGGGTGCGCCGACCGTGAGCGGACCGGCATGCGCCTTCGGGATCCCCGGATCCAGAGCGAACCAGGGATACTCATCGACACGGGGAGTAGGGGGCGGGACAGCAGCGACTCCCGGTTCGGCGGGCTCTGGCAGCTTCACAGGGCCCTATAACTCCACTGTGACTGAGTGGTTCTACGTGACTGACGGGTGCGGACTCTCGACAAACGTTCCATACAGCGCAATTGCCAATCAGACGGCATACGCATACAACACCTTTGGGACCCCAGTAAAGCGAGAACTTCAGTTCTGCCGGGGGAATCCGAACTATCATGGCACGTCACACGACGTGCCCGGAGGAAGTTTCTCGCAGTCGTTTACGGTCCCTGCGGGCGTGGGGACCATCCACTCAGTCTCAGCGAGAATCGATGTTGGTCCATACCCAAATCCATATCTGAACCTCGCTCTCAGCGTTAACGGGGTCGTTCGCGCTACCGGCACCTTGACTGGGGCCAATAGCGCTACTACGTGGAGCTTCGCCGACGTTGCGGTTCAACAAGGAGACTCAGTGATATTGACTGGCTCAATGACAGATCCCAACGGAGCGAGCAATGAGCAGATCGATGGGATCTTCCAGGTGGTAAGCGGTCCAGGCTCTTTCAGTTGGTCCAATACGTGTGTACAGAGCAACGACTCTGGAAGCGGAGGCGCCCTGGAGGCACAGATCGCTGGATGGGGTGCTTAGTGAGAATGATCGCTCAGAAAGCAGTTGTAACCGCAGCCCGGTATACCGAAAAATGTGCGGCTCACTTCAGGAAGAATTGAGATAGAGGAGTACGAACATGGAACAAGAACAAGCAACCTGGTTTGCGGACACATTCCAAAAACTGGTGGCGAACATCGAGCAGGCCGTGATCGGAAAGACCCACGTGGTTTCGCTGACCCTGACCTGCCTGCTCGCTGACGGGCACATGCTGCTGGAGGACGTCCCTGGCACCGGTAAGACGTCGCTGGCCCGGGCATTGGCCAACACCGTGCAGGGGAGTCACAGCCGGATCCAGTTCACGCCGGACCTCCTGCCGAGCGACATCACCGGCGTGAATATCTACGACCAGCGGACTGGCACGTTCGAATTCCACAGGGGGCCGATCTTCGCCACGATCGTCCTGGCCGACGAGATCAACCGAGCTTCGCCGAAGACGCAGTCGTCGCTCCTGGAGGTCATGGAGGAGCAGAAGGTGACCGTTGACGGGGTCAGGTATCCCGTTGGCGAACCGTTCATGGTCGTGGCGACGCAGAACACGATCGAGCAGGCCGGCACCTATGCGCTGCCCGAAGCTCAGCTGGACCGCTTCCTGATGCGGGCCACGCTCGGTTACCCGGACCACGAGACGGCGATCAGCATCATGGCCGGAGCCTCGGTGCGGGATCGGACGTCTGTGGTGCAACCGCTCATCACCTCGCAGGCCGTAGCGGACATGGCCCTGCTGGCGGCTGGCGTGCACGTTGATCAAGGCGTGCTGTCCTACATCTCGCGCATTGCCGAAGAGAGCCGGGTGCATCAGCAGGTGCGCCTCGGCGTCAGCATTCGTGGGTGTCTGGCTGCCGTGAGGACGGCGAAGGTGTGGGCTGCGTCCAAGGGACGGAACTACGTGATCCCTGACGACGTCCGTCAACTGCTCGAGCCCGTCTTCTGTCACCGGGTCCTGCTCGATCCCGAAGCTGAGTTCTCCGGCGTCAAGGCACTCGACGTGCTGAGGAAGATTGTCGACGATGTCAAGCCCCCAGCAGAGCGCGTGGGGTAGCGGAACATGTCAGAGGGTGAAGGCGGCGGAATCTCGATCGGGGACCGTGCAAGAGCGGCGTTGGTCCGTGGTTCGGAACTGACAACGAAGCTCTACGCAGGGGCGCGTCCCGAGGTTTCCAGGATCTGGGCACGGCTACGACCGGTACTCCAGATGGTCCGCCCATTCGGGTGGGTGGTGATCGGTGCCGCGTTTCTCAGCTGGTTGTTCGGAGTGTGGCTCGGCTGGTTGGAGCTGATGACGATCGCCGGAATCTGTGGTGCCCTCGTCCTCATCTGTTGCGTGTTCCTCTTCGGAAAGCAGACACTCGGGATAGACCTCGAAATACGACCGGCCCGGGTGGTGGTGGGTGAGCGGGCAGCTGGCCAGCTCACGGTCACCAACGGAACGGCCAACCGCCTGCTCCCGACCAAGGTCGAGCTGATGGTCGGCAGTGCGGTGGCCAACTTCGACATTCCGTCCCTGGGGGCTGGCGATTCCCACGAGGAGCTCTTCCAGATCTCGACGGAACGCCGAGGAGTCATCCCCGTCGGCCCGGCACGGCTGGTGCGAGCGGATCCGATCGGCCTGTTCGCCCGGGTGGTCAAGCAGAGCGACCCGGTCAGCCTCTATGTACACCCGGTCACCGTCCGGGTGCCCGGCGTGGGTCCAGGCTTCCTTCGTGACCTCGAAGGGGCGGAGTCCGTCGACCTTTCCCCCAGCGACCTCGCATTCCACTCATTGCGCGAGTACGTGCCGGGAGACGACCGCCGGCACATCCATTGGAAGACGTCGGCCCGCTCCGGTCGCCTGATGGTCCAGCAGTTCGTCGACACCAGACGATCCCACGTCGTCGTCGTGCTCGACCATGCCGCGTCCGCATTCGTAGACAGCGATCAGTTCGAACTCGCCGTGTCCGTCGCCGGATCGCTGGGGATCCGGTCGATCGCCGACGACCAGATCCGCACGGTCATCGTCGGAAGCCGGACGCTGCCGACGATGACACGCTCGTCCTTGCTCGATGCCTTGGCAGGAGTCGAAGCGGGCGGAACCGAGGGCGCGCTGGAGCGAAGCGTTGCTCTAGCGTCTCGGACGACAGGGAACCCGAGCATCGTCCTGATCGTCACCGGAGCAGGCACATCGGATGTCGACATCCGCCGGATGGCCCGAAGGTTCTCGATCGACGTACGCGTGGTCGCCATCCGAGTCGGGACGGGTGAGCTCGAGGTCCAGAAGATCCGGAACGTGCTCCTGCTCGACATCGAGCGCCTCGATGACCTCCCCAGGATTACCAACATGGCGGTCAGCCTGTAATGGCGGCGGAACAGACGCTGTCGCCGGGCGACGCCGGCCAGGGGTCGTCCCGACCGTGGATCGATCCGGTCTCGAACTCACTGCTCGTGCTGGTCGGAGGAGCATGCGCCCTCGTTGGTTTCGGCTCGGCCTATGGCGGCTTCGAGTACCTGCTCGTCGGACTGGTCGGACTGGTCGTCGGCGGGGGCGTCGTGTTGGCCGGGATGCGGCTGCGGCAACCACTGATCCTGATCGCAGCCGAACTACTCGTCGCCTACCTGCTGGTGGGATCGGTCCTGGTGATTCGGAATGGTGGTTCCGGAAGCAGCGTTCCCGGACCGTCGAACCTGGCTGCGCTGGCACGTGTGACGGTCAGTGGGTGGAACGGCCTGCTGTCCACGGCGCCCGTCGTGGGGGACACCGGGAACCTGTTGGCGATCCCGTTCCTCTGCGCGATGGCGGCAGGGGCGGCGTGCATGGGCTTGGCCAAACGCCTGAAGACGGCATGGCTGGCCGTCATTCCTCTCATCGTGCTGCTCGCCATCGGAATTCTGTTCGGCACCAGCGCCACGCCGTCGCAGTTGGCATCCGGGGGGTTGCTCGCCCTCATCATCCTCGCCTGGCTCGCCTATCGAACGCGTGCACACAGGGTCCAGGGGATCGGGAGCGCGTCCAGCCGTGGTCCACTTCGTTCGGGCGCTGTCCTGGGCATTGCGTGCGTAGTGGGCCTCGTGGTGGCGCCGTCGCTGCCCGGCTCCTCCGCCCATGTCCGCTACGTGCTGCGCGATCACGTCGACATCCCGTTCAATCCTCTGAACTACCCCAGTCCGTTGTCCGCCTACCGCCTGTACGTCCTCCCCAAGTCGCAGGGAGGCCTCAAGACGACCCAGTTGTTCCGAGTGACCGGGGCACCGTCGGGCAGCCTGTTGCGGATCGCGACCCTCGACGCCTACAACGGCATCGTCATGAACGTCGCCGCCGGCGCCCAAGGATCATCGGCATCGGGCAACTTCGAGACGGTGGGCTCACCCGTGTCGCAAGTGCCGTGTGATGCCCAGGCTCAGTGCAGGTCCGCCAAGATCACGGTCACGGACCTCCACTTCGCGAACGTCTGGCTTCCCGATGTCGGTACGGTGCGCGCCATCAGATTCACGGGCGCTCAGGCGCAGGCGCAGCGGAATTCCTTCCGGTACAACACGTCGACGGATGACGCGGTGCTCACCTCCGAATTGGCGCCGGGTGACAGCTACACCCTGACAGCGGACGTGCCGACGGACCCGCCGAACGACAAGGTGGCACAGGCCCAGCCTTCGCAGGTTGCGTTGCCCTCACCGACGAATGTCCCCGGGGACGTCCATCAGCAGGCGCTCGCGCTCACCACCGGGGCGTCTTCCGGGTTCGCCAAGGCGGAGGGCCTCCAGCAGAAGTTGGCAACGCTCGGTGCGTACTCGGACGGGACAGGAAGCCAACCCGCATCGCTGCCCGGTCACGGCGCCTTCCGCATCCAGCAGTTCCTCTCCCTTCCCCAGCCGGTCGGCGATGCCGAGCAGTACGCAACGGCAATGGACCTCATGGCGCAGAACCTCGGCCTCCCGGCGCGGTTGGTCTTGGGGGCGAAGCTCCAGCCGGGGACGACCGTGGTGACGGGAGGTGACATCACTGCGTGGGTGGAGATCAAGTTCGCGGGTGTCGGCTGGTACCCGTTCTTTCCCACCCCGCCGACAGACGCCAAGGTGCGGGCCACGCCTCCTCCTCCCTCGTCGAGCAGCTCCAATCAGGCACAGAACCCCAACCCACCCGCTCCCAACGACGGAAACGGTTCGGTGGACACGAACGCTCAGACCAAGAGCGTCCACCATTCGACTCCGCCCTCGGCGGCTGTCCAGATCCTTGAGGACGTACTGAAGGTGGTCGGCGTCCTGGCTGTCGTCGCACTCGTCTTGCTCGGGCCGTTCCTGCTGATCGTGTGGGCGAAGGCGCGGCGCAGGAATCGGCGTCGAACAGCTGCTCGGCCGAGTGATCGCGTATCTGGTGGCTGGATGGAGTTCATCGACCATGCGATCGACCGCGGGGAGACTGTTCCTCCGATTGCGACTCGGAACGAGGTTGCCGCCGTGATGGGCCCGTCGGCGGTGGCGCTTGCGGAGCGGGCCGACCGCAATGTCTTCGGCCCGGCGGAACCGGATGAGGACGAGGCGGTGGCGTTCTGGACACTGGTTGACGACTCGCTGTCGGAAATGCACCAATCGATGACGAAGTGGGATCGGTTGAAGCTGCGAGTCAACCCGAAGTCGCTCGTATCGGGAAGCAATGCAGATGTCGGTTCGAACCTGCATCAGTTCACCAGCCGAGCCAGGCAACGGCTTCGTAAGACGTTGGAGGCAGCTCTGGCGAAGATGAATTCACGGAAGAAGCGCGGTGAGGCGTGAGACTCAAACTTTCGCTTGATCGGACAGCTGGCGCAACTGTCGATGTGTCCGTCGTCACCGAACCGACGACGACGGTCGGCGATCTGGCAGGTGCGTTGGCACAGCGGGATCCGGAATCGAACAGTCCGACCGGTCGCAGCACACTCATTCTCAAGGATGGGCCCCAGGCAGGATCTCCAATGCTTGCCGATCTGAGCCTTCTCGAGGCGGGGATCCGCTCAGGCGCATCGGTGAAGATCGCAGCTGACACCATGGGCGATGGTTCCTCTGGGGGCGGTGTTGGCTCCGGTGTGGCGACGCTCCGAATCGTCGGAGGACCCGATGTCGGAAGAGAGTTTTCGTTGCCGCTGGGGACCGCCTACATCGGGCGTGGATCGTCCTGTGACGTCATTCTCTCGGACCCTCTTGTGTCGAAGCGTCATGCGAAACTCCATGTCACGACCGTCGCTGAGCTGATCGACACGAACTCGTCCAACGGCATCCTGGTGGGAGGTGAACAGGTCCCGAGAGTGATCATGAACTCTGAGGACGTCGCGGTCCTGGGAGACACCGAAGTCATGATCGCGACGCACGGAACATTCACTCCTGGCGACGTGTCCCAAGGAACGTCCTTGGCGTTCAACCGGTCGCCGCGACTGGACCCGAGTTTTCAGGGTGAGGAGTTCGTCTCCCCTGAACTCCCGGAACCACCCGTGCCGCAGCGCTTCCCCATCACGCCGCTCGTCGTACCGGTCATCATGGCGGCTGTCCTCTACCTGGTGACGAAGAACACGCTTTCCATTGCATTCGTCGCACTGTCACCCCTGATGATGCTCGGAAACTACTTCGAGGGGAACCGGACGAAGGACCGAGTGCTTCGACAAGAAATCGCGACGTTCGAAGCCAGCGTCGCTCAACTCGAAGAAGATCTGGCAGCTTCGGCGTTGACCGAAGCAAGCATTAGGAGAGCCGAGTATCCGGCGATCGCCGAGGTGGTCGAAGCAGTCGAGAGACTCCAGCCACTCGTCTGGGCTCGACGTCCGGAGCAGGAGCGGTTCCTGGAAGTCAGGCTGGGCCTCGGAACGAGGCCATCTCGCTCGTCTCTCCTTATGCCGAACCGTGTGGCTCGAGGCGAGTACCTTTCACAGCTCGTCGCCCTGCGGGGTCGCTTTGCGAACATCGACGGCGTTCCCGTAGTTGCCGACCTCACTTCGACCCCTCTCGGAATTGCGGGCGACGACGGACTTGCGGCAGAGGTAGCTGCAGCGATCATGATGCAGATCACCGCCCTGCACTCACCGGCGGAGGTAGTTGTGGCATCGGTGGCCTCGCCGCCTTCCGCATCCCAGTGGGAGTGGCTCAAGTGGCTCCCTCATGTCTCGTCCCCCGGCAGTCCGATCTCTGGCGAGCACTTGGCCGCCAGTCCTGCCAGCTGTCTCAACCTCGTCGCCATGATCGAGGAGCTGATCGATCAGCGGAGCGCGAACTCAGAAGGCCAGTCGTCGAGCACCGATGGCGGCTGGGTGGTTCTCCTCGTCAACGATGACGCCCCGGTGGATCGGAGCCGACTGACCGAAATTGCTCATCGGGGCCCGTCGCGCCGGGTGGCGGTCGTGTGGTGCGCACCGTCCGTTGAGCGCCTCCCGGCGTCTTGCCGTGACTACGTGGAAGTCGACCGTATCGCCGGCAAGGTGAGAGCGGTGCTCCTGGATGAGCGCCGAGAGGTGACGCTGAGCGACGTGGAGCGGTTGGATGCAGCCACGTCGCTTCATGGCGCACGGGTGATGGCACCGATGGTCGACGCGGGCGCTCGCGCGGACGATGCAAGCGACCTCCCTCGTTCCGTGTCGTTCGTCTCACTCGCCGGCAATGATCTTGCCCACAGCCCTGAGTCCGTGTTGGAGCGTTGGACGGAGACCGGTTCCATCGTTGACCGCAGAGCGGATGCGCCACGGCGACGAACCAAGGAAGGCGGATTGCGTGCTCTGATCGGCCGGTCGGCCACCGAGCCATGCTTCCTGGACCTGAGGACCCACGGGCCCCACGCCCTCGTCGGCGGAACCACCGGTTCGGGGAAGAGCGAGTTCCTCCAGTCGTGGATTCTGGGAATGGCAACGGCGTACAGCCCCGACCGCATCAACTTCCTGCTGGTTGACTACAAGGGCGGCTCCGCCTTCGGGGAGTGCCGCGACTTGCCGCACACGGTGGGAATGGTGACTGACCTGAGCATCGAGCTTGCCCGTCGAGCGCTGATCTCACTGGCAGCGGAACTCAAGTACAGGGAGCAGGTGCTCAACCACAAGAAGGCCAAGGATCTAGTCGAACTCGAGCGCAGAGGCGACCCGGATGCACCTCCGAGCCTAGTTATCGTGATCGATGAATTCGCGGCCCTGGTGCAGGAACTGCCCGAATTCGTTGACGGAGTGGTCAATGTCGCCCAGAGGGGACGTTCGCTTGGCCTTCATCTGATCCTTGCGACACAACGTCCCACCGGCGTCGTGACCGGGAATCTGCGGGCCAATACGAACCTGCGCATCGCATTGCGCATGGCGGACGAGATGGACAGCGACGATGTTGTGGGCTCCTCGGATGCCGCTGCATTCGACCCGTCAATCCCCGGACGTGCGCTCGCCAAGTTGGGTCCGGGCCGACTAGTACCATTTCAGGCCGCCTACGTCGGAGGCACCACCTCCGAAGTCGAACCACCTCCGATCATCGTCATCGAAGACCTTGTATTTGGCAACCCTCGGCTGTGGGAGGAGCCGGAAGAGTCGAACGCGGCCGAACCGCAGGAGGACGCCGTTACCGATATCCATCGACTCGTCCGGACGGTGCGTGCCGCAGCAGACCTTGGAGAGATCCCGGCTCCGCGGCGCCCGTGGCTCGAGGATCTCGCTCCGGTGTACAACCTCCGGCATCTTCACACGGCCAGGCTCGACTCCGAGTTGGTCTTCGGGGTCCATGACGATCCCGAAAACCAGTCCCAGCCGATGGCCCGCTTCCTGCCCGACCGTGACGGCAACATGCTCATCTATGGATCGAGCGGCTCAGGCAAGAGCACGACCCTCCGAACGATGGCCGTGGCGGCGGGTCTGAGCGTGCGAGGTGGGCCGTGCTGGGTCTACGGAATGGATTTCAGCTCGCGCGGACTGGGACTCCTCGAGGAACTTCCACATGTCGGCGCCATCGTCGACGGTGACGACACCGAACGGATCGGCAGACTGCTCAACAGGCTGCGCGACACGATCGACTCGAGGGCTGTTGAGTACGCGCGGGTTCAAGCCGGTTCGATCACGGAGTACCGGCGCAACGCTGAGGCTCCGGATGAACCTCGAATCATCTTGCTCGTCGACGGCGTCGGCCTGTTCCGACAGTCGGCAGAAGCAGGGGATCGCGCCCGGCTGTTTGAGGTGTTCTCCTCAATTGCGCTCGATGGTCGAGGCGTTGGCGTGCATGTCGTCGCAACCGCGGACCGCCCATCTTCTGTGCCTGCATCACTAGCGTCCACGATGCAGCACAAGCTCGTACTGAGACTTTCGTCTGAAAACGACCTCAGCGGACTTTCGATTCCCAAGAGCTTCTTTGACGCCGACACACCGCCTGGCAGAGGGTTCGAATGGGGGAAGAAGGTTCAGGTCGCTGTGTTCGGTGGGAGCCCGAACCTGGCTGATCAGGCGGATGCACTTGGTCGCCTTGGCGAGACGATGCGTCGCAACCTCTCGGTTGAGGCTCCCGACGTGAAGCGCCTTCCCGAACTTGTGGAGCTGCAGTCGCTTCCTGAGACGATCAGCGGCCAGCCAGTCCTCGGGATGGACTCGGAAACCTTGCTTCCGGCAGCATTCGATGCCCGAGGTGGGTTCCTGGTGTCCGGACCGACAGGAAGCGGCCGAACCTCAGCGCTGGTGACACTTGCGCATGCGATTCATCGCTTCGATCAGGGAGGGGAGTTGGTCTTCATCGGGCAGCAGAGCGGGAGACTCTCCGATCTGCAATTCTGGACTCAGAAGGCCATGGATCTGGATTCCATTGCTGCAATTGCAGGTCAGCTGGTCGAGCAAATTGGTAAGGGCGAGTTCGTCGGGAAGAGATTGACGGTTGTTGTGGAGTCAATCGGCGACCTGCTCGGCACCGTTGCAGACGGCCCGCTCCAGCAGCTGGCAAAGGCCATGACCGGTCCAGGACTCTTCATTGCGGCAGACGGGGATCCGTCAACACTTGGAGGGTCGTCAGCAACCCTCCAAGTGTTGAAGACTAGCAAGAGCGGAATGGCCCTTCAGCCTGACCAGTCTGAAGGTTCGAATGTCTTCAGAGTGCAATTCCCAAGGGTCAACCGGGCCCAGTTCCCGGTCGGCAGGGGACTGATGGTGGCACAAGGGGAGTGTCGAGTTGTGCAAGTTGCGTTCGTCGAATGACGGATGGATGCATGGTCCGGCCGGAGTCGTGCCGGGACGAGGATCGATGGGTAGTTCTCCCCACGCGCGGCTCTTGCCTTGTGAGATGCACTCGGTCACACTGTCTTCAGCAATCAAGTCGATGGCAGTGTTTGAGAAGTTCCGTTAACCATCAATACAAAAAAGGAGAGCAGAGATGGCAAGCAGTGCGCAGGAAATGGTGGATGTCCTTCGTGAGATGCAGTCAATGTATCGGAATACGCACCATCCGAACATTACCGAATTGCGGGACACGGTGACCAGGCAGGTCAACCACGTGGTGGCCGAAGGTGGTACCTGGGCCGTCCACGAGATGCGGGTCCTCGACGAGGAGTGGCAGCAGAACCAGCAGCTGCTTAGCCAGGTGGCCCAGCACTTCCTCGACACTGCAACGAAGTTTGAGCCCATCATCGAGCTCCTGCTGGAGCTGGCCGCGGCAGGCTGATCCGAGGAATCACCTGGCGACGTCCATCCGTCTGTGCAACTGGGTGCGGTCAAGTTGAGCATATGGATCCCACGACCTGGGTGCGAGGCTCGGCATCGATACATCAACATCGCATGTTTGTCGTTGCGAGAGAGCTCACCGGGTTTGCAGCACAAGGGCCCAGGAATCGCCTTGGTCCTTGTGCTGTGTCACGTCATGGCACCAGGTTGGTAGGTGGTTCATCGGGCCCACTCCGTCCGCCATTGTCGGAACCCGTGTCCCAGCGGTGTGAGCTACTCAGGTCCTTGCGGGCGAACGGCAGGCTGAGCGCGTTGTCGGGCATCCATGCGAGCGCTCCGCGGGCTTCATGCGGTCAGATTGAAGTGCGCGTCCGATATGTAAATGGAATGAGCTGCCGCATCTCGTCGGATCAGCACCGGGCGCTCTTCGTTGCGGTCTTCGATGTCCGTCCCTGGAATCCGGGGAGGAGGTGCCCTCGTCAGTGTCCGGTGCTAGCGCTCTGACGGCGGGTCGGAGAGCAGCACTTGACTCATGCTGATCTACACTTGAGTCGTGCCCGAACCGACACGCGGCGTCGGTGACTACTCAGCCACCGCCTCGCTCGACGACGGGGCCCCGGTCCTCCTGCGTCCGGCCGGGCACCCCGACGGCCCGGCCATCCTGGACGGATTCGCCCGGTGCTCGGCCGACACCCGGTACTTCCGGTTTCTGTCCGGCGGCTACCAGCTGACCGACGAGCGCCTCCACGCCCTGACCGATGCTGACCACCGCGGCCACGCCGTCTGGCTGGCTCTCGATCTGGACGTTGTCGGCGCCCCAATGGCCGCACTCGCCCGATTCGCCCGGTCGACCACCGAGCCGGCCGTGGCCGAGGTGGCCTTCATCGTGGCCGACGCCTACCAGGGCCGGGGTCTCGGCCGCCTCCTGCTGGACGCCCTACGGGTGTCGGCCGCCGTCAACGGGATCACCACCTTCGTGGCCAACGTGCTCGCCGAAAACGGGGCCATGAAGTCCCTCCTACTCCACCGAGGCGCCCACGTCGTCGGACGGGACGGGCCCGAGCTCCGGATCGAGCTGGACCTGGACGACCCGATGCTCAGCGACGTCGAGCCCGGCCTGGAGCATGCACTGCGGGCGGCGGCTGAAGCGGTCACCGGGCCCGTCTGACCGTCACCCGTCGGACAGCGACCCGCCCGACCGGCGGCACCTGCCGTCGCGCTCAGCCGCCGAGCAGCCAGGCCAGCGCGGTCCTGGTGGCGCTCCGGACCGCCTCGTCCGAGGTCCCGATCCCGAGGCGCAGCTCGGTCGCCCCGGCATCGACGTAGACGCCGAGCCCGTCGACGATCTGCCCCACCAACCCGGCCAGCATGAGGTCGGCGCAGTTGGCCACCTCCTCGAGGTCGAGGACCCGGCGGTGGGCCGGCAGGGAGGCGTACAGGGCGTCGCCCGCAGCCGCCTCGGCCCGCACCGCACCGGGGTCGGCGATCACCGCAGGCCGCACGAGCCCACTGTATTCCCCTCGGCTACCCGACCTGCGAGGTCGAGCATCCGGGGCGCCAGCGCCGCCAGTGGCAGGGGTACCGGGGCGTCGTCGATGGTGAGCCATCTGTGGATCTCGACGGGGTCGCCCGTCACGTCGGCGGGCTCACCGCGCAGCAGGGCTGCCAGAAACTCGGCCGTCCGGGTGAACGACCGCGCGTAGCTCTGGCCGTAGAAGCCCTCGGACACCATTGCGTGGGAGGGCCCGACCCCCAAGGTGAAGCGTCCGCCGAGGGCGTCCTGGGCGGTCCCTGGCCTGGGCGGCCAGGGCCAGGGGGTGGCGGCCGGCCAGGGGCACCACCGACGTGCCGAGCTCGGCCAGCCCGGGCACGTCCGACGCCACCGCGGCGAGCGCCACGATCGGGTCCACGCCCAGGATCTGGGACACCCGGACGCTGTCGAACCCGGCGTCGGCCGCCCTCCGCGCCTCGGTGCGGACCTCGTCGACGCCGGTCAGGCCGGTGCCCGCCCCGTAGCCGACCGGAACGCCGAGGAAGGTGGCCTTGGGGCGAGGCTACCTTCCTCGTCCACCGGTCCGCGGACCGCCAGCACGGTGCACCGTGCGAGGTCGGCCCCGGACCGGGTGCGCGGTCAGCCGATTCCCACGATCGGCTCGTTGAGCGGGCTGCCGCCCATCGAGCCGAGGAAACGGGCGCCGAAGCTGAAGATGCCTCCGTCGGAGGCGACCTCCCGGTACCCGCCGGTGGCCTCGTCCACGGAGATGCCGACGACCGGGGCGTTCAGGTGCTGGCCGCCCATCGAGCCGGAGAACGGGGCGTTGAAGCCGAAGTTGCCGCCGTCGGATGCCACCTCCCAGTACCCGCCGGTCGCCGCGTCGGTGGCGATCCCGACGATCGGCGAGTTCAGGTGCTGGCCGCCCATCGACCCGTAGAACGGGGCGCCGAAGGAGAACAGGCCTCCGTCGCTAGCCACCTCGCGGTACCCCGAGCCGTCGGGATTGGCCGAGATCCCCACCACCGGCGCTTTCAGGTGCTGGCCGCCCATCGAGCCGTCGAAGGGGGCGTTGAAGCCGAAGACACCTCCGTCGGCGGCCACCTCCCAGTACCCACCGGTGGCTAGATCAGCGGCAATTCCGACGATGGGTGAGTTGAGGTGCTTGCCGCCCATTGAGCCGTCGAAGGGGGCGTTGAAGCAGAAGATGCCCCCGTCGGCGGCGACCTCCCAGTAGCCGCCGGTCAGTGGATCGGTGGCCATGCCCACGATCGGGGCGTTCAGGTGCTGGCCGCCCATCGAGCCGAAGAAGGGGGAGCCGTAGGAGAAGAGCCCGCCGTCCGAGGCGACCTCCTGGTAGCCGGGGGGGTTGGTGGACAACACCAGCGTCTGGCTCGTCGTCAGGTCCGTTCCCACCTTGTAGTACGAGCCCGCTGCCGTGCAGCCTTCGGGCCGGTACACGAGACCCCGATGAGGTAGTTCTCCTGGGTCGCGGAGGTACTGGGACTCGGCACGATCGACCACGCGGAACCGTTCCATGTCTCTACCAGCGTTTGGTCGTTTCCATCCGAGTCGTACGTGCCCACTGTCGTGCATGCCGACGGCCCCGTGCAGGAGATCCCGTACAGGGAGTCGTCGCTCGGCTGACCGGGTGAGCTGTTCGGTTGATTCGGGCTGGTGACGATCGACCAGGTGGACCCATTCCAGGACTCGACGAGCGTCGTCACGCCGGTGGAACCACTCGTGGAGCCCACGGCGGTACACGCCGTCGGACCCGAGCACGACACGCCCAGGAGTTGGCTCTGACCCGTGGGTGTGGGGCTGTGGACGATCGACCAGGTGGACCCGTTCCACGACTCGACGAGCGTATGTGTGCCGCTCGACGTGGAGGAGCCCACGGCCGTGCACATCGCCGGGCCCGAGCACGAAACGGCGAACAGCAGGTTGACCGACGACCCCGGCACATTCGGGCTCGCGATGACCGACCAGGCAGTCCCGTTCCACGACTCGACGAGTGTCTGGCTGGCAGAGCCGTTTGCGTTGTAGGAGTCGCCGACGGCGGTACACGCCGTCGGACCCGAGCACGACACGCCGTTGAGGAAGTTGGACCCCGCATGCGCGGGGCCCGAGACGGCCGACCAGGCGGATCCGTTCCACGACCCGATGAATACCTGGCTGGCAGCCCCGTTGGGGACGCTGCCCACGGCCGCACACGCCGTCGGACTCGCGCACGACACGCCCCTCAGGTAGTTCGACCCCGGGGGGTTGGCACTGGACGCGATCGACCAGGAAGAGCCGGCGGCGGCCCCAGCCGGGGGCGACCCGACAATCACAATTGCCGCCCCGCCTACCAGCAGGCCCGCCAGGGCTCAAACAAATCGGTTGACCGCCATGGGACGCCGTTCGCCGTGTGAGTGAGCGACGTTGCTACTCGGGGTTGCACCGCACTGGGGCAGGTGTGCGGCGTCAACCGGTGTGCGGGCCCGTGGGGATCCGGGGCGTCAGTCACCGCGCCACCGGTCCCGGCCCGCCGCCGCCACACGGGTTCGACCGACTTCGCACCCGCGGATTAGCCTGCGGCCATGGTAGCCAAACCCCCCATCCATGTCACCGTCACGGGCGCCGCCGGCCAGATCGGCTACTCGCTCCTCTTCCGCATCGCCGCGGGCGCGCTCTTCGGCCCCGACCAACCCGTGGTCCTCCGCCTCCTCGAGATCGAACCCGGCATGAAGCCGCTCGAGGGCGTGGTGATGGAGATCGACGACTGCGCCTTCCCCCTGGTCAGCGACATCGTGACCACCACCGATCTGAACACCGCGTTCGACGGCACCTCCTGGGCCCTGCTGGTCGGATCGATCCCCCGGAAGGCCGGCATGGAGCGGGGTGACCTGCTCACGGTCAACGGAGGCATCTTCGGACCCCAGGGCCAGGCCATCGCCAACAACGCCGCCACCGACGTCCGCGTCCTGGTGGTCGGCAATCCGTGCAACACCAACTGCCTCATCGCCCGCTCGAACGCTCCCGAGGTCCCGGCCGACCGCTGGTTCGCCATGACCCGCCTCGACGAAAATCGTGCCAAGAGCCAGTTGGCCACGAAGGCCGCGGTGCCGGTCGCGTCGGTCTCCAACCTGGCGATCTGGGGCAACCACTCCGCCACCCAGTTCCCCGATGTCGCCAATGCCCGCATCGACGGCAAGCCGGCAGCCGAGGTCATCGACGACCCGGCCTGGCTCCAGGGCGACTTCCTCACCACGGTCCAAAAGCGCGGCGCCGCCATCATCGAGGCGAGGGGCCTGTCCTCGGCCGCCTCGGCCGCCAACGCCGCCATCGACTCGGTGGCCGCCATCCACAACGGCACCGCGGGCGACGACTGGACGTCGTTGGCGGTCTGCTCCAACGGCGAGTACGGCGTTCCCCAGGGCCTGCAATTCGGGTTCCCGGTCCGCACCAACGGTGCCGGCGGATGGACCGTGGTCGAGGGACTGAGCCACGACGAGTTCGCCAGCGAGCGGATCCGGGTCACCACCGAGGAGCTCGAGGCCGAACGCAACGACGTCGCCGACCTCCTGCCCTGATCCGCGGGCCGTCCCGGCCCGGGCGACGCGGGACCCGACCACCTAGGGTTGCACCATGCACGACTCCGTGACCGTCCACATGAACGCCCCGCCAGAGCGGGTCTGGGACCTCGTCAGCGATGTCACCCGCATCGGCAGGTACAGTCCCGAGACGTTCGAGGCCACGTGGTCGGACGGCGCGACCGGGCCGGCCGTCGGTGCGAAGTTCCGCGGGCACGTGAAGCGCAACGGCGTGGGACCGATCTACTGGACGAACTGCGTGGTCTCGACGTGCGTGCCGGGGTCGGAGTTCGCCTTCGACGTGCTGACGGGCGGCAAGGCCCTCAACACCTGGAGCTACCGGATCGAGGCGGCCGACGGCGGATCCGACGTCACCGAGTCGTTCCGGCTGGCCGAAACCCTGCCACTCAAGATCTACTGGGCGCTGCTCGGCTGGGCCCGTGGGAGGACAAACCACGACGGCATGCTGGCGACGCTCGAGGCGATCAAGGCCGAGGTGGAGGGTCCCGCCTCTTGAGCGGATGGCCGTCCCCGGTCATGCGGGGACCAGCTCGACCCGGTTGCCGAACGGGTCGTGGACGAACCACTGGGGCGTGCCGGGCACGTCCTCGGCCCGGCGCACCGGGTACCCGGCGGACTCGAGCAGAGCGCACAGCTCGTCGATGCCGGTGACGGCGAACGCCGGGTGGGCCTTCGTCGCCGGCCGGAAGTCCTCCTCGACGCCGAGGTGGACCCGGAGACCCTCGCGCTCGAACCAGCACCCGCCCCGGACCTCGAGCTCCGGTGGCTTGGGCACCCGCGGGATCCCGAGCACCCCCTCGTAGAAGTCGACGGCCCGGTCCTCGCCCCCCGGGGGCATGGCCAGCTGCACGTGGTCGAGGTGGACCACCCGGTAGGTCACGGTCATGAACCGAACCTACCCGGAGGTGACGGGTACCGTCCGGGAGTCGCGGCGCAGGGGGTGGTCCGCGGGGACCTCGACCAGGTGGATGCGCACGCCGTCGGGGTCGTCGAGCCATGCCTCGAGCAGGCCCCACGGCTCGAGCACGGGCGGGCGGGCCAGCTCGACGCCCCGACCCGTCAGGTCGGCGACGGCGTCGTCCAGGGACCGGACCTGCAGCCAGAGCTGCACGCCAGCCCGGCCCGGTGGCGGTCCCGTTCCCACCACCTCGAGGAGCCCGCCACCGGCGAAGAAGACGACACCCCGTCGGTCGCCCTCGCCGAACTCTCGTGCGACGGCCAGGCCCAGGACGTCGCGGTAGAAGGTGAGGGTTCGATCCAGGTCCGATGGGTGGAGGAGGGTCCGACTGCTCAGGATGTCCACGTTGCGCCTTCCGCTCGACGGTTGCCCCTGTCTACACCGGGGTCCGGTGGGCCCGGGGCGCTGCGGCGACGGGGCGGGCTAGTAGGTCGTGTCGGCGTCGAGGGGGCGGAGGTGCTCGCGGGCCGACCGCAGCTGCTCCTGCCCCGCGGCCAGCACCGAGAGATCGCCGCGCACCCGGATGCGGCCGGCGGTCAGCGCCTCGGCGGCCGACAGGTCGCCCGTCGACAGTGCGACGGCGTCGTCGTAGTCGAGGGTGATGGTGACGTCCACCGCCCCGTCGGGGCCGTCCGCCGGGGCGAGGCTCAGCGTCAGGGCGCCGTCCGCCGCCCGGAGCACCAGGACCAGGTCACCGTCGGGACCGCCGTGGACCTCCTGGGCCACGGCGAACCGGCCGTCGGCTGCGGCCAGGCCCGTTCCGGGCCCGGGCGGGGGCAGCCGGACCCCGTCGAGGGCACGGTTGAACGCCGCCGCCCACTCAGCGGTCAGGAAGCGGGGCACGTCGGGTCGCCCGGCCGGCGGATCACGCCGTGGTGTCGTCGGACGACGGCGTGTCCGTCCCGACCTCCGGGCCCGGATCCGAAGGCGCGGCCGGAGCGGCTTCGGTGTGCCCGTGACCGACCGGCGCCGTGGCCAGCACGGGTGCGCCGACCGGGTGAGGTTGGGGGATGCCGTGGACGCCGCTCGGAGGCGGGAGCGCGGCCGGCCCCGTGGCCGGCGCCTCGGCGGCCGCCTCGGCCGCCGTGCGCTTGGTGCGGTTGCGGATCTTCCGGCCCAGCCACGCCACCGGGTCGTACTTGGCGTCGACCACCCGCTCCTTGAGCGGGATGATGGCGTTGTCGGTGATCTTGATGTGCTCGGGGCAGACCTCGGTGCAGCATTTGGTGATGTTGCACTTGCCGAGGCCCTGCTCCTCCTGGAGGAGCTGGCGACGGTCGTTGGTGTCGAGCGGGTGCATCTCCAGCTCGGCGGAGCGGATGAAGAAGCGGGGGCCGGCGTAGGCGGTCTTGTTCTCCTCGTGGTCGCGCACCACGTGGCAGACGTCCTGGCACAGGAAGCACTCGATGCACTTGCGGAACTCCTG
>JBEKRV010000047.1:0-29906 GCA_049517675.1 Acidimicrobiales bacterium
GACATCAGCAGGGCCTTCGCCTGGACGACCGAGCGATGGGGCATCGACGAAGACCGCGCGATGCGCTCGAGCTCAGCTCGCTGTTCCTCGGAGACTTCAAGCGGTGGGGCTGCAAGCACGGATCTCATGCTCGCATTCTATCTACTTCATGTATATCAGCGACGGACCACTAGGAGCCGACGAGTACCGCCCGCAGCGCCCCGTCGAGTTCGGGATGGGCGAAGGAGAAGCCGGACGCCACCAGCTTCTCGGGCAGGACCCGCTGGCCGGTCAGGATCATCTCGGTCGCCATCCCGGTGCCGAGCGCCAGCTTCAGGACGGGTGACGGGACGGCCAGGAACGACGGACGGTGGAGGACCGCACCGAGCGCGTGGGCGAGCCCGGCGTCCGTCGACGGGTTCGGAGCGGTGGCGTTGACCGGGCCGGCGATCGTGGAGTCGGCGAGGCAGTGGAGGACCGCGGCGATGTGGTCGTCCAGGGTTATCCAGCTCCGGTACTGGCGGCCCGAGCCGGTCCTGCCGCCCACGCCCATCCGGAACAGGGGCAGCTGCTTGGCCAGCGCCCCGCCCGCGGCGCTCAGCACGATCCCGGTCCGCAGCAGCACGGTCCGGATGTCGGCGGATCGGGCGGGTGCGGCGGCTCGTTCCCACGCCACGCACACGCCCGCCAAGAAGCCGGTCCCGGCCGGCGACTCCTCGGTCACGATCTCGTCGCCCCGGTCGCCGTAGTAGCCCACGGCGGACCCGCTCACCAGGACCGGCGGTGACGGGTTCAGCGCGGCCAGCGCCGTCGCCACCAGCGTGGTCGAGTCGGTCCGGCTGGCCAGCACGACCTGCTTGCGGGCGGCGCTCCACCGCTTGTCGCCCACGCCGGCGCCGGCCAGGTTGACGGCTCCGTCGAACGGTCCGGCCGCCTGGAGGCCCGCCGAGTCGATCGTTCCCCGATGTGGGTCCCAGGCGACGTCGGTCACCGGTGCACCGGCCGGGGTCCGCCCGAGACCCGATCCCGGTCGCACGAGTCGGGTCACCCGATGGTCGCCGGCGACCAGGGTCTCGACCAGTGCGGTTCCGATGAGCCCCGAGGAACCGGTCACGAGCACGTGCACGGCGGATCTACCGGGACTGCGCCGGGGCGCGTCCGTCGTCCGTCGGGACGGCCCGGGCGATGGCGGCCCGGACGAACCGGGCGAACGCCTCGGGATGGGTGAGGTGGGCGCCGTGCCCGGCGCCGTCGATCTCGACCAGTTCGGAACCGGGGACGTTCTCGACGAGCCAGGCCACCGCGTCGCGGTGGTGGGGGAGCGACGCGCTGCCGCGTCCGAACACGGCGGGAACGCTCAGCCGGGTGATGTCGAACGGGGCCTCGGTGGTGCGGATGGCGGCGAGCTCGGCGGCCAGTGCGGGTCCGTCCGCCCTCCGGTCCGCCTTCGTCCGTTCGGGCAGCCGCTCCCAGGCGGCGTCGCCGACCATCCGCCGGAAGAACCGCTCGGCGGCCTCACCGGGATCCTCGTCGGGCGGGTGCGGGGAGCCGTCCGGACGTGCCCCGTTGCGCCTCGCCCACTGCCCGAGCCACGGGAGTGGCGGCTCGTAGGCGCCGACGGCCAGGATCGGTCCCGGCCCGCCGGGGCGCAGTGCCGCGCCGAGGGCGATGTCGCCCCCGTAGCTGTGCCCGACGACCACGGCGGGACGTTCGTCGATCACGGCGAGCAGGTCCGAGACGTGACCCTCGACCGTCGTGTGGACCGGGACCGCGTTCCTCGAACGGTGGTAGCCGCGCCGGTCGTAGGTCAGGGTGTGCACGTCGTCGAGTCGCCGGGCCACCCGAGCGAAGCTGGCGGCCCGGTCGAGCGACCCGTGGACGAGCACGACGAGCGGCCTTGCGGCCGCGTCGCCGTCGGGGATGTGCTCGGTGATCGAGAGCCGGTGGTCGTCGGGCATGCCGACCCAGCCTGTCAGGGTCGTCGCCGCGGGGCCATTTGCCGCCACCGGCTCCGCCGCCGGACGTGCCCCGGGTGCAGGAACCGCCCAGTTCAGGGGTTCAGCCCGGCAAATGCGCACATTGGGTCGTCAGATCGTGCATTGTTAGGGCTTCCATTTGACCAAGGAGAAACAGTGCCCCTTACCAAGACCGATCTCATCGCCGCCGTCGCCGCCCACACCGGATCGACCTCCAAGGACGTCGCCACCGTGCTCGCCGGCCTCGAGGATGTCATCACCGCCCACGTGGCGAAGGGCGAGAAGGTTGTCATCACCGGCTTCCTGACGTTCGACCGGGCCCAGCGCGCGGCCCGCACCGGTCGCAACCCGCAGACGGGCGAGACGATCAAGATCAAGGCGTCGAAGAGCCCCAAGGTGACCGCGGGCGCCTCGTTCAAGAAGGTCGTGAACGGCCAGGCTCCGGCCCCCAAGATCACCAAGGCCAAGTAGTCACGACGGAAGGGGCGGCCCGGGGCGAGTCCACGGGCCGCCCCTTCGTCGCGCCCGGAGCCGGCGCGGCCGGTCCCCGGGGAGCCGCCGCCTCGGGTCGACGACGACGCCGCCGTCTCGACCACGGGCGCACGACGGAACGCGTACCATCGTCGCCATGACGCCCGAGGGGATGGCCGACCTCGCCCACCTGCGGCGGGCCCGCGACCTCATCGACCGCGACTATGCGTTGCCGCTCGACGTCCCGGCGATGGCGAGTGCCGCGCTCATGTCGCCCGCCCACTTCTCGCGCAAGTTCCGTGCGGTGTACGGCGAGACCCCCTACACCTACCTCATGACACGTCGCATGGAGCGGGCGAAGGCCTTCCTGCGTCGAGGGATGTCGGTCACCGACACCTGCGTCGCCGTCGGCTGCACGTCGCTCGGCTCGTTCAGTTCGCGCTTCACCGAGATCGTCGGTGAGACGCCGTCGCAGTACCGGGCGCGTGACCACCGCGACAGCGAGGTCATCCCCTCGTGCGTGAGCATGGTCGTGACCCGACCGCGGCGCCACGCGGCCGCTGTCTGACCGTCGCGGGCCTGGGCATCCGGGCGGTCTGCCGACCGGGCGGTGCGCCACGTCGGGCGAACTGCCCGTCCGACATCGAGCACGATCGGAGAAGCGGGCGACGGTGTGGTGCTCGTACGATGGCCGCATGACCGTCACCGTCTCCGCAATGTTCATCTCCGTCCACGACCCTGACGCCGCACTCGGCTTCTACCGCGACGCGCTGGGCCTCGAGGTCCGCAACGACGTGGCGTCCGGCGACTACCGCTGGGTCACCGTGGGCGCTCCCGGGCAGGACATGGACATCGTCCTGTCCCATCCACACGGTGGTCGTTCGCAGACCGAGGGCGACGCCCTCCTGTCGCTCGTGACCCAGGGATCGCTGCAGGCGGCGATCTTCCGGTCCGACGACCTCGACGCCACCTTCGAGAAGGTCCGGGCCTCGGGGGCCGAGGTGCTCCAGGAACCGGCGTCCCAACCCTGGGGCGTGCGCGACTGCGCATTCCGCGACCCGTCGGGGAACCTCGTCCGCATCGCCCAGGCCTGACTGTCGTCCGCCCCCGGTGGGTACCGGGGACCAGGAGAGGAAGCAGCCCCGTGAAGACGATGACCTGCAGACAGCTGGGTGGAGCATGCGATCTCGAGTTCCATGGGACCAACGCCGACGAGATCATCAAGGCCCAGGACAAGCACCTGAACGACATCGTGGAAGGCGGCGACGAAGCGCACAGGAGCGCACTGAAGGAGATGAAGGGCAGGTGGAGGCACCCCATCTCCGGCATGGGCTGGTACCGGAACACCAAGCGTGAATTCGCCGCCCTCTCCGCAGACTGATCGGCAACCGGACGGTCGGCGCCGCGCTCCGATCGGAGTGCGGTCGAACCGGGGGTGCCGTCGGGACGAGTCCCGCCCGTCGATCCAGTGTCCCGGACGAGGAGCGTGGATCTCCCTGTGCGGCGGGTCAGGCCTGTGGGCTGATCCGGGCCAGCTCGTCGACGACCGAGGCGACCCACCGGTGAATCTGTCCTACGTCCCGGTAGTCGCCGGCGTTCTTCTTGGCCATCGCGCTGGCCGGAAAGCCCTTGGCGTCGGACTCCAATCGGCCGCCCACCGTGATGTGCCCGCGGGCGCCGATCGCGGCCATGACCGCCGCAACCTGCTTTACCGGCGGGATCTCCTTCGTGGTCGCCGAATCGTCCAAGGGACCGCTGCTCACCAGCCAGACCGGTCGTGCGCGTAGCCCGTCGGCGAAGCGCCGCGCGAATCGCCGGGCATCACGTTGCCACCGGAATGCGTACAGTGCTCCGGCGAGCACCACGGCATCGAAGCCGTCGATGCTGCGCACGTCACGAGCCGGTTTCACGGTGGCCCGCACGCCGGCGCCCTCCAGTTCCTCGCCGATCATCGCGGCCACACCGGCAGTTCCGCCCCGCTTGGAGCCATAGGCAACAAGAACATGCATCGCACCCACCTCGTCGATCCGTCTCCTCCCAGTAGACGACGAGACGGCATGCGCTTCCAGAGGACAAGGTCCTCCGTTCCGCCGGGTCAGAAGGGCCGGTCGATGCTGTCGACGGTCTCGTCCAGCAGGGCCCCGACGAGAGCCCAGTCGATCCGGTCGGGTTGCCGAAAGCGGATGCACCCCTTGCCGACGCTGAGATCCCGGAGGTCGGCGCGATGACCGTCCAGGACGTCCTTCTTCAGGATGTACAGGGAGAGGTACGTGGCCTGCTTGGCGAACGCGACCTCTGGCTGACCATCGCGCGCGTAGGTGGGCATCCCACGGGCCATGAGCTCCTGGTAGCCGCCGAGGTGTTCCCGACACGCCGCCCGCATCAGTTCGCCGACCGGTCGCCGGGTCCCGTCGAGTTGCCCGACGTAGTCGCCCACGGTCGCCGCCGAGCTCTTCATCGACCGGACCCGTCCCCCGTCATCGACAGGTCCTGTCCACTGCGGCGATACGCGATCTCTACGGATCCCATGACGTCTCCCGGTACTGGCAACGCTCGCGCACTCCCGGTGCGGCCCGGGAGTCGGGTCCTCCGCCGGATCCGGACCGGGAAGACCGGGGCACCCTCATCCGCCGTGGCGGGAACGGGCATCTCGCTCCACCCGTGAGCGATAATCGGTCGATGGACCTTGCATCCAAGCTCCAGCTGAAGCCCGGGCAGCGGGTCGAGGGAGTGTCGGTGCCCGACTCGGTCGCGTCGGTCCTGCCGATGGCGAAGGGGGAGGCCGGCGACGACCAGGTGGCCCTCCTGATCTTCGTCGTGGACCGGACGGCCCTGGCCGGCCTGCAGGCGCGGATCGTCGACGCTGCCGGCAGGGATCGGCTCACGTGGGTGGCATACCCCAAGTCCGGCCAGCTCGGAACCGACCTGAATCGAGACTCGCTCGCAGCGATCCTGACCGCGGGTGGAGCGCGGCCCGTCCGTCAGGTGGCGATCGACGACGTCTGGTCGGCCCTGCGCTTTCGTCCGGGCTGATCCTTCGACGGAGTCGCTGTCGTGCTGACGGGTGTGGCGTCCCGTCAGGGTTCCCCGAACCAGGTGGTCAGGGAGGCACGTAGTCCGGACTCGGTGCCGTCCCCGACCCAGGCGACGTATCCGTCGGGTCGGACCAGCACGGCAGTGGGTGGGGTGACCTGGCCGAGCACCGGGAGTTCCCACTGGCCGACATAGTCGGCATCGATCAACTGGACCCGGTCGGCCCAGGGGGTGATGTCGACGGCGCCGGGCTCGCCGAGGTTGAGCAGCACCGGCCTGGCGCCGTGGAGCAGGGTGAACACCCGGAGCGGACCGTCGGGGGTCACGAGGTCCAGATCGGGCATGCGGCGCCCGAGCAGGGGGTGGCCCTCGCCGAGGTCGTAGTGGATGTCCAGGCCGGAGACGATCCCGGCGAGCAGTCTGCGGGGCTCGTCCATGACCGCCAGCTCCGACACCACGTCGACCAACGCCCTGGTGCGCTCGTCCCCCCGCTGGAGCGCGCCCAGAGCCATCGAGTGCCGCAGGGCGCGGGCATCGACCGGATGGCGCTCGTCCTGATACGTGTCCAGGAGGCGCTCCGGCGAGGTCCCCTCGACCACCTGGGCCAGCTTCCATCCCAGGTTCACCGCATCCTGCACACCGAGGCTGAGGCCCTGTCCTCCCGCCGGGTAGTGCACGTGTGCCGCGTCGCCGGCGAGGAGGACCCGACCGGCGCGGTAGGTCTCCGCCTGCCGTGTCATGTCGGTGAACCTGGAGATCCACGTGGGGCGGTGAATCCCGAAGTCGGTGCCGTACACGGCGACGAGCGCCTCGCTCAGGTCGTGCAGGGTCGGGTCGGTGCCCGACCCGAGCTGCTGCTCGGTCACGACGACCCGCACCGTCCGCCCGTCCTCCATCCGGTGGAGGCCATGGATGCCGATCGCGTCGATACGGATGCCCCGAGGCGGTTCCTCGGTCATCTCGACCTCGGCGATCAGGTTGCTCTTCGTCGGATCCCACCCCGGGAACCCGATTCCGGCCGCTCGACGGATGACACTTCGTCCACCGTCGCATCCGACGAGATACCTCGCCCGCAGCGATCCACCGTCGGAGAGCTCGACGTCGACGCCGGAGTCGTCCTGCGCGAAGCCCGTCACCTCGCGTCCGTAGTGGATCCGAATCGGCAGTTCGGCGATCCAGGCGGCCATGATCCGCTCGATCTCGTTCTGCCAGATTCCGAGCGAATACGGATGACGCGTCGGGAAGTCGCTCATGTCCAAGACGGTCGTGCCGATCATGGTGGCCTGGGCGACCTGACCCTCCGCGAGGAATCGATCGGCGACCCCCCGCTGGTCGAGGACCTCGATCGTGCGCGAGTGGAATCCGCCGGCCCGTGAGCCGACGAGCACGTGATCGGGACGCTGCTCCACGACCGCGACATCGATCCTCGCCAACGCCAGCTCGGCCGCCAGCATCATCCCCGCCGGACCGCCTCCGGCGATCACCACTCCATGTTCGGCCATACGCCACCCCCCATTCCGTAGGTCGTGCCTCGGACCGGAGATTGTGCACATCGACCAGGTCCTTGTGGCAAGCGAAGGGCGGGCGCTAGATTGAGCACGGCGGCGGATACCGCGGGTGGATCCCTCGGCGGCCCTCCTCCGTCCGTTGCGGACGGAGGATCCTGTTGCCATGCGGCTGCGCTTCGCGTGCGGCCCGCCGGGACCGCCTGGGATGCCACCGACCCCGTGGCGACACCTATCCCGTGGAGAAGGGTGCGTGCGCTGCTTCCGGTCGTCCCTTCCCCGAGCCCACCTGAGCCGGTCACCTCCCCGATCGCGATCAGGACCGCGATCGGTACCGGCGCGGCGAACCACCCGCCGCTCTCCCGGATGACATCCGCCAGCACTCCGCCCGGGCTCGTCGTCGGCCGGGCTCCACGTTGGGCCAGCTCGCCCGAAGGCGTCCGGGATCGCCCGGAGGGAGTCTCATCCCAGACGGGACACCGCCGCGGTCCGATCGTCGAAACCGCGGATATCGGCGACCAGCCCATCCCTGACCGTCATGATCTGCCAGCGCTCCGTCGGATCTCCGGACTCCGACGGAGTGCCGCCGTCGAACACGCTGAGCCCGACGAGGATCCTGTCGCCGTGGATGCCCGTCTCGGTGACGACCGCACGGACGCCTCGCGCCCTACCGCGGCGGTACCAGGCGAGTACCTGGTCGCGGTTGCGGCAACCGGAGTTCACCTCGTCCGGCGGTCCCCAGGTGACGTCGGGATCGAGGAGGTCCCGGAAGCGGTCGAGATCGGCCGACTCGAGCGCATCCCGGATCTGTCCGGCGACGTGCCCCATCGCCGCTGTGTCGGCTGCCATTCGAGATCCCTCCCTCGGTCGACCTGTGCCATCCTCCCACCGACAGGGCGGCTCGCGCACCGCCCACCCCGATCATGCCGGGCCCACCGGCCTGCGTCGCCGACCCCCGGCGCCGTGGACGCGGCGTCCCCTGCTCCGACGGAGGGCGACGCCCGGACCCGGACGGGGCACTCGACCGATCAGGGCTCGGGCGGGAGACGGAGCACCATCCAGTTGCCTGCGGTGGAGAACCCCTCCTTCAGGTAGAGCGGTCGACCGGAATCGGTGGCGTAGAGCGTGAATGCCCGGATCCCCCGGCTCGGACCAGCGGCCAGGCAGGACCGCAGCAGCGTCCTTCCGACACCCCGGCCCCGTTCGTCGCGCCGGACGAACATGTTGATGATCAGGCCCTCGACGGACCGGACGTCCTCCGGACGCGGGGGTGCGCTCTGCAGCAACACCGACACCAGGCCGACGGCCGTGCCACCCTCCTCGGCGAGCCACGAGAGGAGGGTCCCCGCGTCGATCGACCGCCGGAAGAATCGTCTCGTCTCGTCCACGAACCGGCGGGACAGTGCCGACGGATCCAGACCCCGGTGCTCGGTGAGGAATTCGATCCGCAGCTGGCACAGGACATCGATGTCCCCTGCCTCGGCGACCCGGATCCGCATGACCCCATCCTTGCGCACCGGTCACGTCCGTCGGGAGGTGGCACCCCACGCCGCGCAGCAGGTGGTCACCGACCGTGGGGGGATGCGGGGGCCGGTCTACGTAGGATCTGGGCATGGCCCGCGACGACTACCTGCTCGACAACCAGCAGGCCGAGGCCGGCGAGCGATTCGCTGCGCTCTCCGAGCTGTTCGACCCGTCGACGTTCCGCCACATGGAAGCACTGGGTCTCGCACCGGGCTGGCGCGTGTGGGAGGTGGGGGCCGGAGGTCCGAGCGTGCCCTCGTGGATTGCCGATCGCACCCGCGGATCGGTGTTGGCGACCGACATCGACACGTCGTGGCTCGCCGGGGATGGCACCACCTACGACGTCCTGCGCCACGACATCGGGAAGGACCCGGCACCCGACGGGCAGTTCGACCTGGTCCATGCCCGCCTGGTGCTCGTCCACGTGCCCGAACGGAGCGATGCGCTCGCCTCCATGGTCGGCGCCGTACGCCCTGGCGGCTGGCTGCTCCTGGAAGAGGCCGACCCCGGCCTGCAGCCCCTGGTGTGCCCCGACGAGTGCGGGGAGGAGCAGCAACTGGCCAACCGGCTCAAACTCGCCTTCCGTTCCCTGATGTCGGAGCGGGGGGTGGACCTCGCCTTCGGCCGGACGCTTCCGAGACTCCTCCGGTCGGCCGGGATGGTCGACGTGCAGTCCGACGCCTACTTCCCGATGGGCGGGCCGGCCTGCAACGAACTCGAGCGGGCGACCGTCGAGCAGATCCGGGACCGCCTGATCTCGGGCGGCCTGGCCACGGCGGAGGAGATCGAGCGTCACCTGTCCTCCATCGGCTCGGGCAGGCTCGACCTCGCGACCTCACCGATGGTGTCGGCCTGGGCTCGGAAGCCGACCTGACCGTCCGGACCGGTGGAGCACCGGGGTGCCCCGACCGGTTCGGCGGGCCCGTCGCCGCTACAGCTGGCCGATCGCCTTGTGCGTCTGGGGGACCACCCGGACGCGTCGGTGGATGCGTAGGGCCCGCTCGTGCAGGTCGAGCACCTGGGTGGGCGTCGGTGCCGTCGTCGCCGGGCCGAAGGGGGTGAGCGGCTGGAGGAAGATCTCGACCGCGTCCGGGGAGGCGGCGGACGCCGCGGCCACCATGGTGATGGCGGCGTCGAACTCGTCGACGTCGGTGTCCGGCCCGACGACCACCTTCACCCATGTGGTGGTCCCCGAGGCCAGGGCCTCGGCGAGGAATGCCGCCTGGACCGACGGCGCCACCCGCTCACCGTCGACGCTCGGGAGCTTCAGGTCCATGCTGACGTAGGTCAGGCCTCGGACGAGCCTCCGAAACGGCGGCACGAGGGTCCCGTTGGTCTCGAGCATGACCGGCCACCGGCGCGACGCGAACTCTCCGACCAATCGGGCCGCCACGGCCCCCTGGAGCAGCGGTTCCCCGCCGGTGAGGCTGACGGAGTGGTGGGGGACCTGCGCCCACAGGGTCCCGACCGCCTCGACCACCCGATCGACGGCGAGCGGACTCGTGAGGACCGCCCAGTCCCGTCGTCCGGCCGTCGTCTCGATCCGGCACGGTCCGGGCCGCCGTTCGAGGGCCTCGGGCTGGTCGCAGTAGGAGCAGCGGATGTTGCACCCGGTGAGCCGGACGAACACCTGGCGCTCGCCGACCAGGGCCGCCTCTCCCTGGATGGCCGAGAAGATCTCGCTCACCAGGATGTCCCGGGGTCCGCCGCCCGCACGGACGGGAACGGGGGCGGACGGCTCGGCTCGGGCGCCGGTCACGGTGTCGCGGGGTCGTCGACTCCGGCGGCCTCGAACCCTCGGGCCCGGAGCACGCACGCGTCGCACGTCCCGCACGGGCGTTCACCCCCCAGGTAGCAGGACCATGTGAGGTGGAGTGGCGCGCCGTGGTCGAGGCCGAGCCGGACGATCTCCTCCTTGGTGCACGCGATGAGCGGCGTTCGCAGGGCGATGGGATTCCCCTCCACCCCCCGGCGCTGGCCGGTGGCGGCCACCTGACGGAAGGCCTCGATAAATTCGGGACGGCAGTCCGGGTAGCCCGAGTAGTCGATGGCGTTGACCCCGATCCACACGGCGTCGAGGTCCCTCGCCTCCGCGACGCCGAGGGCCACGGCGAGGAAGATGCTGTTGCGGGCCGGGACGTAGGTCGCCGGGATGCCGACGGTGGAGCCGGCTTCGGGCACGTCGATCGACGTGTCGGTGAGGGCGGAGCCTCCCCACGCCGAGGTGTCGAGGTGCACGACCAGGTGCTCCGCCCGGTAGTGGCCGGCGACGCCGGCGGCCCGGTCGAGCTCGGTACGGTGGCGCTGCCCGTAGTCGAAGGTGAGGGCCAGTGGCGGGCTGCCGGCCTCCTCGGCCGCCAGGCCCATGCACACCGTCGAGTCGAGGCCACCCGACAGGACCACCAGATGGCCACCCACCGTCAGGCCCCGGCGCCCGTGTCCGCCGTCAGATCCACCCACGAGTCCGCGGTCTCCCAGAGCCGGAGGGCCGCGAGCGGGAGGCCCGCCTCGGTCAGGAGCACCCACGCCTGTCGGGCCAGGAGCTCGGCCGTCGGGTTGTCCAGGACCTCGTTGAGGTCGCGGTGGTCCCACTGGTCGACGACGGTGGTGCGTACGACGTCCTTCATCGTGTCGAAGTCGAGGACCACACCGTTGGCGTCGAGCGGTCCCTCCACCGACACGTCGAGCCGGTAGGAGTGACCGTGCAGGTTGCGGCACCTGCCGGGGTGCCAGGCCAGGTGGTGGGCGGCCTCGAAGGCGAACGTGCACGTGACACGGGTGCGCGGCGCGGTCATGAGCCGAACGCTAATCGACCCGTCGTGTGCCTCCCGCCCGGCTTCCCGGCTTGTGGGCTCCCGGTAGGCTGGAGGGCAATGGACAGCCCGCAGGTTGGAGACGCGACGGTGCCGGAAGTGGAAGGACAGGACGGTCGGGGACGCATGTCAGCCGGAACGGGTGCGTTCGGACCCAATGCCTGGCTCGTCGAGGACATGTACGAGCGGTACCGGGCCGATCCGGCCTCGGTGTCCGCCTCGTGGCAGGAGTTCTTCGCCGACTACCGGCCCCCGTCCGCCGCCCCTCCCGCACCGGTCGCTCCAGTGGCCGCTCCCGTCGCTCCCGCCGGACCCGCCGACGTCACCGCCCCGACCCCTCCGGCCGCGCCGCCGGCTCCTGCGGGACCGTCGACGCCGACGGCTGTCGCCGGTGCGACCCCGCTCCGGGGTGCGGCCGGGCGCATCGTGGTCAACATGGAGGCATCGCTCGCGGTGCCCACGGCCACCAGTGTCCGGGTCGTGCCGGCCAAGCTGCTCGAGGTCAACCGCACCATCATCAACAACCAGCTCCGCCGCACCACCGGTGGCAAGGTCAGCTTCACCCATCTCATCGGCTTCGCCGTCGTGCGGGGACTGCTCGCGGTCCCGTCCATGAACGCAACGTTCGTGGACGACGCTGACGGCAAGGGCACTCCCGGGGTGATCCGTCATGACCACGTCGGGCTCGGCCTGGCCGTCGACGTGGAGAAGGCGGGCGGGCGGACCCTCCTCGTCCCCTGCATCGCCGAGGCCGACACCCGCGACTTCAGGGGCTTCGTCGCGGCCTACGAGGACCTGGTCCGCAAGATCCACAACAACAAGATCGCACCGGACGACTTCGCCGGCACGACCGTCACCCTGACCAATCCGGGCACCATCGGCACCGTCCAGTCGGTCCCGCGCCTCATGCCGGGGCAGGGCGTGATCGTGGGCGTGGGCGCACTCGGCGTGCCGGCCGGGTTCGAGGCCGCCGACCCCCGGATGCTGGCCGAGCTCGGCGTGGGCAAGACGGTGACGGTCACCTCGACCTACGACCACCGGATCATCCAGGGAGCCGAGTCCGGCCTCTTCCTGGCCCACGTCTCCGAGTGCCTGATGGGAGGTCA
Organism: Acidimicrobiales bacterium; assembly: GCA_049517675.1. GTDB lineage: Bacteria > Actinomycetota > Acidimicrobiia > Acidimicrobiales > RAAP-2 > Bog-756. Next base: position 12,408 of record JBEKRV010000047.1, read on the forward strand.
CGACTTCTACCGTGACGTCTTCGACTCCCTCGAGATCCCCTACGAGCCGGTGACCTGGCAGATGGACGACAACCCGTCCGCCGAGGACGCCGACGGCGGACACGAGCGCCTGGTGAAGCAGAACCACGTCCAGACGCTCATCAACATGTACCGGGTCCGCGGCCACCTGATCGCCCACCTCGACCCGCTGGACGCCGAGCCCCCCGAACTCCACTCCGAGCTCGACCCGCTCCACTACGGCCTCACCATCTGGGACCTTCCCCGGCTCTTCGTGGCCGACGGACTCGCCGGCAAGAAGCTGGCGACCCTCGACGAGATGCTCTCGATCCTGCGCGACGCGTACTGCCGGACCATGGGCGTGGAGTACATGCACATCCAGGACCCGGACCAGAAGCGCTGGATCCAGCAGCACGTCGAGGGCGTGTCGACCGCCGTCGGCCCCGACGAGCAGCGGCACATCCTCGACCGGCTGAATGCGGCCGAGGTCTTCGAGCGCTTCCTGCACACCCGCTACGTGGGTCAGAAGCGTTTCGGACTCGAGGGCGCCGAGTCGGCGATCGTGGTCCTCGACGCCATCTTGAACGAGGCGGTCAAAGACGGTCTGCACGAGTCGGTCATGGGCATGTCCCACCGGGGCCGGCTGAACGTGCTCGCCAACATCGTGGGCAAGTCCTACGGCGAGATCTTCGAGGAGTTCGAGGGGAACCTCGATCCCGACTCGGTCCAGGGCTCGGGCGACGTGAAGTACCACAAGGGCGCCAAGGGGCTCTTCGTGGCCCGGTCGGGTGAGACGATCCCGCTGACCATGGCGTCCAACCCGTCCCACCTCGAGGCGGTCGACCCGGTGGTGGTGGGAATGGCCCGCGCCCGCCAGGACGCCCTCGGGGGCGAGCGGGGCAGCGGTCCGCGCCTCGTCGACGGGCCGGGAGACCCGTTCCCCGTCCTGCCGATCCTGCTCCACGGCGACGCAGCCTTCGCCGGTCAGGGCGTGGTGGCCGAGACGCTCAACCTCTCGGGACTCGCCGGCTACCGCACCGGTGGGACCATCCACGTCGTCATCAACAACCAGCTCGGATTCACCACGGCACCGGAGGCGGCCCGTACCTCGGTGTACCCGACCGACGTGGCGAAGATGGTCCAGGCCCCGATCTTCCATGTGAACGGCGACGACCCCGAGGCCTGCGCCCGGGCCGCCCGGCTCGCCTTCGGCTTCCGCCAGACGTTCCACAAGGACGTCGTGATCGACATGGTGTGCTACCGGCGCCACGGTCACAACGAGGGAGACGACCCGAGCTACACCCAACCCCTGATGTACGCGCTCATCGACGCCAAGCGGTCGGTCCGCAAGCTCTACACCGAGGCGCTGGTCCGGCGGGGAGACATCTCGCTGAAGGAGGCCGAGCAGGCGCTCGACGACTTCTCGGCAAGGCTGCAGGCCGCGCTCGACGAGACCAGGGCCGAGGCCGAGGACGCGCCGCCACCGCCGCTGAGCCTGCCCGAGTACGTCCAGCCCGACCTGTACATCCCGCGCATCGACACCGGCATCGAACCCGAGACGGTGACCCGCCTGGCCACCGTGGTCCGCTCGGCGCCGGAGGGCTTCGTCATGCACCCGAAGCTGGCCCGCCAGTTCGAGCAGCGGGACAAGGTGGTGGCCGACGGCGAGATCGACTGGGCGCTCGGGGAGGCGCTGGCCTTCGGGTCGCTCCTCCTCGAAGGCACGAATGTGCGGGTCACCGGGCAGGACACCCGACGGGGGACCTTCTCGCAGCGGCACGCGGTGCTGGTCGACCATCAGACCGGCGTGGAGCACGTCCCCCTCGGCGGGCTCGAGGGCGGCAGGTTCACGATCAGGGACTCGCTGCTGTCGGAGTACGCGTGCGTCGGCTTCGAGTACGGCTATTCGGTCGAGGCCCCGAACGACCTGGTGGCCTGGGAGGCCCAGTTCGGCGACTTCTGGAACGGCGCAGAGATCATCGTCGACAACTTCCTGGTGGCCGCCGAGGACAAGTGGGGTCAGAAGTCCGGCCTGGTCCTCCTGCTGCCCCACGGCTACGAGGGTCAGGGCCCCGAGCATTCGTCGGCCCGGATCGAACGCTTCTTGACCCTGTGCGCCCGGGGCAACCTGCGGGTCACCCAGCCGACCACGTCGGCGCAGTACTTCCACCTGCTGCGGGCCCAGGTCCGGGTCCCCGACCGCAAGCCGCTGATCGTGTTCACCCCGAAGTCGCTCCTGCGCGCACGCCAGGCCCGGTCACCGATCACGGCCTTCACCTCGGGTTCCTTCGCCGAGGTGCTGGACGATCCGGCCATGTCCGACGGCCTCGATCCGGCTGCGGTCCGCCGGGTGGTGCTCTGCTCGGGAAAGGTCGCCTACGACGCCATCGGACGCCGGAACGAGCTCGGCAACGCCGCCGCCCACGTGGTCGTGGTCCGGATGGAGCAGCTCTACCCGTGGCCGAAGGACGGGCTCGAGGAGGTCCTGCGGCGCTACCCGGAGGCCGACGAGGTGGTGTGGCTGCAGGAGGAGCCCGAGAACATGGGCGCCTGGAACTTCGTCCACAGTCGCCTCCACCGGCTGCTGCGGGACACCCACACCCTCCGTCACGTGAGCCGGGCCGAGTCGGCCAGTCCGGCATCGGGCAGTGCCGCACTCCACCGCCTCGAACTGGAGGACCTGTTGGTCAGGTCGGTCGGCTGACCCACCCCTTCCCGCTCGTCGGCTGATCGGACCGTTTCGCCCGTCGACCGACCCCCCTCCTGCGCGTCGGAGGTGGACGCCACCGGGCCCCGGGGCCGGGTGGTCAGGTGAGGAAGATGGTCAGGTGAGGAAGTCGCGGGCGAGGCCCATCCACATCTCGGTCGACAGCCGGAGCGACTCCACGTCCACCCGCTCGTCGATCCCGTGGAACATCGCCCCGTACTGCTCGAAGCCGATGGCCGTGCTGTGGAGGCCGAAGCCGTACGAGACCGAGCCGAGCGTGCGGGTGTACCGGGCGTCCGTCGCGCCGACGGTCAGGAACGGGACCGTGAGGGCCCCCGGGTAGAAGACCCGGCTGACCCGCTGCAGTGCATCCCACAGCGGCGTGTCGATCGACGAGGTGGATGCCGGCTCCTCGGACTGGAATGCGATCTCCACGTCGTCGGCCAGGTCGCCGAGGACGTCCTCGAGCATCGCCCGCACGTCGCCGGTCTCCCATCCGGGCAGGGCCCGGATGTCGACCTCGAGCTCCACCCGGTCGGGGATCACGTTCACCTTGGTCCCGGCCCGCATGACCGTCGGAGCCATGGTCGTGTGGGTGCACGCGTGGGCCTGGCGGGCGAGGCCGAGCAGCGGCAGCTCGTCGCAGAAGGCGTCGATCCGGTCCGGGTCGAGGAACGGCTCCGTCAGCTCGGGGGGGAACCCGAGGCCGTCGATGAACCGGACCCACGCCTCGTGAAGCTCGGCTGCGGGGCGGTACTCGTCGATTCGGCGGACGACCTCGGCCGCCTTGACGAGGGCGTTGTCAGTACGCAGCGGCTGCGAGGCGTGCCCCGGCGTCCCCTTGACGGTGAGGATGCACCAGAAGACGCCCTTCTCGCCCACGATGACCGGCAGTCGGGGGACGCCGTCCACGCCGTTCATGGGGAACCCACCTGATTCGGTGATGACGTAGTCGGTGCGGACGTCGTCGGCGGCGTTGGCGCACAGCCACCTCGCCCCGAAGGTGGAGAGTGCCTCCTCGTCGGCGACGGCGATGTAGACGAGGTCCCCCTTGGGCCGGAAGCCGCTCAGGGCCAGGTGACGGATGCCGGTTGCCATGGTGGTGGTCAGGTTCAACATGTCGATGGCACCACGTCCCCACACCGTTCCGTCGATGAGCTCCCCCCCGAAGGGGTCGTGGGTCCAGTCGGCGGGGTTGGCGGGCACGACGTCGGTGTGGCCGAGCAGGGTGAGCGACGGTGCGGACGGGTCGGACCCGGCGATCCGGGCCACCAGCGAGGTTCGCCCCGGAGAGGGCTCGTAGGTCTCGATGTCGACCCCCGAACCCTCGAGGTAGCCCTCCAGCAGGTCGGCGCTGCGTTGCTCCTGGCCGGATCCGGGCGTCCCGTCGTTGACGCAAGCGTTTCGAATGAGGTGCTGGAGCAGGTCGGTCGCTTCGTCGGCCCTGTCGGTGTCGGTCGTCACGTCGCGATCCTATTGTCCCGTGGACTTCGGCCCCGGCCGGGTCCCGAACGCAGGTGTGCGCACCGCCGGATCGGCACCATACGCAGGGGGAGTCCCCGGCAGGTGGTTGACTGGACGCAATTATGGAATCGACATCCCCCGCCCGTCGGCGCATCGTCGTCGACGGTTCCAACCTCGCGACCGAGGGCCGTACCGTTCCCAGCCTCGCCCAGTTGAACGAGGCGATCGAGACGTTCCTGGAGGAGCACCGGGGGTTCACCGCCGAAGACGTCACGGTCGTCGTCGATGCGTCGTTCGGCCACCGGATCGATCCGTCCGAGGTCGAGGCGTTCGAGCAGGCCATCGAACACGGCGAGATGGTGACCCCACCGGCCGGGGCCGTCGGCCGCGGTGACGGTTTCATCCTCCGGATCGCCGAGAAGTCGGGAGCCCTGGTGCTCTCCAACGACTCCTTCCAGGAGTTCCATGCCGAGCGCCCGTGGCTGTTCGAGCCGGGAAGGCTGATCGGGGGGAAGCCGGTCCCCGGGGTGGGCTGGGTGTTCACTCCACGGACACCGGTACGCGGCCCCCGTAGCCGGTCGGTGACCGCCAAGTCGAAGCGTGAGGCGAAGGGGGCGGCGGCCGACGCCGCCGCCGAGCTGACGCTGGACGAAGGGGAGACCGAGGTCGTCGAGCAGCCGAAGTCGGGCCGTCGCCGCCGGGGTTCGACGTCGACCGAGGCGACGCCGGTCCCTACCGCCGCGTCGGACACCGCCGATACCGACGACGCCTACGAGGGTGTCGGTGGACGGGCGTCGAAGGTCACCAAGGCGGCGAAGAAGGCGGTCGAGGCCACAGAAGCGGTCAAGGCGACCAAGGCAACCAAGGCGGTCAAGGCCACCAAGGCCGTGAAGGCCACCAAGGCGACGAAGAAGGCGGCCAAGGCCACAGAGGCGGTGAAGGCCACGGAAGCGGTCAAGGCGGTCAAGGCGACCAAGGCGACCAAGGCGACGAGGGCGTCGAAGGCGACCAAGGCGGCGCCCGCCACCAAGGCCACGAAGAAGGCCGCGAAGGCCACCGGACCGGTGGGAGCGACGGAGGAGACGACCGCGGGCTCGGGCACCGGCCGACGGAGCGACGGGGGGGACGCCCGGGTCGTTCCGGCCGGCGAGGCACTGAACGACTCGATGACCTTCATCACCTTCGTGGCCGAGCACCCGATCGGCAGCACACTCGACGGTACGGTCGTCTCGTTCACCTCCCACGGTGCCCACGTCGACATCGGCGGCATGATGTGCCACGTGCCCCTGCGCGGCCTCGGCGACCCGCCGCCGCAGAAGGCCCGCTCGGTCCTGACAAAGGGTGAGACGCGTACGTTCGAACTGGTGTCCTTCGACGCCGCCCGAAGGCGCGCCGAACTCGCGCTGCCGGGCTTGGGTCGCTGACGTCGTCGCCATCGCCCGGATCCGGCACACGGTCGACGGACGACCCCGGGGCGGCGGACACCGGGTGGTGGGTTTCCCGATGTGCACACACGTTGCGCATAGTTCGAATTCGATCCCGGTAGTACCCGCCCGGGATCCCGGCGCCGTGCCACCCCGGACCCCCGACGCCCCGCCCCCGGCCCACCGGCCCCACGACGCCCGGACCCACGGCCCCCGATGCCCCGATGCCCCCGCTCCGGCAGGCCGGTAACCTCGCCCCTCGTGCGAGCCGACGACTACCTGCCCCACCGTGACCCCTTCCTCTTCGTCACCGAGCTCCGCTCGGTCGAGCCCGGCCGGTCGGCCACCGGCGCCTGGCAGCTGACCGGCGACGAGGCCTTCTTCGCTGGGCACTTCCCGGGGCGTCCGACCCTCCCCGGGGTCCTCATGGTCGAGGCGCTGGCCCAGCTGGGTGGGGTTGCCGTCCTGGCGGACCCGGCATTCGCCGGCAAGCTGCCGCTCTTCGGCGGCATCGAGCATGCCCGTTTCCGGCGGCAGGTCGTCCCGGGCGAACTGCTGGAGCTCGAGGTCACCCTCGGGCGCATGTCGGCACGGGCCGGCAAGGGATCGGGCCGGGCCACCGTCGACGGTCAGGTGGCCTGCGAAGCCGACCTGCTCTTCGTCCTGGTCGACGCGGCCCCGGCGGGCAGGGACTGAGGCGGCCGGTGCGCATCGCCACCTGGAACGTGAACTCGCTGACCGCCCGGCTCCCCCGTGTGGAGGAGTGGATCGGCTACGCCCACCCCGACATCCTCTGCCTCCAGGAGACGAAGCAGGCCGACGACGCATTCCCCCACGGCGCATTCGCCGCCCTCGGGTACGAGTCGGCGCACCACGGCGACGGCCGGTGGAACGGGGTCGCCATCATCTCCAGGGTGGGGCTCACCGACGTGGCCACCGGACTCGGCTCGGTCGACGACGACCAGGGGACCCGACTGATCGCGGCGGACTGCGGCGGGGTGCGGGTCCTGTCCGTGTACGTCCCCAACGGACGGGCCCTCGACGACGAGCACTACCCGGCCAAACTGGCGTGGCTGGCCCGGCTCCGTGGCCTGCTGGAGGAGACCAGCTCGCCGGACCGTCCCGTCGTCGTGTGCGGGGACTTCAACGTCGCCCCCGAGGACCGCGACGTCTGGGACCCGTCCCAGTTCGAGGGCATGACCCACGTCAGCCCTCCCGAGCGGGCGGCGCTCGCCGAGCTCGAGTCGTGGGGCCTCGTCGACACCTTCCGCCGGATCTACCCTGACGAGGGGCTCTTCAGCTGGTGGGACTACCGGGGCGGCTCGTTCCACCGACACCGGGGGATGCGCATCGACCTGATCCTTGCCACCGAGGTCCTGGCCCGCAACGCCACCTACGCGCTCATCGACCGTCAGGCCCGCAAGGGCGAGAAACCCTCCGACCACACGCCGGTCTTCATCGACACGTCCGTCGACTGAGGCCGGCGTCGGTCGTCACCGCTTCAGATTCGTCACCGCTTCAGATTGGACCGGAGGTCGGCGAACCTGCGGGTGGGGTCGATCGCCGGAGGGCGGTCGTCCCCCGGATCGCAGACCGCGGCCAGCGCGGCCAACCACGGGGACGGACGGCGCTCCATCGCCCGCCCGCTGCCCATCGCCCGGCTCCTGGCCCACGAGCACTCGAGGACCCGGCCGGCCCGGGTGAGCGCGACGTAGAGCAGTCGCCGTTCCTCGGCCACCGAGTCCGGGGTGGCGGCATGGATGATGGGGACGAAACCCTCCTCGAGGCCGACGATGCTGACCGCCTCCCACTCGAGTCCCTTGGCCCGGTGGAACGTGGCGAGCTCGACCCCGCCCACCGGCCCGCCGGTGGCGGCCGTCCCGACCGTCCTGACCGGGGTGCGGGCTCGGACCGTCGGGGATGACGCGGCGCTGTCCGCCGGCTCGGACGCGTCCGGCGCCGGGGCGTACCGGCACGGGACCCCGGACCGCTCGAGCGCCCGGCGGACCACGGCGAGCTGGTCATGGGTCCGGGCCAGCACGGCCTGGTCCGACCACGCCGTCCCCGACTCGGCCCGTCGCAGGATGCGGGAGGCCACCCCTTCGGCCTCGGCCCGATCGTCGTCGTAGGCGGTCACCGTGGGGACCGGTCCGTCGATCGCCGCCGACCGGGGAGGGAGGACCTCGGTCGGACCGAGGGCGGCGGACGCCGCGCTCACCACCTGCGGGGTGCACCGGTGGTTGAGGTCGAGATGCACCTCCTCCAGTCCCCCGACCACCTCGGGAAGTGAGCGCAGGAGGTCCGGGTCGGCTCCGTTCCACCCGTAGATGGCCTGATTCGGGTCGCCCACCGCACACAGGTCGCCGTCCGGACCCAGCAGGGCACGGACCAGGCGGAACTGTGCGGGGTTCACGTCCTGGAACTCGTCGACGGCGAGGTGCCGGTAGCGCCAGTGGGCCTGCTCGGCGAAGGTGGTGTCCTCGAGCAGCAGGTCGCCGGCGTGCAGCAGGACGTCGTCGAGGTCCAGCAGGCCGCGCCGGGCCAGCCGGTCCCGGTAGTCGGCGTAGACGGCGGCCACCCGTTCGGGGGCGAGGTCGGTCGACCGCCCCGAGGTGAGAGCCGCGGCCGTGTATCCGTCGGGGGACAGGCACCGTGCCTTGGCCCAGCCGATCTCGGTGTCGGCCGCCGATGCCACGGCCCGGTCGCCGGTCAACTCGGCCAGCGTGCGCCACCGGTGCTCGACGAGATCCGGCGGCGGCTGCCCGGTGTCGGCGGCCCTCCGGCGCAGGAGGGTGAGGGCCAGCCGGTGGAGGGTGCCGGCCCGGACGCCGGGGGACGGCGCACCTCCCGGCCCGGCGGGGACGGAAACGGGCACGCCGTAGTGCGCGAGCCGGTCCCGGAGCTCGTGGGCCGCCTTGCGGGTGAAGGTGCACACGACCGTGTGGTCGGCGCCGGCCGAGCCGTCCCGGATGCGCCGGGCGACCCGGAGGGTCAGGACGCGGGTCTTCCCCGAGCCGGCACCGGCGACGATGACCAGGGCGTCGGCGGGGGAGTCGACCGCCCGCCGCTGGGCCGGGGTCAGACCGGCGATCGCCCGCTCGAAGCGGTCGCCGGGTCCCGGCGACGGCGTCGGGGCGAGGGGTTCCACGGGGGCCGAGGCTACCGCCCGGGTGTAGCGCGCCGTCGTTGCGGTCCGTCGGTAGATTGATCCGGTGCCGCCGCCCGATCCCCGCTCCGCACCTGCGCCGGGCTGACGCTTGCCGACACGCCGTCCCCCGCTCCTACCCGGTGAGCACGTCCTGGTCGACATCCGGCCCCACTGGACCTTCCTGACGGGGCCGTTGGTGGCGGCCCTGGCAGCCGTGACCCTCGGGGTGGTCCTCGACGTGGCCTTCCCGCACACCTCGGTGACCCTGCACTGGGTCGAGGGTGCCGTCGTGGCCGTGCCGTGCGCCTCGTTGGCCGTGCGGTTCGTCCGCTGGAGGCGGTCCTGGCTGATGGTCACCACCAGCCGGATCGTGGACCAGTGGGGCGCGGCCCGTAGCAACCGGATCGACATCCCCCTCGACTCGATCCAGCAGGTGATCGTCGTACGCGGCGCCGTGCGCCGACTGCTCGGGACCGGGAGCATCGACGTGGTCGTCTGGGACGAGGGTGTGCTGCACCGGATCGAGGACGTGCGCAAGCCGGCGATCCTCGCCCGGGTGATCACCCGTCGGCTCGGTCCCGTCCCGGACGGGTACGACGAGGGGCGGGCCTGAGGATCAGGACCGGGCGGTGACGGTCCCGTCCACCGCCTCCACCCGCCATGCGGGGCATCCCAGCCCGACCGGGTCGAGGGCACCCGGCTCGCACAGGACGACGACGCACCCGCCGAACCCGGCGCCGGTCATCCGGGCCCCATGGACGCCGGGCCGCGAGCGGAGCGCGGCCACCAGGTCGTCGAGCTCTCGTGTCGACACGTCGAAGTCCCCGGCCAGGCTCCGGTGGCTCGCGTCCATCTGGGCGCCGGCGTCGACGAGGTCCCCCGCGGAGAGGGCCCCGGCGAACGCGTCGACCCGCGCGCACTCGGACACCACGTGACGGGCCCGTCGTCGCAGGACCGGGTCCCGCAGTCCGAGCAGGTCGGCCTCGCCCGCCAGGCCCAACGGCCCGACGACGGCCCGGGCCGCCGCGCACTCCGCCACGCGGGTGGCGTACGCCGACGAGCGGAGGTCACGCCGGCGCCCCGAGTCGACGACCACGAACTCGGCCGCGTCGGGGATGGCCACGTCGCGAGTCCGCCCGGTGGCGAAGTCGATCCGCAGGGCGTTGCCGGCCCGCCCCCCGGCGCAGACGAGCGGGTCCATGAGTCCGACCGGCACGCCGACCCGGTGCTCGGCCTCGCGGCACAGCCGTGCGACGACCCACGGGTCACCCTCGACCCCGAAGCAGTCGGCGAGGGCGACCGACAGCGCCGCGCTCGACGACAGGCCGGAGCCCCGGGGGAGGGTCGACGTGATGTGGACCGGACCACCGCCCGCCGGCCGGGCCAGCGAGGCCACGGCCACGACCAGGCGTGCCCACGCCGGCTCGAAGGTGGCGACGGTGTCGGCGTCGGCGACCACGGGGACGTCCGCCCGCTCGCCCGGATAGGCGTCGGAGGTCACGGTGATCCGGTCGCCCGGCCCCGGCACGGCGTCGACGGTCACGGCCAGTCCGATGGCCATGGGCAGGGCGAGGCCCTGGTTGTAGTCGGTGTGGTCGCCGATGAGGTTGACCCGTCCGGGCCCCCGGCTCCGGCTGGGCCCTTCGACTCCGAACGCTGGCACCGGTGGCTCCTCGTCGGCGGGGACGCCCGGGCGGGCGACCTCCGACGTCCCGTCACGCTACCGCCGACCGTCCCCGGGGTGTCCGTCCGCCTGCGCCGACCGGCGTACCATGCGTGTCTCGTGTTCGACGACCTGCTCCACGCCAACATCTCGTACGCCGAGGGGTTCACCCTCCGGGGGATCGCACCGGTGGCCGCGCGCCGGTTCGCACTGGTCACGTGCATGGACAGCCGGATCGAGCCGCTGACCATGCTCGGGCTCCACCCGGGCGACGCCAAGATCCTCCGCAACGCCGGGGCCCGCGTCACCCCGGACGTGATCCGGTCCCTGGTGCTCGCCACCCACTTCCTCGGCGTCCGCGAGATCGCCGTCATGCAGCACACCGACTGCGCCCTGGCCGACCAGACCGACGACGGGGTCCGCGCCCGTCTCGACGCCGCCGGGGCCCCGGACGCGGGGGAGTGGGAGTTCCTGGCCATGCCCGACCCCGACCGGGCCCTCGTCGCCGACGTCGCCCTGCTGCGCGGGTGCGCGCAGATCCCCGACGGCGTACAGGTCGAGGGGTGGCGCTACGACGTCGAGACGGGCAGGATCGAGCGCATCGACCCCTCGTGACGCCGCCGGCGGCGGAGCGGCTCCGGACCCGGCCGCCCGGTGCATTTGACCCCCGGGCGGCGGTGGGACACCATCCCGCCATGCTGAATCCCGCACTGAACCATCGGAGACCGGTAGCCGCCGAGACGTCGCCGACGACGCCCGCGGCGGGGTCGGACCGGTGAGCGGCCCGCTCGAGGGCATCCGCATCGTGGAGCTGGCCGGCCTCGGCCCGGCTCCCTTCGCCGGGATGATGCTGGCCGATGCCGGCGCCGACATCATCCGGATCGACCGCTCGGACCGGGTGAGCCATCCGACCAGGGACGATCCCCACGTGGACCTCATGAACCGTGGTCGCCGGTCGGTGGCCGTGGACCTGAAGCACCCCGACGGCGTCGCCCTGGTGCTCGACCTGGTGGACGGGGCCGACGGCCTCATGGAGGGATTCCGGCCGGGCGTGGCCGAGCGGCTCGGACTCGGGCCCGACGTCTGCCTGGCCCGGAACCCGAAGCTGGTCTACGGGCGCATGACCGGCTACGGGCAGGACGGTCCGATGGCCCAGGCGGCCGGCCACGACATCGACTACATCGCACTGTCGGGTGCGCTCGAGGCCATCGGTCGGGCCGGCGAGCGCCCGGTCCCGCCCCTCAACCTGCTGGGCGACTTCGGCGGTGGGGGGATGCTCCTCGCCTACGGCATGCTCGCCGCCATCCTCGGCGCACGGACCACCGGCGAGGGCCAGGTCGTCGACGCCGCCATGGTGGACGGCGCCGCGTCGCTGATGACCATGACCTACACCCTTCGTAGCGCCGGGATCTGGCAGGACGCCCGGGGCACCAACCTGCTCGACACCGGAGCGCACTTCTACGAGGTGTACGAGACCGCCGACGGCGGCTACCTGGGGGTGGGGGCCATCGAGCCGCAGTTCTACGCCGAGCTCATGCGCCTGCTCGGCCTGGGGGACGAGGATCTGAGCACCCAGATGGACCGGAGCACGTGGCCGACCATGAAGGAGCGCTTCGCCGCCGTCTTCGCCACGAAGACCCGTGCCGAGTGGGAGGAGGTCTTCGCCGGCTCCGACGCCTGCGTGGCCCCGGTGCTGTCGGCCACGGAGGCGCCCGAGCACCCGCACAACCGGGCCAGGGGCACGTTCGTCGAGGTGGCGGGCGTGGTCCAGCCGGCACCGGCCCCGCGGTTCCTGTCGACGCCGGGGTCGATCCGGCGGCCGCCGCCCCATCCGGGCCAGCACGCCGACGAGGCATTGGCCGACTGGGGCATCGGAGCCGACCGGGTGGCGGGGCTCCGCACGTCCGGCGCCATCGGCTAGCACCCGACGGTGGCCCGGTCGGGCGGCCGTCCTACAGGTTGACGACCGGGCAGGTGACGGTGCGGATGATCCCCTCGATGAGCTGGATCCTGCCCACCACCATCTGGCCCAGTTCGTCCATGGTGGTGGCCTCGGCCCGGGTGATCACGTCGTAGGGGCCGGTGACACCCTCGGCGGTGACCACGCCGTCGAGGCCCTGGACGGCCCGGGCCACCGTGGCCGCCTTCCCGACCTCGGTCTGGATGAGGATGTAGGCACTGACGGACATGTCCATCTCCCGGGGCGGCTGTTCGGAGGGGCGGCGCATCATGCTACCGCCGGACCCCCTCCGCCTACCATGCCGGAATGGGCGTTCGGGAGCGTGGTGACCAGTTCCGCCGCCTCGTCCGGTCCGCCGTCCACGACCTGTTCGACCAACGGAGCCCGTTCGGCCGACTCGCCCTGACCCACGTGCTCATGACGGCGGGCGACACCCTCTTCGCCGTCTCGCTGGCCGGTTCGCTCTTCTTCTCGATCTCGCCGACGGCGGCCAAGGACAAGGTCCTCCTCTACCTGCTGCTGACCATGGGCCCCTTCGCGGTGGTCGCACCCGCCCTCGGTCCCATCATCGACCGCAGCCGGGGGGCACGGCGGGCCATGGTGGTGACCTCGGCGCTCGGTCGGGCGGTGCTGTGCCCCTTCATCGCCCGCGACATCCACTCGCTCCTGTTGTTCCCGGAGGCGTTCGTGATGCTGGTGCTGTCGAAGGTCTACCTGGTCACCAAGGGCGCCCTGGTGCCGGAGATGGCCGCCCTCGCCCTGGTGGACCTCGGGGCACCGCCGGGCCCCACGACGGCGGCCCGGGCGGACGTGCCCGAGGAGCGCCCCCCCGAGGAGCGCCCGCCCGAGGACACCCCCCCGTACGGGACGCCACCGATCGTGCACGTCGACGACCCGGTGACCGGCCTCGACGTGGCCGAGCCCGACCTCGCCACGCTCAACGCCCGCCTGGGACTCCTCGCCTCGCTGTCGGGAGCGGTGTTCGCCGCGCCCGCGGTCGGCCTGCTCAAGCTGGGCGGACCGCCCGCCGTGCTGTGGGGGTGCGTCGTCGTGTTCGTGGCCGCCGTGGTGGCCGCCACCCGGCTCCCCGTGCGGCGGGTGGCGCGTGAGACGCGCCGACGCGGGTGGAGCGCACCCGGGAAGGCGGTGGTGCCGGCCACGACGGCGATGGCTCCCGACGTCGACGAGCGTTGGCTGGAGGAGCAGCGCGACCTGGCCGCATACCGGCCCATCGCCGGAACCCAGGTCATCCTGGGCCTGACCCCGATGTCGGTGCTGAAGGGGCTGCTCGGGTTCCTCACCTTCCTCTACGCGTTCGGGCTCCGACGCGAGGATGCGGCGACCTGGTGGTTCGGGCTCCTCATCGGCGCGCTCACCGCCGGTGCGGTCATCGGCGTGCTCCTGGTCGGGCGAATCCGCCGGGTGCTGTCCGAGCAGCAGATGCTCACCGGGTCGCTCTGGATGGTGGCGGCGGCCGGGCTTCTCGGCTGGTTCTTCCCGCACCAGGGCCTGCAGGCTCTGGTGGCGGTGACCGTCGGTGCCGCGGGGGCGATCGCCAAGCCGTCCTTCGACGCGCTGGTGCAGCGCAACGTCCGCGAGTCGGACCAGGGACGGGCCTTCGCCCGGTTCGAGACCCGGCTCCAGCTCATGTGGGTGATCGGCTCGCTGGTCGGGGTGGTGCTGTCGCTGTCGATCCCGGCCGGGAACCTGGTGATGGCCGGTGTGGCGATCATCGGGGCGCTCTCCTACATGAGCGCGCTCCGCGGCGCGTCGCCAGGACGGGTCAGCAGTTGAGTCCGGACGCGCACGAGGGGCCGGCGGGCCGGCCCCTCGTCGATGCACGTGCGGGCGGTGCCGCTCAGTCGAGCTGCTTCTCCAGCTCGTCGACCTCGGCGGCCAACGCCGCGGGGAGCTTGTCGCCGAAGGTGGCGAAGTGCTGGCGGATCGACGGCACCTCGGCGCGCCACTCGTCGACGTCGACGCTGAGCAGGGTCTCCATGTCGGCGGCCGACACGTCGAGCCCGTCGGTGTTGATGGCCCCGGGAGCCGGGATGTGGCCGATCGGCGTCTCGATGGCGTCACCCTTGCCGCTCACCCGCTCGAACACCCACTCGAGGACGCGGGAGTTCTCGCCGTAGCCGGGCCACAGCCAGCGGCCGTCCGCGGCCTTGCGGAACCAATTGACGTAGAAGATCTTCGGGAGCTTGTCGGGGTCGGCCGACTCGCCGATCTCGAGCCAGTGGGCGAAGTAGTCGGCCATGTTGTAGCCGCAGAACGGAAGCATGGCGAAGGGGTCGCGACGGAGGTTGCCGACGGCACCGGCGGCGGCGGCCGTGGTCTCCGAGGCCATGATCGAGCCGAGGAAGACCCCGTGCTGCCAGTCGCGCGACTCGAACACCAGCGGCACCACGGACGCCCGCCGGCCGCCGAACAGGATGGCGTCGATCGGCACGCCGGCCGGATCCTCCCACTCCGAGGCGATGGCCGGGTCCTGGGCGGCGGGGACGGTGAAGCGGGCATTCGGATGGGCGGCCGGGGTGCCCGCCGCCGGGGTCCACTCCTCGCCCTTCCACGAGGTGAGGTGGTCGGGGGCGTCGTCGGTCATCGACTCCCACCACACGTCGCCGTCGTCGGTGAGGGCGGTGTTGGTGAAGATGGTGTTGGCATCCATGGTGAGCATGGCGTTCGGGTTGGTGTGGGTGTTGGTTCCCGGGGCCACGCCGAAGAACCCGGCCTCGGGATTGATGGCGTAGAGGCGGCCGTCGGACCCGAACTTCATCCAGCAGATGTCGTCGCCGACCGTCTCCACCTTCCAGTCGGGGAGCGTCGGGATGAGCATGGCCAGGTTGGTCTTGCCGCATGCCGACGGGAAGGCGCCCGTGACGTAGCGGGTCTCGCCGGCGGGCGAGGTCAGCTTCAGGATGAGCATGTGCTCGGCCAGCCAGTTGTCGTCCCGGGCCATCACCGAGGCGATGCGCAGGGCGAAGCACTTCTTGCCGAGGAGGGCGTTGCCCCCGTAGCCCGAGCCGTACGACCAGATCTCGCGGGTCTCGGGGAAGTGCACGATGTACTTGTTGTCCGCGTCGCACGGCCAGGGCACGTCGGCCTCGCCGTCGGCCAGGGGTGCGCCCACCGAGTGGAGGCACGGCACGAACTCGCCGTCGGTTCCCAGGACCTCGAGCGCGCCCCGTCCCATGCGGGTCATGATCCGCATCGACACGGCGACGTAGGCCGAGTCGGTGATCTCCACGCCGATGTGGGCGATCGAGGAGCCGAGGGGGCCCATCGAGAAGGGGACCACGTACATGGTGCGACCCCGCATCGACCCCTTGAAGAGATCGGTCAGGACCCCACGCATCTCGGAGGGATCACGCCAGTTGTTGGTCGGTCCGGCGTCGGACTCGTCGGCCGAGCAGATGTAGGTCCGGTCCTCCACCCGGGCGACGTCGCCCGGGTCGGAGTGGGCCCAGTAGCTGTTCGGCCGCTTGGCCTCCGACAGCTTGGTGAAGGTGCCGTTGTCCACCAGGAGCTGGCACATCCGGTCGTACTCCTCGGCGGAACCGTCGCACCAGACGACGTCGTCGGGCTCGGTGAGGGCCGCGATCCCGTCGACCCATGCGATCAGCTTCTTGTGCTCGGTGGGGGGCATGGGCTTGTTGATCCTCCTCGGTTGTGCGGCGGCCCGTCGGGGCCACCGTCCACGCGTCCTGGTCTCGCGCGGTGGCTGTCGGCACGACCCACCGATGATACTGGGAGCGGGCTGGTGGCAATGCTAGGCAAGTCACGTGCGCAGACCCAATTCGGAGCCTGGCGGGACCGCCGGTGACGACCCCGGCCCGACGGACGAATTCGCCCTGATCGCCCGCCTCCGGGCCCGGTTCGAGGCGGGGGCCGTAGGACTCCTCCACCCCGGTGACCTGGGCATCGGCGACGACGCTGCCGCCGTCACCCTGCCGGACCCGGGCCGGGTGCTCCTGTCCACCGACCTTGTGGTCGAGGGGGTGCACGTCGATCTGGCGGTCTCGACGCCCGAGGACGTCGGGTGGAAGGCGTTCATGGTCACGGCCTCCGACCTGGCGGCCATGGGTGCCGGGTTGTCCTACGCCCTGCTCTCGGTGGCCGCCCCCCCGGGGTTCCCGGTCGAGCGGTTGGGCGCCGGGGTGGCCGAGGCCGCCGCCGCCGTCGGTTGCGCGGTGGTCGGCGGCGACCTGTCGGGCTCCCCGCTGCTCGTCGTCTCGGTGACGGCGGTCGGGTCCGTGCCCGACGACGGTGCATCGCTGCTCCGCCGGGACGGGGCTCGGCCAGGTGACCACCTGTTCGTGACCGGCCCGCTCGGGGCGTCCGCGGCAGGACTGCGCCTGCTCCACGGCCCGGCGGGCGATCCGGCACACGCCATGCCGGCACACCCCGTGCCGGCACACCCCGTGCCGGAGGTGGCGGCCTCGGTGGCGGCCCACCGACGTCCCACGGCCCGCCTGGCCGAGGGTGCGGTGGCCCGCCGGGCCGGGGCCTCGGCCGCCATCGACGTGTCCGACGGCCTGGTCGCCGACCTGGCCCACCTGGCCGAGGCGTCTGGCGTCGGCCTCGAACTCGTGATCGGACCCGACGTGGTCGCCGACGGCGCGAGCCGAGACGAGGCGCTGTCCGGTGGCGAGGACTACGAGCTGGTGCTGGCCACGACCGACTCCCGAGCCCTCGAGGACGCGTTCGCCGCCGCCGGGCTGCGGGCGCCCCTCGCCCTCGGACGGTGCACGGCCGATGCCGGGGTGTGGACACTCGACGGCGGGCCGCTGCCGCCGGGCGGCTACCGTCACCGGTTCTGAGCGCACCGGTTCCGAGCGACCGCCCGGTCGCTGGCAGCTAGCCGACGCGGACCCGCCGGCCGTGACCCGGCCGGTGCCCGACGGTGTCAGGCCGGGTAGTTGCGGATCGGGCGCTTGGTGACCTTGCCCGATCGGATGCACGAGGTGCACACGTGGAGACGCTTGGGGGCCCCGTCGACGACGGCGCGGACCCGCTGGATGTTGGGATCCCAACGACGCTTCGTCCGCCGGTGGGAGTGACTGATGTTCATTCCGAACGACGGCTTCTTGCCGCAGACCTCGCACACCGCTGCCATGACACTCCGACTTCCTC
>JBEKRV010000048.1:0-29637 GCA_049517675.1 Acidimicrobiales bacterium
CGGCGCCGCCCGGGACGCGACGATCCCCCGGGGCCCGACGAACGGGCTCCAGGGGATCGCACGCACCGATCAGGGCAGGGTCAGTTGATGGTCACCGAAACCAGCTGGCTGGTGCTGACCGATCCCGACGTGGCGGTCACCTTGACGGTGGCCGTCTTGTCCCGTGCACCCGGCGTGCCGGACAGCGTGGCCGTTCCGTTGCCGTTGTCGTGGAAGCTGAGACCGGCCAGGTGGGCCGAGAGGGTCGCTGCCGACAGGGTCACCCCGGAGGACACGCCTGCGGTGGTGATGGTGTAGCTCCCGTGCGTGCCGATGGTGAAGGTCGTCGTGGGGAGCGAGGTGATGGCCAGGACGTGGACGGTCAGCACCTGCGTGGTGTCCGGACCGACGCCGTTGTTGGCGTGGACCGTGACCGCGTAGGCACCGCCCGCTGCCGGTCCCGTGCCGGCGAGCTTGGCCGTCCCCGCGTGTCGCCCGGTGCCCGGTGTGAAGGTCATCCACGCCGGAAGACCGGTCTCGCTGACCGTCGCCGTCGGGCTGCCACCGGTGGTGATGGTGAAGCTGAGGCCCCTGCCGGCGGCGATGGTCGTCGAGGCGGCCGAGGTGATGGTGGCAGTGTTCGACGTCGGGGTCACGCTGTTCGAGGCGACCGAGGCCGATCCCGTGCCGTCACCGTTGGTGGCGGTGACCGTGAAGGTGTACGCCGTGCCGTTGGTGAGGCCGGTGACCGTGATCGGGCTGGCCGACCCGCTGGCCGTCTGGCCACCGGAGCTGGTCACCGTGTAGCCGGTGACGGCCGAGCCGTTCGACGCCGGGGCGGTGAAGGACACCGAGGCCGAGCCGTTGCCGGCCGTGGCCCCGACGCCGGTCGGGGCGCCGGGCACGGTCGAGGGGGTGACCGTGTTCGACGGGTTGGAAGCCGCTCCGGTGCCGTCGGCGTTGGTGGCCGTGACCGTGAAGGTGTAGGCCGTGCCGTTGGTGAGGCCGCTGACCGTGATCGGGCTGCCCGACCCGCTGGCCGTCTGGCCGCCGGAGCTGGTCACCGTGTAGCCGGTGACGGCCGAGCCGTTCGACGACGGGGCCACGAAGGACACCGAGGCCGAGCCGTTGCCGGCCGTGGCCGACACCCCGGTCGGGGCGCCGGGGACCGTCGACGGGGTCACCGGGCTCGAGGCGACCGAGGGCGCTCCGGTGCCGTCACCGTTGGTGGCCGTCACCGTGAAGGTGTAGGCGGTGCCGTTGGCCAGGCCGTCGACCGTGCAGCTGGTGGTCACTCCGTCCGGCGTGGTGCAGGTCTCGTTGGTGCCGTCACCGGTGGCCGTGACCGTGTAGCCGGTGACGGCCGAGCCCTCGTCTCCGGCGGCCGTCCACGAGACGGTGGCCGACTGGTCGCCGGCCGTGGCCGACACCCCGGTCGGGGCGTCGGGGACGCTCACCGGGGTCACCGGCGTCGAGGCGACCGAGGGCGCTGACGTCCCGTTGACGTTGGCGGCGGTCACCGTGAAGGTGTAGGCGGTGCCGTTGGTGAGGCCGTCGACCGTGCAGCTGGTGGTCACTCCGTCCGGCGTGGTGCAGGTCTCGTTGGTGCCGTCGCCGGTGGCCGTGACCGTGTAGCCGGTGATGGCCGAGCCCTCGTCGAAGGGCGCGGTCCACGAGACGGAAGCCGACTGGTTCAACGGGTTCGCCGTCACCCCGGTCGGGGCGTCGGGGACCGTCGACGGGGTCACCGGCGTCGAGGCGACCGAGGGCGCTGACGTCCCGTTGACGTTGGCGGCCGTCACCGTGAAGGTGTAGGCGGTGCCGTTGGTGAGGCCGGTGACCGTGCAGCTGGTGGTCGCCGACGAGCAGGTCTCGTTGGTCCCGTCGCCGGTGGCCGTGACCGTGTAGCCGGTGATGGCCGAGCCCTCGTCGCCGCCCGCCGTCCACGAGACCGTGGCCGACTGGTCGCCGGCCGTCCCCGACACCCCGGTCGGGGCGTCGGGGACGGTGGACGGGGTGACCGCCGTCGAGGCGACCGAGGGCGCTGATGTCCCGTCGGTGTTGGCGGCCGTCACCGTGAAGGTGTAGGCGGTGCCGTTGGTGAGGCCGTCGACCGTGCACGTGGTGGTCACCCCGTCCGGAGTGGTGCAGGTCTCGTTGGTGCCGTCGCCGGTGGCCGTGACCGTGTAGCCGGTGATGGCCGAGCCCTCGTCGAACGGAGCCGTCCAGGAGACGGTGGCCGACTGGTTCGACGGGGTAGCCGTCACCCCGGTCGGGGCGTCGGGCACCGTCGACGGCGTGACGCTGGTCGAGGCGAGCGAAGGTGCCCCGGTGCCGTCGACGTTGGTTGCCGTCACCGTGAAGGTGTAGGCGGTGCCGTTGCTGAGGTCGGTGAAGGTGCAGCTGGTGGTCGCCGACGAGCAGGTCTCGTTGGTCCCGTCTCCGGTGGCCGTGACCGTGTAGCCGGTGATGGCCGAGCCCTCGTTGAACGGAGCCGTCCACGAGACGGTGGCCGACTGGTTGCCGGGCGTGGCCGACACCCCGGTCGGGGCGTCGGGGACGGTCGACGGGGTGACCGGGCTGGAGGCGACCGATGGCGCTCCGGTGCCGTCGGTGTTGGTGGCCGCCACCGTGAAGGTGTAGGCGGTGCCGTTGGTGAGGCCGTCGACCGTGCAGCTGGTGGTCGTGCCGTTCGGCGTGATGCAGGTCTCATTGGTCCCGTCACCGGTGGCCGTGACCGTGTAGCCGGTGATGGCCGAGCCCTCGTTGAACGGAGCCGTCCACGAAACGCTGGCCGACTGGTTGCCGGGCGTGGCCGACACATTGGTCGGGGCGTCGGGGACGGTCGACGGGGTGACGGAACTCGAGGCCGACGAAGGGGCACCGGTGCCGTTGGCGTTGGTGCCCGTCACCGTGAAGGTGTAGCTGTCGCCGTTGGTCAGCAGGTTGGAGCCGGTGAACGTGCAGCTGTCCACCTCGGGGCTCACCACCGTGTAGGTGCAGGTCTCGTCGCCGGCACCACCGTTGTCCGGGTCGTGGGACGGGTTCGAGGTGTCCGTGGCCGTCACCGTGTAGGAGGTGGTGGTGGAACCATTGCTCGGACCATCGACCCAGGTGACGGTAGCCGTATGGTTACCGGGGCTGGCCACGACGTTGGTCGGGGCCCCGGGCGTTCCGGTGATGGTGACGCTGTTGGACTTCCCCGAGTAGGTCCCGGTGCCGTTCGCATTGATGGCGGCCACCTCGAAGGTGTAGGCCGTGTTCACCGTCAGGCCGGTGACGGTCTCGGTGGTCGCCGTGCTGTTGAACGTCTGGGCGGTCTGGGCGGTGGAACCGATGTACGGAGTCACCACATAGCCGGTAAGGGCGGGCTGGGTCCCGGTCAACGCTGCCGGTGCCGTCCAGGTGAGCGTCGCCCGCAGGTTGCCGGCCGTCGCCGTGCCGATGGTCGGGGCACCGAAGGTCGTCGACGGGTAGGCGGTGGCCGAAGGGGCCGAAGCCACGCTCGTGTAGCTGGAGCCCGTGCTGTTGGTGGCGGTCACCGTGACCGTGTACGCCGTACCGTTGGTGGCCCCGGTCACCTGGCAGGCCAGGGTCGGGGTCGCCGGAGGCGTCGAGGTCGAGGTACAGGTCTTGCTGCTCCCCGAACTCGGCTTGGCCGTGGCGGTGTAGCTGTCGATGGTGCCGAGGCCGCTGGAGGACGGAGCCGACCAGGTGATGTTCAGGTCGCCGCTGGGGGCGGGAGTGCCGCCCACCGCTACGACGTTGGTCGGCGCGGTGGGAGATCCGGTCACGACCCCCGTCGAGGCCGCAGAGGCCGCACCGCTGCCGGAGGCGTTGGTCGCCTTGACCGTGAAGGTGTAGCTGGTGCCGTTGGTCAGGCCGCCGACGGTGCTGGAGGTGTTCGCCGGGTTACCCGACACCGTCAGCCCGGTGCAGGCGGAGCAGGCCGGCGACGGCGTCAGCGTGTAGGAGGTGATGTTGCCCGACGCCGAGGCCGGTGCCGTCCAGCTGACCGAGTCCTGCCCGGACGTGCTGGTCGACGTGGCCGTGGGTGCGACCGGGGTCGCGGGAATGCCTGCCACGGCGGCCGTCGAGGCCGACGAGGCGGCGCTGTTCCCGTCGGCGTTGGAGGCGGTGAGGGTGAACGTGTAGGACGTCCCGTTGGCGAGCCCGCTGACCGTCGTCGACGTGGCCGTGCCCGCCGCCGTCAGCCCGGTGCAACCGGAGCAGGCCGGGTTGGGCGTGAGCGTGTAGTTGCCGAGGGCGAGGCCTTCATTGTTCGGCGCGGTCCAGGTGATCGTCGCCTGGCCGTTGAGGCCGGCCGTCGCCACCGTCGGCGCGCTCGGCGTGGCCGGGACCGCAGTGGGTGTGGCCGACGCCGGAGGCGACGATGCCACGCTGGACCCGCTGGCGTTCTGGGCGACCACCGTGAAGGTGTAGGCCGTCCCGTTGGTCTCCCCGGTCACCGTGCAGGTGATGGCCGGGGTCGCCGGGGGCGTGGAGGTGGTGCTGCAGGTCTTCGAGTTCGACGAGGTCACCGTGTATTTGCTGATGCCGGCGCCGCCGTTGCTGGCCGGTGGGGTCCAGCTCACCGCCACGGCGCCACTGGCCACCGGGGGCCCGGTGGCCGTCGTGACGCCGGTCGGGGCGCCGGGCACCGTGGAGGGAGTGGCGGTGGCGGCGGTGGACGACGTTCCGGTGCCGCTCGCATTGGTGGCGGCCACCGTGATGCTGTAGGTGTCACCGTTGTTGAGCCCGGTCACGGTGATCGGGCTGGCCGCGCCGGCCTGGGTGACGACCGGGTTCGAGGGGTTGGTCGTGTCGGCGGCGGAAACTGTGTAGCCGGTTACTGCCGCGCCGCCGTTGCTGGCCGGGGCGGTGAAGGTGACCACCGACTGGGCGTTGGCGTTCGAGGTGGCGGAGACGCCGGTCGGGGCGCCGGGCACCGTGGAGGGGACGATCGCCGCCGACGGGGCCGAGCTGACCCCGGTCCCGACGGAGTTGGTGGAGGTGACCGTGAACGTGTAGCTGGTGCCGTTGGTCAGCCCCGCGATGTCGCACTGGTCGGCCGGGGCGGCCGGGTTGTAGCTCGGGCTGGCGGGCTCGAAGTAGGTGCAGGTCCCACCGCCGGGCGAGGCGGTGACCGTCTCGTCGAGGAGGGCTCCCGCTCCCGTGTTGACGGGATCGGTCCAACTGATCGTCGAGTTGGCGTTCTGGGCCGCGGTGGCGGTCACGCCCGTCGGAGCAGCGGGATCGCCGATGGTGATCGCCGTCGTGGCCGGTGACGGCACACTGGTGCCGAGTGCGTTGGTGGCCGTGACCTGGAACGAGTAATTGTCGCCGTTGGTCAGGCCGGGCACCGTGCACGAGTCGGTCGGGCCGTCGGTGCCCGTCACCGCGTACGCACAGGTCTCACCGCCGGCACCACCGTCGTTCGGGTCGTTGGAGGGATTGGAGGTGTCGGTCGCCGTCACCAGGTAGGACTGTGTGGCGGATCCCTCGTTGAACCCGGGGGTCCAGGACACCTCGGCCTGGCCGTTGTCCGACGTCGGCACCACGTTCAGGGGGTAGTCGGGCGCGCCCGGTGGGATGTAGGTGAACTGGTCTGCCGGCCGCGAGATCGGTGAGGTCTGTCCCCCGTTGGTCACGGTGACGTCGACCGGCCCGTCGCCCGAGGTCGAGGGCGGGGCCACCGCGGTGATGCTGGTATTGCTGTTGACCGTGAAGCTGGTGGCCGGATTGGCTCCGAAGTAGACCTGCTCGCCGCCGGCGTTGGTGAAGCCGCTGCCCGCGATCTGCACGGTCTGTCCACCCGTGTCGGCACCGTCGTCGTTGCCGTTGGCGGTGGACGTCCCGGTCACCGACGGGGTGATCGTGATCGTAGAGATCGGGCTGGGTGCCACATAGGGCGGAGCCGCGGTGGACGCACCGTTGGAACAGTTCGAGGAGCAGTAGGGGGTGGCACCCGAGGTCGGGTAGCCGTCGAAGTCCACTGCCACGGCAATGATGTCGGTCACGTTGGTGTCGACCAGGAACTCGGTCAGGTAGGTGTTGCCCGCCGTGCCCGAGGCACCGGTGGCGGTGAAGCTGACCGTCAGCCCCGGAAGGGTCTGGAGTGCGCCGCCTGTGGCCTCGTCCGCACTTGCCGTGCCGAGCTGTTCTTCGATGTAGGGGTAGGTGGTCTTGTAGTTTCCGGTCATGTTGGCGGTGCATCCTGTGCCCGCTGCCGTGCAGTACTCGGCCGTGACCGCTCCCGACGCGGACGTCTTGGCGTCACCGCCGCTCAAGTGGAGGGATCCGGGGACGTAGGTGAGGCCGGCCGGCACCGGGGTGATGGAGGTGTCCCCGTCGATGTAGTTGACCGAGGCGCCCCCGCTGGTGGTCGGGATGGAGGAACCCACCGGAGCGGTGGTGAGCGTGACCGTGTGCCCTTGAGCAACGGTGGTGGCACCGAAATGGGCTGACGCCGCATTCTCGTAGATGTTCTCGGTCTCGATGCCCAGAATGCTGAGCTGGTCGCCCATGTCGGCGCCGGTGGCCACGCCGTAGGTCTCGGTGGCCGTGGTGCACTCGCCCGGGTTGGGATAGGTGTAGGTCGGAGCGCAGTAGGCGAAGGTGGCCGAGAAGGAGCTGTCCGCGGGGTTGAGCGCGGGATACATCGTCAGAAGGCCGGTGGTGCTCGTGGTGCTGGCGACCACGTAGCCGTCGTCGGTGGGAGGTTGGCTGACCACGGTGAGCGAGGAGGTGTTCACGTTGGCCGCCCCGCCGGTGACCTGGGTCAGCACGTTGTTGATGTCAGGGGCGTTGAAGAAGATCGTCTCCGCACTGAGGGTGCCGGTCGGAGCTTGCGACAGGACCAGGTTGGTGCTGCTGGTGGCGGCGGTCACCACCGTGGTGTCGGGGGCGATGCCCGCACCGTAGACCTCCATGCCCACGTCGATCCCGTAGTAGTACCAGTCCGTGCCGTCGGTGAGGGTCGTCGACGACGGAGAACCGCTCACGTCAGCCATGGCGGTGTTGTTGGTGAAGGTCTCGGTGGCACCGGACGTGACCGTGGCCGAGGGATCGCCCCCGAGGCCGATGGTGGTGGACGTGACCGCCAGCACCTCGTTCGGTGTCGACGAGTTGAGGTCCAGCCCGTACGCGCTCATGCCGACGGTGACACCGGCCGTGATCGGGTTGGTCGTGCAGGTGAGCGTCTCCGATGAGGTCGTGCCCGTGCATCCGGTGAGATTGACCGTTGGATTGTTCTCGAAGGCGCCGTAGCCCGCAGCGACGGTCGGAGGTCCGGCGGCGAAGGCCGGCGGGGAGGCGACCAGCACGGCTGTGCCGGACACACCCAGGACGACCAGCGTTGCCAACAGCAATCTGACGACTGCGGACAGACGCGCGACGACACCACGAACAACACTCATCGGTACCCCCCAGTCGTAAAGCCACGTATGAATCTCACATGCGTTCCGCCTGTCGAGAATCACCGCTCCCCCGAGGCGACCGCCGTCGGTAGGTCTAAAACACGTTGTGTCCATTGTCAAGACACAATGTCAATTCTTGAGCCCGCAGTGTCCAAATTCGCGACGACGACCGCCGCCGGAGCCGGTCACCGGCGATGAAGGCCCGCGAGGCGGGGGGGGTCGGTCGGCACGCCGGGCCGACCGCTCAATGCACCGGATCAGTGCACCGGTGCCGTTCGTCCCGCCGCAAGGAGATCGGCCAGCGTCCGGGACAGCAGGTCGTGCGTCTCGTCCATCCCGAGGCCCCTGTGACGTCGGTAGAAGTCGAGCGTCTCGAATTGGAACAGTGCGTCGATGGCCATCGTGTTGGCCGCCCGTTGGTCGTCCGGAAGTGCCTCGAGCTCGGGGGCGAACTGACGCTCCACCTGGTCGGAGAGGAGATCGCGTACGGCTGCCAGCTCGGTCCGGACCAGGCGCACCGTCGATGCCAGGAGTGTCGCCGCCCGGGCCGTCGCACCGAGGACTTCGTAGCCGTCGAGCCGGACCCGGACGAACTCGTCGACACGGTGCGCGAGGTCTCCCTGGCCGATGGAATGGATCCGGTAGAGCGGGATGCCCACCTCGATCTGACGGTCGACCGCGGCCCGCAGCAACGACCGGTTGTCGGGGAAGTACCGGTTGATCGAACGGTGCGAGATGCCGCACCGCTTGGCCACCTCGCTGGGCATCGGCTGCAGATTGCCCTCGGCGAACATCGCGATCGCCGCGTCGAGGACCGCCATCCGGTTCCGGTTCCGACGGGCGACCCGCCCGTCGGTCGCCCCGGAACGGTCCGTCTCCGTCACCTGTTCCACTCGGTCATCGACTTGGAGCCTTCCTGGCCGTGCATCGTCACCAGGCAAACGCACATTCCCCTTCGTCCGGAGCGGCCGCTTCCGGCCGATCGGTGAGCCACACCGTACCCAATGATCGCGATACCCAATACTGCCATCGGTTCCAAGACTGTCAATGGTCTGTCACCCGCGCCGGGGCGACCACTCCCAACGCCGCATTCCGACGAATGTGCCGACCACACCCCACACGGCGATGACCGCCAGATCGTGCCACGGCCAGAGCGGTGTGCCCGGCTGCCCGGTGAACGAGGCCACCAGCGCATTGATGAGATGTCGGATGGGGAAGAGGTTGGCGAAGGTGGCCAGTCCCGAATTCGGTGCGATGGGGAACCACAGGCCCGACAACGCGACCAGGATGAAGAAGGTCAGGCTCACCATCGGTCCGGCCGCGTCCGCATTCGGGACGAGGGTGCTCATCCCGACTCCCATGGCGCTGAAGCTGAGCATGGAGACGACGAGCGTCACCAGGAAGGGCAGCCAGTGCGCGGGCCCGCTGACGGAATAACCGAGACGGCCGACGGCCAGCAGGAGCAGCACGCCCAGGGCGGCGACGATCATGGCGTTCACGAGGACGGCCGCCATGGCCATCCACGTCGGCAGCGGGCTCAGCCGCAACCGCTTCAGGAGGCCCATCTCGCGCCGGTTCACCAGCGTGATGGCCAGGATCGTGAAGCACGCGGCCATGACGCCGTAGGCGCAGAAGCCGGCCACGTAGTAGTCGATCAGCCGGATGTGGCCGTAGGACGCCACGGTCGACGTCCCCGCCGTCCCACCGAGCAGGACGAGGAAGACGACCGAGAACGCGATCGTCATGAGGGCACCGATCGGGTTGAGCCAGAACGACAGCTGTTCGAACCCGATCTGGCGCACCACCAGGGGGAAGTCGCCGAAGCCCCGGAAGGAGCCCCTGGCCGGCGTCTCGGTCGCGCTCACCGCCGCGCCCCCCGCCTGGACCGCGGTGCCTTGGCGGACCGCCCCCCGGGCTCCGATCCCCCGTCCCGGGTCAACCCGAGGTAGATGTCCTCCAAGGACACCCGCAGCACCGACAGGCCCTGGAGCGGGTGGCCACCCGCCAGTGCCCACTCCGTGAGGTCGTGCAGCACCTGCACCTGGTCCTCGGTGTGGATCTCGACGCGCCCGTCGCCGAGCGGCTCCACCGCAACCGGAAGCGACTCCGGACCCACCGATTCGGGGAGGACGAAGCGGATGGTCACCGACCCGAGGTCGCGTCCGCCGAGCGACGAGGGCGTTCCGCTGGCCACGATCTGGTGGTTGAACAGGACCGCGACCCGATCGGCCAGCGCATCCACCTCGTCCATGTAGTGGGTCGTCAGCAGGACGGTGGTGCCGTCGGCGGCCAGGCGGCGAATCAGGTCCCAGGTCTCGCGACGTCCCGACGGATCGAGACCGGTGGTCGGCTCGTCCAGGAACAGGAGCTCGGGGTTGCCGATGATGCCGAGGCCAACGTCGAGTCGGCGCTGCTGGCCGCCCGACAGCCGCTTGATGCGATCATCACGCTTTTCCGTGAGCCCGATCAGCTCGATCACTTCGTCGACGGGCCGCGGGTTCGGGTAGTAGCCGGCGTTTCGTTGCAACACTTGGCGCACCGAGTAGTACGGCTCGATCGCCAATTCCTGCAGGACCACGCCGATGCGCGTCCGCAACCAGCGCTGGGTGCTGCGCTCGGCGGGGTCGACACCCAGAGTCCGCACCCTGCCGCCGCTCCGCTCCCGGAATCCCTCGAGGATCTCGACGGTGGTGGTCTTACCGGCGCCGTTCGGCCCGAGCAACGCGAACACCTCGCCCTTGTTGACCTCGAAGCTCACGTCACGCACGGCCACCGAGTCCCCGTACGACTTGGACAGCTCCTCCACGCTCACCGTCGCCACGACGACACCCTCTTCCACATTGCGACCGACGCTACAGGGCCTACCGACGGGAGTGATCACGTCGAACCCGGGTCGGGCGGTAGCCCTGGCGGTCGACTCGCCGCACTCCTCCGTGGTGGCCGGAGGGGATCTCCGGGCACACCGGAGACGCCGGGGTCTACTCTCCGAAGATGGCCGACGACGCCGACGCCTTTGCGACCCTGGACGAGGGCGAGATCGCCGTGCTCGAGGGAATGGGAGTCCGGAGATCGGTACCGGCAGGCGAGTACCTCTACCGCGAAGGTGACGCCAGCTACGACTTCTACGTGATCCTGTCGGGTTCAGCCGAGATCATCCTGCACTCCGACGGCGAGGAGCGCATCGTCGCCTCCCACGGTCCCGGTCGTTTCCTCGGAGAGCTCAACCTGCTGACCGGCATGCGTGTCTACGTGTCGGCGCGCATGGCCGACCCCGGCGAGGTGCTCGTCGTGCCGGCGGTGGCATTGCGCCAGGTCCTGGCCACACGGCCCGGCCTCGGCGACACCATCCTGTCGGCCTTCATCGCCCGTCGGTCGGTGCTGCTGACCGGGGCGGCGGCGGCCATCCGTGTCATCGGCTCGCGCTTCTCCCACGATTCGCTCCAGCTTCGTGAGTTCCTCACCCGCAGCCGCATCCCCCACGAGTGGCTGGACGCCGAGAGCGACCCGGCGGTCGAACGGGTCATGGGCGCCGTCGACGTGACGCCGGGTGATCTGCCAGTGGTCATCACCTCCGGAGCGGTGCTCCGGCGGCCCACCCCCGCGGAGCTCGCCTCGTACCTCGGGCTGACGGTGGACGCCCTGCCCGATCGCTGCTTCGACCTGGTCGTGGTCGGCGGCGGCCCGGCCGGCCTGGCGGCTGCGGTCTACGGTGCCTCGGAGGGGCTGCATACCCTCGGGGTCGAGATGGCCGTGGTCGGGGGCCAGGCGGGCGCCAGCTCACGCATCGAGAACTACCTCGGGTTCCCGACGGGGATCTCCGGCGGCGATCTCACGGCGCGCGCCGTCGTGCAGGCCGAGAAGTTCGGCGCGCGCCTCACCAGTCCGTGTGCCGCCACAGCTCTGGTCGAGGAAGCCGGGCACCTGATGGTCCGCCTGGCCGACGGGACCGACGTCGCCGGTCGCGCCGTGATCGTGGCCAGCGGTGCCCGCTACCGGCGGCTGGAGGCTCGACGCGTCGTCGACTTCGAGGGCAACGGCGTCTACTACGCGGCCACCGACATGGAGGCCCGGCTCTGCGCCTCCTCGCCGGTCGTCGTGGCCGGCGGTGGCAACTCGGCCGGACAGGCGGCGATGTTCCTGGCCGGGGCAGGAAGCACCGTCACCGTCGTGATCCGCGGTGCCGACCTGGGCAAGAGCATGTCGCGCTACCTGGTCGACCGCATCGAGGCCGACGAGAACATCGACGTCCGGACCAACACTCGGATCACCGGCCTCGACGGCGACGAGACGCTCTCCTCGGTCAGGATGACCGACCCGAGCGGCGACGGGACGCTGGAGTGCACCGCGCTGTTCTCGTTCATCGGCGCCGACCCGGCCTCGGAGTGGCTGTCGGGCTGCGCCGCCCTCGACCGGAGTGGATTCGTCCTCACCGACCGGTCGCTCGGACCTGACCACCTCGACGGTCGATGGGCGGAGCTGGGTCGGTCACCGCTGTCCTTCGAGACCAGCCATCCGGGGCTCTTCGCCGTCGGTGACGTCCGGTCCGGATCGATGAAGCGGGTCGCGTCCGCCGTCGGCGAGGGATCGGCCTCGGTCCGCTCGGTCCACGAGTACCTCGCCTTCGATCACTGATCGATCGAAGATGGCCCGTCGGTTCGGTGACGAAACGTGGGCGCTTCGTTGTTGACGATTCCCGCCGAGGTCGGACGTCCCGACTAGATTGGCCGAATGGATCGACGCGTCGGGGGCTCCCGCTCCCTCGATGACGCGTCCTCGGGTTCCACGCCGCACACGCCGACGATCGCCCGGATACTCGAGATGCCGTCGGTGGTCGGCCTCCTGTGGGTGATCGTCCTCGCCGTCGCCGCCTTCCTCGCATTCCAGCGATACCGGGACGCAACGGTGTTTCCCGCAGACTTCGGGATCTTCTTCCGCGCCGGACAGGCCGTGGCCGCCGGCCACAGTCCCTACTCCGTCAGCGGCTTCGTGTACCCGCCATTCCTGGCCGTGGTGCTCGCTCCATTCAGCCATGTGGGCGTGCTGGAGGTGTTCCGGGGATGGCTGGTCCTCTCCCTCGCCTGCGTCGGACTGGCCATCGTGTGCGTGCTCTGGGTCGAGGTCCGGCCCTGTCCACGTTGGCTCACACCACTACTGTTCGGGTTCTTCGCGGTCACGGCCTTCCACTTCTGGCCACTGGTGATCGAGCTGCCGGACGGCCAGTCGGACACCCTCGTCCTGGCCGTCCTGTCCCTCGCCTACGTGGCGATCAGCCGTGGACGTTCGGTGACCTCGGCGGTCCTGGTCGCCCTGGCGGCGCTCATCAAGGGATGGCCGGTGTTGATCGGCGTGGTGTTCCTGCAGTCCCGTCTGACCCGGCGGGTGCAGAGCCTGGTGGCCTTCGCCGTCGTGCTGCTGGTCGCGCCGATCCTGGCCGTGGTCGTCGACGGGGCGCCGGGACCCCGGGCGATGATCTCGGCGATTGCCGTGGCCCGCTCGCAGCCGCGGCTCGCCAGCTACTCGGTCTGGGGGATTCCCCGCCTCACGTTCGCCACGACGAGGATCGGACATCCTCTGGTGCTCTCGCCGCTCCTGACCGTCATCTCGACGGTCGTCCTCTTGGGCTGGGTCGTCGGGATACTCGTCCTCGGACTCCGCCACGCCGAGTGCGACCGAGGACTCACGTTCTGGAACGTGGTGTTCTGCGTCGTCCTGTTGCTGCCGATCTCGCATCTGACGTACACGATGCTGGCGCTTCCGGTGCTGTGGATCTGGTCGGTACGGGCGACGCGGTCCCGGCAGTGGGTCACCGTGGAGACGGTGGTGTTCGCGGTGCTCCTGGTCTGGTGGCTCACCGTCTCGCAGTCGGCCCTGGGCCTGGACACGGACCAGGCATCGGCGACGATCGTGTTCTTCGCCGATCTGGTGGCGTGCACGACCTCGATCGTGGGACTGGCCCTGGTCGACGCACGGTCCACGGTCGTCGATCCACTCGGGTCGTGGTCGTGGTCGCCCCCGGCGCCCCGGTCGACCGAGGCGTCGGGGGCGGAGGTGTAGAGGCTCCCTTTCGACCTGTGGTCGGCGAATCCGGCACTCGTCGCGGATGTGGACACGACCCGTGTCGGGAGCCGAACCACACCTGACCAATTCGCCCCTCCTCCCTCCTCGCTATGGGATTTCGGCCCTAGCCGGTCGAGCCGCTCTGGTCTTAGATGGGCGTTGGCCGAGTAGTCGAGGTCCCGAGGCGTGGAGGCGCGTGGTGCATCACATCGTGATACTGGGAGGCGGGACGGGGGGAACGCTGACCGCGAACAGGCTGCGCCGCGCATACGCATCGCATGAGGCCCGGATCACCGTGGTCGACCAGGACGACGCCCACGTGTACCAGCCGGGGCTGCTGTTCGTGCCTTTCGGGTTGACCCATCCCGAGGACATCGTGCGACCGCGGGGGAGGCAGCTCCACGAAGGGATCGACTTCCGGACATCCGGGATCGACCATGTTGACATGGCCGACCGGTCGGTCGCGCTCACTGACGGCTCCTCCCTGGCTTACGACGTGCTCGTCGTCGCCACTGGCTCGGTGCTGGCGCCGGAGGAGACGGAGGGCCTGACCGGCCCGGGGTGGATGGAGCGGATGTTCACCTTCTATTCACCCGAAGGGGCGGCGGCGCTCGAGGCGGCCCTTCCATGGTTCGACCATGGTCGGCTGGTGGTCAACGTCGTCGAGATGCCCATCAAGTGCCCTGTAGCGCCACTGGAGTTCTGCTTTCTCGCCGACTGGTACCTGCGCGAGCGGGGGGTACGTGATGCGGTCGACCTCACGTTCGTCACTCCCCTCGACGGCGCGTTCACCAAGCCCGTGGCCGCCCGACAGCTCGGTGGCATGTTGGCCGCACGGGATATCGAGTTGGTGACCGAGTTCAACACCGGAGAGGTCGACGGTTCTGGCGGGAGGCTCATCTCGTACGACGATCGTGAGGTGCCCTTCGACCTGGCCGTCGTGATTCCCGTGCACAACGGTGCACCGTGCATCGCCCGGTCACCCGGCTTGGGCGACGAGCTCGGGTTCGTCCCTACCGACGAGCACACGCTCCAGTCGACGGCCGCAGACGAGATCTTCGCCATCGGGGACGCGGCATCGCTTCCCATCTCCAAGGCCGGTTCCGTCACACACTTCGAGGGTGAGGTCCTGGTCGAAAACGTGCAGCGCTTCCTGGCCGGCAGGCCACTCGACGCCAGCTACGACGGGCACGCCAACTGCTTCATCGAGACTGGATTCCACAAGGCGATGCTGATCGACTTCAACTACGAGGTGGAACCCCTGCCCGGCCATTATCCCGGCGGTGTGGGTCTTCCCCTGATGAAGGAGTCCCACCTCAACCACCTGGGAAAGCTGATGTTCCAGTGGATCTACTGGCACAGCTTGCTGCCGGGACGGGACATTCCCGGCATCCACAGCGCCATGCCGACGGCAGGCAAGCGGCAACCGTCCGACGCTTAGAGAGGAGCGACTCCGATGGCCATCGACACCATCGCCGGAACGCCTGTGGACGTGAACGAGGAAGGCTTCCTCACCGACCCGTCACAGTGGAACGAGGACATCGCCGTCGAGCTCGCCCGACGTGAGGGGATCGATCCCCTCACCGACCGGCACTGGACCGTCATCCGGTTCATGCGGTCCGAATTCGAGGCCAAGGGAACCGGGCCCACCGTTCGGGTCCTGGGCAAGACTTCGGGCGTGCCGGTGAAGGAGCTCTACCAGCTCTTCCCCAAGGGCCCGGCCAAGCTGGCAGCCAAGATCGCCGGGATTCCCAAGCCGCGCGGCTGCATCTGAGCCGTCGGCGTCACACCCCCAATTCGACCCGAGAGCGACCAACCAGAGGAGCGTGCATCATGGGCGACACCATCGAGAAGGTCTCCATCATCATCTCGAAGGGATCCCTGGAAGGGATCTACCCGGGCCTGATCATGGCCAACGGAGCACGGGCGGAGGGTATCGAGGCCAACTTGTTCTTCACCTTCTTCGGGCTCGACGCCATCCACCGCAAGCGACTCGAGCACATCAAGGTCGCGGCCGTCGGCAACCCGGGGATGCACATGGTCAGTCTGGTGGGCGTCCTGCCCGGGATGTCGGCCATCGCCACCCACGTGATGGAGAAGAAGATGGAAGCCTTCGACATTCCGGGCATTCCCGAGTTCATGGAGCTCATCGGGGACACCGGCTGCGGTATGTACGCATGCAAGGCTTCCGTCGATCTGTTCGGCTTCGTCGAGTCCGACTTCATCGAACAGGTCCAAGGCATCATCACGGTCGGCGAGTTCTACGGGATCGCCGCCGGGGGGGAGATCATCTTCACGTGACGACGGTGCGGATCGGGGCCAGCTCCCAGTAGGCCCCGAACCTGCCTACCCCACGCGCCGAAGCTCGGCAGCAAGATGACGGGTGAGCGGTTGACCGACGGCCGCCATCCTCAATGCGTACCGAAGCGTGTCGCCTTCGATGGTGAAGTCCCGTTCGACGGTCGTCACCTCCTTCGCCGTGGCCGTGCGGGCAATGGCAGTCGATCGGAGCAGGATGGCGGTGCCGGCAACGGATCCTTCGGCTACCTCCGCGATTCCCGTTGGGTGGGAGAGGACGACCTCGGCCCAGCCGGGCGTTGCCATCCGCCAGAACCCGGCCTCTCCGTGAAGCGGGCGACCGTCGACGGCATGAATTGATGATTGACGGTAGGCCAGAAACGCCTTGCCGACATGCGAGAACGTGACGGTCTCCTGGTAGTCGAAGGCCTCGATCGTCGGATACTCGCCGTGACCGGACCCGGTCCAGGTTCCCAGGAGCTTCGCAAGAGGCTCCAGGTCCGGGTGTAGCGCGGTGGTCATGCACTGAGCCTTGCACGCCGAACGTCAACCCGGAACGTGACCGGCGCGGTTCCCGTTCCTCGGTGTGGACCGTTCCTCGGTGTGGGCGGGACGAATTCAGGACCCGGCCCACCGGAGTGGTGCCCTTGATACCCCGGGGGGTATCGTGTTACCATCCAGATACCCACCCAGGTATGTCGACGCAAGCTCCGGTCGAACCGGGAGCGACTGCCGACGAGACAGAAGGGCTGCTCCCGATGACGGCAACTCCAGGAACCCATCTCGATAGACCACCGACCTCATCGAACGGGGACCCGAATCGGTCCGTCGAATCGCGTGATCACCTGGGGGCCGAAGGCGTGGAGCCGGGTCACCGCAGCCCCTTCGCCCGTCTCGGCAGGTGGGCCGCCACCCACTTCCGGCGGGTGCTCGTCACGTGGATCCTGGTACTCGTCGTCTTCGGGGTCTTCGCCGTCCATGTCGAGAACGCGCTGGCCGGCGCAGGGTGGCAGGCATCGAACAGCCAATCGGTCGCGGCCCGCGCCGTCGTCGAACGGGACTTCTCCGGCCTCGGCGCAACCAGCCTGCAGGTCGTCATCGTCGACCACACGGGCCCGATCGCCACGGACCCCCGGGCCCAGGCCATCGAAGCCAGGGCGAGCGACGTGCTCCGGAGCGAGCCACGGGTGTCCACCGTGGTCCCGCCGCAGGCCGGTGTCTCGATCTCGAAGGACGGACGCACGGCCGTCATCACGGCCGGTGCTGCCGCGGACTCCAACAAGATGGTCGGGACCGCCGACGCGGTCGAGCCGAAGCTGGCCGCCCTGTCCACCTCCGACATCAGCGTGACCCTGACGGGCGACAGCGCACTGTGGGCCGACTTCAACACCGCCAACCGTTCCGCCATGTTGCGTTCGGAGATGTTGTCGTGGCCGGTGACCATCATCATCCTGGTCATCGCCTTCGGGAGCCTGGTGGCTGCCGGTCTCCCGCTCCTGTTGACCTTGGCCGGTCTGCTGGTCGCCGCCGGCGCGTTGGTGATCACCACCAAGTTCACCCCGGTGTCGATCTGGGCACTCAACTTCGCCCTCATGTTCGCCCTCGCACTGGGCATCGACTACGCCCTCTTCCTGGTCATGCGCTTCCGATCAGCCCTGCAACGACGGGGAGCCCAACCCGGCGACCGCGAGGCGATCGTGGCCTCGGTGGCCGAGACGGTCGACACGGCCGGCAAGGCCGTGGCCTTCAGTGCCTTGACGGTGCTCGCTTCGCTCGCCGCCATCCTCATCGTGCCCAGTCCGGCCTTCCGGT
The DNA here is from genome assembly GCA_049517675.1 of Acidimicrobiales bacterium. Taxonomy (GTDB): domain Bacteria; phylum Actinomycetota; class Acidimicrobiia; order Acidimicrobiales; family RAAP-2; genus Bog-756. The sequence continues at coordinate 17,565 of JBEKRV010000048.1, forward strand.
CGATGGCCTTCGGGATCATGCTGTCGGTCGTCGCCGTGCTGGCCGCCACCCTCACACTGCTGCCGGCCGTGCTCGGCAAGCTGGGGACCGACATCAACAAGGGGACCATCCGCCTCGGACGGGGCGGACCGAAGGTGGGCGAGGGCCCGCTCGACCGGCAGCTGCACCGGTGGGGAGGGTTCCTGTGGAAGCACCCCGTCCCGGCGGGTGCAGCTGCGTTGGTCTTCCTGCTCCTGGCGGCCGCCCCGATCATCGGCATGCGGACCAACATGCCGTCGATCACGATCGTGCCGCCCAGCGCCAACGCCCGCATCGGCTACGACCAGGTGACGGCCGCCTTCGGGCCCGGGGCACCGGGCACACTGCAGGTGGTCGTGCCCGAGAACGAGCAGGCCGAGGCCATGGCCGTCTTGGCCCACACCTCCGGCGTGGCCGGCGCCGTTCCGGGTCCGAGCAACGCCGGATGGACCCTCGACCAGGTGGTCCCGACAACCGGGCCGTCGACCGTACAGACGGGAGCGACGATCGACCATCTCCGCCAGGTGCTCCCGCCGGGCACCCTGGTCGGCGGGGCGGCAGCGGAGAACCACGATCTCCAGGTGTCACTGGCGTCCCATACGCCGATCGTCCTCGCCATCCTGGCAATCCTCGGGTTCCTGCTGCTGCTCATCGCGCTCGGGGCCCCGCTGATCGCGGCCATGGGGGTACTGATCACGGCGTTGTCCGTGGCCGGCGCGTTCGGCATCGGCCGCCTCATCTTCCAGAACGGGTATCTCCACGGCATCCTCGACTTCCAGCCGCAGGGATTCATCGATGCCTGGGCGCCGCTGTTCTTCGGCGCCATGGTCTTCGGCGTGGCCATGGACTACACGCTGTTCATGCTCTCGGCGGCCAAGGAGCGCTACGAGACCCACCCCGATCCCGAGCACGCCATGATCGGCTCGATGCGGACCTCGGGACGGGTGGTGCTTTCGGCCGCCGCGGTGATGGTGGCCGTCTTCCTCACGTTCGCCCTGTCCGGACCTCTGGCGCCAAAGGAGATGGGGGTCATCCTGGCCATCGCCGTCGCCCTGGACGCCCTGGTCGTGCGGCTGGTCGTGCTGCCCGTGATCCTGCGCCTGGGTGGCCATAGCGCCTGGCACCAGCCGAGGTGGCTCGGACGCATCCTGCCCAAGGTGAGGTTCTCCCACTGACAGGGGTGGCGACAGGAAGAGGTCGACCGTGAGGAAGAAGGAGGAATGGCCATGGAACTGCCCGACGAGGTGGTGAAGGACCTGGGCCTGAGGCTGCGTCGTGCCGAAGGCCAGGTCCACGCGGTGGAGACGATGCTGGCCGAGGGCCGGGAGTGCCGCGACATCGTCACCCAGCTGAGTGCGGCGACCAAGGCACTCGAGCAGGTCGGCTTCCGGCTCATCGCCAGTGGCCTCACCTACTGCATCGAACATCCCGAGAAGGCCGAAGCATCCGGCTATCCCCTCGACGAGGTCCAGCGGATGTTCACCAAGTTGGCCTGAGCAGCAGATCGCATCGACGATGGAGCCGAAACCAACAACGAGCAGGAACCATGGGATCCCCCAGATCCATGGCATCGGCGGAAGGTGGGGCCCCGGTGTTGCCCGAGGTGTGGCGCTGATCGTGGGTGGCGGACTCCTGGGCGGAGGATGATGGGCCCTTTCCTTCATCGGCCTCGTCCCGCTGGTCGCCGGCGCACTCGATGTGCGCCTGTTCAGCGTCCTGTTCGGTCGGCCGCCGAGCGGCAAGGCAGGCCGAGCCAGCTGACATGCCAGGAGAACGGTGCGACGAGCCGGACACCCAGCCGTCGGAACCTGATGCGAGAGGCGGCTTCATGAGCACTCGGACCGAGACGGTGATCGAGGTGTTCGCCGACGTCTGGTGTCCGTTCGCCCATGTCGGACTGCGAGCGATCGAGGAGCAGCGGACTCGCGCAGGACGCGATGACGTGGCCGTCTGGGTGCGGGCGTGGCCGCTCGAGCTGGTCGACAGCACACCCCTCGACCCGGCAGCGACCTGCGAGCATGCCGAGCAACTGCGGAGCCAGGTCTCCCCGAATCTGTTCAGTCACCTCGATGTGGACCGGTTCCCGACCTCGACCCTCGAGGCCCTGGCGCTGGCCAACCGGGCCTACCGGACCGACCGGCGGGTAGGCGAGCGAGTGAGCTTCGCCCTCCGGGACGCCCTGTTCGAAGAGGGCCGGGACATCTCGGATCCGGTCGTCCTCGAGTACCTTGCCCACGATCTCGGCGTCGTCCTGCCTGACGAATCCGACCGCCTCGCTGTGCTGTCGGACTGGGACGAGGGCAGGCAGCGGGGCGTGCTCGGTTCTCCGCACTTCTTCTGTGGCGAGACCGACATCTTCTGTCCCTCCCTCGACATCACCAAGGATCCCGTCGACGGGTTGTCGGTCGTCCGGGACGTCTCGGGGCTGACGGCGTTCCTGGAGCAGTGCTTGGCCCGATCCCGGGTCGAGCGAGCCGTCGACCCGAGTTCCCCTTGATACCCCCCGGGGTATATGGTACGGTGGATGGTGCGCACCAGATGGAGGTAGGAGATGGCACGAGTCGTAGTCCTGGGCGGAGGGATCGCCGGCCACACGGCGGCGCTCCACCTCTCCCGGATGCTGAAGCAGTCCGACGAGGTCGTGGTGGTGACCCCGAACTCACAGTGGAACTGGATCCCTTCGAACATCTGGGTCGGGGTCGGCAAGATGAAGACCGACCAGGTGACCTTCAAGCTCGGCCCGATCTACAAGCGCAAGGGCATCGGCTACGAGCAGGCCCTGGCCACGGCCATCCACCCCGAGGGCGACGCGACGCACGGGTCGCCCTACGTCGAGTTGACCTATACCGACCCGGCTCGAACAGGTGGGCACGGCGAGTTGGCCTACGACTACCTGATCAACGCCACCGGGCCGAAGCTCAACTTCGGTGCCACTCCGGGCCTGGGTCCTGACGGCCACTCCTACTCGGTGTGCACCCCGGGCCACGCCGTCGAGGCCTCGGCGGCACTCCGGGCATCGATCGCCAAGATGAAGCAAGGCCAGCACCAGACACTGGTCGTCGGCATGGGGCACGGGACGTGCACGTGCGAGGGCGCCGCATTCGAGTACGCCTTCAACGTCGAGCACGAGGTGCGCCAGGCCGGGGTGCGCGAGCTGGCCGACATCGTCTACCTGACCAACGAGTACGAGCTGGGGGACTTCGGGGTGGGTGGGCTGACCTTCACTCAGCAGGGGTTCCAGACCACCTCCAAGCTGTGGACCGAGTCGCTGTTCCGCGAACGGGGCATCCGGGCCATCACCGGAGCCCACGTGACCCGCGTCGAGGAGGGTGCCGTCCACTACGAGCAGTTGGACGGCACCATGAACGCACTGGCCTTCGACTTCGCCATGCTCCTCCCCCCCTTCCGGGGGGTCGACCTGAAGGCGTTCGACAGGGAGGGTGCCGACATCGGTGCCGACCTCTTCGCCCCCAGCGGGTTCATGAAGGTCGATGCCGACTACAGCGTCAGACCGTTCGAGGATTGGCGGGCCGAGGACTGGCCCCGCACCTACCAGGTACCCCGGTTCCCCAACATCTTCGCCGTGGGGATCGCCTTCGCCCCGCCCCACCAGATCTCGCAGCCACGGAAGTCGTCGAACGGCACCGTCATCGCCCCGTCGCCGCCGCGCACGGGCATGCCGTCGGGGATCATGGGCAAGTTGGCCGCCACCAACATCGTCGCCATGATCGAGAAGGGCGACGCGGCGCAGATCCGGTCGGGCTCGATGGCCGACATGGCCGCGGCGTGCGTGGCCTCGGCCGGGTCGGGTCTCCGCCACGGGAGCGCGGCCTCGATGACCATGTACCCGGTCGTGCCCGACCTCCGGAAGTACCCGGGCACGGGGCGGAGCCTCAAGGACACCTTCGGGGAGATCGGCCTGGCCGGGCACTGGATCAAGCTGGCGCTCCACTACATGTTCATCTACAAGGCGAAGGCCCGACCGGGCTGGCACCTGATCCCCGAGTAGGGAGAGAGAGACCGATGGACCACACGGCTGACGACATCGCCAGTGCACCGCTCCCGACGGCCAAGACCCTTCGGGCCCGCACGAGCCTGGTCGCCCAGTTCGGGCGCTTCCTCGCCATCAACCTGAAGATGGCGAAGATCATCCGCAAGGAACACCACTGAGCGCGGGGCGCTCCAACCGAAGTGAGGTAGAAGAGATGTGTGCAGCAGTGACATGCAGGCAGTGCGGCCGACCGTCCCGGAAGGGGTGCGGCATGCACCTGGAGCAGGTACTGGGACATGTCGCGCCGGAAGACCGGTGCCAGGGCCACCCCCGTGCGACGACGAAGGGGCGGCGCCGGTTCGGTCGATGAGCACGGGCTCGCCGGAACGGGCGGAGCAGTTGCCGGCAGTCGCTGGTGCCGGGACGTCGATCCCGACGGGTCGCCTGCCGGCTTGTCCTCTCTCGGACGGCGACCGTTGAAGGGTGTGACCATGGACAGTCAGGAGTGGGACCGGCGCTACAGCGGCGATGAACTGGTGTGGACGAGCACACCCAACCAATTCCTCGTCGCCGAGGCTGTCGGCCTGCAGCCTGGTCGGGCGGTCGACCTCGGCTGTGGCGAGGGTCGCAACTCGATCTGGCTCGCGGAGCAGGGTTGGGAGGTCACGGGAGTCGACTTCTCGTCCGTCGGCCTGGCCAAGGCCAAGCGGTTCGCCAGCCTGTGGGGCGTGCAGGTGACCTGGATCGAGTCCGCGGTGGAGGAGTGGACGCCGCAACCGGAAGGCTTCGACCTGGTCGCCATGTGCTACCTCCAGCTCTCCCAGCCGAACCGGTCGGAGACCCTCGCCATCGCGGCGTCGGCGGTGGCCCCGGGTGGCACCCTGTTGGTCATCGCCCACGATGTCGACAACCTCACCCGGGGGTACGGAGGCCCGCCGAACCCCGACGTCCTCTATCGGGTCAGCGACGTGACGGAGGCGGCGGTCGATGCGGGCCTGACCGTCGAACGGGCGGAGCAGGCCATCCGGATCGTGGACACGGATGACGGCCCGAGAGAGGCCATCGACACGGTCGTGCGCGCCGTCAACGTTCGAAAGCGCCTTCGTTGATCTGACGCAGGAGCCTGATGGCCGCAGGCATCAGTGGCCGTTCGCGCGGCCAGACCGCCCGGATCAGGCGCTCGAACGCAACACCCGATGTCGCTACGACGACGAGCCGACCGTCGGCCGTCTCCGGCTCGACGGCCAACCGGCTGAGCACACCCGGCCCGGTGCCCGCCACGACAGAGGCCTTGATAGCCGTGGTCGAGGCCAGCTCGATGAAGCCCGTGGGCTGCAAACCGGACCCGGCGAGGGCCCGTTCGAGTACCTCTCGCGTGCCTGATCCGGTCTCTCGAAGAATGAGCGGCGTCGTCGCGAGATCGGTCGGAGTCAGCGGGCGTCGGCGGCGTGCCCAGGGGTGGGACGGGGCAACCACGACCACGAGGTCGTCACTTGCGACCACGCGGCTGCGCAGGTCGGGTGGATGATCCGGGCCCTCGACGAACCCGATGTCCGCCCCGCCGGTCCGCATGATCTCGGCGACGTGCCCGGAATTCCCCATCTCCAAGGAGACGGCGACGTCCGGGTCGGATGCCCTCAGTCGGCCCAGCCACGCCGGCACGAGGTACTCCGCCACGGTCATGCTAGCGGCGATGCGCAGGGTGCCCCGTCCCTCGGACCGCACGGCCGCTGTTCCCAGCAGCAGTTCCTGCATGCCCTCGAGCACCGTCTCGCTCCATTGGACCACTGCGAACCCGGGACCGGTGAGGCGGGCCCGACCGGATGATCGGTCCAACAGCTCCAGGTCGAGTGCCCGTTCGAGCGATCGGAGCCGCATGCTCGCCGCCGGCTGGCTGATGTGATGTGCGCCAGCGGCCTGGCGGATCGAGCCGAGCGCCGCCACGCTCCGGAGCAGGTCGAGTGAGCGGATGTCGGGAACGGGTTCGGCAAGGGGCATAAGCTAACCTTATAGGACTGCGCAGATTTCCGGTCTACCGGAGGCCGCCTCATGGGCGGAGGCTGGTCACATGGAACAGCGCCAACCCGGCGGCGGCGCGACTCGAATGGTGGGAGCGGATGCCACTCGCGGCCGGAACCGATGGCGACAGGCGAATGGCCTGCTTCCCGGGCTGGCACTGGCGGCGGCTGTCGCCGCTGTGGCCACCGTGCTCGGTCGCCTGGTTCCGGTGGTCGGGGCCCCGGTGTTCGCCGTCCTCGTCGGCATCGGGATCGCCCTGTTCCGCCCGCCGGCCGTTCGGACGAGGCCCGGTCTGGACTTCGCCGCCAAGACCGTCCTGAAGTCGTCGATCGTGGTCCTCGGAACCGGGCTCTCGTTCCACGAGGTGCTCACCATCGGAGGCGCGTCACTGCCGGTGCTGCTCGGCACGTTGGCCGTGGCGCTCGCTGGGTCCGTCGTGTTCGGTCGTGCCCTCGGGGTGTCCCGGGACCTGCGTACGCTCATCGGCGTGGGGACCGGCATCTGCGGAGCCTCAGCCATCGCGGCAACCGACGCGGTCATCTCCGCGTCAGATGCCGACGTCTCCTACGCCATCGCCACCATCTTCACCTTCAACGTGGCCGCCGTCCTCACCTTCCCGAGCATCGGCCACGCGCTGGGCCTCTCCCCCCACGCCTTCGGACTGTGGGCCGGAACGGCGGTCAACGACCTCTCGTCGGTCGTCGCCGCATCGACGGTCTTCGGGCACGGGGCGACGTCGTATGCGGTGGTGGTGAAGCTGACCCGCACGCTGATGATCATCCCGATTGCCGTCGGTCTGTCGGCCTGGCGTACCCGGGCGGATCGGCCGGTTGCCGTAGCGGACGCACCCACGGGCTCGAAAGGTGTCCGCCATGCCGTGCCCACGTTCATCGGGTGGTTCCTGGTCGCAGTCGCCCTCGATACGATCGGCCTGGTGCCGGAGAGCTGGCATCAGTCGCTATCGACTACGGCCGCAGGAATGATCACGATGGCCTTGGGCGCGATCGGCCTCTCCACCCGTCCTCGCGACATCCGCCACGCGGGCTACCGGCCCCTCGCTCTCGGCGCCATCCTGTGGGTGCTCGTGGCCGCGACCAGCCTGGCGCTCCAGGCACTGACTGGCACACACGTATGACCGCGGACCGTGATCGGGACGGTTCGGCGTCTCCGATCGGCGCGAAGACCATCTGTGACCCGCAAGAACAGCAGAAGCGGGAATCTCTCACCCCGCACGAATGAGCGAATGACAGTATGGTGTTCGCCACCACAAGAGCTTCTCCTCACCGGATGACTCCGGCGCTTCACCACGTGCGATTGAGAACGACGCTGCGGTCGACCATGCCTCGGCGTTGCAGGCATCGTTCGGTCAGCAAGGGGCAATTTTGCGCGCAAAGTGGCCAAGGGAGTGGAGTTGGCAAGCACTGTCGGCGACGATCGCGAGCTCGTTGGTCGTGACGCTCCTGGCGGCGCATATTTTGTCGGGGAGTTCGTCTGCCGGCGACGCCACCAGCAGTGACCCCCAATCCCGGATCGTCCAGCTCACGGGCTCGTGGTCGGAACAGGGGTTCGTGAATGCGATCGTCGACCGGGAGACCAACATTGTTGATCTGTATTTGAAGTCCGGGATGTCGGCAACGACGCTTCACGAGGGAGCGAGCGCCATCCTCTACGGGTTCCAGATGGACCAGAACGGCGACCCCGTAGCGCTGGTCAGAACGTTCCAAGCGAATGGCTTCAAACTGGACGACGAGCTCCAGGACAACTCGCTAATGCAGAGGCTGACGGACGGAATAATGCCGCTTCAGTTCGACACGAATCTGACCCCGAAGGGCTACACCGGTGGCTACGAGGACGGAGAGTTCGTCGGTTCGCTCCTGTTCTGGATCGTTGCCGAATCCGCATACGCCGGAGTCACTGACCAAGACAAGCAGGTATTGCACTACCTGATTGCCCAGGGAGCGGACTGCGACGTCGCTCTCTCGTACCTCGACTATGCCAGGACCACCAACCAACTTCTCGACACCGACACCCCGTACCAGGAGCTCTACCCCATGATCAGGGCGTGTGCGAGCTGACTTGCTGGTCTCGGTGATACGACGCGCAACAGCGCTCAACATCGACCGGGTCCCCGTGAACCGAGCCACTTGGCTCATCGATCGGGATCCGGCCACCGAGCACTCTTCCACAAGCTGTATGTGCAAGACGGACCGACTAGAAACCGCCCTTTTTCGGACGGGGGTTCTCGTAACCCCGTCATGGTGGAGGTGACATCGCTCGCTCATCGATGTTCACGCCTCTGGTCGTGTGAAGACCGTGGTAGCCGAGGCTGCATAATGCACTGCTATCGCGGCTGACCTGCTCATTCTCCCTGAACGTTGACGCTGCTGGCTACAGTGTTTTTGCAGTCTCGTCAAGATGGTTCTGAAGCCACGCACCTACTCGCGCGATGCTCTCGTCTGTCTCTGGGGCGCAACCCGCTATCCACTGGACTGCGTGTTGCATCTCTGCTCGGGGCATTCCTGGGAGTCCGACGACCACCGGTGCCCTCGGCCACAAACCGCCCGTCAGCGTCCTGGAGGCTGACGAAGGTTCCTAGGGCCTACAGCTAACGCGACGTGATGTTGAATGTTCCGACCACGTTCAGGAGTCGCACTTTGTCGGCACTCGGTGTACCTGGTGTGGCGGTGAAGACCAGAAGGGTGTGCATCTGATCGGGGTCGAGGACCATCTGGCAGTACAGAGACAACTCACCCACCTCGGGGTGGAGGAAGCGTTTCTCTTCGGAGTTTCGAAGGCCGACCTCATTCGCACCCCACAGGTTGGCGAATTCTGGGCTGATCCTTTGCAGTCGTTCGACCAGGTCGGCGGCGGCGGAGTCTGGTCCGAGGCGTGCGAGGGCGCTGCGGAGCTGGGAGACCTGGACCCGGCCGTGATGGTCGTGATCCTCGGTCGGGTAGATCGAGCGGGTGCTCGGGTCGGTGAACCACCGGTAGACGGCGCTTCGAGCGAGCCCCGTGTAGTGAGATTCATCGCCGAGGAGGGCGACCGCGGTCGCATTCTGAGCCAATGTCTCTCCGAGCGATCCCATGACCTGTGCGGGAGTGTCGGTGAGCCGGTCGAGGATGCGCATGAGGCCGGGGCTCACGTGGTCGCCTGACCCCGGCCGCGCCGGAGCACGGTGCCCTGCGAGCAACAGTAGGTGGTCACGTTCGTCGACGGTGAGCCGAAGGCCGCGGGCGAGCGCGCCGATCATCTGCGCGGAGGGCTGGGGGCCCGAGCCCCGTTCGAGGCGGGCGAGATAGTCGGTGGACATGTCCGACAGGTCGGCTACTTCCTCCTGGCGCAGGCCGGCGGTTCTGCGGCGTGAGCCGCGGCGCAGGCCCACGTCTTCGGGCTGGAGCGCTTCGCGGCGGGTACGAATGAACGTTCCCAGTGCAACCTGGTCCATACCGTCGCTCTCCTCGACTCGGTGCTGACCACTCTGCCTCAACGCATGGAGCCACAGCCAGGGCATGCCATTCAGCGGCTATATGGGCCCTGGTTGTCCCTCGGCGTACGTGGTGAGATCGCATCAGCGGCCACAACGAGGGTCGCAGAACTCGGAGCAACACGATGACCAAGTGGACCGCAGCGGACTTGCCGGACATGACCGGGAAAACAGTGGCGGTGACGGGGGCCTCGGGCGGGATCGGGTTCGTCGCCGCCCGCGAGATGGCTCGAGTCGGTGCCCATGTGGTCCTCGCCGTGCGCAACGTCGCCAAAGGCCGGGATGCTGCGGACCAGATGACAGGAGACGTCGAGGTCCGTCCGCTCGACGTGTCGAATCTGCGAAATGTGCGCGCCTTCGCCGAGGCATGGACGGGACCACTCGATGTCCTGGTGAACAACGCCGGCGTCATGGACATCCCTCTCACCCGCACCCGGGACGGTCTCGATCTACAGACGGCCACGAACTCGTTCGGCCCGTTCCTGTTGACGAACCTTCTGCTGGCGCACATCACCGACCGGGTGGTGTGGGTGACGAGCCAGCTGCACCGGAGGGGACACCTCCATGCCGACGACCTGAACTGGGAGACCCGCCCGTACAAGCCGATGGACGCCTACAACGACTCGAAACTCCAGATCGTGCTGTTCTCCCTCGAACTGCAGCGACGACTGGACGCTGCCGGTTCCCCGGTTCGGTCCGTGCTCGCCCATCCCGGTATCGCGACGACATCGCTGGCGGCCCACTCGTCGTCGAACGTGATCAACCGGTTCTCGTTCTTGCTCAACGATCCCGACCACGGCGCCCTGCCCACTCTCTACGCGGCAACCCAGGATGTGCCGGGGAACGCGTATGTCGGCCCCGACGGGCTCGGGAGCATCAAGGGGTACCCGAAAGTCCGCGCACCCGGTAAGGCCGGCCTCGACGGTGAAGCCGCCTCGACACTCTGGGTTGCCGTGAGCGAGAAGGTCGGGCTGCCAGCGCGGGGTTCGCCGACTTTCTCGCCGTCACCCACTGAGGCTCACCCGACGGGAGAACGTGCATGAACATCACCGGCAACACCATCTTCATTCCCGGCGCCACCTCCGGCATCGGCCTTAGCCTCGGCCTGCGCTTCCACGAACTGGGCAACACCGTCATCATCGGCGGGCGCCGAACGGAGCTGCTCAACCAGATCAATACCGACCAGCCCGGCATCCACACCATCGAGATCGACACCACTGATCCGGAATCGATAACCGCCGCGGCGGCCGAGGTGCTCGTCGGACATCCGAACCTAAATGTCCTCATTCCGATGGCCGGCATCATGCTCCCCGAGGACCTCCACAACCCCGACTACCTCGAAGTCGCCGAGCGCACGGTGGCCACGAACCTCCTCGGCCCCATCCGCCTCATCGCCGCGTTCACGCCCCACCTCGCCAGCCAGGAGAGTTCGACAATCCTCACCGTGTCCTCCGGTCTAGCTCTCGTCCCACTGCCGATCACACCCACCTACAGCGCCGCGAAGGCAGCCATCCATGCCTTCTCCAAAGCCCTCCTCGTGCACCTGGCCGACACGACCGTCCAGGTGATCGAGCTCGTCCCGCCCGCCGTTCAGACAGCACTGATGAACGAGGAGAACAGCCCAACGGCGATGCCACCCGACGGCTTTTCGGCATTCACCGTCCAAGGGGTCGAGGGTGGGAAGGCCGAGTCCACCACACCGCTTCCTGGATGAGCTGATTGAGGCTCCCAGGCTGAGCCTCAAGCCGCTAAACCACTCTCAACCAACAATGACCCTCAACAACCAATGAAAGGAGACACCATGTCAATGACAACAAATCCCAACGAACTCCGGACATTCATGGTGGTCGGCACCATTCGCGATGACGCGAACTCCGCCGAAATGATGGCGCTGAGAGCTGACGAACATAAGCAGATCGCAGTATTGCAATCAGAAGGAAGGCTCGGGGTCGAGCACGTTGCCCCCTCCCGAGCGACGGCGTTTCTTGAGGTGTTCGCATCCGACGAAAACCATGTTCGGGAAACGCTGGCAACGCTGCCGTTCCATCCGTTCTTCGTTATCGACATCTTTCCGATCGAGCAGCCATGACCGAGTCGCTCGTCGTTACCCGGATCACCCACAGCTGTCATCTGATCAGGATCGGCGGCTTGACCGTGCTCACCGACCCCTGGTTCTCCGAGAAGATCTTTTACCATCCTGGCGAGCCGGTCGCACTCATGCCTGAGAACCTGCCGCATCTTGACGCCGTTGTGATCAGCCACCTCCACTACGACCACTGCGACTTCAATGCATTCAGTCGCTACCCCAGGAAGGATGTCCCGATTCTGTGCGCCAATACGGTCCCTAAAGCGGCGAGAAAGGCGGGGTTCACCGACATCCGCGTGCTTGAACCGTGGCAGTCTGCCAGTGTCGGCGACCTGACAATCACCGCGGCCCCTGGCAAGCACGGTGTCTTCGAGGTCACGTTCGTGATAAGCGGGGGCGGACGCAGTGTCTATTTCGCCGGAGACACCATGCTCATCCCGGAGTTGCGCACTCTGACCGATCGATATGGCCC
>JBEKRV010000049.1:0-28987 GCA_049517675.1 Acidimicrobiales bacterium
CTCCGACACCCAGATCACCGCGGTGGCACCGGCCCAGGCGGCCGGGAACCGCAACGTCTTCGTGACGACGGCCGGGGGAACGAGTCCGACGGTCACCGCCGACCTGTTCTCCTACAAGGCTCCCGTCCCCGCGGTCACCGGCCTGTCGCCGGCCTCGGGCACGACGCTCGGGGGCACGGTGGTCACCATCACCGGCTCCGGCTTCACGGCGGCCAGCTCGGTGCGTTTCGGACCGGTGGCGGCCACCAGCTTCACGGTGGTCTCCGACACCCAGATCACCGCGGTGGCACCGGCCCAGGCGGCCGGGAGCCGCAACGTCTTCGTGACGACGGCCGGGGGAACGAGTTCGACGGTCACCGCCGACCTGTTCTCCTACCAGTAGGCACACCTCGTCGATGCGCCTCCGAACGCCATTGCGTAGCTGCTCGTCACGGGAACTCGACGGACGCGGCGATGCCGACCTCGGACATGTCGAACGGCTCCGGGACCAGGGGTGCGGTCGGGTCACGCTGGGTGCCGTAAGGATCTTCGTTCACGTTAGGCTGGGGCGGATGACGTGTCGGTGATCCGAGCGGTGTCGACGACGAGTCGGATGGAGTAGGACGAATGGCAGGGGTGGACCGCGAGCTCCCACTTCACCGACTACCGATCGACGAGGCCCGTCGTCGAGCCCTCGAGCGGGCCGTAGAGGCATCGGGCGGCGGCGACCGGACGGTGGTCGCTGAATCCAGGTCGATCCGGTCCCGCGGAGGACAGGAGATCCCACTCCGGGTCTACGTCCCTCCAACCGATGGCGCTGTCCTGCCCGGACTGGTCGTCTTCTTCCACGGAGGAGGCTGGGTCTACGGCGATCTGGACAGCCATGACGGGATGTGTCGAGACCTTGCCGCGGGGTCAGGGTGCATCGTCGTCGCCGTCGATTACCGCCTGGCACCGGAGCATCCGTTCCCTGCTGGGTTGGAGGACGCCCAGGATGCGCTGGACTGGGCGTTGGCCCATGCCTCCGAGCTCGGGGCGGATGAGTCGAAGATTGCAGTCGCCGGTGACAGTTCCGGAGGGAATCTGGCCGCAGCGGCGTGCCTGGCGCGGCGCGACGCCGATCTCCCCGGTCCGTTCTTCCAATTGCTCCTCTATCCGTGCCTCGACCTGACGTTGAGCCAGCCGTCCATGATGCGGGCCGCGGGGCAACGGTTCGGCGGACGGAGCGAGATCGCCTGGACCGTCGACCAGTACCTGGACGGGCTCACCGACCCCCGGGACCAGTTGGCGTCGCCACTGTGGGCGGAGGAACACGCCGGATTGCCCCCTGCCCATGTCGTGACCGCCGGGTACGACCCCTTGCTGGACGAAGGCAGGGCATACGTCCAGGCCCTCACCGATGCCGGTGTGTCCGTGTCGCACCGGCACTACGAGGACCAGATCCATGGATTCCTCAGCTTCGCCGGCGTCCTCCCCGAAGCCCGCCAGGCGCTTCTCGATGCGGCCCGGGTCGTGGCGGACGGCCTGGGGGTCGATTGACGCTCCCGGTCAGGGATGCCGTCAGTCGATCGTGGCCTTGCCGAACAGGTGGTGGTATTCGACGTCCTTCTCGGCGCACGACCGAGCGAGGGTGGCGGCCTGGACCAACTGATACGACTCGGGTGTGTAGTTGGTGGCCATCACGTGCTGGAGCCACGGCTCCTCGCCCAGCGCGTACACGAAGAGCCGGCGGGCCCCGAGCGCCGAGACGATGTGCATCGCCTCGGCTGCATCTGCCCCGTTGAGCCGGCGGGCGAGGCTGAGCTTCCGGGCCACCGGACCGGGGAAGAGCGGCCCGTACATCCAGCCGAGCGGGGCACCCTCGCACTCCAGACCGAGGAAGACGTCGTCGACCGGGCCACTCAATTGCGCCACGATCTCGTACAGCTCGGGCGGCAGCGCGCGCGTGTCCGCCCCGACCATCGTGGTCCGCCCGCCCAGCCGCACGAAGTACGTCGTCTTGGCGCCGATCGCCAGGTCCCCGTGCTCTCCGGCGAAGGGCACCGCCACGACCTCGCCCCCGGGAATCGGAACCTCGTCGAGGTCCCGGACCTCCACCACGTCGCGAAACCCGAGATGCTCCAGACACAATCGGAGCGACGGATCCAGCAGCTCGCCACCGAGGTTGGCAGGAACGATGACGGTGCCGATCCGGTGCCGGAGGGCCATGAGCGTCTCGACCACGAAGTGGTCCGCATGTCCGTGGGTGATGATGCAGTAGTCGATCCGCGGGGGGAGATCCCGGAGGCTGAAGCGGTCAGGTCCGGACCGGGGGCTCACGAACGGGTCGGCGACCACGGTGACCTCGGCGGTTTCGAACACCAGGCAGGCATGGCCGAAGTAGCGAATCCGGAGCGCTCCGGTCCACGGAGGGGTCCCGGTGACGGACTCCTCCGTCCAGAAGCTGTCGAAGACCGGTGAGGACGCGACCTCCGGGCCAACGGCTTCACGCAGCTCTCCGAGGGGGATCGGCACGAAGCGGGACTGGGCGAGGACGTCGACGGCATCGCTGCGGAGCGGCATCTGCACGACGAGACCGCGGTCCGTCGTCACCCGTGGGGTGGACAGCATGAACGGTCGGACATCGCCGTCGGTCAGCGTCAGATGGACGGCCTCCCGTGGCGAGGGATCGTAGCGACCCCGGTACATCAGGGACTCGCGGAACAACACCCGTGCCCGGTGGCGGCCGTCGTAGACGAGTTCCACCAACCCGCGGAGTGCGTCGGGCACGCGCTGGTACAGGGGACCGAGGTCACCTCCCTCGGAATCCTCGATGAGGGCGGTGAGCTCGTCGATGGCGGATGCCAGGCCGAGAACGTCACGTTGTGTCTCGAGCACGGTCACGAGCTTGGCGATGAGGTCGCGCTCTCCAGGAGGGCAGTCGACGAACGGACCGCCCTTCGTAGCAGGATGTCCGGCGCCCGATGCGTGGGCCTCGGGAGACTCGAGGTACGACTGCAGCGTCGGCAGCTGGGCCTTGGCGAGTCGGAGCGCCGAGCTGGCCGGCGACACCAGCTGGAGGAATGCGGGAAAATTGCCGATCAGCGGCTCGACGAGGAGATGGTCGTGGGCGGAGACCATCAGGTCGGAGGAGCGGGCTGTCACGGCAGCTATCCGTTGACGATGGTAGCCATGGCGACCAGGATCTTCCGCGGTCCAACGAAAGGTGCACGTGCATGGGACACGAGCATGTTGTCGAGCATCAGCATGTCGCCCACCTCCCAGGTGAAGCGGACCGAACGGGCTTCGTACTCGTCGACGAGGTAGTTGATGGCCTCGTCAGCGATGGCGGTGCCGTCGCCGAAGGTGACGTTCCGCGGGAGGGCGTCCGGTTCGTAGATCTCGAGAAGTGCGTCACGGGTGGCACCGGGGACGGCGGCGGGGTGGTGCAGGAGGACCTGGTTGAACAGGACGCGCTCGCCGGTGACCGGGTGGTCCCTGACGGCGGCTGCGTCCTGGTGAACACGGAGCGCATCATCGCCGATCCATTCGCACCGCGCATTGGTGCGGTGGCACCGCTGTTCCACCTCGAGTCGGTCCGAGGTGCCGAAGAACGATTGCCACGCGACGTCGATCCCGGGAGTGAAGTTGCGGATGTAGGTGAGTCCTTTGGACTCGAACTCATCGATGAGCGAGCGGTCCAACTCGGAGTAGATGCGACGGCAGTCCAGGATCGGTGTCTCTCCACCATCGTGCGCGGCAATGGCGCAGTTGAAGAAGATGCGGAGTGGCCAGGTGGAGAGATGAGAGCTCTCGTTGTGGAAATGGATCTGGAGGTCATCGGGATAGGGGGTCGAGAGGAACACGTTGCCGTCGCTGGCCTCCCGGGGCAGGTCGCCGTAGTCCCCGTGAAGCCCCGCGGGGGCGAGCGCTCCGGCCGCCGCCTCGAAGACGGCGGGCGAGTCGAGTTCGAACCCTCGGAACAGGACGGCGCCGTCGACGAGGAGCTGGTCTTCCACTTCTGTCCGGTGTTCTTCGGCCCATGAGGACAGGCTCACCCCGGGCCTGAGGGGAGTGAAGACCGAGAGCGTCTCCGTGCCGTCGATCGGAGCTGACGAGACCATGGTCTCGTCGAGGCTGACTGCCTGTCGCCTGATGTCCCGTACGCCGCTCATGTGGTGCCCCTTCGCATGTCGCCAGTCACTTCCAGGGTGAACGCGTCTTCTCGTCGGTGCACCGCCACGGCTGCGACGAATCCCCGAGGAACGTACCGACTCAGGTCGATCAGCGTCCAATCGCGGCAGTCGGCCGGATTGCCGTCGGAGCGGATGAGTCGTGCAGGGTGACCCGGCCCGAAGGACACCTCGAAGCTGTCGAGGGGAATCGAGAGTCCGCCCCCTCTTCCCTTGAGGTAGGCCTCCTTGCGGGTCCAACATTGCAGGAAGGCCGAATCCTTCGTCTCTTCGGGGAGCGACATGAGGTTTTCGACTTCGCCCGGGGCGAAGAAATGCTCGGCGATTCCGGAGCGGGCGATGCCACCCTGCTCGGCTTCGATGTCGATGCCGACGGCGAATCCCGTCGTGGTAGCGAGGACGGCCCACCCTTCGGCGTGCGACAGATTGAAGTCCACGTCGGGATGTCCGATGAGCGCAGGCTTCCCGTGAGGTCCGACCTCGAAGTCGAGCGAAGCCGCCGGAGTGCCGCAGAGGTCGGACAGACGGCGTCTGACGTGGGCACGTCCCGCCACGTAGCGTCGCCGATCACGGGCAAAGTGGAAGCGGCTGGCCCGTTCAATCTCATCGCGTGCAAGGAGCGTACCGTCGTCCGGCTCCCCGCCGTCGATGGGGAAACACGTGATGCCGACGTGATGTACATGGGCGGCTACGCGCCGCCCTTCGTGTTCGACTGATACTCGCGGAGGGGGTTCGATTACCTGTTGTGCGAAGGGCTCCAATGCACACACCGGCCCCGATGGAGATCCCACCGATCCATTCTCTCATGTCACGTCGAGATGCGAAACCCAGCGATCGACGCGGGGAGCAGTCGAAGGGTGGGGCAATGGCAGGCCGGGATCGGAGTCCGGGATCGGCCGGGTGGGGGAGCAAAGCGCCGCTGATCGGACGACCGGAGTACAGATCCACGGGTCACGGGGCTGAGCGACGGTCGGCGCTCGATGTGGGTCGCGGAGGTGGCCGTTCGTGGAGGCACGGCGCCTCCGACACCGGCAGATCCGCGCTCAAGTTGCTGCCGACGCCTGCCGAAGGGAAACCCACGAGGGCGAATAGAAGGGGCATCATGAGGGCGAATGTATGGGGCAGCATCAAGTCCGTTGTGGTAATTGTCGCGCTGTTGGTCGTGGGATTCCACGTGTATCCGGTGTCGAGTGCCGACAAGGCTCCCGGGGGTAGCTCAGCAGCTGCAGCACCTGTAGCAGCGGTGCCTCCACCCACCGGTGCGAATCTGGAGGCGGCAACGAGCACGGTGCCGACGACCACCGTGCCGCCCAAGCCGGCAGCCCCAGCCCCGTCTGCAACGCCGGCTGCAGCGCCGGCTGCGGCTTCGGTCCCACCCACGGCGTTCACCGCATACGTGGGAACGGCGGCTCCCGCCATGCTCAAAGGTTTGTCAGCCCAACTCGGCTACAACGTCACCTACGCCTCGGATGCAATGGGGCAGGCGACCTGGACCGACATCAGCGACTACCAGTGGGACATCAAGCTGTGGGAGGGGAGCGGTTACCACATGATCTGGGCGATCCCGATGCTCCCGGACACGGGCGGGGTCTCCCTGGCGATCGGGGCGACTGGGGCCTACAACGGCTACTTCACCACGCTTGCCCAGAACCTGGTGGCGGCCGGAATGGGGAACTCCTACCTTCGGATCGGCTGGGAGTTCAACCAATCCAGGTACCCGTGGTACGCGGCGGGTCAGGCCACGGCATTCGTCGACTATTGGCGGCAGATCGTGACGGCGATGCGAGCCGTCCCGGGCGCGCAATTCCGCTTCATCTGGAATCCATCTCGTGGTGACAACGGGGCAAAGGACCTGGCGATGGGCAACCTCGCCAACTACTACCCAGGCAACGCCTACGTGGACATGATCGGAATGGATGTCTACGACACGGCCTGGGACACCTACCCCGGTGGCGCCGCCGAATTCCAGAAGACGTTGACCCAGACCTGGGGATTGAACTGGCTGTCATCGTTCGCAGCGGCGCAGTCCAAGCCGCTCGTGATCCCCGAGATGGGTCTCGGGCCATTCGGGGCGGCATCCACGGACGGTGCGCCCTTCGTGGGCAGTGGCATGGTGAGCGGAGGCGATGACCCGACGTTCGTCAACGATATGTTCCAGTGGATCGAACAGCACGACGTGTCGTACGTCGGCTTCTGGGACTTCCAGAATTCGGCGGTCCAGAACGGTCAGAATCCGCTCAGCGCCGCAGCCTTGCGTCAAGGATTGACCAGCACGACCTTCGTCGCTGCGCACCGGTAGTGCCGGCTACGAGGGTACGTCGGCCCGGGCGGACCGTAGTCACGAGTGAGCGGCGATGGCGTTCAGGACCGCTCCCGTCACCACCGGGGCCAGGTAGTCGCTGTAGGCGATCGTCGGATGGTCCGTGTCGGCGTACACGAGGTAGTTCGAGACGACGGGCGAGCAGGTGCCGGCGTGACAGAACCAGGGGTACGTCGGTATCAGGGTGGCGTCCGACGCGGCAGCGATGAGCGCGTCCCGCGTCACATAGCTGGGGTACCCGGTCGCCGAGCCCGGGGTGAAGGAGAATGCACACGTTTGGGGATTCGACGTCGCGGCCAGGCAGTTCGGTGACGGCCCCGGGAA
This sequence comes from Acidimicrobiales bacterium, assembly GCA_049517675.1. Classification (GTDB taxonomy): domain Bacteria; phylum Actinomycetota; class Acidimicrobiia; order Acidimicrobiales; family RAAP-2; genus Bog-756. The sequence continues at coordinate 6,796 of JBEKRV010000049.1, forward strand.
CGGACTGGTTCCCATCAGGATCCGTACCGCGGACGGAGAGCCGGCGGTGCTCTCGTCGAACAGCTTGGCGAATCCGTTGATCCACTGCTGGTCGGTGAGGACATTGAGGTAGGTGGAGCCGGAAGCCGCGAGCACGGCGATCGGATGGAGTGCGCTGATGGCGGCGGGGACCGTCTGGTGCCATTGGTTGCACTCGGTGAGGAGCGCTCCCGTCAAGGTGCCGTACGAGGGCGACGGGTAGGTGAGATCCGGCGTCGGACAGCTGGCGAAGGCGAACACCGCCAACCGGTAGCCGGCGGCCTTGAGCCCGATATCCAGAGCCGGCGCCCAGTTCCCGACGTTCGAGTCACCGACCAGGACGATGGTACGCGTCGACGCAGCGTCGCCGAAGATGCAGGGGGTCGGGTTGCTCGCCTGACTCGGATTGACATAGGGATCACAGGGCCGGACGAACCATGGCCCCCACAACGTCTTGGCCTGAGCGGGATTGGCAAAGTCCTCGAGCGCAGGGGTCAGATCGGCCGGGATCGTGGTGATCTTGGACGCATCGTCGATCGTCTGCAGGACCGAGAGGGCCTGTGGTGACGGGGGCAACGTCGGAGCGGTCGTTGCCGGGGTGGTGGATGGCGGCTCCGTGGACGACGGGACGGAGGAAGTCGGCGCGGTGGAGGACGGTGGTGCAGTGGTCGTTGCCGAGGTGGTCGGTGACGAACCGCATGCGACGCAGGCGAGCAGCACGAACACGAGTGCCAGGTAGGCGGCGATTCGCGGTGGCTGGAGGGACGAGGTCGTGGATCCGTGAGTGGTCATGAGTGGCCCGCGATCTCGAAGGTGGCCAGGGCGAGTGACAGCCCCACCAGTACGGCACCCAGACCGATGCTCCGCCCGGCCGATCGGGAGAGGACCGACCAGTGTCTGATCGGGTTCTCCACGATGAAGTAGGAGACAACGGAGAGCGCCAGCGCGAACAGTACCCAGAGCAGGTTGTCCTGCACGGTCAGCGGATGACCGACGTGCTGCGCGGCGATGATGAGGATCGGCCAGTGCCAGAGGTAGAGCGAATAGGAGAGCTTTCCCAACCAGCGGAATGGCGGTAGACGTAGGAGCATCTCTGCCCCGGCGTACGGATGAGCGGTGCCGCCGGCGATGACGAGTGCGGTTGCGATCACGGGCAGGGCCACGGCGCTCCCCGGATACAACGTGCTGGAGGAGTAAACGAATGCGGCGGTGAGGATCCCTCCCAGGCCGATCCAGGTCATCACCGCGGCAGCGATCGGAGGTATCCGTCGGAGCTGCAGGCTTGCGACGGCGACCAAGGATCCGAGGGCGAGCTCCCATGCCCGGGTGAACGGGGAGAAGAACGCAGTGACGCTGCTCACCGGTGTCTCGTGAACCGACCATGCAAAGGAGACGACGATGCCCACGATCAGGAGAGCCGCCAATTTCACACGGATGTCGATGCGCTTCCAACACAGTGCGGCCACGATGAAGAGCGTGGGATAGACGACGTAGAATTGTTCTTCGACGGATAGCGACCAGAAGTTCTGCAGCGCAGACGGAGGTGCCTGCGAGTTCAAGTAGTTCGTGCCGGTGGCGATGAAGTGGAAGTTCGCATAGAACAGCGACGCCGTGCGGGCTACCCGTGCGGTGTCGTCGCCGGTCAGGAAGCCCAACCATCGATAGGACGCAAGAACGGTGACGACGATGACCACCGTTGCCGCCGGAAGGATGCGTCGGCAGCGGCGCCCGTAGAAGGCACCCAACCGGGTCCTTCCCGACACGGAATGTTCACGGAGGAGGAGTCCCGTGATCACGAATCCCGAGATCACGAAGAAGACGTCGACGCCGACGAAGCCTCCGGTCACGCCCGGCACGTTGGCGTGGAACAGGACGACAAGGAGGATGGCGACTGCTCGCAGACCTTCGACGTCGGGTCGGAATTTTCGGTCACCAGGTGCGGTGCCGGATTCGTCACCGGTCTCGAGGAAGCGGCCCTCCTGGTCCGGCTCCTGTTCGGTCACGGCGAGCTCCGCGGATGTCCGTGGCTCACCACTCTGCATGTCCGCCCTGCCGTCGTGCATGTTCGTCCTGCCGTCGTAGAACTCAACCGCGCCTGATGCCGTCCGAATGAGCGCTGCACATCCCCTCGCTCGATGTGCATACGTGCAGAAGTTGGTAGTCGAAGGACTCTATAGAGTGGTCCTGTGGGTCGTCAAGCTGCTGAACCGGCCTCGGATACCCCGTCGCTGCGTGGCGAGGAGAGCCGGTGACACCGGGAGATCGGTCACCGGAGACCCGACGGACACACCGCAGTCAGTCGTGCGGGGTTGCCGACGCGAGTGCCCGGCCCGCACCCGGTGCGCCCGGGTCGCTGCCTCTACGTGCCCAATCCGGCCAACCCCTGTCGGAGGGCCTCCAGTGACTGCGGATTCGCCCCGTTCTGGATGGTGGATTCCTGGAAGTCCCAGTAGGAGAAGAATGCGACGTCGTGGTGCGAGATCCACTGGAGCATGTCGGAGATGAACGCCGGATCGTCGCCTCCGCCGACGTTCCCGCTACCGGTGAACGGTTGGCCGGCTCCTGCTGAGGGACCGAACGGACCGAGGCCCAGCTCGGGGATGGCCAGGGGCTTGTCGTGCTCGGCGCCGAAACGGGCGAGCCAGTCGAGACCCCAGGTCTGGGTGAGCATCGTATGGAATTCGGCTGGCTCGCCGGGATAGCGATTCCATGCAGTGTCATAGATGTCCATGCCGACGATATCGACGTAATCGTCGCCGGGGTAATAGTCGGCGAAATTCCCCATGGCCGCGTCCTTGGGGCCGTTGTCCCCGCGGGACGGATTCCACACGAAGGAGAAATCCGCGCCAGGGACTCCTCGCATGGTCGTCACGATCTGGCGCCAATAAGCGACGAAGTTTGCCGGTTGCCCCGCCGGATACCACGGATACCTGCTCTGGTTGAACTCCCAGCCGAGCCGAAGGTACGAATCACCCATGCCGGCGGCGACGAGGTTTCGGGCCAGCTGCTCGAAATACGTGTTGTAGGCGCCGGTCGCCCCCTCCGCCAGCGAGACGCCTCCCGACTCCGGGAGCATCGGGACCGACCAGATCATTCGATAGCCGCTGTTCTTCCACCGATCGATCACCGACTCGTCGTCGGTGATGCCGCTCCAGTCCCGTTGGCCGAGCGCGTCGGATGCAAGTCCGATCTCGTGGCCGAGCAGGGTGGAGACCTGGTGCACACCGGACGGGTTTCCCTGGCCGACGTAGGCCGTGAACTGGTCGACGGGGGGCTTGCCCGTCGTCGGGTGACGGGTCCCGAGGAAGGCACCCAGGGCAGCGACGAGGGCAACCACCACTGCGAGGGCGACCGCGATGTTCCGTTTGCGTCTGGTTCGGTACGAGGTCATGCAAACGTGGGTCTGTCGGACGACTCGTCGAAACCGTCGGAGACGTCGTGGTGCGCCCGGGAGTCCAGCTCACACACGGCCGGGGCAGTAGACGACATGGTCCCCGACTCTATGGGCGATCAGGTGCGAATAGGAGTCGGGCGACCTGCGCCAGGGCAGCGGGACGTGGGTGCGAACAGGACCTCGAACGGTGTCCGGGGCGAGCGCTTCCGTCGGCGATTGTGCTGGTCCAGTCAGGTGATCGGATGAGGTCTGTTCGCACCGCCGGGATCGGCCGGTCGATGGTTCCGGCCGGTGGACTCCCAACGGGCGCGGACGTAGCAGATGGGACCAAGGAGCAGACCACGACGATTTGCGTTGCGTAGTTCGTTCGGGAAGTCCTCGGGCAAATCGCCGCTCCGGAGGCTCTGGCTCCCGAAGAAGTCTCTCCAGGCCGATGGGAGGAGCCGCACCAGATCGGGGATGCATCGTGGTCGGGTCACGATCAGGCTGGCGTAGAAAGCGGTCAGCCCGGTTCCGTAGCCGCGCATCTGACGCTTCAATTCCTCCACGGTCCGACGATGAAAGTGCCGGGTCACCGCAGTGGGTTGGTAGACCACCGTTCCCCCGGTCACCAGGAGATCGGTGAATGCACGCGTGTCCTCGGCCCCCATACACCGGCTGCCGGCACCCAGGGCGACATCGAATCCTCCGATTCGTGCGAGTGCATCGAGCCGGATCGCCGCATTGCCACCGGTTCCGAATTGGGGCAGGGGGTAGTAGGGACTCTGCAGATGGGCGGATCGAGGTGAGAAGACCGCAGGAGTGAAGCCTCGGAGCTTGTTGTGACCGCCATACTGCTCGAACCAGACTTGCGCATCGGTCTCGAGCTCTCCGGGGATCATCACGCCGCAGACCGCATCGGCCTCCGGGTGGTCGTGGAAGCCGCGGGCCAACTCCGCGATCCAATCGGGATCGGCGACTTCGTCATCGTCGATCCATGCGACGATGCCGTCGTCGATCACCCGGAGCGCCTTGTTGCGCGCCCAGGAGAGTCCCTTTCGTGATTCCACCACATAGGTGATCATCGGCGAATCGATGCGTTCGACGATCCGTCTCGCCCGATCCGTGTCGGGCGCGTTGTCGACGACCAGGATCCCATAGTTCGGGTAGCGCTGGTCCAGAAGGCTCTGCAGACAGAGATCCAGTCCTTCCGGTCGTTCGTGCGTGCAGACGACGACCGTGAACTGCGGCGCCTTCTCGAGGACCGCCTTGCGCGATTCGAGGAATGCCGGCTCCGCGGCATCGACGCCCGTCTCGGGTCCCATGCGACGGGAGACCTCCTCGCCCAATCCCTCGACGATCCCGGCAGCCACCTGCTTCTCGGTCAGGCCCTGTGCCGGAACGCGCAGGACGACCGACCCGATGGGCTCGGTGTGCACCCGGACGAGCAGCCAGGCGCAACTGGCGGCTCGCCCGCCCAACTGGGGCGGAATACTCGGAACCCCGGACGCAACGTCCACGTCCAGGGTGAGGCAAGGTGCCGTCATCTGCGCCACGGGGATCACGCGCGGTTGGCTGAGCGTCTCCATGGTGGCCTTCCGTAATAGGAGCGGTGCGCGCCGGGCGAGGACGCGACTCGATGGCGCCCGCTCGTCGCATCTGACGGCCAGCATCCTAGTCCGGCGCCGGTTCACCGAATCCGGTCGATCCGTCACCGCCGACACCGGCACCACCTCGCCTGTCCGAGCTCGACGAGCGGTCGAGCCCGCGCACTGCCGTCCCTCGCACCGGGCCCTCGGTGAGCTGTCGGTTGACCCAGCCGACCCGTGTGCGCAGGCTCTTCCCGCCATCCGTGGACCCCGGAGGGATCATCGCGACGGGGGTGAATCGGAAGCGACGGGAGGCGCTACACGGGCCCCGCATTCACGGAATAGGAGCCGATCGGGCCCCGTTATGGCCGGCACGGGTGCGACTATGCTTCGGCCAGAGACAGGCGTCCACCGCCATGTGCCGCACCGGATTGCCACCATGCCCATCAGCCGCCCTGACAGACACGTGCGAATGCCTGAATCCACTCCCTCTTCCACGACCACCGCGACGGTGATCATTCCGGCCTTCACCATGCTCCGCTGGGACCTGCTCTCGGACGCGGTCGCCTCGGTCGAATCGCAGACGCGCCCCCCGACGGAACTCATCCTCTGCATCGACCACAATCCCGAGCTCCTCGAGAAATGTGTCGGGACCTGGGGATCGGCGCCGTCACCCGCCGGCTTCCCGATCCACGTCGTCGCCAACCGGTTCGAACAGGACGAGAGTGGCGCAGGTGCGCACGTGAAGGCCCACGGGTCGAAGCGGCGATTCGGAGCAGGTTGGGCCCGAAACACGGGCGCGGAGATCGCCCGTGGCAGCGTGCTCGTGTTCCTCGACGACGATGCCTCGGCTGAGCCGGACTGGCTCGAGCACCTGTTGGCGCCCTACGACGACGAAGGGACGGTGGCCGTCGGCGGGGCTCCGCTGCCCAGGTACGAGACCGGCAGACCCCGCTGGTTTCCAGCCAACTTCGACTGGGTCTTCGGTTGTGCGTACGAGGGCATGCCGACCGAACTGGGACCATTGGCCCATCTCATCGGGGCGAACATGTCGGTCCGTCGGGAGGCATTCGAGGAGATCGGCGGTTTCCATTCGATCGACTTCGACGATTTGGACCTCTGCATGCGGCTCGCCGCGCACTTCCCCGACCGACGCCTCCTCTACGAGCCGCGTGCAATCGTCCACCACTACGTTCCGGCGCAACGTGTGGCCTGGCGGTACTTCTGGAGACGCTGCTTCTTCGTGAACCGCGAAAAAGTTGAGGCGTTCTCCGATATGGGCGAGGCAGCGAACATCAGGGCCGAGCTGGAGTTCGTCCGTCGGGCGTTCACCCGGCAGCTCAGCGCGAACCTCACCGCAGCAGGACGTGGGGAGTGGATCGGGCTTGCCCGGGCCGGCGCCATGATCGTCGGAACGTTCATGGCCGGCTGCGGTCACGTCGCCGGAAGGCTGCAAATGATCCTTCACCCGTCGAGGGGCAGGGACGTGGCGTGAGAATGGAGCTCCTGGTCCCTTCCGGGCTCTCGGCACTCGGGACCCGTAGCGGCGCAACCGGAGAGGCCGGGCGTCTTCTGGCCACCGCGCCGGGTGGGGTCGACCGTGTTTGAGGCCATCGACGGGATCGTCAATACCCAGCCGCTGCGTTCCAATGCCCGCACCGCCCTGGGACGGGCCCTTTCCGTCATGGCGGAACTGACGCCCCGCCCGAAAGAGCAGCTGCGAGGTGACTTCGACCGGATCTACTTCCACCACGTTCGCAAGACCGCGGGGACATCCCTGGTATTCGCATTCTTCTCGCTTTCCGGTGCCGATCCCCACAGCATCGAGCGCCGGCTCTTCTGGTGCTCGTTCGCACGGGTGGGTGGTGTCCGCTTCGTCGAAGGCAACCCCGCACTCATCCAGGAGGGGCGCTACTTCTTCGCCGCGAGCCACTTCCCGAGCTATGTCGCCAGACCGCCACGACACCGGACGTTCGAGTTCACGGTGTTGCGTGACCCGGTGAAGCGCGTCGTTTCCCTGTACCGCTATCTGCGCAGCGCCGAATCGGACAACGGGTTCATCTTCAAGGCACCTGCCAACGAACGGGCGTGGGCCGACGGTAGCTTCCGTGACTTCCTCGCGCGGGTGCGCCCCGAGGACCTGCTTCGGCAGCTCTACATGTTCTCCCCTGTCGGCGACGTCTCCGAGACGGTCGATGTGCTCGGCAACCTCAACCTGGTCATGCGGACCGAATCGATCGAGTCCGGCGTCGAGTCCCTCCGCGAGATGACCGGTATCAGTCTGGACGTGGGTCACAAGCGGACGACACTGGCGTCGGAGGAGATCGAACCAGAGGAGTTGGAGGAGGCGCGCGAGCGGCTGGAGCCGGAGTACGAGATGCTGCGGCAGATCGAGGCAACCTAGCGTGTGCGTGCACCGAACATCATCGTCGTAGATGGCATCCGGCGACTGGTGCACGTGGGAGCGAAGGTCGGGTGTTGATTCTGGCGACACAGCCACAGGACGCAGCTACAGGAAGGTGGGGCAGTGATCATTTCGACGAGCCGGCGATTCGTCTTCGTCCATACGATGAAGACAGCTGGGGACTCGATCACCCGCGACCTGAAGCCGTACCTCGCCCGTGGGGATTTCGTCATCCAGAACGACTTTCAGGCATGGGTGCATCGGACGTCGCATCGGACGGACTCCCGACTGCGGACGCTCGTGAAACACAGTCCGGCGGCGACCATCCGACAGGCTGTCGACGAGGATGCCTGGGAATCGTCCTACAAGTTCGCCTTCGTCAGACACCCGGCTGACCGTGCGCTGTCCCTCTACCGATTCGTCGCCATGAAGGCAGAGGAGCGGCGCCGGCTGCTCGCCCGCAACGTGTGGTACCTCACGCCGCCGGGCAAGAAGGACGACCCGGAACGCTGGCCGGCGATCATGGCGTTCCGGGAGACGGACTCCTTCTCGGGCTTCATCCGTCATCCGGCCCTGTCCGCGGCGGCCGGCATGCAGCCGCAGTCGGAGTTCCTGTGTGATGGGGACGGAAAGCTCCTGGTCGATTTCGTCGGAAAGTTCGAATGCCTCGACGAGGACATGGCGAATGTGCGACGGACGCTCGGACTTCCCGATGGGGCCCTGTCCCGGGTCAACTCGTCGCAGCCGATTGTACGCCAGAACGCGGAGATCTCACTCGACGACCGGAGATTCCTGGCGAAGGTCTTCGAGGACGATTTCTCGCTCTTCGGGTACGAGTGATGCGCGCTGGCGTCCGTCTCGGTGCGTTTCGCCGTGGTGACCTGGTGGATGCCGGAGCGGGAGCCGCGTTCGTCGCCTAGTGCGGCCCGGTGGTTGCCGTGGTCGCGGTCGGCTGCGTCGTGGTCGGTCTGGTCGTTGTCGTGGTGGTCGTTGTCGTGGTGGTCGTCTTGGGGCTGGCAGGGACCGGCCTGGCCAGACTGACGGAGGCCAACGGTCTCTTCGAGTCGGTATTGCTCAGGACGGTGACATTCACCGACTCTCCGCCCTTGCGTCGCACTTCGAGATGCCACGTCTGCAGGTTGTCGAGCGAGATCGTCTGCTCCTGCGGTGCCGACTTTCCGATGACCTCTTCGACGACGAACCGCGAGCGATGTCCCTGGTGGTTCGTGACGCCCACCTGGGCGGTGGTACTCCACTGGTCGTCGACCGGTTGGGTGACGATCCAGGCCTGCACGAACGTCTCCCGTGAGGCGAAGGCGGCGGATCGGAGCGACAGCAGGAGTGCTCCGGCCACCACGACTGCCGTTGTCAGCAGCAAGGCGACCTGGCGAATCGTGAGCAGCTTCGTCGGTCGACCGGGAGCCTCCGATTCCGTGTCGCCGGATTCCGTGTCGCCAGGTTCCGTGTCGCCTTCGCCTGCACCGGACGGAGCCGGGATCGCCACATCGTCGGTCCCGTCGGCAGTCTCGGCCTGTGGAGCCCCTCGCAGCCATCCCACGAGCGAGAGGACCAGCACCTCCACGGTGAGCAGTACCAGCCAGTGCGTACGCGTGAGGCCGCCGACGAGGTTGAGCAACAGGCCGCCCATGATGACCGTGCCGACGCTCGCGGCGACGGTCCACATGAGGCGTTGTGCGCCACGCACCTGCCGGCTGTGGGGATCGACGGCGAGGAGCAGGGCTGCCCCAGGGGCGTACAGGGCGAGGGGGAGCCCGGCGATCACGGTGATCGCCGGGAGCAGCGAGAGGGCGGCCAGTGTGGCGCACACGTCGGTGCCGAGGATGAGGAGGAGGCTCCACCTGCGGGGCGCGGTCACGGTGTCCTCATCGGTGCGCGGCGCCCTTGAAGTCGTAGATCACGATCGTGCCGTCGTCGTAGATCCGGGAGACACCGGGGATCGTGTCGAACTTGTCGACGACGGACTGCGGAAGTGGCGACGAGTAGAAGTTGCGGCCGGGATCCGCGGCGAAGTAGTAGCCGACGGTGGGAAGATACCGCGTCATGCGTCGATCGATGACGACGTACTGGACATGACTGGTTCGGATCAACTCGTAGTCCGCCGTGGTGAATTTCGTGGTCAGGAAGATTCGGGCGACGTTCTTCCGGTCGTACTCGTGGCCGAGGGCGCCCAGCATCTGACCGGTGAAGAAGTCGGAGGCGAGACCGCCGCCGGGTGGCAGCGTGGAGGCGATCCAGGACGCGGCCGAAAGGTTGTGGTCGTCCACCGATCGTTCGAAGGCGCTGAAGAGGAAGGGTCCGGGTAGGCGCGAGTAGTAATTAGGATATCCACCGGCGATGCCACCGACGGCGCAGACCACGACGACGGCGGTCTTGGTGGCCGGGGTCCATGCCCGCGACGCCCTCCGCAGCCACTTGTTGGCGGGCGGATCGCTCGGTTTCCGGTCGCAGAGCAACAGAGCCGTGACGAAGCTGAGCGGGATGAGGACGAACGTCAGGGAGCGTGCGGCGAGCACGGTGCCGTTCGCCGCCGCCACCCGGATCAACACCACGCCGAAGATGCCCAGTGAACCGACGGCCAGGCCGAGGGTCACGGCATGCATTCCGTCCCGACGTCGCTTCCAGACGCTCCACGCCCCGATGGGAGCCAGGACGATGAAGATAAGGATCGACACGTACTCGAGAGCGAGGTCGCTCGGTCTGGCGGCACCGGTCGGTCCGGTGGCGAGCTTCGAGGTGAAGATCGATGTGTAGCCCAGTGGATGGGGAGGTTTGTAGGGCTTTTCACCGATGAGTGCCTCGACGACCGGTTTGAAGTATGGCCAGGTCGATGTGGCGATCAGGAGGTCCCAGGTGGCGACCATGGCGGTCACGACGACGAACAGGACCGGCAGCCGCCGCGACCGCATCTCACGCGGCAGGAAGTACTGGATGACGCTGAAGCCGAAGAGGACTGCGACCAGGGCGAACCCGGTCACATGGTGGGAGACCGTCGTCGCGGCCGCACAGGCGACTGCCGCGAGGCCCCATGCGTTTGCCGCCGGACCCTTCTCGTCGAGCATCCGTGCCACCGCCAGGAGGAGGAGGATGAAGAACGGAAGCGCCATCGTCTCGTAGATGAAGTACGAGTCGAAGAACTGGAAATGGGGCGACGTGGCATAGACGACGGTGGCGACCGCGGCGATCTTCGCGTTCCGGGTCAGGTGGGCGACGAGGAAGAAGACGGCGAGTCCGATGAGGACGTGCGCGGTCCCGGCGACGATGAGCCCGGACGCGATGAGTGACAGATGGGTGATGTCGACGATGGCCGTGGTGACGATCTCGAGGCCGGGGAACTGCGGACTGGGCGCCAATGCCGTGTTGTGGTGGAACAGATGATGGGTCGCCAGGATGGTCTGGGCCGTCTGTACGTGGGAGAACTCGTCCAGGAAGAGGAATCTCGTCGGGCTGTAATACAGCAGGACGAGGTAGGTGGTGAGCGGCATCAGAAGGGCGATCGCCGTGGCTTCGACCCACAGGATCGACTTCCTGAACAGCAGGAATCCTGCAGGTACCGCATAGATGATCACCTGGCCGAGCCAGAAGAGGACGGTCGCCCAGGGCCGGCTGCTCCGTGAGCCGGCGAAGGCGACAGCGACGATCAGCGAGCCGACCGCCATGCCGAGCATGATCTCGGGTGTCCTGCCGAGAAGGGTCGGCCTGACTACGGCCTCACCCGTTTCGGCGAGCGAGTCGGCCAAATCGGTCGCGTCGACCTGATCCGCGTCGACCTGATCCGCGTCGACCTGATCCGCGTCGACGTGGGTCGACGGAGTCTCGGTCGTCTCGAGGCTCACGATCGGTGAGCGGTGCCGATGCTAGCGATCACGCGGGCGGGCTCCGACGAGGGAATTCGCGATCAGGCCTACGGGGTGACGGCCCTGCGGTAGTGGCGACGGCGCGGGCATCCGGGTGATCCGTCCTGCCTCGCTCGCTCACCACCACCGTAGGCACCCGGACAGGCTACCTCCGGCGGGCCACCCCACGGTACCGCCGGCCCGTGGATTCATCGGTCCCGCCACTGTGCGCAGTGCTTCCGGGACGGGCTGCGCACGGTGGCCGCAACCGTCCTTCGCCACCCCCCGAACGGCTTCAGGCCGGAGGTGGCGAGGGCGGGACCGGCTGGCCGAACCGCCGGAGCGTGATACCGAGCATGTCGAGCACCTCGAGGCGGGGAACGTCCGGTGCCGGCGCGGCAAGACCCAGGAGCGAATCGGAACGGAACGGGAGGTCGAGCCCGACCCTCTCGGCCAATCGGAGCGCAACGTAGGCGGCACGCCAGTCGACGGCCACCGTACGGCACGTTCTTCCGTGCATCCGACCGAGCCCCTGTACGACCTGGCGGAAGGGTACGGGGATCGGATTGGCGACCCCGATGGCGCCACGCCCCAGGAGGGTCGGGTCCGCCGAAGCGAGCGCCTCGACGGTCGAGGCGAAGTCGTCCTCGTGCACCGTGAATTGGTGGGAACGTGCGGCGAACACGGGCACCACCGGCAGACGGGTGAGTGAGGCGATCGCCCCGGCCATGCCTCCGGCGTTGGGCCCGTAGACCAGGCCGGGCCTGATGGCAACCGCACCATGCTCGTCTGCGTCACGTTCGATCTGCAGCTTGGCACTGCCGTAGAGCTGCTCGGTCCCCTCGTATGCCGACATCGACGAAAGGACGATCGTTCTCGGGACCCGCGCCCAGTCCGCCGCATCCAGGAGCCTACGAGTGCCGTCGACATTTGTCCTCCAGATGTCATCGCGCTCCCGGGCGGTCATGTCGTACGCACAATGGACGAGGACATCGAGTCCGTCGAGGAGATCCGACGGCAGGTCCTCCTCGAACGAGTATCGACGTGCCCTCGGTCCCCGAGGACGACGGACGAGGTCGATGCACGACCAGCCGGACGCCCCGAGCCTCTCCCGGACGACACCCCCCAGGTACCCGGTGGCACCGGTGATCCCGACCGTGCCACGGCAGGGCGCCGTCACGACGCCAACGCCATGGCCTCGGAGGCGATCCGGTTCGCGTTGGCCATGATGGTCAAGGTGAACGTCGTTGCCGGTACGGTGGGGAACACCGACGCATCGACTGCATGGACTCTCGACCAGCGGCTCAACCGTCCCAGTCGGTCCGTGGTCAGCGGTCCGTCGACGGGCCCGGTGCGGTGCGGCAGGCTACCGCCGAAGTGGTAGCTCTTGCCGGGGGCGGAGAGGGACGTCATCGGCAGGATCGGCCAGAGATCGATCCCGGGAGCGATCCGGAGCATGCGACGCACGACCCGGCGCAGCATCTGGTTCGTGCCCGCTGGCTGCTCGTCGCCGGAGATCAGGACGCCCGCCGCCAACTCGGGCCCACGTGGCGGCTCGACGCGGATGCGCATGGCGGGGGACTCCCACGACGGGAGATACCCGAGTCCCACCGTCAGGCGGCGGAGCACCTGGGTGCCGACGGGACGACCCGGGCCCGATCTCAGCGCCGCCGGCAGGGCGTCGGCGATCGCCGCGTTGTGCGGGTAGAAGTGGATCTGCGAGACGTCCAGCCACCGCCGATCGAGTGCCACCAGCATGTTGAACTGATTCAGAGTGAACTCCGTGGAGACCTCCGGGTCGGGCGTCGGCTTCGAGGACAGCATGGGCATCACGAATTGGGCGGACTCCGCCATCGACACGTCCTCGTCGTAGAGCCGGAGCGCATCGAGCACGAGCCGCGTCGTGCCGACGGCACCGCAGGCGAGATAGACGCGATCAGCCTCGAAGCGGTGCATGCTCCCGTCGGTGAGGTCCCGTGCGGTGACGAAGGGCCTGTCCCCGACCTGTCCCACGTCGATTACCTGCAGACCCCCGTGGTAGTCGACCCGTCCGTCGTTCCGCAGTCGGTCGAAGGTGTGTGCAGCCGAGTAGATCAGTCCGTAGGGGCACCCCGTCATGCACAGGCCGCACCGGACGCAGGATCGTGCCTCGAATGCGAGCCGGGCCCGACCGACGACGACTCCATACCGCTCGAATTCGGCGCGGCGCCGCTCGAATGCGTCCAGCACCGCCTGGGTGCGGGGCGCCAACTGTGGGAGCGGGTCGCTCTCGGCGATCAGGGGGAAGTGCTCGGCGATGGCGTCGTCGTCCGCGGCGAACGGGATCGCCGTGAGGACGGACCGGTAGAAGGGCTCCATCTCGGAGTAGGTGACCGGCCACCGGTCGAAGGTCGCCGGCGTGAAGGGCATCACCTGTGATCCCCAGATGTTGCTGAGGCCACCATAGGCGCCTGACACCACCGTGCGGTTGGCGTGCGACAGGGCTCGCACGTCGGCGAGCTGGCCCACGTCTTCGAAGGGGTAGTCCGAACCGTACGAGCGCTTCTCGGGAAGTCCCCGGCGTCCGGACTCGACGGGCTGCGCTCGGATCGTGCGCACGTCGTCGTCGTTCCAGGCGTCGACCGGCGTGGTGGACATCCGGTCGACGACTGCCTGCCGGTCGGCGTCGAGCCGGTTGCCGATGTCGACCACGATGACCCGCTGTGACCGGTCGGCGGTGAGCGCCAGCGCCACACCGGCTGCGGCGGGACCGGACCCGACGATGATCGACGTCGTCATCGGTAGTGGTTGCCGAACGCGGCGGTGGAGGCCTCCTCGGGCCGAGTCGTGGGGCACATCGGTCGAGCCCCACGGCGCGTCGGACGGGCCAGTGCCCGATCCGCGGTGTCCTTCGCCAGCTCCACTCCGGTCTCCTGTCGTTGCTGCGCGGAATGCAGGCCCGAGAGTAGATCGTGGACAGCGGGAAGGCGAAAGGAGGGACGGGTCCGGACCCGGGGACCGAACGTCCCGTGCGCGGGCGGCCGGGCGTCGCCCGACGGTGCCGGACGGATGGGGGAACCTGCGGGTACCATTGCCAGCGAGCCGCGCCCGAGGGGCCTCGTCGCGGCCGGGGCATCCGGAGGCGCGGTCGGCGATCCGTGTGCGCGGGCGTTGTGCGGTACCACAGGGCATGCACGGGAGCGACGAATGAAGATACCCAAGCACAGAGCCTCCGGTGATCCGCACCCTGCGCTGCGTGACCCGCTGCTGCTCACCTTGGTGATGCTGTGCTCGGTCGGCGTCCTCGCGGTCGTGGTGGTGATGGCGGGCGGGACTGCATCCCACACGAAGGCGTCCGTGGCGAACCATGGCGAGACGGTGGTCACCGCCGGCCCCAACCCCCCGACACCGACACGGCCCCAAGCGTCCCATCCGGCACCTCGGAGCCCGACGGTGAAGAAGGTCGTGGCGGCACACCCGACCGCGACAAAGGCGCCGGCCGCCGTGCCGGTCCCGACCATCACCCACGTCGTCCCCGGGGACACATCGTCCTCCCTCACCTGGGCGTCGACCGCGGTCGCGGGCTCACCGGCGGTGAGTGGGTACAACGTCTATGTGGGGATCCGACCCGGTGTGGAGAGTTCGAACCCGAACAACGGGAAGACACCGGTGACCACGACGAACTATGTGGTCCAGGGCCTCACCACGGGAGTCGTGTACTACTTCACGGTGAAGGCCGTAGCCGACGGGAGGCTCTCGTCCGCCTCGAACGAGGTGTCGGCGGTCCCCGGGGCGAACTACGAGCCCATCGGGACCCTGCCCACGCCGATCGTGGCCATTGCGGCGGCTCCCGACGGCGGGGGGTACTGGCTGGCGAACTACCAGGGGGCGGTGTCCGCCCTCGGTTCGACCACGAGTCTGGGGTCGACCGCCGGTATGACGCTGACCGCTTCGATCTGCCAGATCGTCGCCACGAGCGACGGGCAGGGCTACTGGGAGGTCGCCCGGGACGGCGGCGTCTTCGCCTTCGGCGACGCCCAGTACTACGGGTCTGCGGCGAGCATGAAATTGAACGCCCCCATCGTCGGCATGGCCGCCACCAGCGACGACAAGGGCTACTGGGAGGTCGCCCGGGACGGCGGCGTCTTCGCCTTCGGCGACGCGCAGTACTTCGGTTCCATGGCCGGGAAGACCGTGAACCGGGGGATCTCCGCGATCGCCGCCGACCCCGCCACCGGTGGCTACTGGGAATTGTCCCTGGACGGCGGCATCTTCGCCTTCAATGCGCCGTTCCTCGGGACGGCCCAGGGGCACGTCGGCGTCGGCTCGGTCGTGGGCATGGCGGTCACCCACACTGGTGAGGGCTACTGGGAGGTGGCGGACTACGGCGGCGTGTTCGCGTTCGGCGACGCCGAGTACCAAGGTTCGTTGACCGCCTCTGCTCTCAACGCCCCGGTCGCCGGGATCGCGGTCGATCGGGCGACGGGCGGCTACTGGCTCGTCGGCTCCGACGGAGGTGTGTTCGCGTTTGGGGCACCCCAATACGGTGGCGGCTGAACCCCTGACCCCGCTCAGTCGATTGCGGGCCCGGCCCGCTCGGCCGGCCCGACGTTGCGGAGCGAGTCGAGCCACCAGCGGACGTAGCGTCCGTGCGCTGTCGGATACCGGAGTTCGAGGTAGCTCGGGGACGGGACCACCATGCCGGCGACGAACCAGCAGGCGTTCGGCCACGGCAGCCGGAAGACGTGCCCGAGCAGGTTCTGCGATGCGAGGCCGGGCGGAAGGAGCATCCGGAGGCGGAACCCTCCCGTCAGGTCGCCCGGTGCGTCCCGGAGCGCCTCGACGACCTCGTCCGGGCGGACACGGTCGGGAAGACATCCGAGGATCCATGCCAGCCAGTCCGCCAGCCCGGCTCGGGTGGCGGCGGCGACCACGTCGTCGATCGAGCAGCTGTTCAGGAGGATCAGCAGGTCGCGCCACACCCGGAACGTCTGTCCGGGACGGCTGCGATCGCTCACCACGTGGAGCGCGGCGACGAGGAGGTTGTCCACGGTCGACACGAGTGGCAGCTGGACGCCGAAGAACGCTGTCTCCTCGACACCGCTGACCAGGTGATCGAGGCCCAGCCCCGACGACCAGTACCAGGGTGAGACCCGGTGGTGGAGATCGATCGAGCCGCCGTCCGGTGTCCGCAAGTTCGTCGCTTCCCGACAGATCCAGTTGAACGAATCCCATGGCTGGATCGTGCGGCTCTGCTCCGCATAGCCCGAGTGGCGGAGGACGTCCCGTGCGGAGCGGAACTTGTCGTGCCCGACGACGACGTCCAGATCGGCGAACGGCCGGTCGGAGACAGTCGCACAGACCTTGGCGATCCCGGGGCCCTTCGTCACGACGAAGGGGATCTCCGCAGCCCGCAGTGCGTCGATGCCAGCCCTCGACCTGCTCACGACCGTCATGGTGAATGCCGAGTCGAAGAACCGGGCATCGCTGAACTCCTTGACCACGGCCTCCGGCACCGGGATCGACCGGTCGTGGATGAGTCGATGTGCCACCGGTGCCAGGCCGTGGGAGACGATCATCGGGCACTCCGACCGCCAGGCGACCTCCGAAGGCACGGCCTCCTCGTCGCTGAAGTCGGAGAAGAGGGTGAATCGCATCGCGGGCCCGATCGCGGGGAAGATGTTCGGCAGTCGGCGAGGGTTGTGGCGACGTCCGCGTGCCGTCAATGTCGAGGACTCGCGCTGCTGGAGCCCTGGCTCTCGTCGACCATGGTGACATGCTAGTTCTGTGGGAATTACCCCTCGTGCAAACGAGGGCGTGGTCGCCCGGGCGCGCGTGACCGGTCCTAGTCTGCTGCGGGCATGTCGAAGGCGGCCACCGAGGCGTTCGCCCCGCTTGATCCACTCCGACTTCGATGCAACTATGAGGCGGGTGAAACGGACGGGGCGATGGGCAGGGGTCGGACGTTGTTGCTGACGGGGATCGAACGGCTCCACCGGAGCCGGACGGCGTCCCCGGCGAGCGGGCTCGGGGTCGCAACGGGAGTTCCGAGCCGCCCCTGGCCCGACCATTGAGCCGATCATGACCGGAGGTCGCCCGAAGTGAGCGGGCCCGGCGCCCACTCGCGCAGGTTGTCCTACCGGCAGATGCTGTCCGACCGGGTCGCACGGGTGACGGCCGAGGCCAGGATGCTCCTGTCCGGGCCCATCGTCCGCAACGCCGCGTCGCTCTACGGATCGACGGTGACGACGAGTGTGCTGGGTTTCGTCTACTGGTTCGTGGCGGCCCGCATGACGACCGCGAGCGCGGTCGGGATAGCCGCGGCGATCCAGTCGGCGTCCCAGTTCGTCGCCATCTACTGCGTCCTCGGGTTGAGCACCCTGCTCATCAGCGAGTTGGCGGTCGATCGCACCCACGCCCGCTCGTTGATCATGACCGCGGTGACGGGCGCCGCCACCTTCGGCTTCCTCGTCGCCGTGCTCGGGGGACTCGTGCTCTCCGCGTTCTCCCAGACACTACGCCATGGTCTGACCATCCCCGTGGGGCTTCTCGTCTTCGCGTTGTTGAGCGCCATGACCACGATGTTGATCATTCTGGACGACTCGTGCGTGGGCCTGTTCCGGGCCGACCTGCAGTTCCGGCGGAACGCCGTCTTCGCGGTGGCCAAGCTCCTGATCCTCCCCGCCATCATCATCGCCTGGCCGAGCAAGTCCGGGACCGAGCTCGAGGTGGCGTGGTTGCTCGGACTGGCCATCTCCATCGTGACCGTCGGGATCGCGTTGCGCAAGGTGACCGAGGGCGGGTCGTCCCGCCTGAACTTCCACCGGATCATCGAGAAGCGACGCCTGATGGCCGGACACCATTCGCTCAACGTCTCGATCCAGTCGCCCCGTCTCCTGATCCCGGTCGTGGTCGCCACCGTGGTGGGGGCGCAGGCGAATGCCGCGTACACGGCGGCAGTCCTGGTGGTGTCCTTCGTCAACATCATCCCGCAGCACCTCTCGACCGTCCTTTTCGCGCTCGCTCCGGGCGACGAGGTCGCGCTGCACCGGGAGGTGCAGAAGACGATGCGGATCGTCCTGATCCTGGCTCTCCTGTCGGCACCATTCTTCGCCCTCTTCTCCCATCCGATCCTGGCCATCTTCGGCCCCAAGTACGTCGCGGCATCGACGGCGCTGGCGGTGCTCGGGCTCACCACCTACCCGATGGGCATCAAGGCCCACTACGTGGCCATCTCGCGATCCCGGGGACGGATGCAGGCGGCCGCGTCACGGAGCATGATCGGAGCGTTCCTGGAGGTCGGCCTGGCCACCCTCGGCGCCGTCGTGCATGGCATCACCGGCGTGGCCGTCGGCTACCTGATCGCCGTCGTGCTGGAGGCCTTCCTGTTCGGTCCGGTCGTCTTTGGGGTGCTCCGGAGATCCCCCCAGTCCGATCCTCCGCTTCCCGGAGGTGTGGGAGAGCCTCACGCGACCGGGTCGGACGGCGGCGCCGGAGCCCACGACCCGATCCGGGACGACGGCGGCGCCGTCTGAGCATCCGTCGGGACGACGACGATCGAGCGACCGGGGGGTCGGCCTACGGGGCGGAGTCGCCGTTGCGGGACTCGACGGCGGGGGCGACGCTGTGTTGCACCCACTCGCTCTTGACGTGAACCGACGACAGCCGGACGATGCCGACGGGTGCCCAGTCCAGGTCGGATCCGAAGACGTCGAATGTGGCTGCTGGGTGCCACGGGATGAGCTTCCGGTCGTCCACCGCCTCCATGCAGATCCATGCGTAGTACTGCCCGCGTGGCAGGGGGACGCTCTCGATGCGGCAGGTGACCGAGGATTCGCCCTCCTCGAGGATGATCTCGGTGGAGACCAGGAACGTGGGGGTCCCCGGGCCCTCGCTCACCCCGAAGTAGAGCCGTCCCCGTTCCCGCTCGAAGGTCTCCAACCGGAGGGAGAGTTCGAGTCCGCCGTGTGAGGCCGTCACCGGCCCGGAGATCCCCTCCACGGTCGCCTCGACCACCCGGACGACCCCTCCGTGGCTGAGGTTCTCGAAGGAGTACTGCTCGACCGACTTGCGGTAGTTGGCGAGCACGTTGCGGATCGGTCCGTCGTCGGCCAGGACCCCACCGTTCAACCAGAGGCCACGGTTGCACACCGCCTCCACGGACGCCAGGTCGTGGGAGACCAGCACCAGGGTGGTGCCCTGCTCCAGGACGTCGCGGATGCGGTCCAGGCACCGCTGCTGGAACCACGCGTCCCCGACGGCCAGAACCTCGTCGACGAGCAGCACATCGGGATTGAGGAATGCGGCGATGGCGAAGCCCAGGCGCATCTGCATCCCACTCGAGAAGAACTTGACCTGGCGGTCGATGGCTCCGGACAGCTGCGCGAACTCGACGATCTCGTCGAACCGCTTGGTGACCTCACGGCGCCCGAGCCCCATGAGTGATCCGTAGAGCAGGGCGTTCTCCCGGCCGGTGAGATCGGGATGCATCCCACCGCGCAGTTCGATGAGCGCTCCCACCTTGCCGTTGACGTCGACCCGTCCCGAGGTCGGGTACATCACCTGGGTCAGCAGTTTGAGCAGCGTGGACTTGCCCGCGCCGTTGATGCCGACGATGCCGACCGCCTCGCCGGGCTGGATCTCGAAATCGATGTCCCGGAGCACCCATCTCCAGGCGTTGTCGTTCCGGATCCGCTGCCACAGCAGTCCGAGCTGCTCGGCCAGCATGGGGCTGCGGCGATCCTCGCGGAAGCGCTTCCATGCACGGTGGACCTGGATGTGGCCGTCAGATGAGGTCGGCAATTCCGATTTCGAGTCTCTTGAAGAGGCGGAGTCCGACGGCGAGGAGCAGGAAGGACATGGCCGCACCGGGTAGGAGGTATCCCCATTGTGGCATTTGTCCGTAGAGGAGGACGCGACGATAGCTGTCGATCACCGGGGCCATGGGGTTGAGCGTGCAGTAGATGACGCGCCACGGCGGCTTGAGGAGCTGGGTGATGTTGTAGGCGACAGGCGTCGCGAACAGGCCGATCTGGATGATGATCGGCGCGATCTGCCGGAGGTCGCGCAGGTAGACGACCACGATCGAGACGATGAGCGAGAAACCGAGGGTGAACGCCAACTGCACCACGAAGATGACCGGCACCCAGTAGAGCGTGGCGGCCGGGACGAATCCGAAGATGACGAAGTAGGCGACCAGGCCGATCATGGACATTGCGGTGTCGATGCAGGACAGTCCGACGGCCGCCACGGGGAATGCCTCCCGTGGGAAGCTCACCTTGTTCAGGAGGGCCTGGTTGTTGACCAGGCAGGTCGTGGCCGTGGTCGCCGCCCCGGCGAAGAAGGTCCAGGCCACCAGGCCGGTGTAAGCCCAGACCGGGTATGGCACGCCGTGTGTGTCGACATGGGCGAATTTGCGGATGGTGAAGGTGAAGACCAGTACGAGGGTCAGCGGGTTGAGGATGGCCCAGGCCACGCCGAGGAGCGCCTGCTTGTAGCGGGCCCGGAAGTCGCGGTCGGCGAGGCTGAAGACGATCTCCTTGTCCCGCCAGAGCGCCCGTGCTGATTTGAAGACCCCCACCTTCCGCCGGAATCGCAGTTCGGCGGGTGGCTCCTCGGGAATCGTGTCGACGGCGCGCACGGTCAGCCTCCGGATCCGCTGGTCGGGGTGGCGGGGACCGGCGCCGAGCCCGCGCCGCGCACCGGGTCCCCCGAGGGTGTGTCCAGGGACGTCAGGAGGTGCTCGAGGTGTTCGGACACCTGAAGGACGAACGGCTCCCGCATCGTGCGACGGGGGACCGGCTGATCGCCGACGATCTCGACGCAGTCGATGACCGCCGACGTGTACTCGTCCCAGCCCAGTGCCGGCTCGTAGTACAGGTCCGCTGCCCGGTAGACGACGACCGGAACGTCGATCCGAGGTGCCCGGTAGGCGTCCTGCGCGACCCGGGCGATCCGCTGGAACGTGTTGGCCTCACGGAGCGAGTCCGGCAACGGGCGACCGAGACGGAGCGCGAGGGCCAGTTGGAATCGGTGTAGGTGGAACCGCAGTCGGCCCTGCACCCGCTCGGTCAGCGCCCCGGTGATCGCCTTGGCCTGCGTCGCGGTCCCCATGCCACGGGTCCGGTCGATCTGTCGCCCCACGCTGGCCCGCAGCGACCGGTCCACCGGCAACCGTCGGACCAGCTGTCCTGTGTCGTCGGTCAACGCCCCCTCGTTGTCGAATACCGGATTGAAGCGCTGGTTGTAGCCGGGAGCGGGCGCGTTGAACATCGCCACGACGCCCACCTCGTCGCCTGCGGCACGCAACTGAGCCGCCATCTCGTAGGCGACCAGGCCCCCGAAGCAGTAGCCGCCGAGGTTGTACGGGCCACGCGGCTGGACGGTCCGGATCTCCTCGATGTACCGGGCCGCCATCGCTCCGACCGACGTCTGCGGTGGCTCGCGGCCGTAGAGGCCGACGGCCTGGAAGGCGTACAGGGGTCGATCAGGAGCCAGTTGCCTGGCCAGGGGGTAGTAGAGCATCGAGGTCCCGGCCCCGCCGTGCACCCCGAAGAAGGGACGCCCGTCGCCCTCGGTGCGGATGGGGATCAGTGCCGACCAGGCATTGGCGTCGCGCAGCGCGGTCCGGTCACGGATGAGTCCGGCGAGCCCGGCGACGGACGGAGCCTGGAAGATGGCGGCGAGGGGGAGCTCGGACCGGAAGGTCCGCTCGATTTCGGTGAACAGACGTGCCGCCGCGATCGAATTGACGCCGAGGTCGAAGAAGTCGTCGGTCACCCCGAATTCCAGGCCTCCGAGGACCCGGTGGCAGACCGCGCTGACCTCCGCTTCGAGTTCGTCCCGGGGCGCCACGAGGTCCCGGCCCGCCGACGCCGCCTCGGGCCGGGGCAGGGCCGGGCGGTCGAGCTTCCCGTTCGGGGTGAGCGGGAGACGGTCGAGGGTGACGACGGCGCTCGGGACCATGTAGGCGGGA
>JBEKRV010000050.1:0-28652 GCA_049517675.1 Acidimicrobiales bacterium
CCGTACCGTTGCAACGCTCCCACTTCGAGCTGCTTGCCTTGGTTCGATCTGTGCCTGCCGGGATCACTCCCGTACAATCCCCGGCCATCCGTCCTCAGGATGGCCCTCCATGTCGACTTCCCATAAGCGCCTCCTTCCGGGATCCTCCCGGATCCCTCACCATCAGTATGGACCCGGTGCCCCCGCACGAACAGGGCCGAAGTACACGTTTCGGAGCGGTGCCGAGCCGATAGCGTCTCCCTGACGGATCACGAGAGGTCCCTGCGGGCAACGGGGGCCGCGCACCGAATAGGGGGAGGATATGGGCATCGCAGGGCGCGTTGGCGCCGTCGCCGTCGCCGGGTTGGCGCTGCTCCTGACCTCGTGCTCGTCGGTGAACCCCGGCTCGTCCAACCCCCCGAGCACCGGTTCGGCCACGCCGATTCCGGCCGGGGCGAGGTACGTGGCCATCGGCAGTTCCTATGCCGCCGGCATCGGCATCCCCGCGGCGGCGGGAGGACCCTGCGCCCGGTCGACCCACAACTACCCGAGTCTCGTCGCCGCAGCGCTCGACCTGACCCTCGACGACGTGTCGTGCTCCGGCGCGACGACGGTCAACGTGCTCACCACGGGCCAGTACGGCGATCCTCCCCAGATCGACGCCGTCACTCCGAACACGGCCCTGGTCACCTTCACCGTCGGTGGCAACGACATCGGCTACGTGGCCACGGCGTTCGCGTGCGGCGCACCGAGCCCGGCCTGTACCGTCGACCGGTCACAGCTGTCCGCGGCACTGGTGGCACTGCGGACGTCGTTGACCACGGTCGTGAACACCATCCACCTCAGGGCCCCGTCGGCGAAGGTCGTCCTCGTCACCTATCCGAGGCTCGTCCCGCCGACAGCCTGTCCCGCGCTCGACTACACGGCCGCGGGGAGCCGGATCGTCGCTTCGATGGGTCAGGACCTCGAGCAGGTCTTCCTCGAGGTCGCCCACGACACCCACGTGATCCTCGCCGACCCCTACGCCATCGGGGCGGGGCACGGGCCGTGCACTCCGCCCGCGCAGCGGTGGGTCGCCGGGCACACGGTCACCGTGGGCTTCCCCTACCACCCCACCCCCGCGGGACACGTCGAGATGGCCTCCCTCGTCGAGGAGGCCCTCCACCAGACGTAGGGGTCACGTCGGCCGCCCCGTCCCGTTCACTCCCGACGGGCCCGGTTCTCCCGTCGCCAGACGACCCTCAACGCCGACCAGGTCGCATCGACGGAGCACACCTTGTTGTCCACCAGGCCACGGGGGAGCGCCGCATCGCGCACGGTCTGATCGGTGATGTCGCTCCCCACCCCGGACGATCGCTTGGGCCAGGCGATCCAGAGCCCGCCGTCGGGGAAGACGACCGAGCCGAGCGCCTCGAGCCGGCGCTCGAGATCCGTGGCGCTGGTGAAGAACGCCACCACCACGTCCGCGTGACCCCGGACCCGCTGCTTCACCGTGACGCCGGGCGGCAGGTCGAGGGAGAACCCGTCGGGGGCCCCGACGAGCGCCACGACGGAATCGTCGCCGATGCCGAGCTTCCTCGCCAGTGCCGTCCCGGAGCCCTCGTCCACCGCCGACAGTCTGGCGCGCCCCGACCGCCTCAGCCCCCGCGTTGCTCCCGGACCCGCTCGATCTGCAGGAGTCTCGACTGGTTGACCAGCCACTCGCCGCACCGGGCGACCTGGCGTTCGGCCGGCACGTGGTGGAGGCCTGCCGGTCCATCGGTCCGCGACCCGCACCGTCGGCACACCGCCATCCGTCCGTTCGTCTCCGGCGCATGGTGCTCGTCGAGTCGAAGGCCCGCTTCCATTTCCCCTGCCATGAGCTCCTCCCCTCGGCCGCACCGGGTCGGTCGGCCGCACCGGGCCCGGATCGCCGGCGATCCGGGAGGGATGTGATCGGCCCGGACGGGCCCATCGCCGCTCCGGCCACTGTAGACCTCACCGTCCGTGCCGGCTTCCGCACCTTGCGACTGGAGCCGTTGCAGGGTTCCAAATCCTGCCATTCGGCCCTGTGCCACCTCCGCTCTCAGTGGGACACTCCGGACATGGTCCGGTCAGGTGCGTCCGTGGTGATCGCAGCGGTGCTGGCGGTCCTCGCTGCCCTCGCTGCCGGGTGCGGCGGGTCCCCACAGGCCCGAGGACACCCGTCGACCCCCGTCAGCTCCACGACCACGCTCGCGACCGGGTCCTCGACTTCGACGTCGGTCCCGGCGGGTGCCCCGACCACGACGTCACCGCCGGCGTCCACCACCTCAGCGCTCCCCACCCTCACGATCGCCAGCTGGACCGGGCGGGACCCGGTCACCATCTACTTCTCCGGGGACGGGGGGAACGTCGCCACCGGGCTCACGTGGTCGGTCTGGAACCCGACCGAGGCGATCGGCCACGGGACGAGGCAGGAGCTCAGCTGCGTCCCGGACTGCGCCCAGGGGACGGCGACGGCCTATCCGGTGACCCTCACGCTCGGCGGCGTGGTCGGCGGTGGGTTCACGTCCATCCTCGAGCAGACGGCCGACGGGAAGGGGACGGCCGAGACGTTCACCTCACCCCACCTGGCCCAGGGGGTCTGCGCGACCGACGACGAGGACAGCTGCGTGTTCGTCGTGCCCTGAGGCCTGCCGGCGCCACCCCGTGGGCAGCTCCAGCCGGTGGACCGCCGGTCGCGGCACTCATCCCTCCGATCGGAAGCGCTCCCGGATCGCCTCGGCCACCTGGACCCGGAACTCGGAGGTGTCGGTGAATTGCGTCCTCACGATCCTGGTCAGGAGCTCGCGGATCGCGGGCTCCCCCGCGTGGTCGACCATCCACTCCGCGACGGCCTGACGATCGGCGTCGGTCAGCTCGTGCTGGCCGGTGAGCGCTCCCACCAACAGCACCGTCATGCCGACGTCGGGTCCTGGATCCCCGGCTCCGTCCATCACCCCTCCATCGCTCGTGGGCCGTGCGCCCCGGGTCAGACACTAGGTCCGCGGCCGCCGGTCGGTCCGCAGCCGGTGGTCGGTGCCGTCGGTGCGGTCGTGGTGGACGGCGGTGACGCCGCATAGGTTGTCCGGCATGGCAGCGGCCCCCGGCGCCCCTTTCGACGACCTGGCTCACGTGGCCGGCGCCGAGGAGCGCCTCCTCGAGGAGGTCCGCGGCCTCGGTGACCGGGACCTGGTGACGCCCTCGCTCCTCCCGGGGTGGACGCTCGCCCACCTCCTGACCCATCTGGCCCGCAACGCCGACAGCCACCGCCACCGGACCGCGGGCGCCGTCGAGGGCGTCGTGGTCGATCAGTACCCGGGCGGCACGGCGCAGCGGGCCGCCGACATCGAGGCCGGCGTGGGTCGCCCGGCCGGCGAGGTGATCGCCGACCTGGCCACGGCGTCCACCCGGATGCTCGAGGCCTGGATGGACGCCCCGTCCTACGCCTGGGCCGGCATCACCCGTGACTCCGGGGGGAACGAGCGCCCGCTCCGCCAGTTGCCCGGGCGACGGTGGTTGGAGGTCGAGGTCCATCTGGTCGACCTCGGGACCGGTCCCACCCACCGGGACTGGCCCGACGCATTCGTCGCCGCCCGTCTTCCCGGGATGCGTGCCGACATGGCGAGGCGGCTCCCCGATGGCGCGGTGCCGCCACCGGCCGGCTCGCTCGACGGGCGGGACGAGCTCGCCTGGCTGTACGGCCGACTCCGGCGCGACGACCTGCCCGTGCTCGCCCCTTGGGCATGACCCGGTCCGCCGGATCCCCGACCGCCGGGCCGGACGTCCCGACGTGACCATCGCCGAGATCCTCGGGCTGCTCATCGCCGTCGTCGTCGTCGCCACCGCCGCGGACCGACTCCGGATCGCCTACCCCATCCTCCTGGTCGTCGCCGGCGTGGTCGTCGCCATCCTGCCCGTCGCCCACCGGGTCTCGCTCGAGCCCGACCTGATCCTGCTCGTCTTCCTCCCCCCACTGGTGTACGACGCATCCCTCGACACCTCGGCCAGGGAGCTCCGCACCCACTGGCGACCGATCCTCCTGCTCGCCGTCGGCCTGGTCCTCGCCACCATGACGGGGGTGGCCGTGGTCTTCCACCTCCTGGTGCCCCAGTCGAGCTGGGGCGAGTCGTTCGCCCTCGGAGCCATCGTGTCGCCGCCCGACTCGGTGGCCGCCACCCAGATCGCCGGGAAGCTCGGTCTCCCCCGCCGACTGGTGACGATCCTCGGGGGTGAAGGACTGATGAACGACGCCACCGCGCTGACCGGCTACCAGTTGGCCGTGGCCTCGGTGGCGACCACGCTGACCCTGGCCGACATGGCCGCGCGCTTCGTGTTCGCCGTCGTGGCCGGAGTCGCCATCGGCCTTGGCGTCGGGTGGCTCGGCACGCGTCTGCTGCGCCTCGTCGAGACACCGGTCATCGAGAACACCATGCTCCTGATCCTGCCCTTCGCCGCCTACCTCCCCGCCGACAAGCTCGGCGCCTCCGGCGTACTGGCCGTGGTCGCCACCGGCCTCTATTTCGGCCGCTTCGGCTCGCGCTCGCTGACAGCGGCGGCCCGCCTCCAGCAGCGCCAGATCTGGGATCTCATCGTCTTCCTCCTGACCGGCCTGTCCTTCCTCCTCGTCGGCCTGGAGCTTCGGCCCGTCCTCGAGACCCTGACGGCCCGGTCCTCGGGCTCGCTCGTCACCGAGTCCCTCGCCGTCGTAGGGACCGTCGTCGTCCTGCGCATGGCCTGGATGTTCGGGGCGTCCGCACTGCCCGGCGGGAAGCTCCTGTTCAGCACCGTCCAGGGCACGCCGTCGACCTGGCGGGAGACCACGGTCGTCGGGTGGGCCGGCATGCGCGGCGCCATCAGCCTGGCCGCCGCCCTGGCCCTGCCGACCTCCTTCGCCGAGCGGGACCTGGTGCTCTTCCTCACCTTCGCCGTCATCGTGGCGACCCTGGTCGGCCAGGGGCTCTCCCTCCCCCCGCTCATCCGCCGGCTCGGACTGGTGAGCGCCGACGACCGGGACCAGGTGCTCGCGGCCGAGGCCCGGAGACGCCTCATCGTGGTCGCCCTCGGACGCATGGACGAGCTGGCCCTGGCGGGCGGGACGCCCGATGAGGTCACCGACCGGCTCCGTGCCGGCTACGAGGCGCTCTTGGACCACATCGACCGACGACTCGAGGTGCTCGGGGGCGGGGGCGGTCCGGTCGGCCCGGAGGACGACGCCGGCCCCGCCCTCGAGGCCGAGATCGAACTGCGCCTCCGGGTCATCGCCACCGAGCGCGACGAACTCGAGCGACTGGTGGCCAGACGGAAGGTGACCCGCCAGGTGGCCGACGAGGTCCGGGCCGACCTCGACATCGACGAGACGACGATGCGGCCGTGACCACCACCCGGAGCGCCGAAGGGCGCCTCCGTGGAGGCGCCCTTCGGGTACAGGTCTGCTGTGTGAAGCACCGGAGATCCCACGAAGCGCCGGATGGGACCACGGTCCGGCTAGGACCTCCGATGGGTGTCTGGCTGGGATTCGCCAGGCAGTACAGCGAGCCGCCTCAGCGGCCAGCCACCTCCAGGGTCCCAAAACGTTGATTGCTCAGTTGGACCACCTCCTCTCTCTGGTCCGCTCATCGTAGCAACGCGGGTGCGCGATCCACGCGCATCCGCGCCGTCGGGGGGAAGGTGTGCGCCCGTCTCCGGTGGTCGTCCGGACCACGCACGGGCGCGACCGCCGCTGGTGGTCCCGTACCCGGGTCCCGTGTGGGCGGGCCAGCCGGCACACGCGCAGACGGCGCCGTGCGCCACCGGGGATCGCCCGGGGATCACCGGCCCGTCGTCAGGGGCGCAGGAGCACCTTCACGCACGCCGCGCTCCGCTCGGCCACCGCCGCATAGGCGGCCGCCGCGTCGGCCAGGGTGAACTCGTGGGTGAAGATCCCGTCGGTCCGGATCCGCCCGTTCTGCACCAGCGGGACCAGTTCCTTCCAGGTCCGGTGCACCGGCGCCGTGGTCATCCGGAGGGTGACGCTGCGGAACAGCGTCGCCAGCGCGGGCAGCGGGTACGGCTCCAGGTCGTGCACGCCGATGACCGACACGGTGCCGCCGGCCCGCACCGAGGCCAGGGCATCGTCGAGGGTGGCGTCGACGGCAACCGCGTCGATGACGGCGTCCGCCCCGCGTCCGCCGGTGGCCTCGAGCACCGACTCGACGGTCGGCCCCTCGACCGGCTCGGCGCCCGAGTCGACGGCCCGGGACCGGCGACCGGCCACCGGATCGACCGCGAGCACCCGGGCCGCGCCGAGGGCCAGGGCGGAACGCACCGCGCACAGGCCGACCGCGCCGAGCCCGAGCACGACCACCGTGCCACCCGGTGGGACGTCGGCCCGCTGGGCCCCGGCCCACCCGGTGGCCAGGTTGTCCGTGAGGAGGAGGGCGGCCTCGTCGTCCATCCACTCGGGAATGCCCAGCAGCTGGAAGTCGGCGGCCGGCACGGCCACCGCGGTGGCCTGGCCCCCGGGGAGCATCCCCGAGCCGAACACCTTGGGCCCCTCCACGCAGAGGACCGGGTCCCCGGTGGCGCACCCGTCGCACGCCCCGCAGCCGGCGACCGACGCCGTCAGGACGCGGTCGCCCACCCGGAACCGCCGCACGTCGGGCCCGACCTCGGCGACCGTGCCGAGGAACTCGTGCCCCACCGGTATGCCCATGCCGAGGTCGAGGTCACCGTCGTAGAAGTGCAGGTCGGATCCGCAGATCGCGCTGGCGTCGACGGACACCACGGCTCCACCCGGGCCGGGCACGGCCGGCTCCGGCGCATGGACGACGCTGACCCGCCCCGCACCTTCGATCATCACGTGCTGCACGGTTCCCCCTGGTGCGCTCCGACGGTGGACTCGGGACGTTGGGTACTGTGGCACACCGAACCGGCGGGGGCAGACGCCGCCGCCGTCGGTGTCCCGGGCGTCACCACGAAAGGTCCGTACATGCGCAACCCCCACGCCGGCGAGCCGTTCGTCACGTCGGACGAGGAGATCGCCGAGGCGCTGTGCGACGTGAGCATCCCCACGCTCCTCCTCTCCCTGGTGCACATGTCGGGCGACCCCGCGTACATCCGGGGCCGGCTGCGGCCCGCCGGGCTCTTCCTCAACGAGGTGCAGGGCTACATGACCGAGGAGGACAAGGCCGAGGCCCGCGCCCTGGCCCTGGACGTCATCCGCGACTACCGGGACCGGGGGTGCCCCGAGCCCGAGCCGGTGTCGGCCGAGCTGCTGCACGAGATGATGACCTGGCTGGTGTGCGAGGACGTCCCCGCCGAGTACGTCCCACTCCTCATGGAGGAGATGGAGCTGGACGGCCGGGACGCCCGGCGGGTCGACTCGGCCGGCGACCCCGCGGCACGGGCCGCGTTCCCGGTGGTCGTGATCGGCTGCGGCCAGTCGGGGCTGCTGGCCGGCATCAGGCTGGCCGAGGCCGGCATCCCGTTCACCATCGTCGAGAAGAACGCCGGGGTGGGCGGGACCTGGTGGGAGAACTCCTACCCGGGTGCGAGGGTCGACGTGGGCAACCACTTCTACTGCTACAGCTTCGAGCCGAGCGACCACTGGACCGAGTTCTTCGCCCGCCAGCCCGAGCTCCAGAGCTACTTCCAGTCGGTCATGGACAGGCACGGCATCGGGCCCCACGTCCGCTGGGAGACCGAGGTCCTGGGCGCGACCTGGGACGAGGGGACCGCCACGTGGTCCGTGCGGACCCGGACGACGGACGGGTCCGAGGAGGTCCTCACCGCGCGGGCGGTCATCTCGGCCGTGGGCCAGCTCAACCGCCCCCACGTCCCCGACATCGAGGGCGCGGCGACCTTCGCCGGCCCGGCGTTCCACTCGGCCCGGTGGGACCACGACGTCGAGCTGTCGGGCAGGCGGGTGGCCATGATCGGGGCGGGCGCCAGCGGGTTCCAGATCGCCCCGACCATCGCACCCGAGGTCGGGCACCTGACCGTCTTCCAACGGACGGCCCAGTGGATGTTCCCCAACCCGAACTACCACGAGACGGTCGGCCCCGGGGTTCGATGGGCACTGCGCCACCTCCCCTTCTACGGCAGGTGGTACCGGTTCCTCATCTTCTGGCCCGGCTGCGACAAGGGTCTCGAGGCGGCCCGGGTCGACCCCGACTACCCCGACCAGCAGCGGGCCGTGAGCGAGATGAACGACCTCACCCGTCAGATGTTCACCGACTGGATCGTGGGCCAGGTCGGCGACGACCCCGAACTGGTGGCCAAGGTGGTGCCCGACTACCCGGCCACCGGGAAGCGCACGCTGCAGGACAACGGGGCCTGGCTGTCGGCCCTGCGGCGCGACGACGTCGACCTGGTGCGCACCGGGATCGACCACATCGAGCCCGACGCCGTGGTCACGGTCGACGGTGAGCGCTACCCGGCCGACGTGCTCGTCTACGCCACCGGCTTCGAGGCGACCAAGGTGCTCGCCCCGATGGCGATCACCGGACGCGACGGCGTCGACCTGCGGGAGATGTGGGGCGAGCGCCCGGCGGCCTACCTCGGGATCACCGTCCCCGGCTTCCCCAACTTCTTCTGCATGTACGGTCCCGGCACCAACCTGGCCCACGGTGGCAGCCTGATCTTCCACTCCGAGTGCCAGATGCGGTACATCACCCGGTGTCTCGAGACGCTGATCGTCGGCGACCACCGGACCATGGAGCCACGCCAGGAGCGCTACGACGACTGGCACGACCGGTCGCAGCGGGAGATGCAGGGACTGGTGTGGGCCCAGCCCTCGATCGAGCATTCCTTCTTCAAGAACTCGGCCGGGGAGATCCACGTGCTGAGCCCGTGGCGCCTGGTCGACTACTGGACCTGGACCAAGGAGCCCGACCTCGCCGACTTCGTCCTCGGGTGAGCCGTCCCCGGGGGCTCGGCGACCGGCCCGTTCCCTCCCGGGATGAGATGGTCGTCCCCCGGTAGGGTCGTGCCGATGGAGGACGTTACCCGCAGGTGGAGGGGCCCGGCGTGACCGACGGCCACGGTCGCCGTCCGCTCGCCGACATCGGCTTCGACGACGCGAGGGCGGACGAGGTGCGGTCCGGTGGGTGGCGTCCGGAGTCGGCGTGCCGGGTGGTCCGGATGGACCGCGGGTGGGCGACGGTCCAGGGCGTCGACGGGACCCGGAGGGTCCGCCTCCGCGACTGCCCGCCCGTCGTCGTCGGCGACTGGCTGGTCGAGGACGCCGACGGAACGCTGGTGCGGCTCGAACGTCGCAGCCTGCTGGTCCGCCGGGCCGTGTCGGCCAAGGCGGAGCCGCAGGAGATGGCGGCCAACGTGGACGTCGTCCTCGTGACCTGGGCCCTCGACACCCGTGTGGGCAACGGCCGGCTCCGGGACATGCTCGTCCTGGCCAGGGAGTCCGGGGCCCGACCGGTGCTCGCACTGTCCAAGGTGGACACGGCCGACACCGCCACCGGGCTCGTCGAGGAGTTGGGCGGAGCGCTCGACGGCGTCGAGGTGGTGACCACCAGCTCGGTCACCGGCGAGGGCCTCGACCGGTTGCGCGAGATCACGTCGGACAGGACGGTGGTGCTCCTCGGGTCCTCGGGCGCCGGGAAGTCGACGTTGACCAACGTGCTGCTCGGCATCGAGTCCCAGGAGACCGGGGGCGTCGGTCGGGCCGGCGAGGGGCGGCACACCACGACGAGGCGCGAACTCCTCCCCCTCCCCGGTGGGGGCGCCATCATCGACTCGCCCGGGATCCGGGCGGCCACCGCGTGGGAGGACGGGGAATCCGAGGGCGACGAGGTCGCGTCCCCCTACCCCGACCTCGACTCGCTCGCCGAGGAGTGCCGCTTCAGCGACTGCACGCACCGTGGCGCGCCGGGCTGCGCCCTCGACCGTGCCGTGTCCGGCGGGGAACTCACCGCGTCGAGGAAGGCGGAGTACCTCGCCTTCGTCGAGGAACGGGCGGCGCTCGACGAGGTGCGGTCGGCCGCCGGTCGGCAACGGGACAGGGACCGGAACCGGCGGCAGCGCCCCTGAGCCGGGTGCCGGGACCGGGCGAGGGGGGCGACCGCTTCCTCGCCCGGTCCACCGGTCCACCCGGGGGTGGTGGTCGGTCAGCCGGCCGTCGGAGGCGGCGGGTCCTGGACGGGGACGTCCACGCCGGCGTGCCACAGCAGGACGTACTGCGGGCACCCTCCGGTGGTCGAGCAGATCGGGGTCCCGGTGGCGTCGAGCTCGGCGGTGCCGTAGCCGACCACCAGGAACACCGTCTTCGACGAGCCCTTCGCCGAGACGGTCGAGGACACCTGCTCGAGGACGGGGGTGGACTGGATGACCTGGGCCGCCGACCAGTCGAGGTGGTCGCCGGACAGCTTGACCACCACGCGCTCACCCTTGGTCGCGGTCACGGTGGTCCCGTTGCTCGCGACGGTGAGGACGATCTGTTTCGGCGGGGTGACGGTGGATGCCGCCGCCCCTCCGGCGCCGACGACCGCTGCCGCCACGACGGGGAGCGTGAGGACGACTCCGAACATTGCCAGCCTGTTGCGCATGGTGCCTCCTGGGGGATGGTCCGTCACGTGGGTGCAGGGTCTGTCACGTGGTCGGTCGGTCACGTGGTCGACGTCACGTGATCGACGCCGCCTACCCATGAGAACGCACGGGGTGGCGGATCGTTACCGATCCCGGTCCCGGAGGGTGCGTCCGCGGCGGACTACCGCCGTCGGGCCGCCTTGTCCGAGATCGACGGCGGCGCCCATCCGGGGTCCGCGCCCCCGACGTTGCGCCCGGGAGGTGCGATGGCGTCGATCCTGTCGAGGACGTCACCACTGAGGGAGAGCTCGGCCGCGAGCAGCTGGGACTCCAACTGCTCCATGGTGCGGGGCCCGATGATCGGGCAGGTGACCGCCGGATGGGCCAGGACGAAGGCCAGGGCCAACTCGATGAGCGAGTGGCCGGCGTCGTCGGCGAGCTCCTGGAGCTCGATGACCGCGGCGAGCTTCTGCTGGTTCACGGGGAGCGAGAGGTCGTAGCGGTCCGGCAGCATGGCCGACCGCCGGGAGGTGTTCTGCCTCCCCTCGCCGAACGCCCCCGAGAGCCACCCGCCGGCCAACGGGCTCCAGCTGAGCACGCCCATCCCGTACTGCTGGCAGACCGGTAGCAGGTCGGCCTCGATGCCCCGGGCCAGGATCGAGTACTGGGGCTGCTCGGTCCGGAAGCGCTCGCGTACCCGACGCTCGGCCACCCAGTGCGCCTCGACCACCTGATGGGCCGGGAACGTGGAGCTGCCGGCGTAGCGGATCTTGCCGGCGTGGACGAGATCGCTGAGGGCCCCGAGCGTGTCGTCGATGTCCGTCCCGGGGGACGGGCGATGGATCTGGTAGAGGTCGATGTAGTCGGTCCCGAGGCGCCGCAGGCTGTTCTCGCACTCGGCGATCACCCACCGCCGGGAGTTGCCCCGGGCGTTGGGGTCGCTCCCCATCGGGTTGTGCACCTTGGTCGCCAGGACGATGTCCTCCCGGGTGAGCCCCTGCAGCGCCTTGCCCACGATGACCTCGGACTCGCCGGACGAGTACACGTCGGCGGTGTCGATGAAGTTGACCCCGGCGTCGACGGCCCGGTGCACGATGCGGATCGAGTCCTCGTGGTCCGGGTTGCCCCAGGCGCCGAACATCATGGCTCCGAGGCAGAGCTGGCTGACCTGGACGCCGGTGGTCCCGAGCGGGCGGTGTTCCATGACCCCAGCCAACCACAACCGGGCCGTGCCGGCAGCCGCCGGGTGTCGGGCTGGCCGGGCGGACACCCGGTCGGTACTATCGAACACATGTTCGTATCCGCGCCGGGTCGGCGGTCCTCCGGGGGCCGGGACCCGATGGCCCTCGCCGCCCTGGCCGTACTGGCCGAGCGCACCCGGCCGGTCGCCGCGAGCCGGACCCGCCTCCTCCCGGTGGCCCCCCCGCTGGCCGGGCTGCTGCCCGACGGGGCCCTGCGCCGTGGCACCACCCTGACCGTCGGCGGGCCCGGCGACGACGGTGCCCTCAGCATCGCCCTGGCCCTGGTGGCGACCGCCTCGGGCTCCGGGTCGTGGTGCGCGGTGGTCGGCCATCCCGGGCTCGGTGCGGTCGCCGCCCGCGATCTCGGCGTCGACCTCGGGCGCCTGGCCGTCCTCCCCCGGCCGGGGGCGGCGTGGGCCGAGGCCACCGCCGCCGTGCTCGAGGGGATCGACCTGGTGGTGCTGTGCCCACCGTTCCCTCCACGCCGGGCCATGGCCCGGCGGCTGGTGGCCCGGGCACGCGAGCGTCGGGCCGTGCTGGTGGTGGTCCCGGGACGGGCCGGTTGGCCCGAGCCGCCCGACCTGCAGCTACGGATCGACGGCGCGACGTGGGAAGGGGTCGATGCCGGCGAGGGCCACCTCCGGCGCCGCCGGATGACCGTGACCGCCACCGGGCGCCGGTCGGCGGCACGGCCCACGAGCCGCCGCCTGTGGCTGCCCGCCCCCGACGGGTCCTTGGCCGGGGGCGACGACCCGTCCCACCCGTCCGGAACGGGAGCCTGACGTGGACCGCCTGCTGGTCGTGCACTGCCCCGACCTCCTCGACGAGGACGAGGGGGGTGACGTGCTCCGCTCCTTCGCCGAGGTGATCGCCGCCGTCGAGGCCTACTGCCCGTGGGTGACCGCGGTGCGACCCGGCATCTGCTCGCTGCCCGCCCGGGGGCCGGCCCGCTACTTCGGTGGCGAGGGAGCGCTGGTCGGGCTCGTCCACGGGGCCGCCTCCGGCGTCACGCCGTCCGGCGTGGGCGTGGCCGACGGACTGTTCGCCGCCGTGCTGGCCGCCCGGCGGGGTGTGGTCGTCCCGCCCGGGGGGACCCCCGCCTTCCTCGCCCCGCTGCCGGTGACCGTCCTCGGGCAGGACGAACTGGCCGGACTGCTCGACCGGCTGGGGATCCGCACCCTGGGCGGGTTCGCCGCCCTCCCCGACGCCCACGTCATCGGCCGGTTCGGGGCCGACGGCGCCCACGCCCACCGGGTGGCCGGCGGCCGGAGCGGCGAGCTGGCCGGGCTGCGTCAGCCCCGCATCGCCCGCCTGCTCGTCGGCGGCGGCGACGTACCGGTGGTGACCGAGCCCGGGTTCTGGGGCGGGACGAGCGACGCCGATGCCCGGGCCGCCCGGTGCCTGGCCGTCGCCCAGGAGCTCCTCGGCCCGACCGGGGTGGTGACCGCCCGGCTGCAGGGCGGGCGGGGCCCGGCCGAACAGGCCCGTTTCGTGACCTGGACCACCGGGGAGCAGCCGGGGGGAGCCGGCGCCGCCCACCGCGCGACCGGCGCGCCCTGGCCCGGGCGGATCCCCCCGCCGGCCCCGGCCGTCGTCCACCCGGACCCGCTCCGGGCCGACCTGGTCGACACCCGGGGCGGACCGGTGCGCGTCTCGGGCCGGGGACTGCTGACGACGGCACCGGACCGGCTCTCGGTGGAGGGCGGTCCGTGGGAGCCGCTGTCCGGATGGGCCGGGCCGTGGCCGTCGGACGAGCGCTGGTGGTCGCGGTCGCGTCGGCGGGGCGCCCGCCTGCAGGCCGTCACCGCCCGGACCGCCCACCTGCTGCTGGTCGAACGGGGCCGGTGGTGGGTCGAGGCGACCTACGCCTGAGGACGGGACGTCGACCATGGCCTACGCGGAGCTCCACGCCCACTCCAATTTCTCCTTCCTCGACGGTGCCAGCCACCCCGAGGAGCTGGCCGCGGAGGCGGTCCGGCTCGGACTGTCGGCGATGGCGCTCACCGACCACAACGGCCTCTACGGGGCGGTCCGGTTCGCCGTGGCGGCCCGGGCCTTCGGCCTGCCCACCGTGTTCGGCGCCGAGCTCACCCTGTCCGGCGTCGACGGCCCCCACCTGCGGACCGGCATGCCCGACCCGGACGGGACCCACCTGGTGGTGCTGGCCCGCGATCCCGAAGGCTACGCCCGCCTCAGCCGGGCCATCGCCGAGGCCCACCTGGACGGGGGGGAGAAGGGCCGGCCCGTCCTCACCCTCGACGCCCTGGCCGACCGCCACGGTGGTCACTGGCAGATCCTGACCGGGTGCCGGAAGGGCCCCCTGGCCGCGGCCCTCACCGAGGAGGGGCCGGCGGCGGCGACCCGGGCCCTCGACCGCCTCGTCGACCGGTTCGGGCGCGAGCGCGTGGCCGTCGAGCTGTGGGACCACGGCGCGCCGGTCGACGGGCCCCGCAACGACGCCCTGGCCGTACTGGCCATCGGGCGGGGCGTGGCCCCGGTCGCCACCAACAACGTCCACTACGCCACCCCGGCCCGCTTCCCGCTGTCCACCACGCTGTCCGCCGTGCGGGCGCGGCGGACGCTCGAGGACCTCGAGGGATGGCTCCCGTCCTCGGCCACCGCCTGCCTGCGGGGCGAGGCCGAGCAGCGCCGGCGGTTCGCCCGGTGGCCGGGGACCGTCGAGCAGGCGGCGGAGCTGGCCGCCGAGTGCGCCTTCGACCTCCGGCTGGTGGCACCCCGGCTCCCCGACTTCCCGGTGCCCGAGGGGCACACCGAGCAGACCTGGCTGGTCGAGCTGGCCCGGCGGGGGGCGGCAGAGCGGTACGGGCCACCGGGGGCCGAGCGGGTACCGGGGGCGTACGCCCAGCTCGACCACGAGCTCGAGGTGATCGACGCCCTCGGGTTCCCGGGGTACTTCCTCACCGTGTGGGACATCGTCCAGTTCTGCAGGCGCCAGGACATCTTCTGCCAGGGTCGGGGGTCGGCCGCCACCTCGGCGGTCTGCTTCGCCCTCGGCATCACCAACGTGGACGCCGTCTCGCTCGGCCTGCTCTTCGAGCGCTTCCTGTCCCCGGCCCGCGACGGCCCCCCCGACATCGACGTCGACATCGAGTCGGGCCGTCGCGAGGAGGTCATCCAGTACGTCTACGAGCGCTACGGGCGGCTCCACGCCGCCCAGGTGGCCAACGTGATCACCTACCGGTCCCGCTCCGCGCTGCGCGACGTGGGCAAGGCCCTCGGGCACACCGGCGAGGAGGTGGACGCCTGGGCCGGGTCGGTCGAGCGCGGCCAGCCCCTCGACGAGCGCGAGGACCTGCCGCCCCTGGTCCGACAGCTGGCCGGTGAGCTGCTCGGGTTCCCACGCCACCTCGGCATCCACTCAGGGGGCATGGTCATCTGCGACCGGCCGGTGGTCGAGGTGTGCCCGGTGGAGTGGGGGCGGATGCCGGGCCGCAGCGTGCTGCAGTGGGACAAGGACGACTGCGCTGCGGCCGGCCTGGTCAAGTTCGACCTCCTGGGCCTGGGCATGCTCACCGCCCTCCACCACATGGTCGACCTGGTGGCCGAGTTCCACGGGGTGACGATCGACCTGGCCCGCCTCGACCAGGAGCCCGAGGTCTACGACCTCCTGTGCCGGGCCGACACGGTGGGCGTCTTCCAGGTGGAGTCGCGGGCCCAGATGAACACCCTCCCCCGGGTGCAGCCCCGCTGCTTCTACGACCTGGCCATCGAGGTCGCCCTCATCCGCCCCGGGCCCATCCAGGGCAATGCCGTCCATCCCTACATCCGCCGCCGCAACGGGACCGAGCCCGTCTCCTACCTCCACCCGCTGATGCGGCCGGCCCTGGAGCGGACCCTCGGCGTGCCGCTCTTCCAGGAGCAGCTGATGCAGATCGCCATCGACGTGGCCGGGTTCAGCCCGACCGAGGCCGACGAGCTGCGCCAGGCCATGAGCGCCAAGCGGTCCGGCGAGCGCATGGCCCGGCTCCGCGACCGTCTCTTCGCCGGCATGGCGGCCCGGGGCGTGTCCGAGGCGGTGTCCGAGCAGGTGTACACGGCGCTGGCCGCCTTCGCCAACTTCGGCTTCCCCGAGAGCCACTCGGTGGCCTTCGCCCACCTGGTGTACTCGACGGCCTGGTGCAAGGTGCACTACCCCGCCGCCTTCACCGCCGGGCTCCTCAACGCCCAGCCCATGGGGTTCTGGTCCCCCCAGAGCCTGGTGGCCGACGCCAAGCGCCACGGCGTGGTGGTCCGCCGGCCCCACGTCGACCGGGGCCGGGCCGCGGCCTCCCTCGAGCCCGAGCACCCCCCGGGGCGCGGCACCGGGGGGCCGATCCCGGCCCGGGGGGCGGCGGTGCGCCTCGGCCTGTCGTCGGTGCGCGGCATCGGGTCCGACACCGCCACCCGGATCGAGGCGGGGGCACCGTGGTCGGGCATGGAGGACCTCGTGCGCCGTGCCGGGGTGACCCGGGCCCAGCTGGAGGCCCTGGCCACCGCCGGGGCCCTGGACGGACCGGGCGACCGGAGCCGGGCCGGCGGTCGTCACGGTGCGGGCGGTGGACGGCGGGCGCTGGTGTGGGGGGCGGGGGCGGCCGCCCAGGCCACCGCCGACCGTCTCCCGGGCGTGGTCACCGGCGCCGAGCCCCCGCCCCTGCCGGCGCCCAGCGCCTGGGAGGAGGTGTCCGACGACCTGTGGTCGATCGGCATGGCCCCCGACACCACCGCCATGGAGCTGGCCCGCTCGGGACTGGACCGGCGCGGGGTGGTACGGGCCGCCGCCCTGGCCGGCCGGCCGGCCGGGGACCGGGTCACCGTCGGGGGCGTGGTCACCCACCGCCAGGCACCCGAGAGCGCCCACGGGGCGGTGTTCCTCAACCTGGAGGACGAGACCGGGATGGTCAACATCGTGTGCTCGCGCGGGGCCTGGGTCCGGTGGAAGCCGGTGGCCAGGGCCTGCCCGGCACTCCTGGTCCGGGGCCGGGTCGAGCGTTCCGAGGGGTCGATGACCCTGGTGGCGGAACGGTTCGAGCCGCTCCCGCTCGGACCGGTGCCGGCCTCCCGGGACTTCCGCTGACGCCGGGGACATTTCCGGTGAAGTCCCGCCGCCGGGATGCCGATACTCGCGCTGGAAGGGAAGTGACCACTGACCCTTGACTACTCTATGTGATCTAGTCAACACTTACAGTGGTAGATGGACAACGAGGAGCGTTGATGGATCCCACGGGGCAGGGCATCGTCGGCAGGGGGCAGGGCATCATCGGCGGTCGGCTCGCAGGGGCTCGCGGAGCATGAGCGTCCTCTCCTCCCAGGTCCTCGACCTCGTCGTCGCCGCCGCCATCGCGCTGTCGATGGTCCTCGGTGCGGTCGACCTGTTCCGACAGCCCGCGTGGGCATGGAAGGCGGCGGGCGAGCCCCGGGTGATCTGCCTGCTGCTGGTCCTCCTCCTGCCCGGGGTCGGTCTGGCCATCTACGTGTTCGGGACGCGTCCCCGGATCGCGGCCATCGCCGCCACCGGTCGGGCCGCCACCCTCCCCTTCGAGCGATTCGCCGACCGGGCCAACCTGGCCGTCGAGAGCGCACGCTCGATCGAGATCCTCGCCGCCCCGGCCACGCTCGGGAGCTTCGGCGAGCCACGGGTCACCCGGCCCGTGAAGTCGAGCGAGCCCGTCGTCGAGGCCCCGGTCCGCGGCGGGTTCTTCGAGGACCCCGACGTCCTGACCGTCGGGGCCGCCGCCGGGTTCTTCGACACCGGCGTGCTGGTCACATCCACGCCCCACGAGCCCGTGGACATCCGCATCCCCGGGGCGCTCGGGCGACCCTACCGACCGAAGCAGCGGGCCTCGCTCGACGAGTCCGAACAGCTGGCCGTCGCCACGGCACGGATCGCCCACGCGTCGTCCGAGGTCGCCGTCCGGGCCGCCCCCGAACCGTCCGCAGGCTTCGCCACGGGGCACCGGGGCGACGCCGCCGCGACAGGCGGCGACCCGGTCCGACCCGCCAACGCGGCCCGATGGACCGACGACCCGACCGGCCGCCACCAGTACCGGTACTGGGACGGCACCTGCTGGACCGAGAGCGTCTCCGACGGCGGCGTCGAGTCCCGGGACCCCGGGGTCGGCTGAACCGACCGCGGCCGGCTCACCGACCCTGACGGACGAGCCGGCTGAGCCGGGCCACCAGCACCTCGACCACGAGCTCACCCGGCAGCCCGGTCGTGCCACGCAGGTCGAGGTCGGCCTGGGCCAGCAGCTGGACGGCCCGTGCGATCCGGGCGGACCCCAGGCGGTTGGCCTGGGCGAGCGCCTTCTTGGCCGGGAACGCACTCCTGATCCCGAGCACCTCCGCGGCCTGCTCGGGCGAGGTGACACCCGAGCCGTCGAGGCGCAGCATCTGGCGGTAGTGCTTGTGCAGCAGGGCGAGCACCACCAGCGGATGGGTCTCC
The DNA here is from genome assembly GCA_049517675.1 of Acidimicrobiales bacterium. Taxonomy (GTDB): domain Bacteria; phylum Actinomycetota; class Acidimicrobiia; order Acidimicrobiales; family RAAP-2; genus Bog-756. The sequence goes on from JBEKRV010000050.1 coordinate 18,187, forward strand.
CCCGCCGTCAGCATCCGGTGGAGCACCTCGAGTGCGGGGGCGGTCCGCCCGGCGTCGATGGCGTCGGTCAGGTCCCACGGTGCGAGGGCACCCGCCTCGCCGAGGAACGGCTCGAGGTCGGCGACGGTGACCGTCGCCCCCCTGCCGTACGCGGCGGCCAGCGTGGCGAGCAGACCGGCCAGGCGACCCATATCCGAGCCCAGGTGGTCGGCCAAGCGGGCCTGGGCCGCGCCGTCGAGCCGCACCGGGCCACCCTTCAGGTGATCGGACAGCCACTGCGACCGGGCCTTGCCGGTCCCCACCGAGGTGTCGACCACGCCGCCGGAGGATGCCACCGCCTTGGACAGCGCCGTGTTGACGGCGCCTCCCCCGGCCACCAGCACGAGCGCCGTGGTCGCAAGGGGGTCGGCCAGGTAGTCGATCAGGCGCTTGGCGTCGGCGGTCACGATCTGACCCGCCTCGCGGACGACCACCACCCGGCGTTCCACCAGGAAGGGCGGCGTGGTACACGCGTCGATGACCGCACCGACGTCGAACTGGTCGACGCCGGGCCCGACGAACTCCTCGACCATCATCGACGGGTCCCGGCCCGCGACCAGCTCTTCGACCAGGGCGTGGGCGGCCTGGGCCACGAGGGACGGGTCCGAGCCCTTGACCAGGTAGGCCGGGCGGTGCTCGGTGGCGGTGACCGCCGGCACGTTCATGCCCGGGCCCCGGTGATGGCGGCGATCACGTCGCACGCCCGTCGGTTGGTGTCGACCTCGTGGACCCGCATGACCCGGCACCCGAGAGCGGCGCCGAGCGACGTGGCCGACACCGACGCCTCGCGGCGCTCGCCGAGGTCCAGTCCGAGCACCACCCCGAGGAACGTCTTGTTCGACGCCGACAAAAGGAGCGGGTAGCCGAGGTCGGCGAGCTGGTCCGAGGCGCGCAGGAGGGTCAGCGACTGTGCCGCCGTCTTGCCCAGGTCGAGTCCGGCGTCGAGCACGATCCGGTCGGGGGTCAGCCCGGCCTCGAGGGCCCGGTCGGCCCGGTCGAGCAGGAAGGTGCGCACGGCGTCGACCACGTCGTCGTAGACGGGCTCGGGGTCGGGGATCCGCGGCCCGAGCCGGATGTGGGTCGCCACCACCGTGGCGCCGGCCTCGGCGGCGGCCGGCAGGTAGCCCGGATCGGCGAACCCGCTGATGTCGTTGCCGACCACCGCTCCCGCACGGTAGGCCTCCCTGGCCACCGAGGCCCGCCAGGTGTCGACCGAGACGGCCACGTCGAACCGGCTGGCCACCGCCCCGACGGCGGGGATCACCCGGTCGAGCTCCTCCGCCTCGCCCACCTCGGGTCCGGGCCCGGCCTTCACCCCGCCCACGTCGAGCAGGTCCGCACCCTGGTCGACGAGGATCCCGGCCCGCCGGACCAGGTCGTCGAGGGCGTACGTGGCCCCCTTGTCGTAGAAGGAGTCGGGCGTGCGGTTGAGGATGCCCATGACCAGTGCCCGGTGCTCGATGTCCACGGTCCGGTCTCCGAGGCGCAGGGTGGTGGCTCGCACGGGGCTGACGCTACCGGAGGGGTTCGCGGTCGGACGCAGGGAGGTCAGAAGAGCCGGGAGGCGAGGGCCTTGCGGTAGTCGAGCGTGCGGGGGTCGTCCGGGCCGAGTGTCTCGAGCAGGTCGAGGAACTCCTGGCGGGCGTCGGGATCGCCCTTCACCCGCTCGAGGAGGCCGTCGAGCAGCGTCGCGACATCGGTCGTGGGCACGTCCCCGCGTTCGGCCAGCCGGGCCTCGGCCAGCAGCCGCCGGATCTCGGGAGTCTCGGGTATCCGGCCGAGGAGGGCCACGGCCTCCTCGGCTTCCCCCCGGCCGATCAGCAGCCCGGCCAGCGCGGCGATGGCCACCGGATGGTCCGGTCGCAGGTCGAGCGCCCGGCGCAGGGCGGCCTCGTCGCCCGAGGCGGCGCCCTCGTCGGCCAGCACGTCCGCCTCGGACCGGGCCGGGGCCAGTCGGTCGACGAAGGCCTGCACCACGGCCTCGGGTTGGGCCCCGATGAACTGGTCGACGACCGCTCCGTCCCGGACGGCGAACACGGCGGGGATGGACTGGACCCGGAAGCTCGCCGAGACCGCGGGGTTCTCGTCCACGTCGACCTTGGCCAGTTCGACGGCACCGTCGGTGGCGGCGACGACGCGCTCGACGATCGGCCCGAGGGTGGTGCACGGCCCGCACCAGGGGGCCCACAGGTCCACGACGACCGGGACCTCGAAGGAGCGCTTGAGCACGACGTCCTCGAACGTGGAATCGGTGGCATCGACCATGGCCTAGGACGATATCGGGCAGCGACCCGCGACCGACCGCATCCGGGTGGTTCCGGCGGCGCGGGTAGCGTCGGGGCATGGATGCCGTATCGCAGACCGACGGGACCTCCCCCGCCGACGGGACCGTCACCGACGGGACCGAGGTGGAAGGCATCGACAGCGGACCGGTCACCGAGTGGCTGGTGGCCAACGTTGCCGGCTCGGTGCCGCCCTACCGCTTCGACCTGATCGCCGGGGGCCGCTCCAACCTCACCTACCGGGTCACCGACGCCGCCGGGCAGGCGTTCGCCCTGCGCCGGCCACCGGTCAGCCACGTGCTCGCCACCGCCCACGACATGACCCGCGAGCACACGGTGATCAGCGCCCTCCAGTCGACCGACGTCCCCGTCCCCCGCACCCTCGGGCTGTGCACCGACACCGGGGTCAACGGTGCCCCGTTCTACGTCATGTCGTTCGTGGAGGGGCACATCCTGCGCGACGAGGCGGCCTCCTCGCGGCTGTCGGAGTCGGCCCGGGCCCATGCCTCGGACTCGCTGGTCGACACCCTGGCCAAGCTCCACGCCGTCGACGTGGACGCCGTCGGCCTCGGTGACTTCGCCAGGCGGGAGGGGTACATCGCCCGTCAGCTCAAGCGCTGGCACGGCCAGTTCGAGCAGTCCACCCTCGAAGGCCGACCCGGGCCGGCGGTCATCGACCGGGCCTGGGAGGTCCTGTCGGCGAAGATCCCCGAGCAGCAGGGTGTGTCGATCGTCCATGGTGACTACCGGCTCGACAACACCGTGCTCGACGACCGGGGCGACGTCATCGCCATCCTCGACTGGGAGATCTGCACGCTCGGCGACCCGTTGGCCGACCTCGGCCTCCTCCTCGTCTACTGGGCGGAGGCCGGCGACCGGGACCAGGCCGTCCTGGGCGTGGCGCCGACGGCCCTGCCCGGCTTCGCCACCCGGGAACACCTGGTCGAGCGGTACGCCGCCGCCAGCGGACGCGACGTCTCCGCCGTGGCCTACTACCGCGCCTTCGGCATCTGGAAGCTCGCCTGCATCCTCCAGGGTGTCTACGTCCGCTACGCCGGCGGAGCCGCCGCCGGTGACCGCACCGGCGTGGACCAGTTCGCCGAGGGCGTGGCCCGTCTCGGCGAGCGGGCCCTCGCCGACGTGGAGGCCCTGTGAGTCGCCGCGAGCCCACCGACCTCTACGAGTTCGACCCCGGATGGGGCGATCCGCCCGGCGGGCGCCTCGACCGACCGGTCCTCGTCGTCGCCCTCGAGGGATGGGTCGACGCGGGCATGGGCGCCTCGGGGGCCATCGCCCACCTGCTGACCGGGTCGCCCACGGCGGTGGTCGCCACCTTCGACACCGAGCCGCTCATCGACCAGCGGGCCCGCCGGCCGATCGCCCGTCTCGAGGACGGGGTCACCACCGAGTTGACCTGGCCGACCATCCGCATCCTGGCCGGCAAGGACCGGGTCGGCGCCGACATCGTCTACCTGACCGGTCCGGAGCCAGACTTCTCCTGGCCGACGTTCATCCGGTCCGTCGTGGGCCTCACCGGCCTCCTCGGTGTCCGCACCGTCGTCGGTCTCGGTGCCTTCCCGGCGCCGACGCCCCACACCCGACCGGTGCGCCTGGCCTCGACCGTCCCCCCCGAGTCGACCGACCTGGCCGGCCGGGTCGGCACGGTGCACGGGACCCTCGAGGTGCCCGCCGGTGTCCAGGCCGCGCTGGAGGTGGCGCTCGGTGCCGCCGGTGTGCCGGTGATCGGGCTGTGGGCCCGGGTCCCCCACTACGTGTCGGCCATGCCCTATCCCGAGGCCAGCGCCGCCCTCATCGAGGGGCTGTGCGCCGTCACCGGCACCGTCCTCGACGCGGTCGACCTGCGGACGGCCGGCGAGGCGTCGCGTTCCCAGATCGACGAGCTGATCGGAGCCAACCCCGACCACCTCGAGATGGTCCGTCGGCTCGAGGCCGCCATCGACTCCGAGGAGGGGACGCCCCTCGGGTTCGCCGCCGACCTTCCGAGCGGGGACGAGATCGCCGCCGAGCTCGAGCAGTTCCTCAGAGGTGAAGGCGACTGACCGCATGCACGGCCACCCCGGCCTGGCCGGCACTGTGGACGTGCGCGAAGTGGGCGGCCACGAGGGCCAGTGCCACCAGCGCCAGGATCAGCATCACGACCACGGCCACGAGGACCAGCCACGGGCTGCGGCGGGCGGGGCGCGGGCTCGACGGCGTGAGACCGGCCCAGAGCGCGGCATCGAGGCCGTCGGCGGGAACGGCGGCGGCCCGGCCGGCCGCCGGGATGGACGACTTCTTCGACTGCACGCCGGTGCCCTCGAACACCGGGAGCTCGGTGACGATGCGCTGGAGCTCGCCCACCGAGGTGGCCTCGGCCAGGCCGGCCAGTCGCACCCGGTACTCCGTCGGTGACAGCAGGCCGCGCTCGGCCGCATGGTCGAGCAGCACGCCGTAGCGGTTCCTGTCCTCGTCGGTCACGCCGTCCGTGAGCTCGGGGACGCGTCGGGGCGCGGCCCCCTGTTCGCCGTCGGTGGTCACCTCCCAATTGTGCTGACCGGTGGTGTCGTAGCGCAACCCCACGTCCCGGATCCCCGGGCCGCTACCACCGGGCCCCGCTCCCGCCACCCTTGGTACCGTGGCCCATGCTCGTCGACGGGACCATCGGATTCGACCCGGCCCGGGTCGTGGCCCAGGCGATGGAGGCCGAGTCGGCCGGCTACGACGGCATCTGGTCGGCCGAGACCGGCCACGACCCGTTCCTGCCCCTGGTGCTGGCCGCCGAGCACACCGAGCGCCTGCAGGTGGGAACCGGCATCGCCGTGGCCTTCGCCCGCAACCCCATGACACTGGCCATGACGGCCAACGACCTCCAGACCATGGCCCGGGGGCGCTTCATGCTGGGCCTCGGGTCCCAGATCAAGCCCCACATCGAGAAGCGCTTCTCCATGCCGTGGTCCCACCCGGCCCCCCGCATGCGCGAGCTCGTCATGGCCGTCCGGGCCATCTGGGCCAGTTGGGCCGACGGGAGCCGGCTCGCCTTCCGGGGCGAGTACTACCGCCACACGCTGATGACCCCCATGTTCGACCCCGGCCCCAACCCCTTCGGGAACCCGCCGGTCTTCCTGGCCGCGGTGGGCGGTCTCATGACCGAGGTGGCGGGCGAGGTCGCCGACGGGCTCCTGGCCCACCCCTTCACCACGGAGCGCTACCTGCGCGAGGCCACCCTGCCGGCCCTCGGGCGCGGGCTGGCGACGAGCGGACGCTCGCGGCCGGACGTCGAGATCTCCCTGCCGGGCATGGTGGTCACCGGCATCGACGAAGAGGCCTTCCGGGCGTCCGCCGCCGCCGCCAGGAAGCAGCTCGCCTTCTACGGATCGACCCCGGCCTACCGCCCGGTGCTCGAGCTCCACGGCTGGGGCGACCTCCAGACCGAGCTCAACACCCTGTCGAAGCGGGGGGCGTGGGACGACATGGCCGCCCTGATCGACGACGACGTGCTCGACGCCTTCGCCGTCGTCGGCGAACTCGACACCGTCGCCGCCAAGGTGCGCGCACGGTTCGGCGGGCTGGTCGACCGGTTCAACGTCTACGCACCGTCCGGCATCGGCGCCAGTCGATGGGCCGAGGTCCTCGCCGGGTTCCGGTCCTGACCGGACCGGGAGGCGGGCCCCGGGGTCAGACGACGACGTTGACCAGCTTGGGCGGCCGGGCGATGACCCGCGTCGGCTGCCTGCCCGCCAGGGCCTCGGCCACGGGGCGCGACGCCAGGGCCAGCCGCTCGGCCTCGGACGCCGACACGTCCGGGGACACCTCGATCCGGTCACGCACCTTGCCGTTGACCTGGACCACCATGGTCACGGTCTCCTCCACGAGCTGCCCGGGGTCGGCGACCGGCCAGGGCCTCAGGTGGATGTGGTCGCCGTGACGGCGCTCCCATGCCTCGGCCGCCAGGTGCGGGGTCATCGGGGCGAGGAGCAGGAGGAGGGTGTCCACCGCCTGGTCGAGCACGTCGGCACGACCGCCGTCCCGGGCGTAGGGGTGGAGCAGGTTGACGAACTCCATGCAGGCGGCGACGGCCGTGTTGTAGGACCACCGCTCGTAGTCGCGTGACACCCGGTCGACGAGCTTGTGGGTGGCCCGTCGCACGGCGATGTCGTCCTCGGTCGGTTCGCCCCCGTGGGTTTCGGCGGCCCGTGGCCCGGTGGGCACGGCGAGTCGCCACACCCGGTCGAGGAAGCGGGCACACCCGTCGATGACCGAGTCGGTCTGGGCCGACCAGTCGACGTCGTCGGCCGGTGGCGCCACGAACAGGTGGAAGAGGCGGAGCGCGTCGGCCCCGACCGTGGTCAGGTAGCTCGAGGGGGCGACCAGGTTGCCCTTGGACTTGGACATCTTCTTGCCGTCCATCCGGATCATGCCCTGGGTGAACAGGCGGGCGAACGGCTCACGGAGCCCTTCGGGGGCCAGGCCCACGTCGACCAGGGCCTTGGTGAAGAACCGAGCGTAGAGCAGGTGGAGGATGGCGTGCTCGATGCCCCCGATGTACTGGTCGACCGGCATCCAGTGCCGGGCGATCTCGGGGTCGAAGGGCGCGTCGGGCGTCCACGGGTCGGTGAACCGCAGGAAGTACCACGACGAGTCGACGAACGTGTCCATGGTGTCGGTCTCGCGGGTCGCCGGCCCACCGCACACCGGGCACGTCGTGTGGAGGAATGCGGCATTGGTGGCCAGCGGGGACTCGCCGGTCGGGAGGAACTCGACGTCGTCGGGGGCGAGGACGGGGAGCTGGTCGGCGGGGACCGGCACGATGCCGTGGTCGGCGCAGTAGACGACGGGGATCGGGCAGCCCCAGAAGCGCTGGCGGGACACCAGCCAGTCGCGCAGGCGGTAGTTGACGGTGCGTACGCCGATGCCCCGTTCCTCGAGCCACTCGATGGCCCGCTCCTTGGCCACAGGGATGTCGAGGCCGTCGAGCCAGTCGCTGTTGATCTTGCGACCGGTGCCGGTGTAGGCACCGCCGGGCCCGCCGTCGTCCCAACCCTCGGGCGGCTCCACGGTGCGGACGAAGGGGAGTCCGTACGCCTGGGCGAAGTCCCAGTCGCGATGGTCCTCGGCCGGCACGGCCATGATGGCGCCGGTGCCATAACCCATGAGCACGTAGTCGGCCACGTAGACCGGCACCACCGTCCCGGTGAAGGGGTTGATCACCGACGAGCCGGTGAACGCGCCGCGCTTGGCCAGGCTGGCCGCGCCGGACTCCGACATGCGCTCGACGTCGGTGCTCGCCGCGGCCCGGACCCGGAGGTCCTCGACGGCCTCCGCGTGCTCGGGAGTGGTGAGTTCGGCCACGAGCGGGTGCTCGGGCGCCAGGACGGCGTAGGTCATCCCGAAGGACGTGTCCGGACGGGTGGTGAAGACCCGCAGGGCGAGGGGTGCACGACCGTCGGAGCCGTCCCGTCCCTCGACGACCAGGTCGAACTCGGCCCCTTCGGACCGGCCGATCCAATTGCGCTGCATGGTCTTGACCCGTTCGGGCCACTCGAGACCGTCGAGGCCGGCCAGCAGCTCGTCGGCGTAGTCGGTGATGCGGAAGAACCACTGCTCCAGGTCCCGCTTGACCACGAGGTCGCCCGACCGTTCGCACGTCCCGTCGGCCAGGACCTGTTCGTTGGCGAGCACGGTCTGGCAGCCCGGGCACCAGTTGACCGGGGCGTTGGCCCGGTAGGCCAGTCCCGCCTCGAGCAGCTTGGTGAAGATGACCTGGTTCCACCTGATGTACTCGGGGTCGTGACTCCGGATCTCGCGGCGCCAGTCGTAGACGGCGCCGAGCGAGGTGATGGACTCCTTCAGCTCCTCGATGCGGGCGTCGGTGAAGATCCGGGGGTGGGTACCGGTCTTGATGGCGGCGTTCTCCGCCGGTAGACCGAACGAGTCGAAGCCGAACGGCGAGAGCACCGCGTGGCCCAGCATCGTCCGGTGACGGACCAGCAGGTCGCCGAACGTGTAGTTGCGCACGTGGCCCATGTGGGCGGGGCCCGACGGGTAGGGGTACATGGTGAGCACGTACCACGGGGGTCGGGGGTCGTCGGCGTCCACCTCGTAGGTGCCCTCGTCGCTCCAGCGGCGCTGCCACTTCTTCTCGATGTCGATGACGTCATAGGCCCGTGCCATAGGCGCCGATCGTACCGGTCGCAGGCCGGCCCACCTCTCGTGCCGGGGCGTCAGGTCCGCCGGTGGCCTCAGATGCCCGAGGCGACCGCCGAGACGACGTGGCCCAACCCGGACAGGACACCGTGGAGCGTGGAGAGGATCGAGTGCACGTCGGTCACCTGGTCTGCCGGCGGCACGGTCACGTCGACGGGGGCTCCGTAGGCGGAGAAGTCGACGGTGACCGTGGTCGCGGTGGTGGACCGGTCGGCTGCAGTTCCGCCGAGGGAGCCGGAGACGAGGTCTGCGGCGAGGCCAGCCGCGGTGGCCCGCGACAGGTCGATGGAGGCCGTGAGCTGGCGGACGTAGCCGTCGGTTCCGACCCAGGCCCGGAGGGGGACCGACGTGTTGCCGAGCTGGCCGAGCACCTGCGAGATGCGCGCACCGGCGCCGGTGCCTGCGGTCAGTCCGGCGCGGGCGGCCAGTGCCGACAGGGTCACGGTGGTCGAGTACTCGGTGGTCGTCGCGCCGTCGAGGTCGACGTCGCCCACGGTGGTGACCTGGCCGCCGATCGACGACATCAGTCCGAGGAGCTGCGCCGGGTCGGCCAGGACGGCGAGCGTGGACGTCACCGCGCTGCCGGTCGTCGCGCCCTGCGGCAGGTCGGCCTTCAGCCATGTCGTGCTTCCGGTGAGGGACGACAGCGCCGGCGAACCGACGTAGACCGACGATCCGTCCGTCACCACGTCGAGGGAGTCGTCGCCACTGCCGACCAGGCCGGCCAGGGCCGGCACCGTGGCCGTCAGCCTGCCGGTGCCGTTCGACTGGTCGACCGCGCCCGTACCGCTGGCCAGGGTCGTCACCGAGGAGGGGGTCGAGTGGGTGGCCGACAGGGTGAACGCCACCGACGTGGCGCCGGCCGATGCCGCGGCGGCGGCACCGAGGGGCCCCCGAGCCGAGCCCGGGCCGGGTGTGCCGGAGCCGAACGCACCGCCGAAGGCGGCGGCGCCGATGGCCGCGGCGGCGACCAGTGACGCGACGATGGTGGCCACGGCGATACGCCGGGCCCCGCCGGAGGCGGGCGCGGGCGTCGGGGCGGGGTCTGCGGGCCCGACCGGGTGCTCACCGGCCGCCATCAGGGGGCCGGGAGCGTCCACCGGGACCAGGTGCTCGTCGGGTCGGGACATCAGGGCGGTTCCCGTCGGTGCAGCCGGCAGCCGGTCGGACCCGCCGGCCGAGCCGGACGGTCCGGACGGTCCGCCGGCCACGAAGACCCCGTCGCGATACTCCGGTGAATCGCTCATCTGCGCCCCTTCGTCGTGTCCGATCGGCGACGGCGCAGGGCCCGGACAACTGTCTACGGGGCGTGAGCACGTCGGTCGGGGGCCAATGGTAGAAGGGGGCGTCCCGCAATAATCGTCGGGCCGGACGACCGCCCACCCGGGTCGCGGGGCGTCGTGGCGGATCGGCGCCTCGATTCGGGCCCCGGTCGGGGTGCTGATAACCTGATCCGACCTTCGGGGGTATAGCTCAGTTGGTAGAGCGCTTGACTGGCAGTCAAGAGGTCAGGGGTTCGAATCCCCTTACCTCCACCATGACCCGCTTATTAGAACCATCGCCAAAAAAGGCGGTGGCCAGGGATCCGGTGTGAAGCCCCGAGGAGTCCCCTGCCGCATCAGTGGCGGGGGACTCTTTGCTTTGTCCGACCGCAGCCTCAGCGGCGTCGCGGACCAGCATTAGCTCATCGAACGGCGGCTTGAAGACCGCGTCAGTGATCCCATCGTCGAAGATGTAGAGCTTCTCGAAGATGGCGAGGTTCATCAGTTGCCGCTGTTCCGGTCACATCCTCTCGTAGAGCCCCTGAGAGGCTGTCGCGTTTTTCTACCCAGCGCGATTACGGGGTCGCCGGTTCGGTGAGTCGGCGGAGGAGCAGTCGGGAGTGGGCGGTCCATACGAACCCTTCGGTGACCTTGGGGTTGCGCTCATAGTCGATTTGGA
>JBEKRV010000051.1:0-33678 GCA_049517675.1 Acidimicrobiales bacterium
GCCAAGGTCAACCGCATGACCCAGCTCGGCACCTTCGCCGAGTACATGGTGGTGAACGAGGCCTCGCTGGTGAAGATCGACCCCAACGCCTCGCTGAAGGCGGCCGCCCTCATCAGCTGCGGCATCTCCACCGGCTTCGGCTCGGCCGTCGACCGGGCCAAGGTGCGCCCGGGTGAGACCGTCGTCGTCATCGGCTGTGGAGGCGTGGGCTCGGGCGCCCTGCAGGGGGCTCGCCTGGCCGGCGCCCGTCAGATCATCGCCGTGGACACGGTGCCCTTCAAGCTGGAGAAGGCGACGGCGATCGGTGCGACCCACACCGCCAACTCCGTCCTCGAGGCCAACCTGATGCTGCCCGATCTGACCGAGGGCCGCATGGCCGATGCGGTCATCCTCACCCCGGGTGTGCTGACCGGCGACCTGATCGCCCCGGCCATGGCGCTGGCCTCCAAGGACGGCCGGGTGGTCACCACCGCCATCGCCCCGTTCAACCAGAACCAGGTCGACCTCAACCTGTTCAACTTCGCCATGTACAACCAGGCGCTGCTCGGGACGGTGTTCGGCTCGTGCAGCCCCCGGGTCCAGATCCCCAACCTGCTCCGCCTCTACGAGGCCGGCATGCTCGAGATCGACGCCCTCATCACCCAGGAGTACGCCCTCGACCAGGTGCAGGACGGCTACAACGACCTCGAGGCGGGCATCAACATCCGCGGCATCGTCAAGTTCGACTCCTGACGGCCCACGGGAACCGCCGGCTCGACCGGCAGCACGATGCCCCGGGCGCAGCCCGGGGCATCGTCGTGTCCTGTCCCGACCGTGCGGCCCGACCCGTGCGGCCGGGCCCCGTGCTCAGCCGAGCAGCTTGGCCTTGGCCTGGGCGAACTCCTCGTCGGTGAGCAGACCCGAGCTCTTCATCTCGGCGAGCTTCTGGAGCTCGCCGGTGATGTCGGTGTCGTCCGATGCGGCGGCCGGCGGTGCCGGCTGCTGTTGCTGGCCGGCCTCGGCCTGCTGTGCCTTCTCCTGCTGGCGGTTGCGGACGCCGCCGGCGACGGCGGTCGCCGTGCCCGCGACCACCGCGGTGCGGGCCATCGTGCCCACCAGTCCTGGACGTCCCATGCGACGCATCATCGTGATTGCCTCCTGTGGCGTTCTGTCGTTGTCTGAATTGTACGGCCGTGGAGTCGGATGTCCGGCGCGGCCGGTCGGACAGCCTCAGGCCAGGGCGGCCAGCTCGTCGAGCAGTTCCTCGACGAGCTCCCCCGGGAGCCGCAACTCGCCGGTGAGGATGCCTCCCGAGTCCACGATGGCGTCGCGCAACGGCTTGGCCCAGGTGTGCTCGAACACCAGGATGGCCTCCGAGTCGCCCGGGGCGAGGGACGCGGCCAGCTCGAGGACGTCCTCGTCCGAGATCAGCGACTCGAGCTGCTCGATCACGCCGGCGAGGCGGGCGGCGTCGTGGCCGGCGTCGAGCTGGTCGAACTCGACGAAGGCGACATCGCCGGCTTCGTCACAGGTGACGAACACGCCGTCGATCACCGTGATCGTGCCACTCGCCACGAGGCGCTCGAGCTCGGGGATGATCTCCCCGTTGAACTGGTTGCCGGGAAAGCTGAGGACGAGGATCTCGACCGGTCCGAGCGCCATGTGCCACCTCCGAAGTGGATCGTTCGGTGCGCCGCCGTCGGCGTCGCCGGCTGCTACCGAGTGCGAGGCCGACCCTAACAGCTGTGATCGCGGAGCGAAGTCGGCCCACCGGCCGATCCGACGATGCGCCCGGCCGACCCCGGGCGCATCGTCGACGGGTCAGCCGTAGGTGTAGCGGTCACCGCTCACGGGGGCCGTCGTCCCCTCCGGTGTCGCGACGGTGACGTCGACGGTGCCGGCCGCGCCCGGTGGCGCCTTCACCGTGATCTTGGTCCCCTTGCCGGCGACCTTGAACGTGGTGACCGGCACCGTGCCGAACATGACGACGGTGGCACCGGTGAGGCCGCTCCCGACGATGTGGACGGTGGTCCCCCCGGTGGCAGGCCCGGTGGCGGGCGACAGCGAGGTGACCGACGGGGGTGTGTAGGTGAACCGGTCGGCACTGACCGGCAGGGTCGGTCCGACCGCGGCGTTCACGATGATGTCGACCGTCCCACCGGTGTGGGCCGGCGACACCACCGATACCTTGGTGCCCTTGCTGTTCGCCTTGATGCCGGATCCCGGCGTGCCTCCGAAGGTCACCGAGGTGACGCCGGTGAGGCCGGTGCCGACGATGGATACCTTGGTCCCCCCGGAGGCCGGGCCGGTGGTCACCGAGATCGACGTGATGGTGGGTCCGACCACCGACCAGGAGAAGGTGGCGGAGCCGGAGAAGCCGGCCCCGTCGGTGGCCGTCACCGTGACCGGGTCGATGCCCGAGTGGGTCGGTGTGCCGGTGACCGTCCCGGTCGCCGGGGCGATCGAGAGGCCGGCCGGCAGCCCGGTGGCCGAGTAGGTCAGGGACGTCGTCGTCGACGAGTCGGACCCGGTCACGTGGACCGGGGTGATGGCCGTGCCGACGTGGGCGGTCTGGGCGCCCGGACCGGTCACCGAGACCGTGTTGACCACCGTCCAGGAGAATCCGACCGATGCGGAGAACCCGGCGCCGTCGGTGGCCGTCACGGTGACCGGGTAGGCCCCGGCGGTGGTCGGCGTGCCGGAGATGGTGCCCGTCGTCGGGTCGATCGCCAGCCCGGCCGGCAGGCCGGTGGCCGAGAAGGTGACCGTCGCCGTCGACGACGAGTCGGTGGCGGACACGGTGACCGGGGTGATCGCCGTGCCCGACGTGGCCGACTGGTCACCCGGGCCGGTGGCCGTCATGGTGTTGGTGGCGTACCAGGTGAAGGTGGTCGACCCCGAGAACCCGGCGTCGTCCGTGGCCGTCACCGTCACCGTGTAGGCGCCGGCGGTGGTCGGTGTGCCGGTGATGGTGCCCGTCGACGGGTCGATCGAGAGACCGGTCGGCAGGCCGGTGGCGGACCACGAGGTGATCGTGGCCGTCGACGAGGAGTCGGTGGCCACGAGGGTCTCCGTGGCGATCGGCGATCCCGAGAGGCTCGCCAGGGTGCCGGGGCTCCCGACGGCCACGGTGTCGGTGATCGTCCACGAGAACGAGGTCGATGCCGAGTAGTCACCGCCGTCGGTGGCGGTGACGGTCACCTCGTAGGTTCCGGGCGTGGTGGCCGAGCCGGACACGATCCCGGTCGACGGGTCGATCGACAGCCCGGGCGGGAGCGTCCCGCCGGCGGAGAAGGCGAGCACCGCGGTGGAGGACGAGTCGGTGGCCGCGACGGTCACCGGGGTGATGGGGGTCCCCGACACGTCGGTCTGGTCACCCGGGCTGGTGGCCGCCACCGTGTTGGTGATCGTCCAGGAGAAGGACGTGGAGCCGGTGTAACCGGCCCCGTCGGTGGCCGTGACCGTCACGTCGAAGAGGCCGGCGGTCGTCGGGGTGCCGGCGATGGTGCCGCTCGACGGGTCGATGGAGAGTCCGGCGGGCAGCCCGGACGCCGACCAGGAGAAGCTCTCACCGGCCTGGGTGTCGGTGGCCGAGTCGGCCACTGCGGGCACGGGGGATCCTGACACGTCGGTCTGGTTCGCCACCGATCCGACGGTGACGGTGTTGGTGACCGTCCAGGCGAACGTGGTCGAGCCGGAGGATCCCGAAGCGTCCGTCGCCGTGACGGTCACCGGGCCGCTGCCGGCCGAGGTCGGGGTGCCGGTGATGCTCCCCGAGGAGGGGTCGATCGAGAGCCCGGCGGGCAGTCCGGTCGCCGACCAGGTGAAGGATTCGCCGGCCTCCGAGTCCGTGGCCGAGTTGGTGAGGGTCGGGATGGCCGTGCCCGTCACGTCGGTCTGGCCCGACTGGCTCCCGACCGCCACGGTGTTCGTGATGGTCCAGGTGAAGGACGCGGATGCCGCGTACCTGTAGTCGTCGGTGGCCGTCACCGTCACCGGGTAGGTGCCGGCGGTCGTCGCCGTGCCCGAGATGGTGCCGGATGAGGGGTCGATCGAGAGTCCGGCAGGCAGCCCGGTCGCCGACCAGGCGATGGTGGCCGTGGTCGACGAGTCGGTGGCCGAGTCCGGCACCGCGGCGATGGGGGAGCCGGACAGGTCCGACTGGTCGCCCGGATTGGCGACGGCCACCGTGTCGGTGATCGTCCAGGAGAACGAGGACGTGCCCGAGTAGCCGGCGCCGTCGGTCCCGGTGACGGTCACGGCGAAGGTGCCCGTCGCCGTCGGCGTGCCGGAGATGGTGCCGGTCGTCGGATCGACGCTCAGCCCTGCCGGCAGGCCGGTCGCCGCGAAGATGACCGTGGTGGTCGGGGACGAGTCGGTGGCGTCGATCGTCACCGGTGTCGCGGCCGATCCGGACACGTCGGTCTGGCTGCCGGGGTTGGTGAGCACGACCGTATTGGTCACCGTCCACGCGAACGACGTGGAACCGGCATAGCCGGCCGGGTCGGTGGCGGTCACCGTCACGGAGTAGGTGCCGGCGGTCGTCGGGGTCCCGGTGATGGTCCCGGTCGAGGCGTCGATGGAGAGGCCCGAGGGAAGCCCGGTGGCCGTCCAGGTCAAGGTGGCGCCGGACTGGGTGTCGGTGGCCGAGTCGCCCAGGGCGCCGATGGCCGAGCCCGACACGTCGGTCTGACCCGAATGGCCCGCTACGGTCACCGTGTTGGTGATGGTCCAGGAGAACGACGCGGTGGCCGAGTACCCGGCGCCGTCGGTGGCCTTGACGGTGACCGAGTAGGGACCACCGGTGGTCGGCGTGCCGGTGATCGTCCCGGTCGAGGCGTTGATCGACAGGCCGGACGGCAGCCCGGTGGCCGACCAGGTGTAGGTGGCCCCCGCCTGGGTGTCGGTGGCCGAGTTGCCCAGGGCGGGGATGGCCGAGCCCGACACGTCGGTCTGGGCCGTGTGACCGGCGACCACCACCGTGTTGGTGACGGTCCAGGTGAACGACGTGGTGCCGGAGTACCCGGCCCCGTCGGTGGCCTTGACGGTGACCGAGTAGGTCCCGCCGGCCGAGGGCGTCCCGGTGATGGTCCCGGTGGAGGCGTTGATGGCCAGCCCCGTGGGCAGACCGGTGGCCGACCAGGTGTAGGTGGCCCCCGACTGGGTGTCGGTGGCCGAGTTGCCCAGGGCGGGGATGGGCGTGCCCGACACGTCTGTCTGGGCCGTGTGACCGGCGACCGCCACCGTGTCGGTGATTGTCCAGGAGAACGACGCCGTTCCGGAGTAGCCCGATCCGTCGGTGGCCTTCACGGTGACCGAGGACGAACCGCCGGTCGTCGGCGTGCCGGTGATCGAGCCGGTCGAGCTGTTGATCGAGAGACCGGCGGGCAGGCCGGTGGCCGACCAGGTCAGGGCCTCGCCGGACTGACTGTCGGTGGCCGACTCGGTGAGTGCGCCGATGGCCGAGCCCGACACGTCGGACTGGTTGCCCGGGTTGGTCACCGTGACCGTGTTGGTGATGGTCCAGGTGAACGCGGCGTTGCCGGAGTAGCCCGAACCGTCGGTGGCGGTGATGGTCACCGAGGAGGATCCGGCGGTCGTCGGCGTGCCGGTGATGGTCCCGGTCGAGGCGTTGATGGACAGGCCGGACGGCAGACCGGTGGCCGTCCAGGTGAAGGTCGCTCCGGACTGGGTGTCGGTGGCCGAGTTGGTCACGGCGGTGATGGCCGAGCCCGACACGTCCGACTGGTTGCCCGGGCTGTTCACGGCCACGGTGTTGGTCACCGTCCACGAGAACGAGGTGGTCCCCGAGTAGCCGGCCGAGTCGGTGGCCTTGACGACGGCCGAGTAGGTGCCGGCGGTGGTCGGGGTGCCGGTGATCGTGCCGGTCGACGAGTTGATGGCGAGCCCCGGCGGCAGGCCGGTGGCCGACCAGGTGTAGCTCTCGCCGGCCTGGGTGTCGGTGGCCGAGTCGGTGAGGGCGGTGACGGGCGAGCCCGAAACGTCGGCCTGGTTGACGTGTCCGGCAACCGTCACCGTGTTGGTGATGTCCCAGGTGAAGGTGGTGGACGCGCTGAGCGCCTCGGAGTCGGTCGCCGTGACGGTGACCGAACAGGCGCACGCGGTGGTCGGGGTGCCGGTGACGGCGCCACTGGAGGCGTTGATGGAGAGCCCGGTGGGAAGGCCGGTGGCTGCGAAGCTCACCGAGTTTCCGCCGGTGGTGTCGTGTGGTGCGGCGATGGTCAAGCCGGGGATGCCGCTGCCCGACACGTTGGACTGGGTGCCGGGGTTGGTGACCGACAGGTTGTCGACGTTCCAGGTGAGCGTCACGGAACCCTCGGTGCCGGCGGCCTCGTTGCCGCCGCCGGAGGCTCCGGTGCCGTAGGCGAAGGAGCTGGCGTAGCTGGAGTTGACCGCCGAGGACCCACCACCGGCACCGCCGCCGGCGTCGCTTCCCGAGCCGCCGCCGCCGCCACCGCCGGCGCCGGCCTCACTGCCCTTGCCGGCGCCGCCGTTGCCGCCGGCGGAGGCGTACGGCGAGTCGGACCCGGTGCTGCCGTTGGCGTTGTAGCCCGAGCCACCGGAACCGCCGGCCGACGAGGTCCCGCCGCCACCGCCCCCGCCGTCGGATCCGTCCCCGTTGGCCCCCCCGTTGCCGGAGCTGCTCGAACCGGTCCCGCTGTTGCCGCCGCCACCGCCGGCGCCGGGGCCGGTCGAACCGGTGCAGTCCCAGCGGGCACCGCCGCCACCGCCACCGCCGGCCACGGCCACCGACGTCGTGCAGGTTCCGTTGCCGAGACAGAGGCCGGAGGCACCGCCACCGCCGCCGGCCGAGGACTCGCCGTCGATCGAGAGGAACTCGGAGCTGCCGCTACCACCGCTGCCACCGGCGGCGAATCCGGCACCACCGGCGGGACCGTTGATGGTCGAGTCGCTGCTGCCGCTCTCCCCGCCGGCTCCGCCGCCGCAGCCCACCTTGACGCTCACCACGCCGGTGGTGTGGGTGAGGGACAGCGTCGTGGAGCTGATCTCCCCACCGGCGCCACCGCTGCCACCCGATCCGGAGTTGGTGCCACCACCGCCACCGCCGCCACCCGACAGGGTCAGCGTGGCCGACACGGTCCCGGCCGGGGGGGTGGCCGTCACGTACGAGGTGCAGTTGGGCGACGAGCTCCACGAAGCCGACGACGTCGTGGGTGTGGTCGCGGTGGCTCCGGCGACGACCGACGTCGCAGTGATCGCGGCGGTCACCGCGACGGCGCTGAGCATCCCGCCCACCAAACAGGTGACCAACCCGCTCGCGGTCAGTCGGACGAACCGCCTCGGGTGACGGGCGGTCGGTGCCGTGTCCCGGCCCACCCGACTCCTCGAACCTCGGACTCCCGCGTGCATCGCTGCGTTGGACTCGTGCACGGTCACGACCTCCCCCTCGTCTGCTTCCCCCGAACGAGGACGTCGATCCCCGTGAGCCCGCTCCCCGCAGGCCGCTCACTGCCACAGGCGCCGCATGACTGCTGCCATACCTGGTGACGTAGCGAAAGTTATAGAACGAATTGCACTCGGGCAACCCAAACGACGCTCCGTGGCGACATCAGCACGCACAGCGATGCGTCGATGGTTCGCCGGCGAAGCAGGGACGGTCGTCGTCCCGCTGTGCGGAGGGGGAACAGGGATCAGCCGCGGATCTCGGGCCTCCGGACCCCGGACGAATCGATCCGACCGACGATCGGTGCCGTCGGACCGGTTCCGTCGATAACTGTTGCCAACGCGGTCTACATGTCATAGCTTTCGGGGGGTCGCGCACCGCGGCGCGCCGGAGCCTTGGGGGATTCCGGGGTTCTCAGGAACGAGGGGGATCGACCCGATGGGATCGACGCAACGAACGCTCGGACGGCTGGCTCGTGCCGCCACCATTGCAGTCACCGCCGTAACGGGGCTGGCCGGACTGTCGGTGGTGGCCGCCGCACCGGCATCGGCGGCAGCCGCCCCGGTCATCGCCAACGGGTTCGCCGGCTACACGCCCGGATCCACCACGCCGCCGACGCAGTTCGACGCGCTCACCCTGGTGACCGGCGGTGCCGCCTCCGTGAACACCGCGTCGCTGACCATCGTGACCCAGCCGACGAGCGGCACGGCCACGGCGAGCGCCGGGGCGTCGAACGGCATCATCACCTACACGCCGGCCTCGGGGACCACCGGCAGCCAGGTCCTGACCTTCGCCTACTGCAACGCAGGCAACACGTACCCGAGCGCGGGCAACTGCACGACCGCCACCTTGACGTTCGCCCCTTCCGTCGGTGAGTACATGGGCGGAGACGTCGACAACCTGTCGGGCGTCATCGAGGATCTCCAGACCGCCATCAGCCTCCCGTCGACGGCGGTGCAGGGCTCCACGGTGACCGCATCGATCGCACCGGTCCCGACCAGTGTCCCGTCATCCGACAGCGGTGTGACCGTCGAGAGCGCCGCGCAATTCTCCGTCATCCTCCCCGTGCCGAAGGGTTTCACCTACGTGCCCGGTTCGATCGGCGTGACCGGCGGGGACGCGACGACCTCGGGTCACTTCGCCGCCACCTACTGCACCGGGGCCGTCGCCGACGCGTGCACGGCCCAGATCGACAGTGGCAACTACAAGACGGTCTATCCCTACATCGAGACGTACCTGAATCCGTCGGTCACCATCGCCGGCGGGGACAACGTCACCCTTCCGACCGTGACCGCACAGTTCACGGCGACCGGCGCCGTCGGAACGGTCGCACCGATCGACTTCACCGAGTTCGTCCTGCAGACCACGGTGTCGATCGTCGGGACGCTCACCTTCGACGGCTACCCGTCGTGCTCGGCGTGCGCCTCGGGCGACACCCCGCTGTACCAGGCGCCCACGCCCCTGGCCACGACCACCATCACCTCGACGGCCGCCAACACCGTGACGGTGACCGGCGTCACCCCGGCAACCGGACCGCCGGCCGGCGGGACCAGCGTGACGATCTCGGGCTCCGACTTCACCGGGGCGACCGCGGTCGACTTCGGGTCCACCCCGGCCACGTCGTTCACCGTCGGCTCGGACAGCTCGATCACCGCCACCGCACCCCCCGGTACGGGGACGGTCGACATCACGGTGACCGGCCCGGACGGCACCTCGGTCACCTCGCCGGCCGATCAGTACTCGTACACGAACGTGGTCCCCCCGCCGACGGTGACCGGGATCAGCCCGGCGACCGGTCCGGTCGGCGGAGGCACCAGCGTGACGATCACCGGCACCGACCTGGCTGGGGCGACGGGCGTCAACTTCGGCGCCCACCAGGGGACGATCACCGCCGACAGCGCCACCTCGATCACCGCGACCTCGCCGGCCGGAACCGGCACCGTCGACGTCACCGTGGCCACCCCTTCCGGGATCAGCGCCCCGGTGGCCGCCGACCAGTTCTCCTTCGGGCCGCAGGTCCTGACCAAGCTGTCCACCTGGGCCGACACCCAGGCGTGCGGGCTCCCGGACACGGCGACCGTGCCGGCGCATGCCTCCGAGGTCGTGGCCACCCTGGCAGGTGGATCCGGTGGCGGTGGGGGTGGCGCCGCCAGCAGTGACTCCGGAGGCTCCGGTGGACCCGGCTCGACGGTCGTGGGCACGTACCCGGTCACCCCGGGATCCCAGTTGACGGCAGCAGCCGGGTGCACCGGTGCGACCGCGCCGAACGGTTCGGGCGTGGTCAGCACGGGCGGCGCCGGTGGCGCCGGGTACTCGAACGGCGGTAGCGGCGGCAACGGCTACTACTGCGCCGGGATCAGCATCGAGGGCGCCTGCATCGGCGACGGGGGCGCGGACGGCAGTGGCGGCGGCGGTGGCGGCTCGACCGCACTGTGCGTCGGCTCGTCGTGCCAGGTCGGAACGACACCGCTGGTCGTCGCGGGCGGCGGCGGCGGCGGCGGTGAGTCGATGTGCGCAGGCTCCGACGGCGGCGGCGGTGGAACCGGCGGCGGCGGGTCGTCCACCGCGTCGACCGACGGGACCGGTGCCGGTCCGAGCGGAACCGGTGGAGGGATGGGGGCGACCAGCGGGGACGTCGGGGGTGCCGGTGGGGTCAACGACTCGACCGGGAGCTCCAGTGGCACGCCGGGGGGACCGGGGTCCGATTCGGTGTCCCTGAGCGACTCCGCCGGTAACGGCGGCGGTGGCGCCGGCTACGTCGGCGGTCTCGGGAGCACGGCCACAGCGGGCGTCGACTGCGGCGCCGGCGGCGGCGGTGGCGCAGGGTCGTCCTGGTCGGTCAACGGGTCGAACCCGACTTTCGGCACCACCTATGCCGGCGGCTTGGTGTCGCTGGCGTTCTACGGATTCGTCGGGACGGGCCCGGCGGTCACGACCCAGCCCGCTGCGACCACGGTCGACGCCGGCCAGACGGCCACCTTCACCGCCGCAGGAAGCGGCAACCCGGCTCCCACCGTCCAGTGGCAGGTCTCGACCGACGGCGGCACCACCTTCACCGACATCGTCGGGGCCAACAGCCCCACCCTCGACGTGGTGGCGTCGGCCGGTGACAACGGGAACGTGTACCAGGCGGTCTTCGCCAATTCGATCGGATCCGTCACGTCGGGCACTGCTGCGCTCACCGTGTACACGGTGCCGACGGTGACGACCGATCCGACCGACGTGTTGGTGAACCTCGGGCAGTCGGCCAGCTTCACCGCTGCCGCGACGGGCAACCCGGCGCCCACGGTCCAGTGGCAGGTCTCGACCGACGGCGGCACCACCTTCACCGACATCACCGGAGCCACGGCGGACACCTACACGTTCACCACTGCTGCAGGTGACTCGGGCAACCAGTACCAGGCCGTCTTCACGAACGCGGCAGGGTCGTCGACGTCGACGTCGGCGACGCTCGCGCTCGACACGCTCCCGGTGGTGGGGACCGACCCCTCCAACGTGTCGGTCATCGCGGGACAGTCGGCCACGTTCTCCGCCGCGGCGACGGGCAACCCGGCACCCACGGTGCAGTGGCAGGTCTCGACCAATGGCGGGACCTCCTTCACCAACCTCGCAGGTGCCACGGGCAGCAGCTACACGTTCGCCACCTCGCTCAGCCAGAACGGGAACGAGTACCGGGCGGTCTTCACCAATCCGGTCGGCTCGGTGGACACGACGGCCGCCACACTGACGGTGTCGCCGGTCCCGCCGTTGTCGATCACGACGACGTCGTTGCCGTCCGGCACGCTGTACTCGAAGGCCGATCCGGTCAAGTACTCGGCGACCCTGGTGGCTGCGAGCGGGGTGCCGCCCTACAAGTGGTACGTGACCGCGGGCAGCCTGCCGAACGGCCTGAAGCTGTCCAAGTCCACCGGGACCATCTCGGGCAAGGCCAGCTTCGCCGGAACCTTCAACTTCACCATCGAGGTCCAGGACAAGAAGGGTCCCGCCCCGCTGCACCTGCAGGAGACCGCGACCAAGCAGTTCTCCATCACGATCAACTCCTGAGGGAACCGCTCCCTGGCGGGCGCGCCGGGGAGCGGTCAGGGGTCGGGGTGGGCCGTCGACGACGGCATCAGGTTGCACCGCCAGAGGATCCGACCAATCAGCGATGTGAGGCGTGACCAGGCAGGAGAGGTGCCTTCGGGCGCGCCGCCGGCTCCATCGGAAGCAGCTTGACCGACTCAAGCTACGTCCTCTGTCGGACGAATTGCATCCCATGGATCGACTCGCTGAAACGGCATCTTCCGCGCAGCGTGACCATGACGGCATTCGGCGCCTCGTCGCGAGTGTCGCCCTGGTGGCCGGATTCCTGTATCTCACCTGGCGCCTCCTCGACACGTGGCGAGGAGCCAACCCCATCCTGTTCCCGGTGCTCTTCGGCTGCGAACTGTTCGGGTGGATCGTGCTCGCGTCCTTCACGTTCCTCGCCTGGCGGATTCCACGGCGGTTCCGTCCGCCGATCAACCAGCATCCGACCGTCGGGGTGTTCGTGTGCACCTACGACGAGGGCCTCCACGTACTCGAGGCGACGCTGGTCGGCTGCAACGGGATCACCTATCCGCACACGACGTACGTCCTCGACGACGGGCGTCGCGACGAGGTGCGGCGACTCGCAGCCCGGTTCGGCGCCGTCTATGTGACCCGCTCCGACAACGAGCACGCCAAGGCGGGGAACATCAACCACGCTCTGGGCTGCACCGGCGGTGAACTCCTGCTGATCCTCGACGCCGACCACGTTCCTCAGCCCGACATCCTCGATGCCACGGTGGGCTACTTCGACGATCCGTCGGTGGCGCTCGTCCAGACCCCGCACGACTTCGGCAACCACGACTCGTTCCAGCACTTCGCCACCGGACGTCACGACCAGAGCATGTTCTTCGAGGTGATCATGCCGGGCAAGGACCGCCACAACGGCGCCTTCTGGTGTGGTTCGGCGGCAGTGATCCGTCGACGGGCGCTCGAGGACATCGGGGGGATCGCCACCGACACCGTTGCCGAAGACTTCCACACCACCATCCGGATGCACACCCGGGGATGGACCACCCGGTACCACGACGAGACGCTGGTGCAGGGGCTGGCCCCACATGATCTCGCGTCCTTCCTGTTGCAGCGGGACCGGTGGGCACGTGGGAATCTCGCGGTCCTCCGAACGCCCGAGAACCCGATCCTGGCGCCGCGCCTCACGTTGAAGCAACGGGTGAGCTACCTCGCATCGCTGCTCGCGTACTTCGTCCCGCTCCAGCGGGTCCTGATGGTCCTGGTGCTGGCGACGATGCTCGTCGGTGGCCTCCTGCCAGTCCACGCCCCGGCACGTGAGTTCGTCGCCTTCTGGCTACCGTGGATGGCTCTCGACATCGCGGCCGGCACGCTGTTGTCGCGTGGTCAGGTCAGCCTGCTGGACGGCTCGTACATGCTGCTCCTGACGACCGAGATCTACAGCCGGGCGGTGTTCGTCCTCGTTCGCCCGTTCCGTGTCGCCTTCAAGGTGACCCCGAAGGACGGGATCGACGAAGGAGGATGGTCGGCGGCGAGCCAGCTCCGACTGGTTCTGGCCATCGGGGCCCTCCTCGTCGTCGCGGTGGTTCTGCGGGCCCTCGTCCTGGTGGGCGTGCTCGCCCTGCCGCCGCTCAGCCCCCTGGCGGTCGCTCTCGGGATGTGCTTCGCAGCATGGGAGACCGCGCTCATCGCATCGGCGCTCTGGCGGGTGACGCGACGTCGCCAGGTACGTCGACAGTTCCGGGTCAAGGTGGAGATCGCGGCGACGATGGGCGGATCCCTCGTGCGCATCGCAGACCTGACGCCTGGGGGTGCCGCCATCATCACACCCCGCCCGCTGGCCATCGGTGAAGAGGTCGCCCTGCAGTTGGAACTCCCCCGCCTGGAAGGCGGCACCAGCACCGTCGACGCCACCTTCACCGCCCGGTCGTGCTCGACCCAGGACGACCGGTCCTGGCGGGTCGGCGGGACGCTGGCACCGAAGACGACGGAGGACGGTCACGCATTGATCGAGCACTGCCACGTTGTCAGCTCCCGAGCGCGTCTGACGCAGGCGGGCCGCCTCGAGCCGGACGTGACGGTCAACCCCGAGACGATCGGGACCGGTCGTGCGATGGGACGCGTTGCCGATCTGTGACGCGTCGGTCGCGCTGACGGGGTCGACGACGATCCGGCACGGTCGGCATCGGCCCGACCGGTGGTCTCCGGCCTTCAGCCCGCAGACTCCGCCTTGCCGGCCGCTTCGGCCGCTTCGGCCGCTGCCATGGCGGTCCGAGCACGGAAGGTGCCCGGGACGAGCTCACCGGCGGCGCGAGCGGCCTCGAGCGCGTGCGACCACCACGCCAGGTCGTCGAGCATGATGTCCAGACTGATGTTCGTGGCGGCATTGATCGGCTCGCCGTACTCGTCGAACGCGGTCCCGACGAACGGGATCACGACGGTGCTCCGGAGCGGTACGGCGTCGGCCTCGACCACGACGTGGGCCAGGTGTTCGATCGCCCGGACCCCCGCTCCGATCCCGGCGCTGTAGCCGACCGCGGCGACCGGCTTGTTCCGGAATCCGAACGAGACGAAGACACTGTCGATGGCGTTCTTCAGGACCCCGGGAAGGCTGTGGTTGTACTCGGGCGTGACGACGACGTAGGAATCGGCCTCGCCGATCTTCGTGTTCCACGCCCTGACCACCGGATCGGAGTACGTCGGGTCGCTGAAGTCCCCGATCGTGCCCATGTGCTCGGCGAAGAACGGCAGGGGCCAGTCCCGGAGGTCGAGCACCTCGACGTCGAAGCCCTCGCGCGCCATCGCCCGGGACACGACCCAGGGCACCACCAGGTCGGCCGATCGGGTCGGCCGGGTGCTTCCTACGATGACGTGCAGTTTCGACATGTGATCCTCCGTGAGATCGAACCGTGTTGACTGCACAGCGTAGAACGAATCATTGGTGATACAAAAATCGATGGTCTCTGATGTACCATTGGTGCATGGTGAAGGCATCGGGTGGCGGGGACCACCGGTCGCTGCCCTTGCTCGACTACCTGGCTCGTGTCGGCCGCCGATCCGCCGAGGCCTCCACGCCGGGTGGACTCCGGCCCCGGCATCTCCATGCGCTCGGGATCCTGAGCGAGCGGGGACCGCTGAGCCAACGGGCCCTCGGCGGGTCGTTGAGCCTCGATCCGAGCAATGTCGTCGGGCTGTTGAACGAGCTCGAGGAGCGTGGACTGATCACGAGGCGGCGCGATCCCCGTGACCGGCGACGTCACATCGTCGAGCTCTCCCCGACAGGCGCCGAAGCGCTCGCCTCCGCCTCGAGCCGACTCGCCTCGGTCGAAGACGGCCTCCTCGCCGGCCTCAGCGCCGAGGAGCGCTCCACCCTCTACCACCTGCTCGTTCGAGCCGCGGGTACCGAGTCACCGCCGTGCGAGGCCACAGACCACGGGACACACGACACGGCATAGGGAACCGACACGGCATAGGGAACCGACACGGCACGGCGTCGGGATCCGAGGGCGAGGAGCCCGGTGCCCGCTACTTGGTCTTGGCGTGCTTGGTCGGCGCCGGGGGAGGCGAGACGTACGTGTAGTCGTCGCTTCCACTGGTCGACACCGTTCCACCCGGAGTGACCACCGTGATGGAGGCCGTGCCCGGTGTTCCGGGAGGGGCGATCGCGGTCAGGGCCGTACCGTTGTCCCGAGCGGTGAAGTACACGCTCGACACGCCCCCGAAGGTGACCGACGTGGCACCGGCGAGCCCGGTGCCGATGATCCGCACGCGGGTGCCTCCGACGGTCGACCCGTTCGGGGTCAGGAGGATGGCGATGGTCGGCGGGCTGTACGTGAACTGGCTGGCGGCCACCGGGGCGCTGGTCCCGCCCAGGGTCGTCACCGAGACGTTGACGGTTCCGGCCGCTTGGGGCGGGGCGAAGACCACGATCCTGGTCCCGGCCCGGTTCACGGTCATGCCGCCCGCGTTCACCGTGCCGAAGTTCACCGCGGACACGTCGAAGAACTGCCGCCCGGTGATGACCACACGGATGCCGCCGACGCCTTGACTGACGATGGGCACCACCTGGGTGACCGTCGGGGCCGAGTTGCCGATGTACCAGTTGAACGACGTCGAGCCGTACGTCGGCGGGTGCGCGTTGTCCCTCGCCATGACGGTCACCTGGTAGGTGCCGGCGAGCGACGGCGTTCCGGTCATGAGACCCGACGAGCGCGAGATCGTGATGCCGTCGGGGAGCCCGGTCGCCGACCAGGTGATGACGGGGAAGGGCGAGGTCTGGGAGTCCGTCGCCGTCGGCGCGAGCGGGGCGACCGGCGCGCCGGTGTTGCCGGTCTGGTTGGCGATGGGGGCCACGGTGAGGGGGTTGAACCCGGTGAGGTTGGCCGAACTCGTCAGGCCGTTGTTGTCGATGGTCGTCGTCTTCACGAGGATGGCCGCCATCACGGCGACGAGGATGCCGAGTGCGTAGAGCACCATGCGGGGGCCGCGACCGCCCCTCGGATTCCGTTTCATGGCATTGGTCACGGGGTGCACCTCATGACGCCGGGCCGGAAGTGGGCGCGCGCGAGACGGCTAGTGGGCTGTCCCACGGCCACCGTCCTCAAGGACCACGTCATGGTCCTCCCCTCCTGCGCTCTCTGCCCACCAGAGAAGAAACTGTAGCTGCGCCCTCTGACCGGGAAGACCTTCCTGGTCGGTGCCCACCTGAACTACCCCTCTGGGACGCCATTTGTGGCGACACGTGAAACATAAAGCATTTGTGACTGTATGACAACCGAGGTGACGCTCTGTGGTCACATCGTTACGCATCCGGCTTGCCCTGTCCGGAGCGTCGATTCACTCCGGAGGGGCCGGTAGTCCGGTCCAACGTACCGTCGGCCCGCAATCCCCGGTGCATGTCCCGAGCGGGGGAGGCCGGCGGTCGGCCGTTCCGGGGCCGGGACGCATCACCGAATGGGGCACCCGACCGTCGGCCGCGCCCTAATGTGGCCGTGTGTCCAGCACGTCGGGGCCGGGGTCGGCCGGAGGACCTCCGGCTCGGGACGTGGTCGCGGAGCGCACCGTCCGCTACGTGGCGGACGCCGTCGTCCCGTGTGCCGGTCCTGTCGCGGTACTCCGTCCGGGTGCGGTCGAGGTGACAGGGGACACCGTCACCGATGTGGGCACGCCGGACGCGCTCCGGTCCAGGGGTGGCCCAGCTGTCGACGAGGTCACCGTGGACGGGGCGCTCCTGCCCGGCTTCGTGAACACCCACTGCCACTCGCCGATGACGCTCTTCCGGGGGACCGGCGAGAACCTCCCGCTGCACCGGTGGCTCCACGAGGTCCTGTGGCCCCGGGAGGCCCACCTCGAAGCGGAGGACGTCTACTGGGGGATGACCCTGGCTGCAGCCGAGCTCCTGTCCTTCGGGGTGACCACGTCGTGCGAGATGTACTTCCACGAGGACGCCACCGCCGACGCCGTGATCGCCGCCGGGTCGCGCTCGGTCATCACCCCGGGGGTCCTGCAACTGCCCGGATCCGAGTCCGGTGGCGACTGGTGGACGGCCAGTGTGAACCGGTTCGCGGACTTCCATTCCCGGCGCCACGGTGAGGAATCGAGGATCGAGGTGGGGTTCGCGGCCCACGCCGCCTACACCGTTCCGCTGCCGGGTCTGGTCGACACCGCGGCCGCCGCCCGCGAGCGGAACGCCCTGTTCCACCTCCACCTCGCCGAGACGGCCACCGAGGGGGACCACTTCGAGGCCGAGCACGGCGGGTCGGTTCCCCGCGTCCTGTCCGATGCCGGTGTGCTCGACGGTCGCGTCCTCGCCGCCCACAGCATCTGGTTGTCGCCGTCCGACGTCGACACCTACGTGGCCCACGACGTCGCCGTCGCCCACTGTCCCCAGTCCAACGCGAAGCTGGCGTCCGGGGTCGCCCCCGTCGTCGACCTGCTGGCCCGGGGCATCCGGGTCGGCCTCGGCACGGACGGACCGGCCTCGAACAACGACCTCGACCTGTGGGAGGAGATCCGCCTGGCCTCCATGCTCGCCCGTCTCCGCCAGTCGGACGCCGGCGCCCTTCCGGCGGCGGCCGCCCTCGACCTCGCCACCCGTGGGGCCGGACGGGCCCTCGGCCGTCCGGATCTCGGGATCCTGTGGGAGGGCTCCAAGGCCGACATGATGGCGGTGTCGCTCGACGACCCGGCCTTCGTCCCGCTGCTCGACGACGACATGCTCGTCGAGCACCTCGTGTGGTCGGGATCGAGCCGGCTGGTCACCGACGTGTGGGTCGCAGGTGCGCAGGTGGTCGCCGCCGGAGAGGTCCGCACCGTCGATGTCGACAGCGCCCGCGCCGAGGTGGATCGGCGTGCAGCCCGGCTCGCGACCTTCGCTTCGTAGGGTTCGGCGTCAGTACCACCGGGCAGCCGTCCCTACCGGGCGTCAGTACCACCGGGCAGCCGTCCCTACCGGGCGGCCCCCGCCGGGGGCCTCACCGCCCGGGTGCGTCGGCGTACCGGGCGACCGAGGTGGCGAACCGCTGCATCATCACCGGGACCAGCGCTCCGAGGAGCCGACCGGTGCCGGGCCATCGGGTGTCGAACGTCCCCGTCCAGTCGATCCGGGTGCCCGAGCCGTGGGGCTCGAGCGTGATGTCGGCGCGGTAGTTCCGGACCGGGAACCCGCTCAGGATCCGGTAGGCGAGGTGGCTCGGGGGGTCCCAGGCGACCACCTCCTCCCGCGACCCGATGCCGAAGCGGGTGAACCGGCGGACCGCTCCGACGCCGTCGGGGTCCGGGGCGCCCTCGCGCTCCAGTCCGGTGCGGGAGAGGAACGACCACTCACTCCAACGCTCGGCTTCGGCCAACAGCGGCCACACCGCATCGACCGGAGCGGAGGTGGTGGCCCCGACCCGGTAGGAGTGACCACCGGCGGCGGCCGGCGCGACATCGTCCGAACCGTCGCCGTCCGCCGGGCCGGTCATCCCTCGACGTGGGCCTTCAGCGCCTCGAGCGACTGCTGGTAGACGTTCTGCATGAGATCGGCCATCTCGTCGGGAGCGGCGTCGACGACCCAGGTCACGTGGCTGGAGTCACCCGATCCGGTGACGGTGATGGTGGCCTCGTGGGACTCGACGGGGACGCCGTCGACGATGGCGTAGGTGATGGCCCTGGCGGCGTCGTCCTTGGACACGAGCTTCTCGGTGATGGTCATGCCCATCGTGTCGAGGATCCGGTTGTCGCCCTCGAGTCGGCAGGACTCCATGCCCGGCATCCATCCGGCGATGCCTCCGAAGTCGCCGGTCAGGGCCCACACGGCCTCGGGTGAACCGTCGATGTCGATCTCTGCCGTGCGCTGTCCCATGGGGCTCCTTCTCTCGGTCGGGCAACCGATGGTAGGCGCGCCCGATGGATCCCACCACCGGTAGCGTCTCGGCAATGAACGGACCCTTGGCCGACATCGATGACGAGGCGTCCCTGTTCGTGGCGGACGGGGACGTCCTGGTGCCGACGGAGATCGCCCGTGGCCCGTGGTCGCCCGATTCGCTGCACGGCGGGACGGTGGCGGCCGTGGTCGCCCGCTCGGTCGAGCACGCCGTGGGGACCGACGACGGGCTCGAGATCACCCGGCTCACCCTGGAGCTCGTGCGCCCGGTCGGCAACGCCCCGATCGCCGTCACCAGCCGACTCGTCCGCCCGGGTCGCAAGGTCCAGCTGGTCGACACCGTGGTCGTCCAGGAGGGGAGGGAGGTGGCGTGGGGGCGGTCCCTCCGCATCCGGGTCGACCCGTCGCTGCCCGAGACGACGCCGTCGGTACCCGAGGACCCCGTCCCGGACGGACCGGAGTCGGGGGTGCTCGTCGCCTCGACCCGGGACGTCTACCGCGCCTTCCACACGACGGGCATGGAGATCCGGTTCGTGAGCGGCCGTTTCGACCGGCTCGGACCGGCGGCGGCCTGGTTCCGCCTCCGCTGCCCGGTCGTCGCCGGTGAGGAGCCCTCGCCGGTCCAGCGGGCCGCCGCCGCCGCCGATTTCGGCAACGGGATCGCGGCCGAGCTGCCCTTCGAGTCGAACGTCTTCATCAACCCCGACCTCACCGTCTCCCTCCACCGGCCCCCGGTCGGGGAGTGGATCTGCGTCGACGCCCGCACCCGGTTCGGCTCACCGGGGGTCGGTGCCGCCGAGTCGGCACTGTGGGATCGACAGGGTCGGATCGGACGGGCCGTCCAGCAGCTCTTCGTCGAGCCGGGCCCGTGACGACGGGCGGGTACCCCGAGGGGACGCCGAGCGTCGCCGACCTGTTGCTGGCCCGTGCCGGTGACGGCGCCGTCGCCGTGGTGTCGGGGGATGCCGCGTGGACCTGGTCGGAGACGGTGGAGGCCAGCGCCGCACGGGCTGCGCTCCTCACCTCGCTCGGAGGGTTCGACCCGCCCCACGTCGGCGTGCTGCTGGGCAACGAGCCCGAGTACCTGTTCTGGCTGGGTGCCGCCGCGCTGGCCGGGGCGGTGGTCGTCGGGGTCAATCCGACCCGACGGGGCGACGCCCTGGCCGGGGACATCCGCCGTACGGACTGCCGGGTCCTGGTCACCGACGCCGAGGGTGCGGCCCTCCTCGAGGGCCTCGACACCGGGGTGCCGGCCGACCGGGTCCTGCGGGTCGACGACCCGGCCTACGCGGAGCGGGTGGCGGCGCACGCCGGCGTGTCGGCGGCACAGGTCGTGGCGTCGGCCGCCCCGGTGCCGGACGACCTCTTCCTCCTCCTCTTCACCTCGGGCACGACCGGCGCACCCAAGGCGGTGCGGTGCACCCAGGGCCGGCTGGCCTCGATCGCCCTGCGGTCGGCGGACGCCTACGGGTTCGAGCGCTCCGACGTCGCCTACTGCACGATGCCGCTCTTCCACGGCAACGCCCTCATGGTGCTGTGGGGACCGTGCCTCGTGGTCGGGGCCACGGTGGCGCTGGCCCGCAGGTTCAGCGCATCCGGGTTCCTCCCCGACGTCCGCCGCTACGGTGCCACCACCTTCACCTACGTCGGCAAGGCACTGGCCTACGTCCTCGCCACCGACGAGTCCGAGGACGACCCGCAGTGCACGCTCCGACGCGGGTTCGGCACCGAGGCGTCGATCGCGGACCACGCCGCGTTCGAGCGGAGATTCGGGTGCGTCCTGACCGAGGGGTACGGCTCGAGCGAGGGCGGGGTCGCCCTCAGTCGGACGCCGGAGACCCCGGTGGGCTCACTGGGTGTCGCCGCCGAGGACGTGGCGGTGGTGGACCCGGTGACCATGCAGGAGTGCCCGCCCGCGGTCTTCGACGCCACGGGGGCACTGGCCAATGCCGCGGAGGCCATCGGGGAGATCGTGAACCGCTCGGGGTCGGGCCGATTCGAGGGGTACTACGACGACCCGGTCGCCACCGGCGAACGTCTGCGCAACGGTTGGTACTGGACCGGCGACCTCGCCTACCGGGACGGGTCCGGCTTCTTCTACTTCGCCGGCCGCGGGGGCGACTGGATGCGCGTCGACTCCGAGAACCTGACCGCCGGACCGATCGAGCGGGTACTGGTCCGTTTCGCCGACGCCGCCACGGTCGTGGTGTACCCGGTACCCGACCCGCGGTCCGGCGACCAGGTGATGGCGGCCGTCGAGCTCCTCCCGGGCCGGGCCTTCGACCCCGCGGCGTTCGCCGCCTTCCTCGATCGCCAGGGCGATCTCGGCACCAAGTGGGCGCCGGCGTTCCTGCGGGTCACGGAGTCGTTGCCCCAGACGGCGAGCGGCAAGGTCACCAAGGGACCGCTCCGGAAGGACGGTTGGTGGCAGGGGATCGACCCCGTCTTCCGGCGCCGACGGACCGATGGGGGAGGGGGAGACGGTGGGGGCATCGTCTACGAGCCGCTGACCCCTGCCGCCGTGGCGTCGCTCGTCGAGGAATTCCGCCGGCACGGCCGGCTCGGCCTGGTCGGGGGATGACGGGAGCGGCAGGGACGGAGTCGCCCGGGCCGGGAGCCGGGCGCCGGGGCATCCTGGCCCGGGTCGACGCCTACCAGCAGCGCCACCGTGTCACCGCCGTCGTGGCGGCCACGGTGGTCAAGTACGGCGAGGACGGCGCCGGCCGGCTGGCCGATCTCCTGGCCTACGGGGCCTTCCTGGCGGTCTTTCCCATGCTGCTCATCCTCCTCACCCTGGTGGAGGTGCTGCTCTTCGGCCACCCGGCCATCCAGAAGGACGTCGTCGACGCCGCACTGCGCCAGTTCCCCGACGTGGGCGACGAGCTGCGCGACAACATCACCGGGCTCTCGGGGCGGAACGTGGTCCTCCTCGCGGTGCTGCTCCTCTGGCTCGTCTACGGGTGCCTCCGGCTCAGCCGGAGCGCCCAGGGGATGATGGCCGCGGTGTGGGCCGTCCCCCGGGCGCAGCTGCCGCGCTTCGGGAGGTGGCTGCCCCGGGCCGTCGGGTTCCTGGCGGTCATCGGTGCCGGTTTCGTCGCCGGTGGGGCGATCGCCGGCATCGGCAGCTTCGGCGGGCTGGGACCGGCATCGCCCGCCGTCGGGTTCGTCGGGTCGCTCGTCGTGAACGTCGCCATGTTCTGGGCCGGCTTCGCCGTCCTGGTGGCGGTGCCCGATGCCCGTCGGACACTGTGGCGCGGCGCGGTGGTGGCCGGGGTGGGCTGGACGGTCCTGCAGTTCGTCGACGCGCAGCTGGTGACCCACGAGCTCCGGCACTACCACACGCTGTACGGCACGTTCGCCACGTTCGTCGTGCTGTTGTGGTGGATCGGCATCGGCACGGTCATCACCACGTTCGCCGCGGAGATCGACGTGGTGGTGGCCCGGCACCTGTGGCCCAGGTCGATCCGGCGTCGCGGACCACGCGACACGTCCGCCGGGTCGTCGGTCGATCAGTCGACGAGCGCCGGGGTGGTCGACTGATCGGACCCGGATCCGGCCCACCCCGCCGACGCCTTGCGGGGTGGCGGGATGACGAGGCCGAGGGCGCCGCCGGCCAGGACCACCACCGACGCGATGAGGAACGCCCGCGCGTAGCCCTCGGTCATGGCCACCTCGAGCGCGCCGTGCACGGTCGACGAGTGGGCCAGTGCCTCCGCCGTGCGCGATGCGGCGATGGTGGTCAGTGCGGCGAGCCCGATCGAGGCCCCGATCTGGCGGCAGCAATTGACCAGGCCCGAAGCCAGGCCGGCATCCTCCTGGGGGACCCCGCCGGTGGCCAGGAGCGCGATGGGGGTGAAGGCGAGTCCCATCCCGAAGGTGGCCAGGATCCCCCCGCCGCAGGCACCGGACCAGTAGGTGTCGCCGGCCTGGATGAGCGAGAGCCAGAACAGGCCCCCCGCACCGATGACGGCCCCGATCATGAGGACGTTCCGCGGACCGAACCGCGGGGACAGCCGGCCGCTGAGGGTGGCCCCGACGGCGATGGCCGCTGTCTGGGGGAGGAAGGTGACACCGGTGACGACCGGGCTGTAGCCGAGCACCTGCTGGAGGTAGAGGGAGAGGAAGAACCACATGGCGAACATGCCGGCGCCGAAGCAGAACATGACCATGTTCGCGCCGGCGACCGAGCGGATCCGGAGCAGTCGGAGCGGGACCAGCGGATGGGACGCGGCCCGCCCCTCGATGACCACGAATGCGACGAAGAGGACGATGGACGCACCGATGACGACGAGCGTGGACGGCGCCGTCCACGACACCTCGTCGGTGTGGGAGATGGCATAGACGAGGAGGAACAGGGCCCCGGTCACCGCCACGGCACCGGCGACGTCCAATCGCCGCCGGGGTCCCTCCGCCTTCGACTCGTGGAGACGGAGGCGGGCCGCGGCGAACAGGGCGATGCCGATCGGCACGTTGACGAAGAGGATCCAGCGCCACGACAGGTACTGGGTCAGGATCCCGCCGAACAGCGCACCGGCTGCGCCACCACCGGCCGCCACCGCGCTCCACACCCCGAACGCCCTGGCCCTCGCCTTCTGGTCCCGGAACGTGACCGTCAGGATGGTGAGCGTCGCCGGGGACAGGATCGCCGCGCCCACGCCCTGGAGGGCACGGGCGGCGATGAGCGACGCCTGGTCGGTGGCGAACCCGCCGAGCAGGCTCGCCACGGTGAACACGCCGAGGCCCACCAGGAAGATCCGTCGCCGGCCGAACAGGTCGGCGAGGCGACCCCCGAGCAGGAGCAGCCCGCCGAAGGTCAGGGCGTAGGCGGTCACCACCCACTGGAGTCCCGCCGGGCGGAAGTGGAGGCTCGCCTGGATGGCGGGTAGGGCCACGTTCACGATGGAGATGTCGAGGACCACCATGAACTGGGCCAGGCAGACCACGACGAGGACGGCGGTGTCCGACGAAGGACGCCGACCCGGACCGGCATCGGCGGACTCGTCGGCGGGTGGCATCGGGGACTCCGGCACGGACCGAGCGTACGCGGCCGCGTCCGGGCGTCGCACACCGGTGGGCCGGCGCGCGGGCGCGCCGGAGCGAGGGCGTGTGGGCGGGGTCGGGTCAGCCCTCGAGGCGCTCGACCAGGCGCAGCCTGGCCGGCGGCCACTCCTCGGCCAGCATCGAGAAGACGGCCGAGTCCCGCACCGAACCGTCCGACGCCGGACGGTCGATCCGCAGCACACCGTCCAGTGAGCATCCGAGGCGGGCGATGGCCGCTCGCGACCGCTCGTTGCGGGCGTCGGTCTGGAGGCGCACCGCCCGGACACCCCACGTGCCGAACGCGTGGTCGAGCATGAGCAGCTTGGCCTCGGTGTTGACCGGCGTCCGATGGACGGCCGGATCGAGCCAGGTGTAGCCGATGCTCGCCCGGTCGAGCAGGCCGGATGGGGCCACCGGGACCGAACCCGGGGTGAGTGCCGTCCAGTCCCAGGGGTCCAACTCGTAGAACCGGGTGCAGCCGACCACCCTGCCGTGGGCCAGGGACACGGTGGCGAACGGGACCTGGTCCCCGCGGTCGACATGGCCCAGGGCCTTCTCCACGTAGGCGGTCATCGACGTGACGTCGTCGGGGACCACGGTGTACCCGAACGCATCCCGGTTGCCGGTGGCGGCGGCGACCAGTCCTTCGACATGGTCGAACGACAGTGGTTCGAGGCGGACGTGGGTGCCCTCGAGCTGGAACGGTGTGAACATCGCTCCAGTCTCTCAAGGCCGGGACAGGTGATGGAGCGCTGCGGGGTCGAACGTGCGCCTTGCGGTGAGGCGCTGTCGGGTCGGGCGGGCACCTCGGGGGCACCATCGGGGAGGCAGAAGGGTTTTTGGGATATGCGCACGGCATACACCTCGCTCGAATCGAATTGGCCCAACCCTCCTCAGCCCACCCAACCCTCCTCAGCCCACCCACACCCCACTCCAGCCCGTCCCCGACCCTGTCCCGGGCACGGCGGACCCCTCGGTATCCATCCGGATCAGGGTGTCCCGCGAGGGTTGTAACCCAGAGGTGCAGGCACTCGTTGTCGTCAATGGAGGGCGATGACGAGCGGAGGGTCTCAGCATGGACTGGAGAGCCGGAAAGGTCAGGCGACGACTGGGCATCCCTCTGGACGAGCCGTTGCTGGCCTGGGCGATGGCCGAGTACCGGGGGATGAGGGTTCCGTCGCCCCGCATGGCCCCGATCAGGTTCTGGCCAGCGTGCGTGGCCCTGACCAGTCAGGCACTCTGGCTGAGCAACGCCGGCGCCACCCGTCGCTTCCCGGTCCGCGAGATCGTGCTGGTGTCGTACGCCTCCAGCCCGGAGGGTGCGCTCAGGGTCGACTTCATGTCCGGTGACCCGCTGATCGTCGCCGTGGTGGACGACGGGGCCTTCCACGGTCGCCTCGCCTTCGAGGTCCGCTCCATCGACACGCAGCTGCAGATGGAAGCCCGCAACGCCCTCGGGGTTCCCGCTCTGCCTCCCGAGCTGGTCGCCGCCGCCGAGCGCGCCGAACGCCGGGCCGCCCAGCTCCGGGCCGACTACGGCGACGACCCCGACCTCTGCATCGAAGCCGAACGCCATTCCGCCGACGCCAGGGAGCTGCGCCACGAGGCCAGGGTGCAGGCGCTCCGTGGCCTCCGCCTCGAGCTGCTGGCTTCGAGTGGGGTGTCGGAGGGCCGAGCCGGCGACCCCGGGTCGGACCCGGTGACGTCGCAGGGTTACCCACGGCGAGCGCGCCCGGTTCGTCCCGGTCAGGGGTCCGGTAGGCCGAAGGTGCCCTGAGGAGCCCTCGGTGGGCTGACGCGGATCGGTCGGCGTGCGGGGCCGGTGTGCGGTGCCCGTGCCACCAATCGTCGTCGACGCCCGGGTTCCGCCGTGCCTCCCGGTCGCCCGTAGTATCTGGTCCGCACCTCGTCCCGACGCGTCCGCCCGTTCCGCACCGCCTGTTCCGTCCCGCCGCCTGTTCCGTCCCACCGCCCCGCCCGGGCCATCCGCAACCCCGCCCGGACCCACACAGAAGGAAGCGCCCCGTGTTCCGCCCGGTCCCAGCCGAAGCCGATTTCACCGCCCTCGAGGACGAGGAGCTGGCCAGGTGGAGCGCGCACCGCATCTTCGAGCGGTCGGTGGAGCTTCGGGCCGGTGCCGAGCCGTGGGTCTTCTACGAGGGGCCGCCCACCGCCAACGGCCGCCCCGGGCTCCACCACGTGTGGGCCCGTGTGTACAAGGACCTGTTCTGCCGCTACCGCACGATGCGGGGTTACGCGGTCCCCCGAAAGGCCGGCTGGGACACCCACGGCCTGCCGGTCGAGGTCGAGGTGGAGAAGCAGCTCGGGATCACGGCGAAGCGCCAGATCGAGGAGGAGGTCGGGATCGCCGAATTCACCCGCCTCTGCAAGGAGTCGGTCCGCAACTACGTGGGGGAGTGGAAGACACTCACCGAGCGCATCGGGTACTGGATCGACATCGACGACGCCTACTGGACGTTCGACCCCGACTACGTCCAGTCGGTGTGGGCCAACCTGGCCAACCTCTGGGACCAGGGCCTCCTCTACGAGGACATCAAGGTCGTCCCCTACTGCCCCCGGTGCGGCACCGCACTCAGCAGCCACGAGCTCGGCCAGCCCGACGTCTACCGGGAGGTCGAGGACGAGTCGGCCTATGTGCGCCTCCCCCTGACCGACGAGGGCGGGTCGGCAACCGCCCTCCGGACCCTCCTCGGGCGCGACTCCCTCGACGGACTTGCCCTGGTCGCCTGGACCACCACGCCGTGGACCCTGCTCTCCAACACCGGGGCGGCGGTCGGCCCGGGGCTCGAGTACGCCGTCGTCGGTGACGCCGTGGTGGCCGCCACCCTGGTGGGACGGGTGTTCGGCGAGGGCACGGCCGTCGACGCCCTGGTCCCGGGCTCGGCGCTGGTGGGCCTGCACTACCGGCGGCCGTTCGAGGACGTGGCGCCCGGGCCGGCCGACGCCGGCCGGGTGGGATGGCGGGTGGTGGGCGGCGACTTCGTCGAGGCCGACGAGGGCACCGGCATCGTGCACCTGGCCCCGGCCTTCGGCGAGGTCGACCGGCAGGTGGGTCGGGAGAACGACCTGCCGACCCTCAATCCGGTCGGTCCCGACGGGCGGTTCACCGACGCGGTGGGATGGCTCGCGGGCGAGCCGGTGCGGGACACCAACGGCACCGTCAACGACCGGCTCGACGCCGCCGGATTGCTGGTCAGGCGCCAGCCCTATGTGCACCCCTATCCCCACTGCTGGAGGTGCAGCACGCCGCTCATCTACTGGGGCAAGCCGAGCTGGTACATCCGGACCTCGGACCGCAAGTCCGACCTGGTCGCCCAGAACCAGACCATCGGCTGGCACCCCGAGCACATCCGCGACGGCCGGATGGGCGAGTGGCTGACCAACAACGTGGACTGGGCCCTGTCCCGCGACCGGTTCTGGGGCACCCCGCTCCCGGTGTGGCGGTGCGACGAGGGGCACGTCCGGTGCGTGGGCTCGCTGGCCGAGCTGTCCGAGCTGGCCGGGACCGATGTCAGCGGTGTCGACCCCCACCGTCCGGCCATCGACGAGGTGGTCTTCGCCTGCCCGGAATGTGCCGCGTCCGGGGCGCCGCATGCCGACGGCGTCGGGGTGATGCACCGGGTCGAGCCGGTGATCGACGCCTGGTTCGACTCGGGATCGATGCCGACGGCCCAGTGGGGCTATCCGGGTTCGCCCGGTTCGGACGTGTCCCTCGTCTACCCGGCCGACTTCATCTGCGAGGCCATCGACCAGACCCGCGGCTGGTTCTACTCGTTGCTGGCGGTCAACACGCTGGTGCGTGGCTCGACCCCGTACCGGAACGTGCTCTGCCTCGGGCACATCGTCGACGCCGACGGCCGCAAGATGTCGAAGAGCATCGGCAACGTCATCGACCCCTGGGAGATCCTGACCACGAGGGGCGCCGATCCCCTGCGCTGGTGGATGTTCTCCCAGGGCTCCCCGTGGACGCCGACCAGGGTCAGCTTCGAGGCCATCGACGCGTCGATGCGCGACGCGCTGCTGACCCTGTGGAACACCTGGTCGTTCTTCACGACGTACGCCGACCTCAACGGCTTCGACCCCGCCGACCCGGAGGTCCCGGCACCGGCGGACCGCTCGCTGCTGGACCGTTGGATGCTGTCCCGCCTGCACGCCACCGTCGACCGGGTGACGGTCTCCCTCGACGGGTACGAGCCGTTCCCGGCCGCGACCGCCGTCGCCGAGCTGGTCGACGACACCTCGAACTGGTTCGTCCGGCGCAGCCGCCGCCGGTTCTGGCGCACCGACCCGGGAGCCGACCCGGCGGACTCGCTCGGTGCCCAGGCCACCCTCCACGAGGTCCTGGTCACGCTGGCCAGGCTCCTCGCCCCGATGACCCCGTTCCTGGCCGACCGGATGTGGCGGGACCTGACCGGTGCCGCGGAGTCCGACTCGGTGCACCTGGCCGACTGGCCGGCGGT
Organism: Acidimicrobiales bacterium; assembly: GCA_049517675.1. GTDB lineage: Bacteria > Actinomycetota > Acidimicrobiia > Acidimicrobiales > RAAP-2 > Bog-756. The sequence goes on from JBEKRV010000051.1 coordinate 28,328, forward strand.
CGAGACCGCCCTCGTCGACCCGGCGCTCGACGAGGGGATGGCGCTCGCCCGCCGGCTGTCCTCCCTCGGGCGGGCCGCCCGCTCCGAGGCGGGGGTGAAGGTGCGCCAGCCGCTGGCCCGGGCCCTCGTCTACCTGCCACCGGGCAGCCCGGTCCCCCCGCCGGGGGTCGTGGAGGACGAGCTCAACGTCGACCGGGTGGAGGTCACCGCCGAGCTCGGGGACGTGCTCGCCTACGAGCTCGTCCCCAACTACAAGCTCCTCGGCCCGCGCCTCGGCAAGCGGGTCCAGGACCTCCGTGCCGCCATGACCTCGGTCGACGGGGCGACGGCGGCGGCCGATCTAGCGGAGGGCCGTTCCGTGGTGGTCGGTCTGTCCGACGGGCCGGTCGAACTGGGCGCCGACGAGGTGGAGCTGCGGGTCCGGGCCCAGCCCGGGTTCGCCGTCTCGCGCGACGGGGCCGAGGTGGTCGCCCTCGACCTCGCCCTCGACGACGGGCTCCGCCGCCGGGGCCTGGCCCGGGAGGTCATCCGCAACGTGCAGGAGCTCCGCAAGGAGAGGGACCTCGAGGTGTCGGACACCATCCACCTCCACCTGGTCGGCCTGGACGATCTCGAGCCGCTGTTCGAGATGATCGCCCGGGAGGTCCTGGCCGTGAGCGTCTCGACCGAACCCCCCGTGTCCCCGGAGGCCGGAGGCGGCACCGTCCTCGAACTCGACGACGGCGAGACGGTACGCACGGTCACGATCTGGGTGACGAAGGCGTGAGCCCCGAGTCGGTGACCGGGGCCGGCCGGGGTGAGCCGTGCGTGCTTGCCGTCGACCTCGGGACCGGGGGGCCGAAGGTCGCGGTGGTGGCCGCCTCGGGTCGGATCGTGTCCCACGCCACCGAGCCGGTGGCCCTCCACCTCCTGGACGGCGGCGGCGCCGAACAGGACCCCGACGAGTGGTGGTCGACCATCTGCTCGGCGTCGCACCGGGCACTGGCCGAGGCCGGTCCGGTCGAACTGATCGGCGTCGGTTGCACCGCCCAGTGGTCGGGAACGGTGGCTGTCGATGCCGCCGGCACGGCCCTCATGCGGGCGGTCATCTGGATGGACTCCCGCGGCAACGACGCCATCCGCGACGTGGTCGGGGGCTCGGTCAACGTCCTGGGCTACGACCCCCGCAAGCTGATGCGGTGGGTCCAGATCACCGGGGGCGCCCCCGGCCTGTCGGGCAAGGACCCGGTGTCCCACATCCTCTTCATCCGCCAGGCCTTCCCCGACGTCTACGCACGGACGGCGACCTTCCTCGAGCCGGTCGACTACCTCAACCTCCGGCTGACCGGGCGGGTCTCCGCCTCGTTCGACTCGATCGCCGCCCACTGGGTGACCGACAACCGGGACGTCGACCACGTCGACTACGACGACAAGCTGCTCGGGTGGACCGGGCTCGACCGGGGCCGCCTACCGGACCTGGTGGCCCCGGGGACCGTCGTGGGGGAGATCATCGACGCAGCGGCCGGCGACCTCGGGATCCCGGCGGGACTGCCGGTCGTCACCGGGTCGGGCGACGTGCACTCGGCGGTCTTCGGGTCGGGTGCGGTGGACGATTTCCACACCCACCTCTACATCGGGACGTCGTCGTGGATCTCGGGCCACGTCCCGTTCAAGAAGACCGCCCCGACCTCCAACGTGGCCTCCATCCCGGCGGCGCTGGCCGGCCGCTACCTCATCGCCGACGAGCACGAGACGGCCGGTGCCTGTCTCACGTTCCTGCGGGACAACCTCGGGCTCGCCCCCGACTTCGAGTCGATGAACGCCATGGTGGACCGGGTCCCACCGGGGACCAGCCGGGTGCTGTTCACCCCGTGGTTGAACGGGGAGCGCTCCCCGGTCGACGACCACACCGTCCGGGGAGGGTTCCACAACCTGTCGCTGTCGACCACCCGCGACCAGATGGTCCGGGCCGTCTTCGAAGGGGTCGCCCTCAACTCGCGGTGGCTGCTCGAGGCGGTGGAGAAGTTCGCCGGCCGGCGGCTCGACTCCCTCGCCTTCGTGGGCGGGGGCGCCAACTCGGACCAGTGGTCCCAGATCCACGCCGACGTGCTCGGTCGGGAGGTCCGGCAGGTGGCCGACCCGGTGCTGGCCAACGTGCGGGGAGCGGGCCTCCTCACCCTGCTGGCACTCGGCCGGATCTCGCTCGGGGACATCCCGGGCATGGTCGAGGTCAAGCGGACGTACTCCCCCGACCCGGCCACCGTGGCCGAGTACGACCTGCTCTTCGGCGAGTTCGTGACCCTCTACAAGCAGACCAAGGGCATCTTCAAGCGGCTCAACCGCTTCTGAGCACGGCGCGGCCCGATCCGGCTACGGGGTGCGCTCGCGGGCCCGGTTGGCCGCGCTGACCACGGCGGCCAGCGAGGCGTCGAGGATGCTCGAGTCCATGCCCACGCCCCACCAGGTGGCGCCGTCGTCCTCGGCCTCGACGTAGGCCACGGCGGACGCCCCACTGCCCGAGGTCAGGGCATGCTCGCTGTAGTCCTTCACCTCGAAGCGGACACCGAGGTCGTCGCGGAGGGCACCGACGAGCGCGTCGATGGGCCCGTTCCCCTCGCCCATGACCGTACGGGGCTCGCCGTCCACCAGGAGCTGGGCGGTGACGGTGGTGCGCCCTCCGCCGGTGGTCACCTCGCTGCCGACGATGCGGACACCGGCGTCGTCGGGGAGGTAGACCCGCGAGAACACGTCCCACATCTCGCCGGGCCGGATGACCGTGCCGGAGTCCTCGGTGACCGCCTGGACCTGCTTGGAGAACTCGATCTGCAGGCGGCGGGGCAGGTCGAGGCCGTGCTCGGTGTCCATGACGTACGCCACGCCTCCCTTGCCGGACTGGCTGTTGACCTGGATGATCGCCTCGTAGGTGCGACCGGTGTGGCTGGGGTCGATGGGCAGGTACGGGACCTCCCAGTGGTCGTACTCCTCGCCGATGGCCTCGAAGCCCTTCTTGATGGCGTCCTGGTGGGAGCCGGAGAAGGCGGTGTAGACGAGGTCACCGGCGTAGGGATGCCGCGGGTGGACCGGCATCCGGGTGGCGAACTCGGCCACCCGGCGGACCCTGTCGATGTCGCCGAAGTCGAGTGCGGGGTCGACCCCCTGGGAGAACAGGTTCATGGCCAGGGTGACCACGTCGACGTTGCCGGTCCGCTCACCGTTGCCGAACAGGGTGCCCTCCACCCGGTCGGCGCCGGCCAGCACGCCGAGCTCGGCCGCGGCCACCGCCGTGCCCCGGTCGTTGTGGGGGTGCAGGCTGAGGATGATCGACTCCCGGTTCGAGACGTTCCGGCCGAACCACTCGATCACGTCGGCGTAGACGTGGGGGCCGTACATCTCGACGGTGTTGGGCAGGTTGATGATGATCGGTCGTTCGGGGGTCGGCTCGATGACGGCCATGACCGCCTCGCAGATCTCGACGGCGAACTCCGGCTCCGTCCCGGTGAAGCTCTCCGGCGAGTACTCGTATCGGATGTCGGTGTCGGGCAGCGTCGACTCGTACTTCCGGCACAGCTGGGCGGCGTCGACGGCGATGTCGACGATGCCCTGGCGGTCGAGGCCGAAGACCACCCGGCGCTGCAGGGTCGAGGTCGAGTTGTAGAAGTGGACGATGGCCTGCTTCGCCCCCCGCAGCGACTCGAACGTCCGCTCGATGAGCTCCTCGCGGCACTGGACCAGCACCTGGATGGTCACGTCGTCGGGGATCAGGCCGCCCTCGATGATCTCGCGCTGGAAGTCGTAGTCGGTCTGGGACGCCGAGGGGAACCCGACCTCGATCTCCTTGAAGCCGATGTCGATGAGGGTCTGGAAGAGCCGTGACTTGCGCTCCGAGTCCATCGGGTCGACCAGGGCCTGGTTGCCGTCGCGCAGGTCGACACTGGCCCACTGGGGCGCCACCGTGCACTGCCGGTCCGGCCACGTCCGGTTGGTGAGCACCAAGGGCAGGTAGGGCCGGTAGAGGTGGAAGGGCATCGGGGACACGTCGCACGGCATGGCCAGGCGGGTGGCCGGCCTGCCGTCGGGGCTGGTGTGCTCGTGCTCGCTCATCGGGTGCTCCCTTGCTGCTGGGGTGGAGGTGGTGGTGGTGCTGGCGCTTGTACTGGTGCCGAGTCGGCCCGGTCACCCGGCGCGGATCCGCCGATTCCTGCGTCCGGCCAACAAAAAACCCCCTGGCCGGAGGCACAGGAGGTTGCGGGCGAACGCGATGTGGCGTTCGCCGTCAGGTAAGGAGCAGGTCCGAGATCGTGCACTTCATACTGGCTCCATCGTGCCAGTGCCGGGCCGACGCGTCAAGGATGGGCCCGGCGCGGTCAGATCCGCTCGAAGTTGCGGGCCAGCTCCCAGTCGGTGACCACCGAGTTCGCCTTGGCCCATTCCTGGCGGGCCGTGTTCACCAGGTGCTGGTGCACCTCGGCCCCGAATGCCTCGGCAGCCACCTCGCTCGACTCGAGACCGGCGATCGCGTCGGGCAGGGTGCTCGGGATGCGGGCCACCCCGGGCGCCTGGTAACCGTTGCCGGTGAACGCCGGGCCGAGCTCGACCTGGTGGTCGATGCCCCACAGCCCGCCGGCGATGGCGGCGGCGAGGGCGATGTAGGGGTTGACGTCGGCCCCCGGGATGCGGTTCTCGATCCGCCGGCCGGCCCCGTGGCCCACGGCCCGGAAGCCGCAGGTGCGGTTGTCCTCGCCCCACACCATGGCCGTCGGCGCCCACGAGTCGGGGACGTAGCGGCGGTAGGAGTTGACGTAGGGGGCGAAGCACCAGGCCAGCTGATCGGCGGCGTGGAGCTGGCCGGCCACCCACTGCGCTCCGACCTCGGAGAACCCGGACGCGGTGTGCACACCGTCGGCGGGGGCCATGAGCGGTTCGTCGGACGAGGCGTCCCACAGGCTGGTGTGGAGGTGGCAGGACGAGCCGGCGGTGTCCATCGACCATTTGGCCATGAACGTGGCGGCCCGGTCGTGCTGGCCGGCGATCTCCTTCACGCCGTTCTTGAACACCAGGTGCCGGTCGGCCACCTCGAGGGCCGTGCTGTAGGTGACATTGATCTCGTGCTGGCCGATGCCGGCTTCGCCCTTGGAGAACTCGATGGGGATCCCGGCCTCGATCATCTCGTTGCGGATGCGGGCGACGATGTACTCCTCGCGCGAGGTCTGCAGCAGCTGGTAGTCCTCGATCGAGGTGGCGTGCGGGCTGAGCCCCTGCCACCGCTTCTCCCCGGCCTCGGCGAACGAGTCGAGGAACAGGTAGAACTCGAGCTCGGTGGCGCACTTGACCACGTAGCCGCGCTCGGCGGCCCGCTCGATCTGGCGCCGGAG
>JBEKRV010000052.1:0-51349 GCA_049517675.1 Acidimicrobiales bacterium
CGAACCCAGCAACAGCCGTTGTAGAGCGACGCTCATGTCGTCGATCTGTTCGTCCCGCCCGACGAGCGCCGGGGGTCGGCTTCCCGCCCCGGGCGAGTACGGGTTGAGCACGGGGTCCACGGACAACTCCTCCAGGCTCTATGTCGTTCTATAGCGACTATGCTATAGAACGACAGCATCCTCTATCGCAGCCCCATCTATAGCTCAAGGGTCATACAGGTCAGGCAGGGAGTGGATGTCGCACCCGTTCGGATGTCCATGTCCTTCTATACACACATCCCTATAGACGCTTCACGGCAACGGTGCAGGCCGAGCCGCAGCGGCACCCGGATCGCTCGCCGGGTACCGGACACACCGTCCCGACCTGAGAATGGGGCGGGTGACCGTTCTCTGCATGATCTGGGTCTGCGTCACGATTCCTCAGCCAACACGGCCAGCGCCCGCGCAATTGCTCGATCGCGCTCATCTGTCGCATGTTGATAGCGGAGAACACAGTTTGGTGATGGATTGTGGCCACGTGTTCTTCGGCCGCAACCGTACGCATTTGTAAGTGAAGCAGACCGTGCGGATAGGACTGCACAGGTCATTCAGACTGAGTTCTCACTGCCGGATCTCCGTAACGAGATGGTTCCGCTCCGGGTCGAGCTCTACTCCAACCAGCACAACATCTTCGCTCTGATCTGGAAGCCACGGCGTGAAGCCCTGAAACGACGCCGCATCATCGTGCCGACGTCGATACCAGCCTGAATACCTGGACGGTCCCTGGGCCAGCCCTCCCACGGTGCCCAAACTCTGCGTCCGGATATCCGGACATCCATTGCCACTGTCTCTCTGTCCGTAAAAGCGGACACCGATCATCTCTGCTATGATGTCCGAATATGGAGACATCAGACGCCGACCCAACCAAGGGCGGATACCGCATCTACTCGGCCGAATCGCTTGGTCAGGCCATCCGGCACTACCGCCGGGAGGCTGGGCTCACCCAGGCCGAGCTTGCCAGCCGCGCCGGCCTGAACCGCACGTACCTGTCGGCCTTGGAACAGGGGCAGGAGACTGAGCAGCTGAGGCGGCTTCTGCGGGTCCTGCGACTACTCGGCGTTCGGATGACGCTTGAGAAGGCTGACTGGTAGTGGCGGAAGACCTGGCGGTCTGGCTGTACGGCGACCGTGTTGCCGTCGTGGACCAAGAACGTGGTCGACCCCGGCTCACGTATACGCCGACCGCTCTCGAACGCTATGCGCTCGGTACCCCGCTCCTCTCGCTGGCGTTACCTGTACGGCCCGAACGGCACACACAGGGAGTCGTCCGACCTTTCCTCGACGGTCTGCTCCCGGAGGGTCAATCCCGCCTGGCCGTAGCGAACGACTTCGACCTGTCTCCCCGGGACACGTTCGGATTGATTCGGGCCATTGGCCGCGACTGCGCAGGCGCCATCGTTATCCAGCCTGCGGAGGAGGGTGCCCCTCCTCCGCCGTCGACGACGAGCGCCGAACCGCTCACGCCTGACGACATCGAACAGCTTGTGCAGAACCTACGGACCGCACCGCTCGGGGTCGATGAACGTGTTCGCCTGTCCCTAGGAGGCGTGCAAGAGAAGCTCTTGCTCACCCGGATGCCAGACGGCTCCTGGGGACGACCGGTAGACGGAACGCCCTCGACACACATCATCAAACCGGAGATCGCACGGTTTCCAGGGACCGTTGAGAACGAAGCGTTCTGCATGCGGGTCGCGAAGAACCTGGGACTCGATGTTGCCGAGGTAGACGTGGTCACCATCGGTTCGCGAAAGCTGCTCAGCGTGACGCGCTATGACCGAATCGTTCACGCCGACGGTGCCCTTGAGCGAGTCCACCAAGAGGACTTCTGTCAGGCTTTTGCCATCCCTCCTGAGGAGAAGTACGAGCAAGACGGCGGACCATCGTTTCGGCGGATTGCAAGCACTGTCATCGGTGTCGCTATTCCCGGGTCTGTGATCGACCTCGCCAAAGCGATGGTCGTCCATACGCTTGTTGGAAATGGTGACGCCCATGGCAAGAATTTTTCGCTCATTCATGACCCATCGGGCGCGCTACGGCTTGCACCATTGTATGACGTGGTGTGCACGTTGCGCTATGGCGATGACCGGCTCGCTCTATTCATCGACAACGAACACAGAACCAATCGTGTCACGGCAGCCCGTCTCAGCAACGAGATCGAGGCATGGGGTATGTCGCATTCGGATGCAGAGACGATCGTTGGCGACCTGCTCAAACGGTCTGGCGATGCGATCGCTGCTGCTCGTGACGAAACGAGTGGGGTCTCAGAGGAGATCGTCGCAACCGTGGAGAGCCAACGCCATCAGCTCCTCAGCTAGCTCGTAAGCCGTAGCCGCCAGCAGCAATGCGTGAGCAACGGACTGCTGGCGACTCTCCCCTGACGCTGACCGAAAGCGCCCGGTACGCAGTCCTGCGCAACAGGTCGGCTCCGAGTTGGTGACGAATTGCCGATTGACTCAGCCTTCCGAGTGTGCGGGTGCCACGTTGAACGTGGTGATGTAACCATGGACCAGCGGGGAGCAGAACCAGGACCCGCACGGCGACTTTGGAATCCCCGGACGGGGATCTTCGACCCGGTACAACTACGCCAAGCGATCGTGATGCGCGGACGGACCGTCGCGGAATTCGGCAAGGTCGCTCAGGTGAGTCGTGGCTGCTTGTACAGCGCCCTGCTGGGATTCGGAGTGACCGATCGCACCGCAATTCGCATCTTCCAGGCACCGGCCCAACGTCAGCCGTTCGACCTCGGGTTGTAGCTGGCTCCGAACGCACGGTAGAAGCCCTCGGCCTGTGTATGGCGGTTTCTTGATCTCATCGCGGTCCACCAGGCGCTCTCGAGCTCTTCCCTGGCCGCCAGGACGCCATGTCGGACGAAGGCCCCCGGGGCCGTGGCCTGCTCCCACGCATGAAGTGCCTCGTTGTCAGAGAGGTACCACAACGGCCTGGCAAATCGACTTCTCTCGTTCGTCCAGAGAGGAGGTGGAACATCACGAGTGGCCGATTCGTCCTCGACGACCGGCGCAATGAACGCATCCCATCGGGTGTCACCGGTCGAACCGGGGGGCGTCTCGACAAGCCCACCGAAGTCCTCGGAAGCAGCACCGGTGAGTGCATTCTTGAAGTCGATCACCGCGCGCAGTGCACCGTCCTGGCGCAGTTCAGGCGACCAACCCTCGCCAGCTGGCCCGCTGAGGCGACCGCGGAAACGGTTGGCCGTGGCGACCGCACTCCGTGGGTGGAGCGGCTCAGAGATCGACGATCACAATGGCATGAGTGATCGCGTGGTCGATCGCCGAATCGCTGACTCCATGCTTGCGAGCCGACCGGTGGATCCCCACTTGCAAATCGCAATACGAAATGGGGTGGCGTTCGGGCTCAGCGCCTTCCGGGGAACCGCAGCGCCGGAAACGTACTCAGCTTCTGAGACTGAGGATGAAATTCGACAAAGTGCGTGACATCTGACCGGTACGGGTGGAGTCGTGCGGCGAATCTGGCCGACCTCATCCTGTCCGTGCCGGTGAATGGCGAATGCCTGCGGTCGCAACCCGAGATCCGATGACTGCTCCACCTCCGCCAATCGCGAAATTGTTCGTGAGAAACGAGCCCCGGCGGGTCCGTCCGCCCCGACCTACACCTCGGGCTGCTCGTCGGCCAGGTCGCGGAGCTTCTTCTTGAGGAGCTTGTCGAGCGTCCCGAGCGGGAACTCCTCCACCACGTAGACCGCGCGCGGCACCTTGAACTCGGCCAGCCTGCCCTTGCACGCCTCGATCACCTGCGCCTCGAGCTCGGCATGCTCCGGGGCGCCGGGCGCCGTGATGACGAATGCCACGACGACCTGGTCGAGCCATTCGTGCTTCTTGCCCACGACGGCCACCTGGGCCACACCGGGCACGGTGGCCACGACCTCCTCCACCTCGCGGGCCGACACGTTCTCGCCCCCGACCTTGATGAGGTCCTTGTCCCGCTCCTGGTAGAAGACGTTGCCGCCGGCCCCCATCTGGACCATGTCACCCGTCTTGAACCAGCCGTCCTCGAACGAGGCGGCGTTGGCCTCGGGGTTGTCGTAGTACTCGAGGAAGATCTCGATGCCGCGGATGCCACGCATCCACAGTTCGCCGGTCTGCCCCTCGGCGCACAGCTGCCCGGTCACCTTGTCCACCACGGCGATCTCGTAGCCCGGCGCGACGTGGCCCATCGACCGGGTCGGCAGCTGCTCGCTCGGCTTCCCGGTGATTGCGTGCGACACCAGCTCGGTCATGCCGTATGCCGCGTAGACGTCGATCCCGAACATCCGGTCGAGATCGGGCATGATCAGCCCGAACACGCCCACCCGCAGCTCCGTCTCCGGTCGGTCGGGCTGGGCCAGCGTCCCCATGACGAAGGGCATGAGCGAGATGTGGGTGACCCGGTGACGGGCCACCACGTCCCAGAACCGGCTGGTCGACCACTTCGGGGTCAGGATGACGGTGGCACCGACGCCCAGCACGGGAAAGAACGTCCAACTCTGCGCGTTCACATGGAAGAACGGCAGGTACACGAGATAGCGGTCGTCCGGACCGAGGTCGATGTTGCGGGGACCGAGCCGACTGGCCCACACGGCGTTGGCATGGGTGTGCACCACGGCCTTGGGTTTGTTCGTCGTGCCCGAGGTGAACATGATGCCGAACGGCAGCAGCGGCTCGGCCGGTCGGCCCGGCCACGCCGAGGCGTCCCCGAACAGGTCGTCGAACGCGTCCAGCCCGAGCCCGGACAGGTCCGCACCGGCCGGCTCGCCGGAGTCGTCGGCGGTCACGGCGACCCACTGCAGCGACGGGCCCGCCTCGACGACCATCGACGCGAACTTCGGCTGGGTGACGGCGGCGACGCACTGTGCCTTGTCGATGAAGTACGTGAGCTCGGCACCGACCGACTTGGTGTTGGTCGTCACGCCGACGGCACCGACGGTGGCGCAGGCCAGCCACGCCAGGACGAGCTCGGGGCAGTTGTCGGCATGGATGAGGACCTTGTCGCCCTTGGCGACGCCCCGGGCCACCAGACCGGCTGACAGCCGCCGGGTGTCCTCGAGCAGCTGGGCGTAGGTCCACTCGCGGCCCTCGGCGTTCGGCGGATCCCACACCAGCACCGGGTGGTCCGGGCGGTGCTCCGCCCAGTGGGCGAGGAGCCAGGGGATGTCCTGGCCGTGCATCTGGAACTCCTGGAGTGCGGCGTCGTCCATGGCGTCAGTATGTCCGAACGGCGGGTCGATCGGACGACGAACCGGAATCGGACGGCGACACCCTGCGTCGTCCACCGACTCCAGGAATCTGATGGGCTGCGGGGGAAGATGCGAATGACGGGAGTCGCCCTTGGGAGAACTCCGCCATCTGGAAGAATGCCCCCGGTGCCGACGACACGCTTGGAGCAGGTCACGGGAGTCGAGGACCCGCCCGGGCATGCGGTCGCCGCCGACGGAGAGGCTCCCTCCGGTATCGCGACCGGGCGCCGCGGTGTGAGGCGCTACGCGCTCGTCACCGCGGGGGCCCTCGCGATCGTCACCCTCCCGTACCTCTGGATCCTCTGGGATCTCTGGACCGGGTCCGTCGACCCACTGCGATCCGTCTCGCCGTCCGACTTCTACGACCTCCAGGGTCGCGCCATCCTGTCCGGGCACCTGTACCTGCCGCCGGGCTCGATCGGCATCGAGGCGTTCGTCAACGGCGGACACCAGTACACGTACTTCGGGCTCTTCCCTTCGCTCCTCCGGCTCCCGGTCCTCGCCGTCACCCACTCCCTCGACGGCCGCCTCACCGCGATCTCGATGCTGCTGGCCTGGTCGCTGACCGGGCTCTTCGGGTCGCTCCTCCTGTGGCGCGTGCGCCTGACCCTCCGCGGGTCGGCGGTCCTCGGCAGGACCGAGGCCGTCGCCTGTGGCGTCCTCGTCGCCGCGGTCAACGGCTCGGTCCTCTTCTACATCGCCTCGTCGCCCCAGTCGTCCTACGAGGACCTGGCGTGGAGCGTCGCGCTCACCCTCGGCGTCGTCTTCGCCCTCCTCGGAGTGGCCGAACGCCCGTCCCCGCCCCGCCTCGCGCTCGCCGGGCTCCTCGTGGTCTGCGCCGCGTTGGACCGCAGCACCACGGGATACGCCTGCATCCTCGGGACGATCCTCCTGGCCGTCTGGCTGGCGACCGGCCGGGAGGGTCCGGAGCGGAGACGCGCCGCGATTCCCCTCGCGGCCATCGCCCTGGTGAGCCTGCTGCTCAGCGCCCTCGTCGCGTGGTCGAGGCTCGGCTCGCCGTTCGGGCTCTCGCTCTCCGACCAGGTGTGGACCTCGGTCAACGCCCACCGCAGGGCCTTCCTGGCGGCGAACGGGGGGAGCGCGTTCGGGCTGCAGTTCCTTCCGTCCACGCTGCTCGCCTACTTCCAGCCGCTCGGTCTCAGCGTCAGCGCCCACTTCCCGTTCCTCGCCATCCCGAGGTCGCCGGCCCACGCGGTCGGCGGGGCCGTCCTCGACCAGGTGCTACCGACGGCGAGCGTGCCGGCATCGATGCCGCTGCTCTTCCTCCTCGCCTGCTGGGGCACCGTCGCGACCTTCCGACCCCGTCACCTCGGCAACGTGCGCGCACTCCGGATCCTGTGGGTGGCGACGGCCGCGGCGACGTCGGGGGTCCTGCTCTACGGAGCGACGATCGCCGAGCGCTACCTGGCCGACTTCATCCCCTTCCTGGCGCTCGCCTCGATGGTCGGACTGGTCGACCTGTGGGCGAGGCTCAGCCTGCGCACCTCGTCGGTCCGCGTGGCATCGGTGGCGGCCGTGGTGGTGCTCGGGGTGTTCGGCGTCTGGGTCAACATCGGCGGCGCCGTCCTGCCGGCGGCGTTGTGGACGCCCACCCAGGCCCGGAACTACGTCTCGTTCCAGCGGTCGTTCGGCGGGACACCCGCGGTCGAGCGGGGCGCGTCCCTGCCCGCCTTCCGGCCGGCGGGCACCCTCTTCGTGACCGGGGACTGCTCGGGGCTCTACATCTCGAACGGGTTCGGGGTGTCCTACATCCCGGGCAAGGCGCTGCAACACGACTCGTGGACACCGGTCGAGCAGGCGTCGGGCTCGACGGTCGTGCTCGACGTCACACTGACGTCACCCGTCGCCGCCGGTGATCCCGCGATGACGTTGGCCACCTACGGCCCGGCTTCGCTCGACCTCGTCCCCACCGGGCCGGACGTGGTCGAGATGGTCCTCGAGCACACGGGGATACCTCCGTCGGTGTGGCCACCGGACGACACCGCCGGCGCGCCGATGCACGTCGGGCGCGCGTACAGCTTCGTCATCGAGACCGACCCCAATCTGAAGACGATGACCGCCTCGGGACTCGGTCTCGACATCCAGCACTACATCCCCGGCGACGGGCCCCTCGTGGTGCGATCGGGCCCCGGGTCGGCGGGATCCCCCCTCGACATCTCGACGGTCTACCGGTCCGAGTCCTCGATGCCGCTCTGCCGTGAGCTGGTCGGGGACGCGTGAGCACCGGGCGGTCCTTGTCCGTCGATTCGGTCCGCCACTACGATTCGTGCTCCGGCTCATCGGAGGCTGACACGGCAGGGGACCCCGGGTATGGCATCTGACTTCCTGCGTCGCCGCGGCAACCGTAACCGTCCGGACCAGCCGGTCCGTGAGCCGACCGTCCCGGTCGAGGACACGTGGCGCTGGATCCGGTCCTTCCCCGCCGAGGGGACGATTCCCATGCCCAGCGAGGAGCTGCAGGCCCGGGTCGGTCCGGCTCCCGCATTCCACGATGTGGCACTCACCACGATGGGCCGGATGAACATGGCCGGCCTGCGCCCCGAGCACGACGTGCTGGACATCGGGTGCGGCGTGGGTCGGACGGCCCGCTACCTGTGCGACTACCTCGACAGCGACGCACGCTACGAGGGCTTCGACATCATGGAGGAGATGATCCTGTGGTGCCAGGAGAACATCACCCCGCGCTTCCCCAACTTCCGGTTCACCTACTCGCCGCTGTTCAACACGTCCTACAAGCCGGACGCGGGCCTCCCCTCCGCCGCCACGTTCGCATTCCCCTACCCCGACGAGTCGTTCGACTTCGCGTTCGCGCACTCGGTGTTCACCCACCTCCCACCGGAGTCGACGGCCAACTACCTGAAGGAGCTCCACCGCGTCCTCCGGCCGGGCGGGATCGGCTACACCACCTGGTTCCTGTTCGACGAGGACCCGAAGACGAGTCCGAAGACGATGGTGTCCGAGATGGTGCTCGATGGGTCGGGAGACTTCGCCGTCCACGATCCCGATGTTCCCGACAACGCCGTCGGCTACCGGGAGAGCTACGTGCTCGAGGAGATCGCCAGGTGCGGACTCACCGTGTCGGGCCCGGTCCACTACGGGTTCGAGCGCATGCAGGACGTGGTCGTCGCCGTCAGGTAGCTCCCGTAGATGCGGAACCGGTCCGCCCATGGGGGACGATGTAGACGCCGGCCCGCACGCTCGGTGGCCGGCCAGGCACCGGCCGTGTCGTCGCCACGGTCGGCCGGAGACAGCTCCGCCACCCACTCGGTAGATTGTCGGGCGATGCCCACCGAGACCGGCCCGTCGACGCGTGCCGGGCAGCCGGCGGGCCCCTCGGCCGACGACACGGTGAACCTGGTAGGTCTGGCCCGACTCGTGCCGGACCGACCGCGACGCTGCGGCGTCGTCGGGAGCGCGGCGGCGGTCGTGGTCGGTGCGCTGCGCGCCACCCATCCGGCGTGCGATGTCGCGTCGGCGCCGCGCCTGCCTCTCCCGGGTCACCAGGCCTTCGACGCGTTGATCCTCCTCGAGGATGCATTCGATCCCCCGGACGGGACCGCGGACGAGCTCCTCCGGTCTGCGGCCACCTCGTTGCGACCCGGCGGGCTGCTGGTGGCACGAACGCGATCCGCCCGCCACGCCCCGGTTGCCGAGCGTTCGTTGCGAGGACGGCCACCCGAGGGGCTGTCCACCTCCCGGTTCGAACGGGAGGAGCTCGTCGACATGGTCCGGCGCTCCGGGCTCGAGCTCGGCGACATCCGTTGGGTCGTCGATCCGGCCCTCGAGGTCCGCCAACTCCCGATCGACGGGGAGGTGGCGGATGTCGCCTTTCCCGGGTTCATCCTGCGTGGGGCCACCGCCGGCGAGGTGGAGGCCCTATCGTCCAGCCACCTCACCTTCACCGCCCGACGTCCGCCCGCCGGGGTCGGAAGCGGTGCATCCGCGATCCGCTGCTCGGTTCTGGTCGCCCTGTGCACCCCCCCTCGTTCTACGGGGAGGTTCGTCCGAGGACTGGTCGAGATGCTCGTCGACCCCGGCGTCGAGGTGGTGGTGGCCGCGTCGGGTCGGGCCGCCGACGACGTGCTGTACGAACTCGGCGCACCCTCTGCCGGGAGTGCCGTCCCCGACGAGGTCCGAGGCCGCCTCGCCGTGATCCGGGTGGTGGAGCCGCAGTCCGCCGCCCGCCTCTGGAACACCGCGGCCCGTCGGGCCCGGGGGCGCTATCTGGCGTTCCTGCAGGACGACCTCGCACCCGATCCGTGGTGGACGATCGAGTTGATCTGGGAGTTCGTCTCGCGACAGGACGCCGGGGTCGTCAGCGGCAGGGTCCTCGACCCGTCCGGACGGGTCGAGCAGGCCGGATTCGGCTTCGGACCGCAACTGCCCTTCCATACGGTCCCCGTTGCGATCCGAGCCGGAGCCGATCCGGGGGACCAGGCGGTCGGCCACCTGCGGACGGTGGGGGCCGTGTCCCTCCAGGGGGCGATGATGCGCCGCGAGGCGTTGCTCGAGCTCGGTGGACTCGACGAGCGCTATCTCGGCGAGGACGTGGCCCTCGACCTGTCCCTGCGCCTGCGGTCCCGCGGGCTGACCTGCCTCGTCGCTCCCACGGTGACCTCCCGTCGGGTGGTTCCCGCCGGACCGCGCGGTACCCGCTCGGACCGCGCCGACCGCCAGCGGTTCATCGAGCACTGGGGCGCGCGCCTCGCCACGGGCGATCCTGCGACCCGCGACCGGCCCGGGGCGGCGACCGGGGACCGGGCCACCGCACGTCCGGTGTCCGGGGACCGCCACCTGCCGATCCTGTGGTCCGGGGTCCTGCTCGACCGCTCGGGGTACGCCAGCGAGGGCCGTAGCATGGTGCTCGGACTCGAGGAGACCGGGATCGACGTCCGCACCAATCCGATCCAGTGGGGGGAGCTCGCCGTCTCGCTGGCCCCGGCCGAGACGCAGCGGCTGCTCCGCACCGTCGCCTACGAGGCACCCGACCGCTTCATCCACGTGACCCACTCGCTCCCCTCGTTCGGCTCCGGCCGGACGATCTTCCAGCCGGTGCCCGGGGCGGCTCTCCAGGTGGCCCGCACCATGTTCGAGACCGACCGGATACCGGTCGACTGGGTCGAGCTCTGCAACCGCATGGACCAGGTCTGGGTCCCCAGCCGGTTCAACGTGGACACGTTCGCCCGTTCCGGCGTGGCGGCGGACAAGTTGCGGGTCGTACCGTCGCCCATCTCGGTCGACGCATTCGGCGTCGATCACCCACCGATCGACCTGCCGGGCAGCGACTGCTTCGCATTCCTGTCCGTCTTCGCCTGGGGTCTGCGCAAGGGCTGGGACGTCCTGGTGCGCTCCTTCGTCGAGGAGTTCGAACGGGGCGAGGCGAAGCTCCTGATGAAGGTGACACCTGCGATCGGCTGCTCCGTGTCGGACCACCGCGATCGCACCGAGCGCTACATCGCCACGGTCCTCGGCCGCGATCCGGCCGGTGTGGCCGAGATCCTGTTCGTCGACGTGGACATGGGCGTGGTGGACCTGGCCCGCCTGTACCGGTCGGCGGATGCGTTCGTCCTCCCCTCGCGGGGCGAGGGATGGGGGCGCCCCTACATGGAGGCCATGGCCTCCGGACTCCCGACGATCGGCAGCCGGTGGGGAGGGAACCTCGACTTCATGGACGACACCAACTCGTACCTGGTCGACTGCGGGATCGAGGACGTCCCGGCCGAGGGATACGGAGAGGTCCACCAGTACGCAGGCCACCGCTGGGCGGCACCGTCGGTCGAGCACCTCCGCACCCTGATGCGCCGGGTCACCGACCATCCCGACGAGGCGGCCGAGCGGGGGGGCCGGGGACGGACCGACGTGCTGGGCACCTATGGGACCGGGCAGGTGGCGCTGACGATGGTCGACATCCTGGAAGCCGCCGGCTCCCCTCCGGCGAGGACCGCGCCGCCTCGGGCGGATCGCCCCCTGGTCCGTTGGGAGGGTCCGCAGTTCGTCGACTTCGGCATGGCCACCGTCAACCGCGAGCTGTGCCGTCGCCTGGAGGACGTCCCCGACATCGAGCTGTTGGTCGCCGACGGGGACGGGGACGGCCGCGAGGTGGCCGTGGCCCTCGACCCGACGCTGCGCGGTTTGGAGGAGGCCGCCACCCGCGTGTCGGACCGCCCCGTCGACGTCACGGTGCGCCACGCCTGGCCGCCCGACTTCTCGCGCCCGCCGGCCGGGAAGCTGGTGGTCTGTCAACCCTGGGACTACGGCAGCGCACCGCGGTCCTGGGTCGGTCCCATGAACGAGGTGGTCGACGAGGTCTGGGTGCCGAGCCGCTACGTGCGCGACTGCTACATCCGGAGCGGGGTCGACCCGACGAAGGTCGTGGTGGTCCCCAACGCGGTCGACGTGGGCCGGTTCTCCCCCGGGGCGCCACCGACCGACCTGGTGAACGACGCCTCCTTCCGCTTCCTCTTCGTCGGCGGCACGCTCTGGCGGAAGGGAGCGGACATCCTCGTCGACACCTACCTCCGCACGTTCACGGCCGACGACGACGTCTGCCTGGTGATCAAGGACTTCGGGACGACGTCCTTCTACGAGGGACAGGGTCTCGGCGACGTGATCCGCCAGGCCGTCGACGACCCGTCCGCACCGGCCATCGAGTTCATCGACTGGGACCTGACGGCCGAGGCCACGGCCGGTCTCTACACGGCGTGCGACTGCCTGGTCCACCCCTACCGGGGGGAGGGGTTCGCGCTGCCGGTGGCCGAGGCCATGGCATCCGGACTCCCGGTCGTCGTCCCCCGGTTCGGTCCGGTCCTCGACTACTGCGACGACACCGTGGCCCACCTGCTGGCGGCCACCGAGGCCACCAGCGGCGAGAGGGGCGTCGGCGATCTGGTGACGGTGGCCGGGCCGTGGTGGGGGGAGATCGACCGACGGGCACTGGCGGACACCATGCGACGACTGGTCGACGACCCCACCGCCGCCGAGGCAATGGGGGCACGCGCCGCCGAGCGGATCCGGAGCCGGCACACCTGGGACCGGTCGGTCGCGACGGCCGTCGACCGGCTGCGGGTCCTGGCCGGTGAGCCCGGTCCGGATCCTGCTCCGTCAGTCCGCTCCAGGCGTCGCCAGCTGTCCGTGTGCATGATCGTGAAGGATGAGGCGGCCCAGGTGGGGGCGGCCATCGACAGCGTCCGCGCCGTCGCCGACGAGATCGTCGTCATCGACACCGGTTCGACGGACGGCACCGCCGACATCGCGGCGGCCCACGGGGCGACCGTCCACCACCGACCGTGGACGGGCAGCTTCGCCGTCGCGCGCAACGAAGCGATCGACTGTGCCACCCGGGACTGGATCCTGATGCTGGACGCCGACCAACGGCTCGACGAGGACAGTGCGACGGAGCTCCGCCGGATCACCCAGGTCGAGCTGCCGACCGGGTACCTGTTGCGGCAGTTCAATTACACGGAGCCCGAGGGGCGCTCCGAATTCGTCGAGCACCTGATCGTCCGGCTGTTCCCCAACCATGCCGCCATCCGGTACGAGGGAGACGTCCACGAGCAGGTGGCGTGCTCGGACCCCTCGATGGCCTTCCCGCTCGCCGCGTGCGGGGTCGTCCTCCACCACGAGGGCTACCGCCCACAGTTCCGGAACTCGCAGTCGAAGGCGTCCCGGGACCGTGTCGCGCTGCAGGCGGCCCTGGAACGCGACCCGTCGGACACCTTCGCCCTCTACAACATGGGAATCACCTGTCGGACGCTCGGCGACGACGCCGCTGCCGCGGACCACCTCCGGCGGGCCGTCGGGTCCGTGACGACCGGACGCCGCGCCGGGGAGGAGCCCGCCTACCTCCTGCACGGGCGCGTCGAACTGGTGCGGGCCCTGATCGGGCTGGGCCTCGTCGAGCAGGCCCGCGAGGCGGCGGAGGCGGCCGTCGCCCACGCACCACAGTCGGCGGACGCCAACGCGGTCCTGGGTGCGGCCTGCCTGGTCGGCGGGCGGTTGGAGGAGGCGCTGGTGGCGTACCGGCGGGTGGGCGAGTGCCCGGACGTGCCGGCACTGGCGCCGACCGACCGCAGCCTCGTCCGCTGGCGCGGCATGGTCGGGATGGCGCAGGTCCTGGGGATGCAACAGCGCTGGGAGGAGGCCCGGGAGGTCCTGGGGCAGGCCCGGTCGGCCAGCGGCGACAACCCGTCGGTCCTGCTGACGCTGGCCGAGGTGCTCTACGGGATGGGCGACGGACCCGGTGCCGTCGACCTGCTCCGGGGCGTCACCGACCGACCCGACGCACCACCGGTCGCCTGGAGCCTCCTGGCCGACGTCCTGATCGGCCTCGGCGATCCGCCCGGAGCGGACGCCGTGCTCCGCGAGGGGCTGGCGCGGTTCCCGGGCGACCCGGTCCTGCAGGACCGCGACCGCACTGGTCCCGGGATGCTCAGTTGACCCGGAAGTAGGAGAAGCCGAGGGCGGTGGCCGACTTCTTGGTGAGGTTCACCACGAAGCCCACTCCTGGCTGGAGATCCACCCACGCCTGACTGGTTCCCGGATCGGCCGTGAAGGTGAGGAGGACGAGGCTGCCGGCGCCGACCCCCGGGTCGGAGATGAGCACCGAGAGGGACTGGGCGGCGACGGTCCCGGATCCGGAGGTCGAGAACGACGCGCTCCCGAGGACCTTGAGTGCGAGGCCACCCTGTGCGTTGATCGCCTCGACACCGGCGTCGCCGGACGTGGATGCGACGCCCTGGACCCCGGCCGGGACGACACTGGTCAGATACTCTCCCGGGAAAGCCGATCCGACCGCGCCGAGGACCCCGACCGACATGGCCGTCAGACCACCGGAGACCGTCAGGCCACCGGTACCCTCGACGAATCCGACGACTCCCGCCGCAGTGGAGAGGCCTCCACCGATAGCCCCCAGCCCGACCGCGCCGAGTGCACCGGCCGACAGCGGTGTGACGCCCGCCACGCCGGCATACGAGGCGAGGTTCGTGCTGGTGATCCCGACCACGCCGGTGAGCCCGGTCACACCGGCCGCGCCGATGACGCCCGCGCCCCAGGTGGCGATCGTCGCCGAACTGTCCCCGATGGAGGAGACCACGTCGAGGGCCGGCGCTCCGGTCGAGCCACTCCCGGCGTTGGTGAGGGTGGTCTTCTTCCCTTCGGCGTTGGCCGCGCCGAGGATCAATGCGTTGCCGTTGGCGGCTTCCGCCACGCCCGGATCCACCTCCGAGGCCACAGCCGCGCCGAGGATCCCTGCCGCCGCGCCGGCGATGATCTTCCGCCGACTCAGCCGCGAACCCGTGACACCGTCGCCCGAACCGTCCCCTGCCCGCTCCGCCATGGTCGACCCCTCCGCTCGTTTGGACGAAACGTAACATGGGAGGGGCCGTTTGGCGAGTGAGAGATCGGTCCCCACCGCGACGCCCCGCCGTGCGTCGGCCGACGGGTTCGCTAGTCTTCACCTCACCCCCTTTCTGCGAGGCAGGTGAGCCACCGATGGGCCCAGTTTCCGCATCCGCCCGCCCCCGACCGGACGGAGTCGCCACCTTCTTCGAGGACCTGGTGACGAGGGGTCACCAGCCGTTGCTCCGCCACACCTCGGGAACCGTCCGGCTCGACCTCCGTACCGACGACGGTGTCGAGCACTGGCTGGTCACCATCTCCAAGGGCGACATCTCGGTGACCCACCGCAAGAGCAGGGCCGATGCGAGCATCGGGATGGAGCGGAAGCTCTTCGAGAAGATGGCGAAGGGCTCGGTGAACCTCAACGCCGCCATGCTGCGCGGTGTCCTCGACATCGACGGGAACCTCGCCCTGCTCATGGCGTTCGACCGGCTGCTCCCGGGGCCGCGGCGTTCGCGGGCGTCGTTCCTCGAGCGCCAGGAGGAGCTGGCCGGATGAGCACCGACGCGGTCAAGATCCTCGACGGGAACACCTTCGTGGTCAGCGACGCCCGCGGCGACATCGAGGCCTCGTTGACCGACCCCACAGGACTGTTCGCCTTCGACACCCGCTTCCTGTCCCACTGGGTGCTCACGGTCAACGGCGAACGGCTCGACGCGCTGTCCACCGACGACCTCAACTACTTCGAGGCGCGTTTCTTCCTGGTACCCGGGACCGGCACCGTCTACGTGGACTCGCAGCTGTCGGTCATCCGTCGCCGGGTCGTGGCCAGCGGGTTCCACGAGGAGCTGGTCATCCTCAACCATTCGGCCGACCCGGTGGACCTCGAGGTCCGGATCGAGGCGGACAGCGACTTCGCCGACCTCTTCGAGGTGAAGGACGCCCTCCGGAAGAAGGGGACCTACGAGCGTTCTGCGGAGGGGGGCTACCTCCGGCTCACCTACCGCCGGCAGAGCTTCGAGCGCGAGACGGTGATCACGTCGAGCTCGCCGGCGGCGGTCGACGAGCACGGCCTCACGTTCACCGCCACCGTCGCCGGACACGGCCGCTGGACCACCGAGCTGGAGGTCATCGCCGCGCAGGCCGCCGTGCAGTCGGTCCTGTCCCGGGGCGGCGTACCGCGTCGGCGGACCGCCGTCGCCGACGCCATGGCCAGGAACCTGGCCGCCTGGGTCGACGGCGCCCCGCGCCTCGAGTGCGACAACGATCCGCTCAAGGTCACCTACCGGCGCAGCCTGGTCGACCTGGCCGCCCTGCGCTTCGTCGCGCCGATCCTGCCCAACCACTCGCTGCCCGCCGCCGGCCTCCCGTGGTTCATGACCATGTTCGGGAGGGACAGCATCCTGACCAGCCTCCAGGCCCTCCCGTTCACCCCCGACCTCGCCGCCACCACCCTGCGCGCCCTCGGCGCCCGCCAGGGGACCCGCCTCGACGACTTCCGGGACGAGGACCCGGGTCGCATCCTCCACGAGATGCGCTACGGCGAGCTGACCGCCTTCGAGGAGCGACCCCACTCGCCGTACTACGGGAGCGTGGACGCCACCCCCCTCTTCGTCGTCCTGATGGACGAGTACGAGCGGTGGACGGGGGACAGGAGGCTGGTGCGCGAACTCGAGTACGAGGCCAGGGCCGCGCTCGACTGGATCGACGAGTACGCCGACCTCCAGGGAAACGGGTACATCTCCTACAAGCGACGCAACGAGACGACCGGGCTGGAGAACCAGTGCTGGAAGGACTCGTGGGACTCGATCTCCTTCCACGACGGCACCCTGCCCGGGTTCCCGCGGGCCACCTGCGAGCTCCAGGGCTACGCCTACGACGCCAAGGTGCGCGGAGCCCGGCTGGCCCGCACGGTGTGGAACGACCGGGGTCTGTCCGACCGTCTGGAGAAGGAGGCGGCCGACCTCAAGCGCAGGTTCAACCGGGACTTCTGGATCGAGGACCGCCAGTACTTCGCCATCGCGCTCGACCCGGAGGGCCGACAGGTCGACTCGTTGACCTCGAACAACGGACACCTCCTGTGGAGCGGCATCGTCGACAAGTCGAAGGCCAAGGCCGTCGTCGCCCACCTGATGGGCGACCGGCTCTTCAGCGGATGGGGCGTGCGCACCCTGGCGACCGGGGAGGCCCGGTTCAATCCCATCGGCTACCACAACGGCACCATCTGGCCGTTCGACAACTCCTTCATCGCCTGGGGCCTGCGTCGTTACGGCTTCAAGCACGAGGCGGCGCAGATCGCCGAGGGGATCCTGGCTGCCGCCGAGTACTTCGACGGCAGGCTCCCGGAGGCGTTCGGCGGTTACCCCCGCGCCATGACCAAGTACCCGGTGCAGTACCCGACGGCCTGCAGCCCCCAGGCCTGGTCGACCGGGGCACCGCTCCTCATGCTGCGGACCATGCTCGGTCTCGAGCCGGTGGGCGACAATCTGGTGGTGGACCCGGCACTCCCCGAGTCGGTGGGGCGCATGGAGCTGCTCGACATCCCGGGCCGGTGGGGACGCGTCGACGCCTTCGGCCGGGGGCGGGTCGACACCGCCCGGGCCGGTCGCCGATCAGTTGGCGGGTCGCCGGGTCGCCGGCGGTAGCCGCCGGCCCGGACACCTCCAGGCGTCACCCGCCTCCGGCGAGCTCAGGTCTTCGACGCCCCCCGTCCCTGGGACCGGAGCATCGAGAGCTGGACCAGCCGGGAGATGTCGCTCGGCGACACGATGCCCACCAGGCGACCGTCGGCATCGAGGACCAGGGCCCTGCCGTCCGGCGACGGTTGCATCCGCTGGAGGAGTTCGGGGATCGGCTCGCCGGGCGACCCGATCGGGACCTCGGACATCGGGCACGCGATGTCGATCAGGCGGGTCGTCGGCCGGAGGTGCGGCGGGACGTGCCGGATCCTGGCCATGGTGGCCAGCCCCTCGAGCCTCCCGTCCGGAGCGACCAGCGGGTAGGTGCTGAACCGGAAGTGGTGGAGTTGGTCGTCGACCAGTTGCGCGACCGTGGTGGTCGAGGCGAACGTCATCGGGTCCCGGGTCATCACGTCGGCGACGTGGATACCGACCAGGGAGGAGCGCATGACCACGTCGTTCTTCTCGGCGCGGGCGGCCGAGAGCAGGAACCACCCCATCAGGACGAGCCACAGGCCGACGAAGCTCACCGTGAGGAACTCCAGGACCCCGAGGCCCACCAGCACGAAGCCGATCACCTCGCCGGCGTCGGCCGCCCTGGAGGCGGCGCCGACCCGGTCCCCCGTGCGCTTCCACAGGGCGGCACGCAGCACCCGACCGCCGTCCAGTGGGGCGCCCGGCAGCAGGTTGAACGCACCCAGGAAGAGGTTGATCCACGCCAGCCAGCCGACCGCCGAGGCCGCGACACCCATGGTCCCCGTGGCGTCACGGAAGAGGAGCCCGAAGACTCCGAAGACGCCGGCCAGCACGAAGGTGGTGAGGGGCCCGGCGACGGCGACACGGAAGTCGACGGCGGGGGTGAGGGCATCGCTCTCGAGCTCGGAGACCCCGCCGAAGAGCCAGAGGGTGATCTGACGGACCCCGATCCCGTTCCGCTTGGCCACCACCGCGTGTGACACCTCGTGGGCGAGCAGGCTGGCGAACAGGACCACGGTGGTCAGGATCGCCACCGACCAGTAGACGGCCTGGCTCTGGTGTGGATGGTCGTCGGGGAGGATCAGGGCGGCGAGCTCCCAGGCGAACAGGAAGAAGATGACCACGACGCTCCAGTTGGCGCCGACGGGGATGCCGTCCACCTCTCCCAGGCGAAAGTTCTGGTTCATCTGCCTTCCACAGCCCTGGCGCCGTCGCTGCTGACCGGGCCCACGCCGGGCGACGTCGCAGTCCGAGCATGACCCGCGGGTCGAATTGCCGGTAGGGCCGAATTGCCCATGGCCCCACGGTGGGCCCGACGCCGGCAGCACCGACGATGCGGGAGACTCTGGCGATGGCCGAGCGCACGCACACGGGCACCGGCCCAGGGGCACGGCCACCGTTCCGGTCGGTCACGTGGCGCTGATCCTCACCATCCTGGCACTCGGCCTGCTGGCCAGCCTGTCGCCGTCCACCCTCGTCGTGTTCATCCTCCTGCTCGCCACCACCCGGGCACGGTCGAATGCGGCCGCGTTCCTGGTCGGGTGGACCTTGTCGCTGACCGTGGTGTTCGGTGCCAGCTACCTGCTCGGAGGTGGGCACCAGCTCCGCACCGGGGGCGGGCGGGTGGTGGTGGAGGTGTTCGAGATCCTGCTCGGGATCGGACTGGCCGTCGTGGGCGTCCGTCAGTGGCGCGGCCGGGGCCGTCCCCGCGAGCCGAGGGGGGTCTCCTCGGGGCTCGCCGGGCGGCTCGGACGACTGAACCCGGCGACGGCGCTGGTGCTCGGCGTGCTCGAGCAGCCCTGGACCCTCACGGCCGCCGCCGCGGTGGTGGTCGTGCGCCACCACTCGGCCTTCGTGATCGCCGTCACGGCCTTCGTGGTGTTCACCGTGGTGTCGACGGCGACCGTGGCCGGCATCTTCCTGTACTTCGCCCGCCGCCCCGGTGAGGCCGCCGTGCACCTCGACACCCTGCGGTCCCGCCTGGTGGAAGCCGGCCCATCGCTGTTCGCCGTCGCCTCCTTGGCCGTCGGGATCTACCTGGTCGTCGACGGGATCCTCGGGCTGGCCCAGTCCACCTAGTACCGACCCCGCCGCCAGCTGGGTCGCCGCGGTGCACCGACCCTCACAGCAGCACCCGGAGGTCCTCGATGGAATGGGGCGGGCCGGTCAGGAACCGCAGCACCTCGGACGCGTCGAGCGGCCGGGCGAAGAGGAAGCCCTGACCGAGATCGACCTGCTCGGCCCGCAGCCGCACGACCTGTTCGTCGGTCTCGATCCCCTCCGCCACGGTCCGGAGCCCGAGCAGCTTCCCCAACTGGACGAGCGTATGGACGATGGCCATCGACCCGGCAGGTCCGGTCATCCCCGAGACGAACGACTGATCGATCTTCAAGACGTCGATCGGGAACTGCCGCAGGTAGGAGAGCGACGAGTAGCCCATGCCGAAATCGTCGACGGCGATCCCGACCCCGAGCGCCTTGAGATCGGTGAGACGCACCAGCGTGGCCTCCACGTCGCGCATCAGCGCGGTCTCGGTCAGCTCCAGGATCAGCAGGCCGGGATCGAACCCGCTCGCCTCGAGGGCCGACTGCACATCGACGACGATCTGGTCGCGCTCGAGCTGGACCGCCGAGACGTTGACCGACACCGTGATGCGGTGACCCCGGCTCTGCCACGCCGCGCCCTGGCGGCACGCGGCGTCGAGTGCCCACAGACCGACCGGGACGATCAGGCCGCTCGTCTCGAGGGCGGGGACGAAGTCCTCGGGCATCACGACCCCGCGCAGGGGGTGGTGCCAGCGGAGGAGCGCCTCGACTCCTGTGCACACCCCCGTCGAGAGGTCGACCGTCGGCTGGTAGAGCATGAAGAACTCCCCGTTCGCGACAGCGTGGTGCAGATCCACCTCGAGGTGGCGGTGTTGGTTGACGGTGTCCTGCATCGAGGCCGAGAAGACCACTGCGCACTTCTTTCCCGCGGCCTTCGCCTGGTAGAGGGCGATATCGGCGTCGCGCAACAGGTCCTCCGCCCTGATCCGCTCACCCTCGGCGATGCCGATGCTGACATTCACCGCCAGGGGCGAGTCACTGTCGGCGATCTCGAACGGCTCCTCCATGACCTCCAGGATCCGTTCGGCCAGACGCCCGGCGCCGTCCGCGATGGACGAGCTCCCGGTCAGGATCACGAATTCGTCGCCACCGAGCCGGCCGACCGAGTCCCCTTCGCGCAACGCACCCTCCAACCTCGCGGCGACGGCGACGAGCAGCTGATCGCCGGCGTTGTGGCCCAGGGTGTCGTTGATGTCCTTGAAATCGTCGAGGTCGAGGAAGAGTGCGGCCGCCGGTGTTCGCTCCCTCCGCGCCCTTGCCAGCATCTGACCGGCCCGGTCGAGGATCAGGGCCCGGTTGGGGAGCCCGGTCAGCGAGTCGTGGAATGCCTGGTACTCGAGCTCGTCGGTGCGCTCCCGGACGAGCTCGAGTGCCCTCGACCGGCTGGTTCCGAGCACGAAGAGCTGCACGGCCAGCGACAGGCTGACCACGACCCCGGCCAGGAGGAGGACGAGTGCCGACCAGTTGGCGGCGATCCCGTCCCCGGGTACCGACGCGAAGACCTGGACCCGCCATCCCTCGCTCAGGGTGATCGTCGTCGACTGCGCCCCGGTCCGCGCCGTCCCCGCCTCGAACGAAGCCGCCAACGAACCGCTCGTGTAGCGGAAGACGACCTTCGTGCCCGGGTGGCCCCGCATGGCCGTGTCCAGGACGACGTTCGGGAGGACCTCCACACCCGTCCAGCCGACGAACGTCGCACGACGGGCGTCGACCGTGCCCGGGACCGTCCCGCCCTGGTAGATGGGCGATCCCACCAGCAGTTCGGCGCCCTTCCCCGTCTCCGACGGGAGGAAGGCCTCCCGTCCGGAATCGCGGACCGCCAGGAGCTCGGGCCCGAGGGAGCCGTAGCAGTAGTCGATGCCGGCCGGGAGGGCGAGCAGTGCCGGAAGGGCCTCGGCCACCGTGACGAAGCAGTAGTAGGGCCGGTTGCCCGCGGGAACGACCTCGAACACCCCGCCCGGGCCGATCGGGCCCGACGGGTTCGCCTCGGCCCTCGCCGCGAACGCGCTGAGCTGCGAGGCAGGGACCAGCGCCAGCTCGGCGACGCCTTGGAGTTCGGGATACCGCGAGAAGGCCCGCACCGACTTCGTCCACTGGGCGAATTGGGCCTGGGACGCGTCCGGGTTGGCGATGAAGAAGGCGCCGGCGTCGGTGGCCAGGTCCTGTTCGTGCTGGATCGCCAGGTCCAGGGTCGAGGCGATTCCCTTCGACGACTCCACGAACGCAAGCCTCGAGCTCCTCCCGGCCGACCTCGCCACCGAGTCAGCGGCGACGAACGAGCCTGTCGTCCCGACCACGAACAGAACGATGGCGCACGCCAGCCAGGACAAGCGCCGGGGGTTCACCGGAATGCCTTCCGGCCGACCGCAGCCCGACCGGCCCGGCACCGGGGTCGGCAAACCGTGGTGACGGGCGCGGCACCGCACGCCGATGTGGCGATGCGGGCTGACAATTCCATAGGTATGGGATCGACGCCTTCCGGTCGAACCTTGAGGCCCCTGTCCCCGGGGCCGCCGCCCGGATCAGGACGCTGCCAGTATCGGGGTCGCGGTCCCCACCACCGTCCGATGGGGGACGACCCGGACGGAGACGGGACATGCGGCACTGTCGGGGGATGCGGCGGGTCCTGCGGCCGCGGTCACGACCGGGCGGGTCGGGCCCATCCCCTTCCTGGAGGGGAGTGCCAGCACCACGACGATGATGATCGCCAGCAGCACGATCCCCCCGATCACCCACATCCAGACCCATACCCCGCTGTCCTCCACCAGGGACGGAACGGTCCGGTGGGTCCGAGTCGCGTCTTCGGGCAGGGCCAGCGGCTCGGTCAGGGGCTCGGCTTCCGCCTCGTCACTCTCGTTCCGGTCCTCGTCGCCCCGGCTGCCATCGCCCATGGTCCGTCGGCCCTCCCGAGTGACGACTGTCGTCGTCGATCGTCATCGTCGCATCGGAGCGTCGCCTTGAGCCTGCCCGTCCGACGGCGGCACGTCCGGCGACGGCACGTTCGCGGACGGCACCTTCGGCGACGGGACGCCCACCGACCGGTGGGCCGGCGGGAGTACGCTCGACGGGTGGTGACGTCGATCCCGGGGAACGGCAGCGGTGACCTCGACGGATGACGGGAGGGTCGGGTCCGACTCGGCGGACCGGCCCGTCCCGCTGGGCGCCCACCTGATCGCGACCGGCCTGGCCACGGCGGCCCAGATCGACGCCGCCCTCGACGAGCAACGACGCACGGGACGTCGGCTGGGCGAGATCCTCACGGCCCACGGGGTCCTCTACGAGGCCGACCTGGCCGGGGCCCTGGCGACGCTGTTCGACCTGCCCTACCGGGACCTGAGCGAGGATCCCCCGGATCCTGCGGCACTGGGCCGGCTGCCGGAGGCGTTCTGCCGGACCCGGGGCGTGCTACCGGTGGGGTTCGACGGCGACGCCCTGGAAGTGGCCGTCAGCGATCCTCGGGACATCCAGACGCTCGACGACCTCAAGATGCTGTCCGCGCAGCCGCTCCGCGTCGTCGTGGTCGCTCCGGACCAGCTGCGCCAGGAGATGGCGAGGGGCTTCCAGAAGCTGGACCTGCTGGCCGAGGCGGACGAGGCGTCGGGCGACCGGGTCGAGCATGCCCGGGCCGGTGACCACGCAGCCGGAGGCGGCACCCCGAACGCCGACGTGTCTCCCGACCTCGACCTGGCCGAGACGGAGGGGCCGGTCATCACCTTCGTGAACCAGCTGCTGCGACGGGCCGTGGACGACGGCGCGTCGGACCTCCACCTCGAGCCCACCAAGGACGGCCTCCGGATCCGCTTCCGGGTCGACGGGATCCTCCACGACGTGACGACCGCACCGTCGTCACTCCAGGCGGGCATCCTCAGCAGGGTCAAGATCATGACCGGCATGGACATCGCGGACCACCGGCGCCCCCAGGACGGGCGGGTCTCGATGGTCACCCACGGACTCTCCGTCGACATCCGGGCAGCCAGCCTCCCCACCATGTACGGGGAGGCGGTCGTGCTCCGCCTGCTCCAGAAGGACCAGGGCCTCCTCGACATCGCCAAGCTCGGCTTCCTGCCGGACGCCCTCCACCGGTTCCAGAGCTCGATCCGGAAGGCCTGGGGCATGGTCCTGGTCACCGGACCCACCGGCTCGGGCAAGACGACCACCCTCTTCGCCACCGTCAACGAGCTCAACGTGCCCAGCCGCAACACCATCACGGTCGAGGACCCGATCGAGTACCGGGTCGCCGGCATCAAGCAGACCCAGGTGAACCCCAAGGTCGGATACACCTTCGCTTCCGGGCTCCGGGCGGCCCTCCGCTCCGATCCCGACATCATCCTCATCGGCGAGATCCGCGATCTCGAGACGGCGCGGATCGCCGCCGAGTCGGCACTCACCGGGCACCTCGTCCTGTCGACGCTCCACGCCAACGACGCGGCGTCCAGCATCACCCGGTTGAGCGACATGGGCCTCGAGTCCTACCTCATCACCTCGTCGCTGGAGTGCGTGGTGGCCCAGCGCCTGCTGCGACGCCTGTGCGACCGGTGCAAGGTCGCCGAAGCGGCCGACCCCGAGGAGGTCCTTGAGCTCGTCTCGATGGGGCTGGTCGGGGACGCCTCGGCCGAGGTCACGGTCTTCCGGCCCGTCGGGTGTGCGGAGTGCGGACGGCGCGGCTACCAGGGTCGGCTCGCCGTGCACGAGGTCCTGGTGATGGACGACGAGATCAAGCGCCTGGTCCTCGAGCGGGCTCCGGCGCACGTGATCGGCCGCGCCGCCACCGAGGGCGGCATGGCGACGTTGCTGCAGGACGGGTTCGCCAAGGTCGGGTTGGGGGAGACCAGCCTCGACGAGTGCAAACGGGTGCTCCGCTAGCGGCCCGGGCCCCGGTCACGGCCGTCCCGTCCATCCCGGCCGTCCCGCAGCGTCCGACGGCCGCGTGCGCGATCGGCCAGACTTGCCCCGTGTCGCCCCCGGAGACCGTGCGAGTGGCGTTCCTGCAGCACAGCGAGTGGGACGTGCCCGGGACCCTGGGCACCTCGGCCGCGCACCTCGGACTCGAGGTGCGCGCCTACCGGGCCGACCGCGGCCCGGGCGCGCTCCCCCGGGTCGGTACCTTCGACGCGCTGGTCGTACTGGGCTCCGTGGAGTCCGCCGCCGATCCCACCGTGTCGTGGATCGGACCCGAACGCGAGCTGGTGGCCACGGCGGTGGCCGGCCGGGTGCCCGTGTTCGGGGTGTGCTTCGGCGGTCAGCTCCTGGCCCAGGTCCTCGGGGCCGAGGTGCGCCGGGCGACCGCGCCCGAGATCGGCTGGCCGCGCCTCACGACCGCGGATTCCGCCCGCATCCCGCCCGGGCCCTGGCTGGCGTGGCACGAGGACGAGTTCACCGCACCTCCGGGCGCCGAGGTGCTGGCCAGGACCGAGATCTCCCTCCACGCCTACGTCTTCGGGATCCACACCGGCGTGCAGTTCCACCCCGAGGTCACGCCCGAGGTCGTCGAGCACTGGATCGCCGGCGCCCGGGAGAACGGCACGCTCGGTGACGAGGAGATCGCCGATCTCCGGAAGGGGTTCGCCGACCGTCCCGCAGGGACGCCCGACGGCGCCCGGGTCCTCCTCGAGGGATTCCTGCGCCGCGCCGGCCTCTCCACCTGATCGGCGGCGAATTCCTCCGCCGGTACGCGGACGCGCCGCCGACCTCGCCTTCCCGACGCATCCCCCCTGGTCAGCACCCCTGCCGGTCGGTCGCCAACCCGGGTTGCGGGCGCCGAACGCCACGCCGTGGGCCCATCGACGGTACGGGCCCGCGGTTGCGCACGGCCCCGAGACGTGGTTTGCTATTGGCACTCGACCCCTACGAGTGCCAACGATCACGGAGGAACACCTGATGGCAAAGCTCATCGCGTTCGACGAGGAGGCCCCCACCATCACCAACGACGGTGTGTCCATCGCCAAGGACATCGACCTCGAGGACCCCTACGAGCGCATCGGCGCCGAACTGGTCAAGGAGGTCGCCAAGAAGACCGACGACGTCGCCGGTGACGGCACCACCACCGCCACCGTCCTGGCCTGGGCCATGGTCCACGAGGGCCTGCGCAACGTGGCCGCCGGTGCCAACCCCATGTCCTTGAAGAAGGGCATCGAGGCCGGCGTCGAGGCCGCGGTCGCCTCGCTCCGCGGCATCGCCCGCGAGACCGACTCCAAGGGCCAGATCGCCCAGGTGGCGTCCATCTCCGCCGCCGACACCGAGATCGGCGAGATGATCTCCGAGGCCATCGACAAGGTGGGCAAGGACGGGGTCATCACCGTCGAGGAGTCCCAGACGTTCGGCATGGACATGGACCTGGTCGAGGGGATGCGCTTCGACAAGGGCTACATCTCCCCCTACTTCGTCACCGACCCCGAGCGGATGGAGGCCGTCCTCGAGGACACCTACGTCCTGCTCGTCGGCTCGAAGATCACCGCCGTGCGCGACCTGCTGCCCGTGCTCGAGAAGGTCATGCAGTCGGGCAAGCCTCTGGTGATCATCGCCGAGGACCTCGAGGGCGAGGCCCTGGCCACCCTGGTGGTCAACAAGATCCGCGGCACCTTCCGCAGCGTCGCCGTCAAGGCCCCCGGCTTCGGTGAGCGTCGCAAGGCCATGCTCCAGGACATCGCCATCCTCACCGGCGGCCAGGTCGTCACCGAGGAGGTCGGTCTCAAGCTGGAGAACATCGGCCTCGAGCTCCTGGGCACCGCCCGCAAGGTCGTGGTGACCAAGGACGAGACCACCGTCGTCGAGGGCGGCGGCAGCCACGACGAGGTCAAGGGCCGCATCGCCCAGATCAAGGCCGAGATCGACAACACCGACTCCGACTACGACCGGGAGAAGCTCCAGGAGCGCCTGGCCAAGCTGTCGGGCGGCGTCGCCGTGATCAAGGTCGGAGCGGCCACCGAGGTGGAGCTCAAGGAGAAGAAGCACCGCATCGAGGACGCGGTCTCGACGACCAAGGCCGCCATCGAGGAGGGTGTCGTGCCCGGCGGCGGGGTGGCACTGCTCCGCTCGCAGGTCGCCGTGCTCGAAGCAGCCGACAAGCTCGAGGGTGACGAGGCCACCGGTGCCCGCATCGTGGCCCGGGCCGTCGAGGAGCCCCTGAAGCAGATCGCCGTGAACGCCGGCCTCGAGGGTGGCGTCATCGTCGACAAGGTGCGTAACCTCAAGAAGCCGACCGAAGGGCTCAACGCCGCCACCGGCGAGTACGTGGACCTCTTCAAGGACGGCGTGATCGACGCCGTCAAGGTGACCCGCTCGGCACTGCAGAACGCGGCGTCCATCGCCGCCCTGTTCCTCACCACCGAGGCGGTCATCGTGGACAAGCCGGACGAGGGTGGTTCGGCCATGCCCGGCGGGGGGATGGACGACTTCTAGGTCGACCGGCCCTCCAGTGGTTCCGACGAAGGGCGCCCCCAGGGGGCGCCCTTCGTCTGTGTCCCTAGACTGTCCACCGTGACCGAACCTCTCGTACCGTCCGTCGGCTGGGGCGTGCTCCACCTCTTCTGCAAGGTCGGAGGCGCCCGGTCCGGCGGCGGTGGGGCCCCGCTCGACGCCGACGCGGTCGTCCGGGCCGTCAAGGACGCCCAGGCCGACGGGACCCAGGTGGTCACCGTGGCGATGCTCGGCCACAAGGCCGACCTGGGTGTCATGGCCCTCGGTCCCGACCTCTGGCGGCTGCGCCGGCTGCAGTCCGACCTCCAGGCCGCGGGCCTGGTGGTCGTGGACTCCTACGTGTCCCTGACCGAGGTGTCCGAGTACGCCGCCGGGGTCCCCGACGAGATGAAGCAGGTCCGGCTCTACCCCACCCTCCCGCCCGAGGGGAAGACGGCGTTCTGCTTCTACCCGATGTCGAAGCGTCGCGGCGATGTCGAGGGGTCCAACTGGTTCACGCTCCCCTTCGACGACCGCAAGGAGTTGATGCTCGGCCACGGGGCCGTCGGGCGCACGTTCGCCGGGCGGATCGTCCAGGTCATCACCGGCTCCACCGGCATCGACGACTGGGAGTGGGGGGTCACCCTGTTCGGGGTCCACCCCGACGACCTGAAGGAGTGCGTCTACACGATGCGCTTCGACGAGGGTTCGGCCCGCTTCGCCGAGTTCGGCCCCTTCCTGACCGGGATGGTCGCGCCCGTCGAGGACGTGCTGGCCCAGATCGACCCCGTCAGGTGAGCACCGCCGTGACCGACCTGGCCACGACCGAGACCCCTCCGGTCGCGCCGGGGAGGGTCGAGCGGCCCGTCGGGCCCACCGGAGTCGCAGGGCTCGAGGCACTGCGGGCCGAGCTGCGTGGGCTCGGCCGGGTGGTGGTCGCCTTCAGCGGTGGTGCCGATTCCGCCTTCCTGGCCCGGGTGGCCACCGACACGCTGGGTACGGACCGGGTCCTGTGCGTGACGGCCGTGTCCCCGTCGCTGGCTCCCGAGGAGCTCGCCGACTGCCGGGCCCTGGCCGCCGAGTGGGGCCTCCGTCACCTCGAGGTGGCCACCGACGAACTGGCCGACCCGTCGTACGCCGCCAACGACGGCAGCCGGTGCTACCACTGCAAGGCCTCGCTCATGGCCGCACTCGGCCCGGTGACCGCCGCGGCGGGACCGCTGGCGACCGTGGTGCTCGGGGTGAACCTCGACGACCTGTCCGACCATCGTCCGGGTCAGGCCGCGGCGTCCGAGCGCGGCGCGGTCTTCCCGCTGGTGGACACCGGGTTCACCAAGGCCGACGTGCGGACGTGGTCCCGTCGCCTGGGCCTGCGCACCTGGGACAAGCCGGCCGCCGCCTGCCTCGCCTCCCGGGTGCCCTACGGTACGCGGGTGACCTTCACCACCCTCGATTCCGTGGCCCGGGCCGAGTCCGGTCTGCGAGCCCTCGGGTTCCGCCAGATCCGGGTCCGCCACTACGGCGACACCGCCCGCATCGAAGTGCCGGCCGGCGAGCTCGACCGCGTGGTGGCCCAGCGCGACGCGGTCGCCGCCGCCGTGCACGCCGCCGGCTACCGCTACGTCACGCTCGACCTGGACGGGTTCCGTTCGGGAAACCTCAACCACTCGCTCGGTGCGACCGGTCGCGACGACCGCGCCCCGGGCGATCACGACGAGACGGAGGAATCGGCATGATCGGAGTACGGGTGAGGCTGACGTTTCCGGAGGAGCTGGTCCGCGAGCCGATCATCGCCCGTATGACGGCGCAGTTCGCCGTCGTCCCCAACCTGCGCAAGGCCGACGTCGGTGAACAGGGCGGGTGGATCGTCTGCGAGCTCGACGGCGACGCCGCCGTGGTGGACGAGGCCCTCGAATGGCTCCGCGCCGAGGGGGTCCGGGTCGACCTGCTCGGGGACATCGTCGAGAGCTGACCGTGGTGGGTGAGACAACCGGAGGGGGGCCCGACGGACCAGCGGCCGCCAACCGGCGCTGGTGGGACTCCGCCGTGCCCGTCCATCTGGCATCGGACTTCTACGACGTCGACGGCTGGCTGGCCGACGGGCGCGGTCCACGGCCGGGGGAGCTGGCCGTGCTGGGCGACGTAGCCGGGCTGGACCTGGTCCACCTCCAGTGCCACTTCGGCAAGGACACCCTCTCGTGGGCCCGGGCCGGAGCCAGGGTGACCGGACTCGACTTCTCGCCCGCGGCCATCGCCGCCGCCTGTGAGCTCGCCGACAGGGCCGGTCTGGCGGAGCAGGCCGAGTTCGTCTGCTCGCCGGTGACCGGGGCCCTCGACGTGCTGGGCGGGCGCGCCTTCGACATCGTCTACGTGAGCCTCGGCGCCCTGTGCTGGCTGCCGAGCGTGGACGAATGGGCCCACCAGGTGGCCGGTCTGCTGCGGACGGGCGGGCGCCTGTTCGTCCACGAGTCCCACCCGCTGAGCCTGGCTCTGGCTGACGAGGGCCTGGACGTCGTCGCCACCTACTTCGAGGAGGCGGAGCCCTACGTCGACACCGTGTCCGGTTCGTACGCCGACCCGTCGGCCGCCGAGGCGCTCCCCGGCGACCCGACGTACGTGTGGAACCACTCGCTCGGCGAGATCGTCACCGCCCTGGTGGGCCGGGGGCTGCGGATCGACCGTCTTGACGAGCACGACTGGACCAGCTTCCAGCGCTATCCGTGGCTGGTCCGGACGGGCGAGGAAGAGTTCGTCACCCCACCCGATCGGGTCCGTGTGCCGTTGTCGTTCACCCTGGTGGCCACCCGCACCTGAGGCGCGTCCGGTCGACGGGGACGGTCTGGGTCGCCGGCGCCTCAGTTCGAGGGGTCGTCCGGGTTCCGGATCGTCCAGCCGGCGCCCGACACCTTCCGGGGCTCGTAGAACAGGCAGCCCTCGGGGCAGGCGAACGGGATCTGCTCGTTGGCGCCGACACGGCACTTCTCGAGCTTCTCCTCGCG
Organism: Acidimicrobiales bacterium; assembly: GCA_049517675.1. GTDB lineage: Bacteria > Actinomycetota > Acidimicrobiia > Acidimicrobiales > RAAP-2 > Bog-756. Next base: position 29,800 of record JBEKRV010000052.1, read on the forward strand.
GGCCGTGGTCTGCATGATGTAGTGACGACAGTCCTCGTGTACGGCCACAGCACATTCTGCCCGACGCAGGACGCCCGGCGGGGTCAGTGCGGTAGCGTCGGTCCCGTGGATCCCACTCCCTCCACCGACGGACCCCCTGCGGGCGTTCCCACCGTGAAGCAGCTCCTGCGGTGGAGCGAGGCGCTGGCCGGCATCGCCCGGACCGGTCTCGGGTTCACCGAGTCCCTGTACGAGCAGGAGCGGTTCGAGGAGGTCCTGCACGTCGCCGCCGACATCCGCGCCGCCATCGACGGCAACGAGGGGGTCGAGGACGTGGACGGGTTCGTCCACGAGTGGCTCGAGTCGGTGGGCAAGGGGGTCCCGGGTTACGTGACCCCGAAGGTGGCGGTCGGCGCCGCCGTGGGCAACGACAAGGGTGAGATCCTCCTCGTCCAGAGGGCCGACTCCGGCATCTGGCTCTACCCCACCGGATGGGCCGACATCGGCTACTCGGCCGCCGAGGTCGTGGTCAAGGAGGTCCTGGAGGAGACCGGCATCGACGTCGAGGTGGTCCGACTGATCGCCGTCCTGGACGGGCTCCGGGTCGGGATGAGCCGGATCCCGCTGTACTCCCTGGTCTTCCAGTGCCGGCCCGTCGGGGGCGTGTTGAAGGCCCACCCGCTCGAGTGCGCCGATGTCGGCTGGTTCCCCGTCGACGATCTCCCGTTCCCCCTGGCCGGCGCCGAACGCTGGGGCAACCACGTGTTCTCGGCCCTGCGGGGCGACCCCATCGAGGTGCTGTACGACTCGGTCCGGTCCCCGGTGTGGCGGGGCGACCCCGACAAGGTCTGAGCCCGCGGGCAGGTCTGCGGCCCACGCCGGGGCGGACGTCCGTCGGACCGGACGGTGGCTACACTCGCCACCCGTGACCGCCGACGCCGACTCCGCGACCCCGACCGCCGACGGAGGACCCGTCGAGATCTTCGAGGCCGAGGAGGCGACCGACGAACTGGTCGAGGCCTTCGTCCGCCTGATCCCCCAGCTGTCGTCCTCATCGGCACCGACCGGGCGCGACGAGCTGGCGGCGATCGCCGCGTCGGAGGCCAGCACCCTGCTCGTGGCCCGGGACGGGCACGGTCGGATCGTCGGATCGCTGACGCTGGCCGTGTTCCGGATCCCCACCGGTGTCCGGGCATGGATCGAGGACGTCGTCGTCGACGGCTCCGCCCGCGGCTCCGGGGTGGGCGAGGCCCTGGTGAGCGCGGCCGTCGAGCGGGCCGGGGCCGCCGGGGCCAAGACGGTGGACCTCACGTCGAGGCCCAGTCGCGAGGCCGCCAACCGGCTCTACGTCCGTTCCGGATTCGAGGCCAGGGACACCAACGTCTACCGGTACACGCTGGACGCCTGACCACCGGAGCCGGTGGGTCGGCCTGCGTGGGCCGGGGGCCGGTGGCGAGCCGGTGGCGGGCACACCGACGGCTCCTATGCTCACGTTGCATGCTCCTCCTGCCCTGGCACCTCTCCGACCCGCTGGCCGATCTGAACGTCACGCTGCCGCCGGACACCGTCCGGGTCGACGCGCATCCGGGTGCGACGGGCGAACCGTGGCGGGACCTCGTCGGTGTGTACGCCCCGCTGGCCGATGCGGTGGCGGCCGAGGACGGACCGACGATCGTCCTCAGCGGCGACTGCGTGACGCTTCTCGCCGTCCTCGCCGGGGTCCAGCGCCGGGGCCTCCGGCCATCCCTCGTCTGGTTCGACGCCCACGGTGACTTCCACACCGAAGCCACGACGACCTCGGGCTATCTCGGGGGTCTGCCCCTGGCCAAGGCGGTCGGCCGCGGCGATCTCACCCTGCCCGAGGCACTGGGACTCGCCCCGCTCGACGAGCGCTCGGTGACCCTGGTCGACGGCAGGGACCTCGACCCGGCCGAAGTCGTGGCGCTCGCCGGCTCGGAGGTGACCCACGTGCCGGTCGCGGCGCTCGACACCGACCGTCTGCCCGACGGTCCGGTGGTCGTACACGTCGACGTGGACGTCCTCGACCCGACCGAATTGGCCGGTCTCCGCTTCCCATCGCCCGGCGGACCGTCGCTCGAGGACGTCGCCGCCGCCGTGCGGACCGTCGTCCGCGACAGAACCCTCGCCGCGCTCGACATCGGTGCCACCTGGCGTCCCGAGGACACCTCGAGGGCCCAGAACGACACCGTCCTGTCCGCAATGCTCGCGAGCGTCCGACCCCGGCCCTGACCCGGCGTCCACCATGACCGTGGCGCGGACCTGTGGGGACCTGCGCGGACCTGTGCGGTAGTTGATGGCTCGGTCGTCCGAGGCGACCGTCCGCGACCCCTACGACGCGATCGGCTCCGGCACCGAGGATGGCACCGTCCCGTCACCGTGGCTGGAGAGGACCTGACCGGCCGGTGCACGGGCTGCGTGCACCGGCTCGCGCACCCGCCGGTCAGGTATCCACCTCCAGGATCAGGTCGATCGCCTGACGGGGCGTGTCGACCTCGGCGTCCGGAGGGGGCGACGACAGGTCCCAGGTGCGCCCTCGGCGCATCCAGATGGTCCGGAGACCTACCGCCTGGCCGCCCCGTATGTCGGCGGCCGCCGAATCGCCGACCATCCAGCCGGCCAGTCCGGTCCCGCACCGTCGGGCCGCCTCCTCGAAGATGAGCGGCTCCGGCTTGTTCGACCCGACGTCCTCCGAGACGCACAGTCCGTCGATGAGGTCGTGCAGTCCCGTCACCTCGAGCTTGCGCTCCTGGAAGAGCGGTCCGTTGGTCACCACACCGATCCTCCATCCCGCGTCCCGGAGGGACCGCAGGCCCTCGGCCGTCGCGAGGTCGAGCGCGAAGCCGGCCGGATACTCGTCCCGGTAGCGGGCGACGTGCTCGTCGACCGTGCCCTCCACGTCGAACGAACGCAGGATCGCCTCGAAGAACCCGGTCCGGGGAGCCAGACCGTCCTCGTCGAGCCCGACGATGACGCCCACCGCCCCGGACGGCAGTCCCTCGGAGTCGACGAAGCGGTCCGCCCACCGGCGGAAGGCCGCGTCCCGGTCCAGCAACGTATTGTCCAGGTCGAAGAGGGCGAGCGGCGGCCCGACGGTCAGAGGATCCTCCGTTCGGCGGCCCAATTCGTGAGTTGGTAGCGGTTGGTCAGCTGGAGCTTCCGGAGCACGGCGGACACGTGGCTCTCGACGGTCTTCGTCGAGATCCCGAGCTCCAGGGCGATCTCCTTGTAGGCGTAGCCGCGGGCGATCAGCCGGAGCACCTGCCGCTCCCTCGGGGTCAGCTGGTCGAGCTCCGGGTCGAACGGTGGTGCCGTCCGACCGTCGTACTCGGTGCCCGCGAACGCATCCAGCACGAACCCGGCCAATCGGGGGGAGAAGACGGCGTCCCCGTCGGCGATCCGTCGGATGGCCTCGAGCAACTCGGGCCCCGAGATGTTCTTGGTCACGTAGCCGCGAGCGCCGGCACGGATCACGTCGATGACGTCCTCGGCGGCGTCGGACACCGACAGGGCGAGGAACCGGACGTCCGGGGCGCGCTCCACGACGGCCTCGAGCACGGCCCGTCCCCCTCCACCGGGCATGTGGACGTCGAGCAGCACCACGTCCGGTCGACGTTCGTCGATCATGTCGATGGCCGCCTCCACGTCGTCGGCCTCGCCCACGACCTCCACGTGCACGTCGGAGCCGAGTTCGGCCCGGATCCCCGACCTGATGAGCGCGTGGTCGTCGACCACGAAGACCCGCAGGGGTGCGGTTCGGGTCACCGGTCGGCCGGCGACCGCGGCAGCAGCAGTTCCACCTCGGTGCCCGTCCCCGGTGCGGTCTTGATGACCACGCGTCCCCCGCGACGCTCCATCCGCTCGACGATCGACCGGGCGATGCCGTGGCGGTCCTCAGGAACCTCTTCGGGATCGAATCCCTGCCCGAGGTCCCTGACGAACATCGAGACGGCATCCGGTTCGACCTCGACGAACGCCACGATCTGCGACACGCCGGACCACTTGGCGGCGTTGATCGTCGCCTCACGCCCGGCGGCCACCAATGCGGCCACGTCGTCGTCCATCGGACAGTCCCCGACGACGATCAGCTCGAGGGCGACACCGTAGCTGTCCTCGATCTCGCGTTCGATCTCCATGGCCGCCTCGGACAGGCTTTCCGGTCGGTCGGACTGCCTGCCGAGCGACGCCGGATTGAAGAGCCAGAAGCGGAGCTCGCGTTCCTGGAGCCGGGCGAGTCGTGTCACCTCGTGCGGGTCGCCGGCAGCCTTCTGGATGAGCGAAAGGGTCTGGAGCACCGAATCGTGGACGTGGGACGCCATGTCGGCCCGCTCCTGGGCCCGGACCCGCTCGCGCCGCTCGGTCGACAGGTCGCGGAGCGTCCGGGCCCACCAGGGGGCGAACAGCACGAGGAATCCTCCGGCGAACGCGGCCACGCCGACCAGGACGGCGAAGGCCGCACCCGAGAAATTCCCCATCCGGGACAGCTCGGACACACCGACGATGATCAGCACCGCACCGAGGACCACCCGGAGCCCGAGAAGCTTCCATCCCTTCTGTGGCCCGGTCCCGATCACCGGAGCCGCGTTGATGGCGTCGCGGAGGCGGATCGTCTCCGCCGGTGACGCTCCCCGCCACACGACCAGCGCTCCGATGGCGCCGACCAGCAGCGACCATGCCGGGATGCTCATGTCGCGCAGCCCGAACGCGCGCATGGCGATCAGGACGGCCACGAACGCCGTCGAGAAGGCGAGCACGATCTGCAGTTCGCGCCGGTCCGCCAGGACCCTCGAGCCGATCGACTCGGTCTCGCCGGCCACGGGGACCGCGATCCACAGTGCCATGTAGACGATGCAGCCGATCCCCCCGGCCAGGACCGCCACGACCATGGCGATGCGGACGGCCCGAGAACTGACCGCCAGCCTGGCGGCGAGCCCGCCACAGACGCCGCCGAGGACGCAGTCCTGGTCGGACCTCATGAGTGGCCGGACCGGTCGACCGCGCGGCACCGGGGCCGCCGGGCCGGGACCGACGTCGGTGGTGCTTCCTGGAGGTGCAGGGGCGGGGTTCCGAGAGCGTGCGATGCCCCAATCCTTGCACGGGGGCCGGACGGTGGCGATGGGGGACAACCCCGAGGAACCTCACCTCCCTCCGGTCGGACCACCGGGTTGTTCCCGATGGCCCCGGGCACCGGGAACGCCCACAGTGGGGACATGACGATCACCGACGACATCCCTCCGGTCGAGTCCCCCGACCTGCCCCCGCCGGTCGAGGAGCCTGTCAGGCTGCACCGGAGCAGGAAACGGCGGCTCGTCGCCGGGGTGGCCGGGGGCGTGGCCGAGCGCTTCGACATCGACGTGACGATCGTCCGCATCGCCTTCGTGGTCCTGACCTGCCTGTGGGGGCTGGGGGCGGCCGTGTACCTCGCCATGTGGGCGCTCGTGCCCATGGAAGCCGATCCGGGGGGGCCGGAGGCCCGGGACGCGGCGCGCGACGAACCGACGGGGCCGCCCTGGCTCACCTACCTCCTGATCACCGGGGCGCTGTTCATCGGGCTCATCTTCAGTTCGGCGTGGTGGGGCGGGCCCCAGTGGGGAGGCGGCCTGGGGTTCCTCTGGCTCCTGGTGCTGTTCGTGGTCGTGGTCGTCGCCATGGGCCGACCGGCCCGCCGGCTATCCGTCGGGCGGGTGCTCCTCGTGCTCGCGCTCATCGCCGTGAGCCTGGTCGTCGTGGCGACCGGTGCGTTCCTCGGAGCCGTGGCACTGTCCGGGGTGCCACTGACCGGAGGGATCGGCCAGCGAGTCTGGCAGCCGTCGTCGATCGCCCAGCTGCAGCCGGACTACCGGACCGCCATCGGAAGCATGACCGTGGACCTGACCCATGTCGCGTTCGGTCCGACCACCACCCGGGTGACCGCCTCGGTCGGGGCCGGTCTCCTCGTCGTCGACGTTCCCGCCGGGGTCGTCGTCGACGTGAGCGCCCACAGCGGGATCGGTTCCGTGTCGTACGGCCCGGCGGGCGAGCAGTCCTTCGAGTCGCCCGGGACCTCGGCGTCGTCGATCTTCGGACTGCCCCGTCCCCAGCTGGACCTGACCGCGGAGGTCGGGATCGGCCAGGTGCGACTCGAGCGGAACGGTGCCTGAATGCAGGACCGGCTCAGCGGCTCACCCACTCCTCAGCGGTGATCACGGACGCCTGGCGCGGGAACACCTTGTCCATCAGCACCCGGTGGACCTCGGGGTCCGCGTCGGCACACCCGTCACGGAGCACGGTCAGCTCGAAGTCGAGGTCGGCGGCCTGGCGGAGGGTGGACAGCACGACCCCGCTGGTGGCGATGCCGGTGAGCACCAGTGAGGAGACGTCGAGCGACCGCAGGACCACTCCCAGATCGCTCCCGGTGAAGGCGCTGACCCGCTTCTTGACGACGACGATGTCGTCGGGCTGCGGTGCCACCGCGGGGTGGATCTGCGTGGCGGGGTCGTCGACACCGAGGGCCATGCCGGTAGCCAACGCCGAGAAGCTCCGGTTGCGGGGGCTGATCTCGGCCCCTCCGCTCCGGAAGGCCACCCGCACGTAGACCACGTGAATCCCGGCCGCCCGGGCGGCCGCCGTCGCCGCGTCCAGCGTCTCGAGCAGTTGCGGGGCGTCGTCGGGGATCCGGCTGACGATGCCGTTCTGGACGTCCATCACCAAGAGCGCGCTGTTTGCCATGCCCTAGTCATACACGCGCGGGCCACACGCCACGGCGCTCCGTCGGTCTGCGCAGCCGGGTTCACGACGGGTCCGGCCCGTCATTGGGGGACTGGCGTCGGCGGTGGCGGGAGGGCCGCCGGGGGAGTCAGCCGTGGGAGGTACGAGTTGCCTTCGCGGCATGCGCACACTGCGTGCATACGACGGAGGTCGTCCCCGGCCGTCTCCTCGACCGTGTCCCGGACCCGGGCGACACCGGTGTCGACCAGGATCCGGACGCCGCCAGGTCAGTCGGGCAGGATGCCGGTGGCCGACGTGGCCACGAACGTGGCGACGAGTCGCTGGTCGTCCACCATCGCCTGGCGGTAGGCGGCCCAGTCCTCGTGCTCGCCGTTGGCACGACGGTAGTAGTCGACCAGCCGGTCCACTACCGCGTCGTCCGGTCGTCGGGACACGTCGCTCAGTTCGACCCGGCCGTCGAACCCGGCCCAGACGAACACGTCGTCGCTCGGGACGAACAGGGCCGCCCGCGGATCGCGGCGCAGGTTCTTCGTCTTCGCCCTGGTCGCGGTCACCGAGATGGTGAAGCGATCGCCGTCGCACAGGTAGAAGATGACCGACTGCTGGGGGCGCCCGTCACCCCGGAGGGTCGTCAGCAGCGCGGCGCGGCGCCCGGCGGCAAAGGCGAGGGCGCGTTCGAGTTCCATCTCCTCACTCTACGGTGGTGGTCCGATCACGGCTGCATCCGGCCGTCGCGGACATCGGGACTCCGACCGGCCACCGGACCGCCGCCGCCTCAGGAGCTCTTGTCCTCGATCTCCCAGGCGTGGTCCAGGATGTGCCACGTGAACCGCCGGATCGCGTACCCGACGGGCCAGGCGGTGTCCTCGGGCGCGTGCGACAGCCCGTCGGCGAGCATGGTCCGCTGTCGCGCCCAGGGGGTGCGGGGCGGCACCCGGATACCGACCTTCCGGCCGTAGACCCGTTCCGCTTCGCGGACGTGGTCGACGATGGCGTCACGGTCTCTCCCACCCCCTCGTGGGCCCTTGCGCAACGACTCGGGCGCACCCGCCACGACGTGGTCGAAGTAGGTCCACGCCTTGGTCAACACGCCGATCTGGTGCTCGAGCTCCGCCCCGGACGGCGACGGTTCGTCCCACGGCCCCCTGGCATCGGGTGCGCCGAAGTCCGTGGTGCCGTTGCCCGGGACGGAGCCGATGATCTCGACGGGGCCCGGGTCGAAGGGTGCGCCGACCACCACCGCGTATCGGCCCCGGTAGTGCTCGAGCTCGGCCACGGCCAGGTCGGCCGTCGCTGCCCGACGGCACCATCCGGGCCAGTCGAGGGCGACGGCGAAGACCCATTTCGTTCCGGTCTCCAGATAGACGCGGGTCGTGGACATCGGGGCTCCTCCCGTTCGGCGAACGCGTCCAGTCTGGCCGTCCGGCCAACCCGTCCGGTCTGGCGTCACCCGTCGGGCCGGGCGTCGCTCCTGCGGGCCGGGCTCCTGCGGGCCGGGCTCCTGCGGGCCGGGCGTCGCTCCTGCGGGCCGGGCTCCTGCGGGCCGGGCGTCGGTGGCCTACCGCCCGGTACTGCCGTCGATGAGCTCACGGATGATGTCGGCGTGCCCGGCGTGACGGGCGGTCTCCTCCACCGGATGGGCGAGGATCCAGCGGAGGTTGACCGGTGGATCGCCGACCTCGCCGCGGCACGGTGCCTCGAGACCGGGGGCGCCCGCCACGATCTCGTCCACGACGGGCCAGGTCGCCCGGTAGGCAGCCACAGCCTCCTCGATGCCTGCGGGTACCTCGTCGTTGACGTCCCCCGGAACGGCCTCACGACCCGCGAAGCGGCGGACGACCCAGCTCTGCTCCGCCTCGGCCATGTGGCCCACCAGCCACAGCACGCTGGTGCCGCTGGGCACCGGCGACCACGACGCCTGTTCCGTGGAGAGCCCGTCCACCTTGCGCACGAGCGACGCCCGTTGGTACCCGAGGAGCGCCGTCGACGTGCCCGGCTCGTCGGTCGACAGTCGAGGCGGCTTCCGGTCTGCCATGACGGGATGGTACGACGCCGCAGCGACGGCCGGAAGTCGTCAGCCGCCCCAACCGAACTCGGCCCGCCGCTCCTCCGGAACCAGGTCGAGGTACTCCTCCGCACGTGCATCGATGTAGCTGCGCACGTACGGGCAACGGGGCAGGACGCCGAGCCCCCGCCGTCGGGCGTCGTCGAGGGCGAAGCCGACCAGGGTCCCGGCCAGGCCGCGGCCGGCATGGGACGGGTCGACCTCCGTGTGGATGAAGTCGATGATCCCGCGGTGTATCCGGTAGGTGACGAAGCCGACCACCTCGCCGTCCTCCACGATCTCGTAGCGGTGCCGCTCGGGCGCGTCGTGCACGGCGATGGTCATCGCGGAGTTCCTTCCGTCCAGCACTCCCGCTCCTGCTCGTCGAGCCACCGGGTGTCGGGTCGGGAGTCGTCCGCCGGACCGGCCGATGCCGCCCGCACCTGCGGGGCACCGTGACGGGCACGGCAATCCTAGGTTGATCGGAACATCGACCGGACCTGGTACCATTTTAGTTGCGAACACAATTAACTATGGGATGAACCAACACGGATGAACCAACACGGATGAACCAGCAGAGAGGACCGGCAGCGTCATGACCTCACCGATGCGGGCCCCCGTCCCGGGGGCGGCGTTCGACGCCTTCCTGCGTGACACCGCCCCGTCGAGCCGCAGCCGGGCCGACTGGGAGGCCGGTTCCGCGCCCATGCCGGCACTCTTCCTCGGTCACGGGGCCCCGCCGCTCTTCGACGACCCGCTGTGGATCGGCGAGCTCTTCGACTGGTCGCAGTCTCTTCCCACGCCACGGGCCATCCTCGTGGTCAGCGCCCACTGGGAGCACGCGCCGCTCCGCCTGTCGGCGACCGGTGCCGCGGTGCCCCTCGTCTACGACTTCGGAGGGTTCGCCGAGCGCTACTTCACGATGACCTACCCGACACCCGATGCCGGCTCGCTGGCCGCACGCATCGCGTCGCTCATGCCGTCCGACGAGCCGGTCCACCAGGACCCGAGCCGGGGTCTCGACCACGGTGCCTGGGTTCCCCTCAAGGTCATGTATCCCTACGCCGACGTCCCGGTCCTGCAGCTCAGCATCCCGACGCACGACCCGGCCCGGCTCCTCGAGCTCGGCCGTCGGCTCCGCCCGCTCCGTGACGAGGGCGTACTGATCATCGGCTCCGGGTTCATGACCCACGGCCTCCCCTACCTCGGCCACCGGGAATTCTTCGACAACGTGGTGCCCGGGTGGTCGCGCGAGTTCGACCTGTGGGCGGCCGACGCCCTGGCCGGCGGGGACCTCGACGCTCTCGCCGACTACCGGAACCGTGCGCCGGGCATGCCCTACGCCCACCCGACGGTCGAGCACTTCATCCCCCTGTTCATCACCCTCGGCGCGGCCACCGATCCCGGCCGGCCCGTCGAGACCACCGTCGAGGGCTACCAGTTCGGCCTGGCCAAGCGCTCGTTCGAGGTCGCCTGAGCACGGGTCCACCCGGAACGGGATCGACGAGAGGAGAACCACCATGCGAACGACCGGTGCCTCCTCCGGACCGGCGGAGGCACCCGCCCGGACGGCCCGGGGGGCCGACGTCGACATCATCGAGGGCCGGACCGCCGAGGTCGGCTCGCTGCCGGTGCGCCGGACGCTGCCCACACGGGGTCGCCGGACCGTCGGCGCATGGTGCTTCGTCGACCACATGGGGCCGGTCACCCTCCCGTCCGGCCGGGGGATGCGGGTTCCCCCCCACCCGCACATCGGCCTCCAGACCGTGACCTGGCTGTTCGCCGGCGCAGCACTCCACCGCGACAGCCTCGGCTCCGAGCAGGTGATCCGACCCGGACAGCTGAACCTGATGACGGCGGGAGCCGGCATCGCCCACTCCGAGGAGGACCCGGGCGGACCCGGCGGTGAGCTCCACGGCATGCAGCTGTGGATCGCACAGCCCGAGGCGACCCGCAACGGCCCGGCGTCGTTCGAGCACCATCGTAACCTCCCACGGGTGGACCTCGACCGTGGCACCGCCACCGTCCTGGTCGGGCGGTTCGCCGGCGCGACGTCGCCGGCCCGGCGCGACACCGACCATGCCGGGATCGAGCTCGACCTCCTCCCAGGGACGACGACCCTCCCCCTCGACCCCACCTACGAGCACGCCCTGGTCGTCGCCGACGGGTCGGTGACCATCGGAGGCCGGCCCGTGACTCCCGGCCGCCTGGCCTACCTGGTCCCTGGCGCGGACGAATTGGCCCTGACCGTCGACGCCACCGAACGGGTCCGGGCCGTTCTCGTCGGAGGCGTCCCCCTCGGGGAACAGCTGACCATGTGGTGGAACTTCGTGGCCCGGACCCGCGACGAGATCTCGGACGCCTACCTGGCCTGGGTCGGCGGGGACGATCGCTTTGCGCCGGTGGCCTCGGGTCTCGACCGGGTCGGGGCAGGAGCTCCTCCGTGGCTCGCCTCTCCGTGACCTCCGGTGGACGGCCGGGTCCGTTCCGATGTCCCGGGGGGAGTCGCCCGGGGCGTACCAGGTAGCCCGTATCCTTGGCCCGATGGGTCCCGGACCGACGCGTCCTGCGAACGACGACGGCCCGCGGGACGAGGGCCGCACGACCGGACGTAGCCCGTCACCACCGGGCGTCGGACCCGGCTCGGCGCGGAGCCGGGTCCTGGTCCCGCTCCACCGGGCATTGCTCACGCTGTCGCTCACCGACACGGTCGCCGTCGGGGTGGCCATCGGCGCCATGGTGTACCTCAACCAGCGGTTGACCCCCGATCACCTCCCGGTCCTGGTCGCCTCGTTGGCGGCGTCCGTCGTCGTGCTCTTCTCGCTCCACGGGGAGGAGGTCGCCCGGCCGTGGAACGTGATCGCCGGACAGTTCCTCGGAGCGCTCTCCGGCTTCCTCTGCGCGACGGCCCTCGGAGGACATCTGGCGCTCGATGCCGGGTGCTCGGTCGCCCTCTCCTTCGTGCTGATGCGACTCGTCGACGCGCTGCACCCGCCCGGGGCCGCCACTGCGTTGATCGTCGCCATCGACCCTGCCGACCACGGCGCGAAGTTCCTGTTCTTCCCGGTCCTGGCCGGCGCTGTCGCCATCACCGTCTTCGCCTGGCTGGTCCACCTGCTCGACCGCCACGTTCCCCGGTGGGTGGCCCGGGGCTCGTTTCCCGACGACCGATGAACGGCGGACCTCAGAGTGCCAGCGGGGCGAACGTGCCGTCGGGAAGGTCCACCTGGCGGGTTCCGGGCGAGGTGAAGTCGACGCTCTTCAGGTCGACCGCCTGGGGGATCGGATTGTCGTAGCTCCTGATGACGTAGCGCAGGTCGCCGAGATTGGCGACCGTCGACCAGAGCGTGTGGTCGTCGTTGGCCGGGTCGTCGTTCTCACGGATGAATCCGAACGGGATGTCGAAGTTGTTGAGGATGTGGAGCGCGGTCTTCTCGAGCTCGCCGCCGGTCGCCACCGGCCTGAGGCTCGCCGTGTAGGCGGCGGCCCGGACGAACCTCGACGGCGAGCTGGCGTCCCCCGGGAGCCCGTTCATGCCCGGTCCCTGCCCCATGGCGGTCAGCTCGACACCTTCGATGGTGATGGGTGACGGGTTCGTGTCCGAGAGATTGATGAAGTTCCGCAGGTTGGTGAGGTGCCAGTCGATGTGGGGCCAGTTGCATGCCACACCGATCGGGTTGTCGGTCACCACCATGGCGCCGTCCTTCCACTCCACGACGGCCGAGGCGCCCGAAGCATCGTGGAGGACGAGGTGGGCCGGTGGTGCGAACCCGAAGGGACCGAACACGTACGGCCAAACCGTGGCCCTGCCCAGGGCCTCCTTCGCCCCGGCGACGTCGGCGCTGACCCCGGCCACATAGGCCACGACGTCCACCACCGACAGCAAGCTGGCCGGGTCCGCCCCCTCCGCGGAGCTGTAGTCACAGAACCCCGGCATGTACAGCAGTCCGGCATAGAGGCCCTTCTCGTTCATGGCATCGGTCAGGGCGCCCGGCTGGCCGAAGGCGTCCATCCCCACGACGCCGTGGGTCGACGTCCACGTCATCCCGGCGCCGTCCTTGCCGGTGCCGGTGCCCGCGTAGGCCCGGGGAAGGACCGTCACCTTCGTTCCCATGGCATTCGGGAACTCCATGGTGCGTCCCACCACCACGGACCCGTCGACGGCCTTCACCCGGAAGCTCGTGCACATGGTGACCCTCCTCGGCCGGACTCTCCTCCAAGTCTCGCACCCCGTGCGGAGATTGCCAGTGCCTCCGGTCGGCGGTGCGCTGAAGACCTAGCGTCCGGCCTCGCCGGCGGCGATCTCGCGGTGCACTTCCTCCATGTCGAGGTCGACCGCCTGCTCGATCAGGTCCTCGAGGGCGTCCCCGGGAAGGGCGCCGGGCTGGCTGAACACGATGACCTGTTCACGGAGGATCATCAGCGTGGGGATCGACTGGATCCCGAACGTACCGGCCAGTTCCTGCTGGGCCTCGGTGTCGATCGTGCCGAACACCAGGTCGGGGTGGTCATCCGATGCCGCCTCGAAGATCGGGCCGAACATGCGGCACGGCCCGCACCACGAGGCCCAGAAGTCGACGAGCACGGTGTCGTTGGTCGACACCACCTCGGCGAAGTTGTCAGCGGTCAGTTCCACGGTCGCCATCGGGTGCTCCCTTCCGAGCCGTGAGGATTGTCGAGATCGGGTCCACGTCCGACCTCTGGGAACGCGGTGCCGTCGGCCGACCGGGGACCCCCGGCGGCGGTCAGCCCCCGGCGGTCTCCTGGAGGACGAGCCCGTTGCCGTCGGGGTCGGTGAACGTGACGAAGCGGCCCCACGGTGCCACCTGGATGTCGCCGTCGACGGCCACCCCGAGATCCGCGAGCCGGGCGATCTCCCCCTCGAGGTCGTCGGTCTCGAGCACGGTCCCACGGACCGCGCCCGGGGCCATGGTGTCGAACCAGGTGACCAGCGTGATCGAGGTCAGCGCCCCCGGGGGTCGGACCTGCACCCAGCGCATGCCGGGGCCCGTCTGGACATCGTTCACCAGCTCGAACCCGAGGACCCCCACGTAGAAGTCGCGCGCCCGGTCCTGGTCCGATACCGGGAGCGAGAACAGCTGGATCGCCGTGATGCCCATGGGCGCCTCAGCCGACCTTGAGGAGGTCGACGATGAAGATCAGCGTGTCGTTGGGGGCGATGCCCGAGCCCGCCGGGGCGTTGGCCCCGTAGGCGAGGTTCGGCGGGATGATCAGCTCCCGACGGCCCCCGACCTTCATTCCCACGACGCCCTGGTCCCAACCGGTGATGACCTGGCCCTCGCCCAGGGCGAACTGGAAGGGCTGGTCACGGTTCCACGAGGCGTCGAACACCTTGCCGTTCGAGTACGCCACCCCGACGTACTGCACGGTGACCGTCTCCCCCGCCTCGGCCGTCGCCCCCGTACCGACGATCAGGTCCTTCGACTCGAGCTGGGTCGGCGGCGCGCCCGGTGGGACCGTGATGGTCGGCTCGGTCCCGAACGTCCCCGGGGCCGAGGGGTCGGAGATGGTGGCCAGCGGAACGGTCGTCGACGACGAGGCGCCGGTGGAGGTCGTCGTCGATGCGGTGGTCGTGGTGGTCGGGCTCGCCGAAGAACTCGCGCACGCGGCGAGCCCGAGGCCGGACGCGGCCACCATCACGAGGGTCCATGTACGGACGCGGGTCATGTCGGAGGGTTCCTTTCCATTCGGTGCCGGACCGGGCCACCGTCGTGGACCGTCCCGATGGGGAGACGGTACTCGGCCCCGGACGGCTCCGTTGATCAGGTGGCGGGCGCGGCGCCCGATCGTCGACACACCCCCCTGCGACCATGGCCCGATGCTCCTCGCCAGCCTCGCCCGGGTCACCGACCAACTCCGCTCCGCGGTGGCCGAACTCGAACCCGAACGCCTCACCGGACCCGACGCGGCCCGCCTCCTCGAGGCGTTCTCCGAGGTCGAGCGCCTGGCATCGGCCGGCAAGCTCCTGTCGGCCCGCCGGGTGGAGTCGTCGAACGTCTGGCGCCGGGCGGGCCACCGATCGGCCGCCGCCCACATCGCCGAGGCGACCGGGACCGGCATCGGACCCGCCATCACCGCACTGGAGACCGCTCGGAACCTGGGGTCCCTGCCGGCCACCGACGAGGCCGTACGCCAGGGCAGGCTGTCCGAGACACAGGTCAAGGAGATCGCCGGGGCCGCCATCCTCCAGCCCGACGCCGAGCAGTCCCTGGTGGACGCGGCCGGACAGCAACCGCTGAGCGTCCTGAAGCTGCGGTGCCGACGGGTCCGGGCCGCGGGCCAGGATCCCCGCACCGGCTACGACAACGTCCGGCGCGGCCGATACCTGCGCAACTGGGTGGAGGAGAGCGGCGCCGTCCGGTTCGACGCCAAGCTGACCCCGGACGAGGGGGCCAGGCTCCTGGCCTCGATCACCGCCGAAGCCGACCGCCTCGCCGCCGCCGCCCGACGGGCCGGCCTGGACGAGCCCCGCAAGGCCCTGGCCGCCGACGCGCTGGTCGCTCTGGCCTGTGGTCCGGTGGGCGACGTCGACGGGTCGGGGGACGGTTCGGGCGACGCACCCCCGAGTACCCCGGGCCCGCACGCACGGCCGGTCGGTCGGCCCGGGACCGGCGGGCCGGCTGCGGTGGTCCACGTGCGGGTCGACCACGCGGCCCTCGTGCGCGGGCACGTGGAGGGGAGCGAGCTGTGCGAGATCCCGGGCATCGGGCCCGTCCCGGTCGAGGTGGCACGACGCCTGGCCGTCGACTCGATCCTCCACGTCCTGGTGACCGACGGTGTCGACGTCACGGCCGTGGCACGCTCCGGCCGCACCATCCCCGCCGCCCTCCGGCGTGCCCTGGTCGAGCGCGATCCCGAGTGCGTCGTGCCCGGGTGCGACGTCCGCGACAACCTCGAGATCGACCACGTCCGGCCGTATGCCGACGGTGGCGAGACGAGCCTGGCCAATCTGGCCCGCCTCTGCCACTGGCACCACTACCTGAAGACCCACCACGGCCACCTGCTCGATCGGGGTGGCACCGATGTCCCGGGCGGAGCCCCCGGCGACGGGTGGCGGTGGATCGCGCCGGAAGACCCTCCGTCCGTCCCGCGCAGCATCCGCCGTTCCGGCTGACCGACGCCCCTACGCGGAGTCGTCGCCCCCGCCGGGTTCGTCGACGACGTGGGGAACGGTCGGCCACCCGTCGGAGGGGGCCGTCGTCAAGGCGTTCTCCAGCGCGTCCCCGGTGCCACGCGGGTGCTCGGCCGTCCACGCGAACTCCGCCCGCAGGGCCAGCTCCCGCAGCGGCAGCCCGGTCCGTCGGGCTGCGGCGGCCACGTCGTCGTGCTCGGCCTTCACCCGGTCGGCGCTCACCTTGACCCGGATGAGCTGCCCGTCGACCACGACCGAGTCGATCGATCGTGCGGCCGGCCACCGCTGCGCCACCGTGAGCCGCACCCCCAGTGATCCGGTCTCGGACCGGAGCACCGCGCGCAGCTCGGGCACCCGCACGGGGTCGCACAGCGCGTGGACCACGTAGCCCGGACGGCCCTTCTTCATGACCACCGGCGACAGCCACGCGTCGTGGGCGCCCGAATCGAGGAGCGTGGCGATGGCGTGGGCCAGCTGCTCGCCGGTGACGTCGTCGACCGTGACCTCGAGCACCGCGACCGGCTGGCCCGCGTCGGCGTCCGGCTCGCCCGAGGTCGACACCGCCCCGCCCGACCGGGTCCCGAGGACCACCTGGGTGCAGTTGGGCAGCTCGCGGAGCTCCCGGGCCCCGGCGCCGAACCCCTGTGCGCCGATCTCCATGGACGGCATCGGGCCGAACCCGGCGGACAACGCAGCAAGCAGGGCCGCGCCCGTGGGCGTGGTGAGTTCGACGGGGATGTTCCGCCCCCACGTGGGCACCCCCTTCAGCAACCCGACCACCGCGGGCGCCGGGTTGGGCAGCATCCCGTGGGCGGTGCGCACCATGCCGGTCCCCGTGGCCACGGGACTGGCCCGCACCTCGTCGACGCCGAGCAGCTCGAGCGCGGCGGCCGTACCGACCACGTCGATGATGGTGTCGTGACCGCCCACCTCGTGGAAGTGGACCTGGTCGACCGGTCGCCTGTGGAGGGCGGCCTCGACCTCGGCGAGCGCCGCGAACGTGGCCAGCGCCCTCGCCGCCACCCGCTCGGGCAGGCGCGCCTCCTCCACCAGCCCCACGATGTGCGAGTACGTGCGGACCACCACGTGGTCGTGCACGGTGACGACGGCCCGGCTGGCGGCCACCCCGCCGCGCAGGACGGGTTCGACGTCGAGTGCCCAGCCCCCGAATGGCAGGCGCTCCAGCAGGGCGACCACCTCGTCCAGATCGGCTCCGGCGTCGATGAGGCTGCCGAGGGCCATGTCGCCGGCGATCCCGGCGAAGCAGTGGAACCAGGCGATCGTGCGGCTGGCGGCGGACCGTCCCGTGCCCGGGCTCACGGAAGCATCCGGGCCACGGCGCAGGCGGCGCCGAAGCCGTTGTCGATCCCCACCACGGTGATCCCCGCGGCGCACGAGGCGTGCATGGCCAACAGTGCCGTGACCCCCTCGAGCCCGGCCCCGTACCCGGTGCTGGTGGGCACGGCCACCACCGGGGCCGGCGTGATCCCGCCCACCAGGCTGGCCAGTGCCCCCTCCATCCCGGCGACCACCACTACGGCGTCGGCCTCGGCCAGCTCGTCCGCCGACGCGAGCATCCGGTGGACCCCGGCCACCCCGCAGTCGGGCAGGAGGGTGGGGCGCAGGCCCAGTGCCACCAGGGTCGCCTCGCACTCCCTCGCCACCGGGAGGTCCGAGGTGCCCGCGGTGATCACCAGCGTGCGCGACACCCGCGGCCGGGCCGGCCGCCACACCACGGTCGACAGGTCGCCGCGCACCTGGTCGGACCCGGTGGCGCGCCCGGTGACGGTGCGGACGCCGCCCGGATGGTCGGCCTGTGTCCGCGCCACCTGCGCCTCGTCGGCCCGGGTCAGGATCACCGGTGCGCCGGACCCCCTGTCGGGCTCCCCACCGGGGCCGCCGGAGCCGTCGGGGAACGCACCCGGCACGCCGCCGGAGAGCAACTCGCCGACGATCGCCGAGCACTGCACCGCCGTCTTGCCCTGTCCGTACACGGCTTCGGGCAGGCCCTGGCGGAGCGCCCGGTGGTGATCGACCTTGGCGAACCCGAGATCGGCGAAGGGGAGGCGGCGGAGGCGGAGCACCGCGTCGTCGGGGGAACACTCCCCCGAACGGACGTCGTCCAGCAGGCGCTGCAGCGCGGGTTCGTCCATGATGTTCACTATCCTGCCTGTCCATGGCCCATGACGCACCTCCGGAGCCGAAGGGCGCGGGAGCCGTGCGGATCGGGTTCCTCGGGCCCGAGGGGACCTTCACCGAGGAGGCGCTCCTTTCCGAGCCGACCTACAGCGGGGCCGACATCGTCCCGTTCGCGTCACTCGTCGACGTCCTCGAGTCGGTCCGACAGGGCACGGTGGACCTCGGGTTCATCCCGTTGGAGAACGCCATCGAGGGGACCGTCCGGGACATCATCGACAGCCTGGTCTTCGACTACGACCTGCGGATCCAGCGCGAGGTCGTCCTCGACATCCATCTCCACCTGATGGCCGCGCCGGGCATCCCGCTCGCCGCCGTCGAGCGGGTCGCCTCCATCCCGGTGGCCACCGCCCAGTGCCGGCGGTTCCTGAACGAGACGTTGCCCGACGTCGAGACGGTGGCCACCAATTCCACGGCCGACGCCGCACGCCTCCTCGGCCAGGGCGACCCGTCCCTCACCGAACGACCCACGGCGGCCATCGCCCCCCGTCTGGCGGCCAACCTCTACGGACTCGAGATCCTGGTCGAGCGGGTGGAGGACCATCCCGACAACCAGACCCGGTTCATCGCCGTGGCGAGGAGCGGCATCCCCGCCCCCACCGGTCACGACCGCACCAGCATCGCCTGCTTCCAGAGCGCCGATCACCCCGGCAGCCTCTACGCCATCCTCGGCCACTTCGCGGCCCGCAACATCAACCTCTCGAAGCTCGAGTCCCGGCCGACCAAGCAGGCGCTCGGCGACTACTGCTTCATCATCGACTTCGAGGGCCACGTGGCCGACGCCATGGTGGCCGACTGCCTGGGGGACCTCCACGCCGAACTGGCGGGGGTCAAGTTCCTCGGCTCCTACCCGGCGTCCGGGGCGGCCGGTCCGGCCATCCGGGCCGAGGTCGACCTGTCGCGCCGACAGGCGGCGGAGTGGGTGGACGGGTTGCGGGCCGAGATCGCGCCCACCTGACCCGGATCTGCGCACGGGCCCTCGCCGTGGTCACGGAGCGTCGGCCTGTGCTCCGTCGGCCGACGTCGCGGCACCCGCGTCGGCGACCAGGGTGCGACCGATGACCAGGACACCGACCAGGGTGACGAGCGGCACCACCGGTGCGAGCGCGGACCGTTCGGCGAGGGCGACGCCCGCCAGCGCCGCGCCCACGAGGGCCGCGGCCAGCACCGCGACCCCCGCCCATTCCTGGCGAAGGGGGCGCCCGGCGGCCACGGCACCCACGACACCGGTGAGGGTGCCGGTCAGGTAGGTCGTCGAGGTCGCCGCACCGGTCCACGCCCGCACCGTTGCGCTCTGCAGACCCATGGCGGTGGCGGCGATCCCGATCAGGACGAGCTGGTCGGAGGTCGACGTCCGGCTCACTGTGAGCTCCCAGCCGATCGAGAAGCCGACCACCAGGACCAGCTCGACGACCAATACATGGTGCAGCCGTCGCGACCAGCCCTGCGTCGGGATGTCGGAGCGGTCCCAGACCACCCGGGCCCCTGCACCCACCCCGATCGCGTAGCCGGAGACGGCCACCGCGGCATGGGCAGCCAGGGCGCTGTTCCGGGTGCCGGCGCTCAGACCGAGCAGGACCAGGTTGCCGGTCATCACGCTTGCGAAGACACCGCCGAGTCCGAGAAATCCGATGGCGTCGAGCGCGCCCGATGTCATGGCGAGGAGCGTGACCGCGACGTGGTGGCGCCGTTGCGGCGGGTGACCTTCCGGGCGACTCGGCGAACGGTTCTCCATGGGTGGCGACCATCCTCCCTCAGGAGCCGGGCCGTCATGGGGTTGTCCAGCTGCGACGTGCCGTCCAGGGACCGCCGGCACGCAACCGTTCGGCGACGGCGACGGTGGTGGCGACGGGACGGGTCGTACGGGGCCGGACCTCTCGTTCGGGGTCGGACCTCTCGTTCGGGGTCGGACCTCTCGTTCCGGGTCGGACCTCGGTCGGCGGCTACCCTGGCCACCGTCGGGAGGGATGGCAGAGCGGACAAATGCGCGGCTCTTGAAAAGCCGTGAGGGGTAACCCTCCGTGGGTTCGAATCCCACTCCCTCCGCAGGTCAGAGTCACTTTTTGGATTTGGACCTCTGAGCCGGATTCGGGCTTAGCCATAACCTAGCCATAATCCCCCCGAGCGGGATAGGCTCTGCCCATGTCCGGAAGCATCCGCGAAATTGGGTCGAATCGGTGGCAAGTGCGGATCTCCTCAGGCCGCGATCCGGGGACCGGCAAGTACCGGTACGTCCATCGAACCGTCACTGGAAGCAAGCGGGTCGCCCAGAAGGCAGCCGACCAGCTGGCCGCCGAAGTGCACCGTGGTCTCCAACCCGCCAAGCGGGGCACAGTTGCGGACCTCCTTGAGAAGTGGATGCTCCATCTGGAGACACAGGGACGAGCCGCATCGACGATGATCCGCTACCGGTCGGCCATCGACAAACGCATCGTTCCGGCCCTCGGTTGGATCGAGGTCACCAAGCTGACCGCCGCCGACCTCGACGTCTTCTACGGGGCACTGATCCGGCAGGGGTTCCATCCGTTGTCGGTGCGGAAGTGCCACGCCGTGCTGTCGGCGGCCCTCCACCAGGCAGAAAAGTGGGGGTGGATCGATCTCAATCCCATCGTCCGGGCGTCCCCTCCCCCGGCCCGGCAGCGCGAGATCGTTCCTCCGACCATCGACGAGGTGCGGCTCCTCATCGTGGAGTGCGAACGGACCAATCCTGATCTCGCCCGGCTGTTCACCGTGGCCGCCACCACAGGATGCCGGCGGGGAGAGCTCTGTGGCCTCCAGTGGGGCGATGTCGACTTCGTGAACGCCACGCTCACCGTGGCCCGATCCATCTCGGACACCCCCGGGAAGGTGGAGGTGAAGGACACCAAGACCCACGCGGCACGCCGGATGGCACTCGACCCACTGACCATCGAGGTGTTCCGCACGCAACGTGCCGCGGCGGACGAGCGAGCCAAGAAGGCGGGGACGGTGGTCGGCCCACGCGGGTTTGTCTGGTCCCAGGAGGTCGATGCCAGCCTCCCCTACCGTCCGATCCGGGTGAGCGGAACCTTCCGGACCGTTCGGGACAAGCTTGAGCTGAAGAACGTCACATTCCACGGGCTCCGGCACTTCTCGGCCACGGCGCTCGCAGGCCGGGGCGTCGGGATTCGGACGATCGCAGGACGGCTCGGACACGCCAATCCGAACCTGACCTTGCGGACCTACGCACACTTCCTCGAGGTGGCCGACCGCGAGGCCGCCGATGCGATGGGGGAACTCGCCGTCGGATTCCGGACGCTCAGCGGGGCGAGTTCCGTACCCGAGTTACCTGGCGCGGTCGAGACATCCGTTGGTTAGCCCGCCCTCTTCACGGCTCCATTCGCAGACAGTCTGATGCCGTATTTCGGGGTGACTGAGCGGGCGATCCGGTCATGGTGACTCGTTGGACGCGACGTCGTCGACCATCGGGTCAT
>JBEKRV010000053.1:0-25305 GCA_049517675.1 Acidimicrobiales bacterium
AGGTGGCCTCCATCGAGTACAGCGGGTCGGCCGTGTAGATGGTCCCGTCGGGACCCTGGACGGCCTGGGCCGGGTAGTAGAACTGGCTGCCCGAGCCGGTGTGGACGCCGTTGCCCTCGATGTTCGGGGCGCCGAAGCTGGACAGCACCGCGCCGGTCGAACTCAGCGTCTCCACGTAGCCGTTGGCCGCGTACAGCAGGTCGCCCCCGGCCTCCTGGGTGACGAAGCCGTCGATACCGACGATGAGCGGGAACGTACCCGAGACCGCCCCGGTGGACTGGTCGAGGACCACGCTCGACGCGGTGTCCTGCACCAGGCTGACCACGACCTCGAACGACGACCCGGTGCCCACCGAGAAGATGGCCGTCGGGTTGTCTTGTCGACCCGCGTGCCGTAGTAGGAGGAGAGGTAGATGTCGCCGGACGGGTCGACGACCGGCGTGTACACCTCGTCCGCACCGCCGGCGAAGTTGGCCGGGAGGGTGAACGCGCTGACCTCGGCTCCGGTCAAGGTGTACGTGACCAGCTGACTGCCGGTGTCGACGTAGAGGTCGGACGATGTGGCGGTGAAGTTGTCGACGCCTCCCGTCGGTGTCACCACCGTCGAGACCGGATTCGACGGCAGGCTCACGGCCGGGCCCAGGACCGAGGCCGGCGTCGCCGTGGTGCACACCGGGCTGATCTCCGAGGCGGTCGGCGCGGCGGGGCTGCCGGGGATCTCCGGGGGAGGCGCGGTCGCGTGCGCCGTTCCCGTGATGCTCACTCCGACGGTGAGAGCGGTGAGGAGGGACGCCAGCCCGAGGATTGCTCCCCTAGCAATACGGCTGTCCCTGTAGATGGTCCCTGCCCGGTCCATACCCACTGATCGGCGGGGGTCCCAGTTACTTTAGGGTAATCTCACTAAAAGTCCGTAAAGAACCACGCTCAGTGGTATTTGAGATCAAGACGGGTCGAAGGTCCCGGTCACGGGACGCTGCTGGTACGGTTCGCGCGTGGTGACTCCCGGCGAGGACCCGACACCGTCCGCCGGGCGCCCCTTGCGGGTCCTGCGGGTGTCGCACAGCGGGGTCGTCACGGCCTGGCGTGAGCGCGAACGCATCCTGCGTCGCCACGGCGTCGACCTCACGCTGGTCACGGCCGAACGGTGGGAGGAGGGCGGGTCCATGGTGGCGTTCAACCCCTGCGGCGACGAGTTCGCCGTCCCGGTGCACACCGTGGGCCGCCACCCCAACCTCTTCCTGTTCGACCCGCGGCCCCTCTGGCGACTGCTCGGGCACGAGCGGTGGGACCTGGTCGACATGCACGAGGAGCCCTTCGGACTTGCGGTCGCCGAGGTGCTCGTCCTGATGCGGCTGCGGGGACGGCGCGTCCCGTATCTCGTGTGCTCGGCGCAGAACATCGACAAGCGGTATCCGGTGCCGTTCCGGTGGCTGGAGCGGTGGTCGCTCCGCAACGCGGCGGGCGCGTACACCTGCAACACGGAGGCCGGCGAGATCCTCCGCCGCAAGGGGCTCCGAGGCGACCTCGAGCTCCTGCCGCTCGGGGTGGACGTCGCGCGGTTCCATCCGGCCGACAGGGAGCCTCCGGCCGGCCGGCTGCGTGTCGGATTCGTCGGCCGTCTGATCCGCCACAAGGGTGTGGACGTCCTCCTCCGGGCGTTGGCCCTCGACGGGAGGATCGAGGCCGACATCTACGGTGCGGGACCCGAGTCGGACGCGCTGGGCATCCTGGCCGACGAGTTGGGCGTCGCCGGTCGGGTCACCTTCCACGGCTACGTGGACGAGGCCGTCCTGCCCGAGGTGTTCCCGACCTTTGACGTGCTCGCGGTCCCTTCGGTCCCGGTGCCGGGATGGCTGGAGCAGTTCGGCCGGGTGGTCGTGGAGGGGCAGGCCTCCGGTGTCCCCTCGGTGGCCAGCGCCAGCGGTGCGCTCCCGGACGTGGTGGGCGACGGTGGGCTGCTGGTTCCGCCGAACGACCCCGGGGCACTGTGCGCCGCACTCGTGCGGGTGCTCGAGGAGCCGGGCCTGTGGTCCCGGCTCCGGGATGCCGGATCGAGCTCCGTCGACCGTTACTCGTGGTCGAGCGTGGCCGCTGCCCAGCAGCGCCTCTACGAGCGGGTGGCCGGTTCGTCCTGAACGCCGTCGCCCCGTCCGTCCCCGGTGGCCACGGAGCGGTAGAGGGACTCGAGGCGATCGAGGTGGAGCGACATCGAGTAGCGCTCCTGCTGGCGGCGGCGGAGGTCGGTCCCGACCGAACGGAGAGCGTCCCGGTCGTCGGCCAGTCGGGCCAGCGCCCGCGCGGCGGCGGGCACGTCACCGGGCGGGAAGAGGACGCCGGCGTCGCCGACCGTCTCGAGGTGTCCGCCACCGGCCGCGGCGACCACCGCCAGACCGTGGGACATCGCCTCGACCACCGACAGGCCGAACGGCTCGGCGGGCGCCGGGGCGAGCAGGACCGACGAATCGGCCAGCAACCGGTCGGTGTCCGACACCTGGCCGGGGAAGGACAC
Organism: Acidimicrobiales bacterium; assembly: GCA_049517675.1. Taxonomy (GTDB): domain Bacteria; phylum Actinomycetota; class Acidimicrobiia; order Acidimicrobiales; family RAAP-2; genus Bog-756. Next base: position 2,509 of record JBEKRV010000053.1, read on the forward strand.
GCTGGCGGCGCAGCCGAGCTCGGCGGCCAGGTGCTCCATCTCGGGACCGAGGACGCCGGACCCGGCGACGACGAGCAGCCAGCCCCGGTCGGCGATGCCGCTGGCGGCCCACGCCCGGATGCCGACGTCGGGCGCCTTCTCCTCGTCGAGTCGTTGCAGCATCACCACCACCGGGCGGTCGAGCGGGGCCTGCGGCCGTTCCGCGACGCCGTTCGGGATCAGGACCGTCGGCCCGTCCACACTCCGGGCGACGAATTCGCTGATGGCGATGTCGGCCACGATGGGCCGCGCCGTGATCCGGGCCAACGTCCGGCGCACGGCGGTCGAACCACGCCCGGCCGCGAAGTGCCGGGTGGCCACCACGGGTGCGCCGACGACCGGGTGGGCGAGATAGGCGGCCGCCTCGGCCGCCGTCATGTGCACGTGGACCAGGTCGGCCTTGCGTACTCCGAGGAGCGCCCGGGTCCCGGCCACCAACGAGGCTGCCGGGTGGTGCACGACGGTGTGGTCGAGCTCGGCCCGCATCCGCTCGGGTGCCCCTCCGATGACGTCGACCTGGTGACCCCGTTCCGACAAGCCGTTCGCCACTTGGCAGATGTACCGCTCGACCCCGGCGAACGCATCCGTGACGACCACGTGGGCGATCCGCAGGCCCGACCGGCCGAGCTCCGCCTCCGCCCGCAACGGGCCCCGGCGGAAGAGCCGGAACCGGTCCGCCGCCTCCCGACGGCGACGGCCCGGGAGGACGACGACCCGTGCACCCGCTCCGGCCAACGATGCAGCGCGGTAGGACCACCACCCGAGCGTTCCGTGGTGCTTGCGGATGTAACGCTCGTGGGATGCCTGGAAGTGGGTCTCCCGGGCGATCGGATCCCCGCTGGTCCCGGCGCCGACGTGGGTCGCGGTCACGTCGGCGCAGAGTGCCACCCTCCAACCGTGGTCGGTGGCCCGGCGTTGCCAGTCGCTCTCCTCGGCGTAGAGGAAGAATTGCTCGTCGAACCCACCGACGTCCGTGAGCGCCCGGTCCCCCAGGAGCAGGACCGAACCGATCAGGAAGTCGACCCGGTGGCGTAACCGACCGAGGCCCGCCGCCTCCACCCAGGCGCCACCCGGTGTCGGGAACGGCCAGCCGACCCGCGCCTCGTGGTGGAGTTCGGGGTCGCTCTGGGCGGGGGCCACGGCGGCCAGTCCGGGATCGCCGCGCAGACGGGTGTGGAGGGCCCTGACGTCGTCGGCGGTGATCGCTGCGTCAGGATTCAACAGCAGCACGTCCCGACCGTCGCGCAGTGCGCAGCCGACGTTGACGCCCCCGCCGAACCCGAGGTTGCGCCCTGTGTCCACGTAGCGGGCCCCGTGGCGGTCCGCCACCGCGGCCACCCGGGCGTCGGAGGAGTTGTCGACGACCACCACGTCCATCGGGCCGCCCAGGACGGAGAGGCACCGTTCGAGCAGGTCCGGGGCGTGGAAGGCCACCACCACCACGAGTGGGTCGCCCGTGGGCGACGGCTCCGACGCGGTCATCGGGGGACGGTGCCGCATGTCGATGACGCGCCGTGGGCGGGCGGACCGATCACCGCTCCGCCCCCGGGCGGATCATCGCTTGTACGTGTAGGCCTGGTAGCCGTCGGAGGCGGAGCGTCGCACGTGGTTGAGGACGAGGCCGAGGACGTGGCAGCCGGTCGCCTCGAGGCGGTTCGCCGTCCGCTCGAGATCGCCGCGATCGGTCCTGCCGTCCGTGGCGACCACCAGGGCGCCGTGGGTCAGGCTGCCGAGGATCGCCGTGTCCGGGGATGCCAGCACCGGTGGGGTGTCGAGCAGCACGATGTCGGCGAGCAGACGCAGCTGGTCGAGGACGGGCTGCATGCCCGGACTGTCGAAGAGCTCGCTCGGGTTGTCGAGGTGGACGCCGACCGGCAGCAGCTGGAGCCCGTCGATCCCGGTCTCGAGGAGGTGGTTGCTGACGGTGGTCTCACTGAAGTTGGAGCCGTGTCGGCCCCGGGGGAGTCGCGAATCGCCGCGTTCGCGTCGGCTGGCGGGCCCGTATCGTTCGTCCGGCCCGTCCGGATCCGCGCTCTCGGGCTCGGCCTTCTTCCAGTTCGCCTTGATCAGGTCGGACAGACCGGGGCTGCCGTTGGCGTCGATGCCGAAGGCCTCCTCCAACCTGGGACGGCGGAAATCGGCGGAGACCACGATGACGTGGCTTCCGGTGAGGGCCCAGGACACGGCGAGGTTCGCGGTGACGAAGGTCTTGCCGTCCCCGGCTTCGGGGCTGGTCACCACCAGCATCGGGCTCTGCTGTTCGACCATGAGCACCCGGAGGCTGGTGCGCAGGTCACGGATCGCCTCGGCCAACGAGGACTGGGGGGCCTGGACCAGGGCGATGGACACCTCGCCCTTCTTCACGTCGGCGTCCTCGGGGAGCTCACCCAGGAGCGGGCCGTCGATCACCGACTCGATGTCGGGGCTCACCCGGACCCGGTCGTCGAACTGCTCGCGCACGAAGGCGATCCCGCACCCGACGAGCAGTCCGGCGATGAGGCCGATGCCCGCCAGCTTCGCCTTGCCCAGCCCGGTGGGCGCCCCCGGTGTGGCGGAGACCTGGATCTCGGCGTAGGGAAGACCGATCTGGATGGTCGACTGGGAGGCCTGGAGGGCGCTCGAGGTCTGGGTGAGGGAGGTGATCTGCGCGGTCAGGAGCGCGTTGGCCGATCCCGGCACCTCCTGGGCCTGGAGCGCGGCGATCTTGTCGTTGATCTGGTTGATGGCGATCGAGTACTTGGCGATCTGGTTCTGGGCCAGCGACTGGATCTGGTTCACGAAGGCTTGGGAGTAGGCGGTGGCCACGGCCTCGGCTTCAGCGGGGGAGGATCCCGATCCGGTGACGGTGAGCGCCCCTGTGGTCGGATTCACCGTCCCGGTGACCTGGCTCGCCAGGTTCGGGTCGTGGAGGGATTTGGCGGCGGCGTCCTGGACGCTCGTGCTGGACAGCTCCTGTACCGGGTCGGGCAGGGTGAAGCTCGACGACGCCGAACTCGACGAATTCGGTGTGTTGATCTGGATCAACGTGCTCGACTGGTAGTTGGGCGTCGCCAGCTTCGAGTACCCGAGGGCGGCGGCCACGGCTACGACCACGCAGACCACGATCGTCAGCTTCCTGTTCCACAGTGTCGTGAGCATCTGCTGGAAAGTCACCGGGGACTCGCTTTCGGCGGGTGGGGGCAAGAACAAGGATACGGGTGCGCAGGGACGGATTGCGCCACCTCTGTGACACGGGGGTGCCGACGGTGGGCGGTCATGGCGCCACCGCGGCGCTGCGGACCCGTTGCATCACGGCGTCCATGGACTCGGCCCGCTGGCGCCAGGAGGCGACCGCAACAGGTGTCGCCTCCCCCGGCGTGCGTGCCGCTGCCGTCGCCGTGTCCACGGCCGAGTCGAGCAGTTCCGACGCAACGGAGACGAACTCGCTACGGTCGCACACGACGACAGGGTCACCGAGGTCGCGGAACCCGGCGACCGGTGTCGCCACCGTCGGACGCCCGGCCACCACGCATTCGTACGCCTTGATGGGGTCGAGGCTCTCGGTGAAGGGATTGACCAGGTGGGGGATCACGACCAGGTCGGCGTGCTGGAGGAAGCCGGGGACCCGATCGTAGGGTTGGGGCCCCAGCAAGTGGATCGTGGGCACCCCGGCGAGCTGAGCGGAGGTGGCCGGTCCGAGGCTGTCCGGTCCGACGAGCGCGATCTGGACGTCCGGCCTGGCCTCGGCGAGCGCCAGGAGGAGCGGGACGTCGATCCGCTCCTCGTGGAGTGTGCCCACGTAGACGGCGACGGGGCTGGCCGGCAGTTCCACCGGTCGGGGTTGTGGGCGGGCGAACAGCTCGATGTCGACGCCGTTCGGGATCAGGTCGACGTCCCGGCGGCGCCCCCGGGTCCGGGCCAGGTCGGGCGAGCAGACGACCACCGCACCGCTCCGGGCAAGCAGGAGCTCGTCGTCGGCTCGCAGGCGGGCCTCCTGGCGCGGGGGGAGGGGTGCCAGGAGCCAGTCGTCGGTGACGTCGTAGATCGTCGGCCACCCGGTGGACAGCGCGAAACGGGCGTAGGAGGCGTCGTTCACCCAGACCAGCGGATCGGTCAACCCGAGCCCGTCGACGGCCCGGGCGACCTGGCGGCCGAGCGACCGGTCGGCCGCGGGGCCGAGAGCGCGGGGGAGCCATTTGCGGGGTCGGAGGACGTGGACGCGGGGATGCACCTGGTGCAAGCGGGGTCGGGCGAGCCCGGCGAACCGACCGCTGCGGATCTCGAACGGGACATCCACCGCGGGGGTGACGTACAGCACCCGTAGTGCCGGGTCCATGGACACCAGTTCGTCGACCATGATCCGGATGCGCCGGCGCACGGTGCCCCACTCCTCGAGGGAGCACACGACGAGCGACGAAGCGGCCGGAGCTGAGGCCGTCACGGTCGCCTGTCCACGCTGCTGTTCGGCTGTCGTCGCCACGTTGGGTCGTCCTGGGGTTCGAGCCGTGCCCCCGGGTCCGGGGCCAGGCGTGCCGGGGTGCTTCCCCGAGGTACCTCTAGCGTCGTCAAATGCACCGGAGACCTTGAGATGCAGTTGGGCCTTCCGGCACGGCGGCGGAATGCCGATCGCCGGCCCCGGAGTCACGGGAGCGTGTCACCCTGCCACTACGATGCAACGGTCGTACGTCGTGCTGCACCCGAGGCACCCAGAGGCCCCATGACCCGAATCCCGTCGACAGGATGAGCCCCAGCTCCCCAGCCCGACGGACCCGTGTCCGGTTCGACAGGGGGCGGCTCGACCGGACGGCGGGCCGGGCCCTGTCGTGGACGGCGGTCGCGGTCGCGGCCGCGGTGGCCGGGGTCACGGTTGGCGTCAACGTGATCGCCGGGCTGGCCGTGGCCGTCCTCGTCTTCGTCTTCGGTGTCTTCGTGGCCGATCCGATCCTCGTAGCCGTCTTCGTGCTGCCCGGGTCCATCCTCATCCAGCGGGTCGGAGGAGCGAGCACCAACCTCAGTGTCGCGGATCTCCTGGTGTTCGTGGCGTCGCTGGTCTGCCTCTTCCACATCGAGTGGCGCTCGGCGCCCCACCTGAAGCGGTTCCTGCGCGGGATCGTCTGGTACGAGGCGGTGCTCGTCCTGGTGGTCGTCGCCCATCCGTTCAAGGGCGACATCATCGAATGGTTCCACCGTTTCTCCTACCTGGCCGGCAGCACGCTCGTCGGATGGGTCATCGCCTACCACGGACGGGCCCGCACGGCACTACGCATCTACCTGTGGGGCGCCGGTGCTCTGGCACTCGTGGCGCTCGAGCACTCCGTCGCCCTCCACTTCCAGCCGGCCCAGTGGGGGGTCTACCAGAAGAACGCCGTCGGGGCGGTCATGTGGGTCGCGATCGTGGTCGCACAGCTGAACCCCTCGTGGGCGCGGATCCCCAAACACGAGTCCCGGGTGATCGAGGTGCTGTGCGTCCTCGGCCTCCTCGCGTCCCAGTCCCGGCAGTCGGCCATCCTCGCCGTGCTGGCCATCGGGTCGGCCATGCTCCTCAACTCCGAGGTCCGCCGCCGTTCGAAGCTGATCATCTTCATCGCGGTCCCGGCCATCGGGCTGGTGTACTACAGCTTCGCACTGGCGTTCAGGAACAACCCGCAGTTCAATTCCGTGGCCATCCGGTTCGGACAGATCGGGGCCGCCATCCACGTGTGGCATCAGAGCCCCTGGCTCGGCCTCGGGATGCGGTTCTACAACCTCCCCCAGTACATCACCGTCACCGCACCGCCGAACTCCCTCGTCGACAACCTCGCCTCCACCGGGATCATCGGGTCGCTGGCCTTCTTCGTCATGGTCGTGATCACGATGCGGGCCATGTCCGGGCTGCCCCGGGTGTACGGCACCCTCGGCCTGGTCGTGCTCCTCGCCCATTACGTCGACGGTCTCTTCGACACCTTCTGGATCGGCGCCCTCTCCATCACGCCGTTCATCATCGCCGGGATCTCCCTCGGCATGGCCGACGCCGATCCGCGTGCCGAGCACGTTCCGGACCTGGCCGCCGAGCCCCACCGTTCCGGAGCGGAACGGGACCGGCTACGGCGGTCTCCACCGGCGACCAGGCGGGGTGGACCGACCGGGGGTGCAGCCACGCCGGGCCACCCGGTGCGGGGCGGTTCGGCACGCGGGACGGCGCGACGGTCCGTCCGACCCGGTCCGACCGGGTGACCCGGCACGGGTCCCGACCGGCGTGAACCCGCGCCCGCGCATCGCCTTCAACGCCCTCCCACTCGACCCCCGGGGCGGGGGGGTCAGCACGTACATCCGGGAGCTCCTCTGCTCGCTGGATCCGGTGGTGGACGCCGATCTGGTGGCGGCCGTGCGGCCCTGCGGCCGCGACCTGCTCCCTCCCGGAGTCGCGCCGATGGTCGTGGCGGAGTCGCACGGTGTCCGGCGGGCGATCGCAGGGGCCCGCGGCTTCGGCCCCGCCGATCTCACACACGGGCTCGACGTCGACCTGCCGTTGCGTGGCAGGGGCCTCAGGGTGGCCACCGTCCACGACATGGCGATCTTCGACGTCCCCTGGGCGTTCCCCCGGCACCGGGTGGCCGGTGAGCGACTGCTGGTCCGTGCCGCATTGCGTCGTGCCGACGCCATCGTCGCCGTCTCCGAATTCACCGCGGCACGGGTGCGTGCCCTGACCGGTCGTGACGCCGTCGTGGTGCACGAGGCACCCGGTTCCGAGATGGTCCCGGCCGATGGGGCCGAAGTGGCCCGGGTGCGGGAACGGTATGCCCTACCCGAGGTCTTCGTGCTCCATGTGGGGAATGTCGAGCCACGCAAGGACCTCGTGACGTTGGCCGAGGCCTGCCGGCGGGTCGACGTGCCCCTGGTGGTCACCGGTCACGGTCTGTGGGCCAGTCGGGCGCCGGAGTCGGTGACCGAGATCGGGCACGTGCCGGCGGCCGACCTCCCCGGCCTGTACGGCGCGGCGTCGCTGGTCGGCTACGCGTCCCGCTACGAGGGGTTCGGACTTCCCCCGGTCGAGGCGATGGCGTGCGGGGCGGCCGTGGTGTCGACCCCGGTGCCGGCCGTGACCGAGGTGGTCAGCGACGGGGCGGCCACCTTCACCCCCGGAGACGTCGCCGGGCTGGCCGACACCCTCGGCGCACTCCTGGTCGACGACGGAAGGCGGACCGACCTGGCGGCGCGGGGTCGTCAGGCCGTCGCCAGCCTGACGTGGGACCGGACGGCCCGGGCGACCGCCGACGTCTACCGCTCCCTCGGACTCGTCGTGTGATGCGCCGCAGCTGACCTGCCGGCCCCGACCGATCGGCGCCCGGTGCGCCGGGAGCGACGCGAAAGCGGGCTACAGATAGCTCCGGGCCGTGCCGATGCTCCCGTTGATGTTTGGGCAGGGACACGTTCGTTCCCCAGGGGTCGCGGAATTGCTGGCGCCCGAGGGAGATGTTGGCCACGGAGATCCGACCTCCGCGGAGCTCCTGCCTGCCTCCGGGGTCGCACTGCGCCGTCACGATGTGGTCGTCCGGCCCGAGGACGTCGACATCGTCGTCACGCCCGAGTCGGTCGCCGATCTCTATGATCCGTCGCTCGTCATCTCCCCCGGATACATCGGTCCGGACCGACGACGCCACGACCGCTCGACCGCGGTGTCACCGGGAAGCCCCCTGTGGCTCCGCCGGGTGATGCTGGTGGTCTTCCTCACGGCCGTCGTGGTGGCTCCGCTGACCATCATCTCGTCGCGCTCGGTGCCACCGGCGGCGACGGCCCCGACCACGCTTCAACCGGCGGCGTCGTCCGGCGCCGGATCCGAGGGAGCGAGCCCTCGGTCGCACGTGTTCACGGCCAGCAGGCAGGAGGTGGCGCGGGCCGAGGCGGCCTACCAGCGTGCGCTCGCACGGGCGGAGGCGTCCGGTGCGGTGGCCGATCCGACCGGACCTGTTCCCGGCCCGGGTTCCGCCGTCTCGGCCGTCGATCCGACGTCCGGCGCCGTTGCAGCGGCGACACCGCCGGTCCCGGCCCCGGTGGAGCCTCCGCAACAGTCCGCACAGCAGGCGCATCTGCAGGCCGTCCAGAGCGCCGCAGCCCAGCGGGCCGCCGCGCTCGCCCAGGCCGAGGAGGCCCGGTCCGCTGCCCAGGCGGCGGCCGCCCAGAACCGTGCGGCCCTGGCAGCTGCCCGGGCCCAGGCGCTGGCGTCCCGACGGGCGGCACGGGGTGACTCCGGCTCGGGTGGTTCCACCACCGGCACGACCGGCTCGGGTGGTTCCACCACCGGCACGACCGGCTCGGGCGGTTCCACCACCGGCACGACCGGCTCGGGTGGTTCCACCACCGGCACGACCGGCTCGTCGCCGACCGGCGCCTGAACGTCGCTTCCCACGCCCAGCGGGGTCACCGGTTGTCCGCAGGGCCTTCAGTTGGCGCTGCGATCTGCCGATTTCCAGATATGGGGTCGGGGACGATGGATGACGCGACGACGTTGGTGGCGGGCGACGTGGAGCTGGACGAGACGCTCGTCGACCCGTTCGCCGCGTGGAGAGAGCTCCAGGACGTGCTGGACGTCGGGGCCCGGATCCCGCTGGACGTCCCGGCCGCGGCGGACCCGCCTGCCGGAACTATGGGCGAACTCGACGACCCCCACCTCGTCCTGTCCGAAGGGTACATCGGGAGCGACCGTCGACGGTCGGGGCTGTGGGCGGCCCAGGCCCGGGCCACCTACCTCACCCGTCGCAAGCTGATGCGCATCGAGATCCTGATCATCTTGGCCGTGGTCGCCGTGGTGGTCGGTGCCTTCCTCCTCGTCTCGGCTCGTAGTCGTCCGGTCCCACCGAACACGACGTTCACCGCGGTGGCCGCCCCGTCTGCCGACGCGGCGGGGATCCGATTCCACGCTCCGACGACACCGGCCACGACACCGGCCACGACACCGGCCACGACACCGGCCACGACACCGGCCACGACACCGGCCACGACGCCGGCTCCAGTGGCGGCTGTGACCGCGGCTGCCCCGTCCGCGACGCCGGCGGCCGCCCCGACCACACCCGAGGCACTGGGGGCGGCCGCACTCACCCTTGTCCGGTATCCGTGGCAGCAGCTCCGGGGCTACTCGATCGACTTCCTCCCGATCAGCGACGCACCATCACCCGGTTTCTACGGCAATACCACCTTCTCGTGGGGCCAGCCAGGAGGCACGTCGACCCTGTACGTCTTCCCCGGCGAGACGGAGGACCAACTCGCCGGGATCATCGCGTTCGAGATCGGGCACGAGGTGGACGCCGCTTACGTGGAGCCGCAGGGCGGCCATACGCAGATCGAGTCGATCCTGGGCATCTACCCGTCGAGCTGGGCCCCCGAGTGCGACTGCGCCGAGCAGGGATACCTCTCCGGTTGGTACGCGTCCGCCTTCTCGAACTACTGGTCCCCCGGAGTCGGCGACTGGAGCACGATCGCTCCCGAGCCGACGGGGGCGACCCTCGCGGATGTCGAACCCTGGCTCAACCCCCGAGTTTCGTAAGATCGCCCTCTTGACCCGTTCACCTCTCCCCGCCGGTGCCCCGACACCCGCCTCCGACCAGCCGGTGACGGTGGCGGCGCCGTCGTACGCCTGGGGGCGGTCGTGACCAGGGTCGCCCTCGTCCCGAGTGCCTATCCTCCGTCGATCGGCGGGGTGGAGGAACTGACCCGGCACCTGGCCCTGTCGCTGGTCGCCGCCGGCGACGAGGTCGAGGTGTGGACCGGCAATCCCAACGACCGGGACCCCGAGACGGTGGAGGTCCGCGACGGGATCGTCGTCCGGCGGTTCCCGATGCCTCTGCCCGCCACCAACTGGGCCGCGGTCTCCCACGCTGCGACGACCGGCATCCGGACCATGCGGGCCCTGCGACGGGCCGTGGCCACCTTCCGACCCGACCTGGTCCATGTCCAGTGCTTCGGGCCGAACGGTGCCTACGCCGCCGCGCTCTCCCGGGTGACCGGCGTCCCACTGGTGGTCACCCTCCAGGGGGAGACCCTGATGGACGACGCGGACATCTTCGACATCTCCCAGGTGATGCGGGCGGCACTCCGCTCGGGACTGCGCACGGCGTCGGCGGTGACTGCGTGCTCGGCGTTCACCCTGGACGACGCCGTGGCGCGCTTCGGCCTGGCGTCCGGACGTGGCACGGTCATCCCCAACGGGGTCGCCCTCGACGGGGAAGGCGACGGACCGTCGGCCACCTGGGACCCACTGGCCGCACGCCTCGGTGACACACCCTACGTACTCGCCCTCGGGAGGGTAGTGGAGAAGAAGGGTTTCGACCTCCTGCTGTCGGGTTATGCGGCGATGGACCCCACATTGCGCACCGCCGATCTGGTGATCGGCGGGACGGGTCCCGCCCTCGAGGGTCTGGAGGCCCAGGCGGAGGAGTCGGGTATCGCCGACCGCGTCCACTTCGTCGGCCGTCTCGCCCGCGAACAGGTCGCCACGGCCATGGCCGGCGCCGCCGTGTTCGTGATGCCGAGCCGGCTCGAACCGTTCGGCATCGTCGCCCTCGAGGGGTGGCGTGCCGGTACGGCCGTGGTTGCCACCAGGCGGGGCGGGGCGCCCGAGTTCATCCGGGACGGCGAGGACGGTCTCCTGGTGGATCCGTTCGACACCGCGGCCGTCGCCGGCGTGCTCGAGCGGGTGCTCTCCGACGATGTCCTCCGGCGATCGATCGCCCGAGCCGGAAGGGCACGCGTGGAGGAATTCGCCTGGCCGGTCATCGCCGGACGATACCGGGACCTCTACGCGTCGGTATGTGCCGGGGCCGACGGAGCCGACCGGGGGGCGGTCGCATCATGAGCGGCACATCGTCGGAGACCCTCCGGATCGGCCTCGATGTCGTGGCCGTCGACGAGGTGGCCCGGTCGGTGGAGCGGTTCGGTGACCGCTATGTGCGCCGGATCTTCACCGACCACGAGATCGCCTGCTGCCGTCGGGCCGGACGTGGAGGGGGTGCAACACCACCGTATGCGATGGACTCGTTGGCGGCACGGTTCGCGGCCAAGGAGGCGGTGATCAAGGTGCTGCGTCCTGTCGAAGGGCAGCCGGAGTGGCGTAGTATCGAATTACACCGAATGACGGGAGGATGGTGCGAGATCCACCTGTCCGGCCTGGCCGCTGATCTGGCCGTCGAAGCCGGAATCGACGAATTCTCTGTCAGCGTGTCGCACGAGGCGGACTTTGCCGCCGCGGTGGTCGTCGGAAGGTGCACACAGGAAGAGCGAGGAGAACGATGACGGTAGACGAGACGATCCGCCAGGTGCTTGTCGATCACGGGCGTCTGGCAGTACCGGTCGAGTCGCTGGCAGACGACACCGACCTGTTCGGAGCCGGGATGACCTCGCACGCCAGCGTCAACGTGATGCTCGCTCTCGAGGACGCATTCGACTTCGAATTCTCGGAGGCGATGCTCAAGAAGTCGACGTTCGAGTCGATCAACGCGATCCGGGCCGGAGTGGCTGCGATGACGGGTGCGTGATGAGCCGATGACCGCTGCAGAGGCGATCCCGACGATGACCCCGGGCCGAGACGTCGCTGCTCGCATGGCCGCCATCGCAGACGAGGTCGCGGGTCCTTCTGCCGCGGATGTGGACGAGGCCGCCCGGTTCCCGTCGGAGACCGTGGCGGCACTGCGGGCCGAAGGGCTGCTCGCCGCCCTCGTTCCGGTCGAACTCGGTGGCGGAGGCGCGACGATCGCCGAGGTGTCCGAAGGAGTGGTGGCTCTCGGTCGCCGGTGCGCGTCGAGCGCGATGGTGGTCGCCATGCACCACATCCAGGTCGCCTGCCTCGTTCGCCACGGGTCGAGCGACCTCCTCCGGAATTATCTGCGCGAACTGTGCGATCACCAGTACCTCCTGGCCTCGGCCACGACCGAGGTCGGCACCGGCGGCGACGTGAGGTCGAGCATCTGTGCGCTCGAGGTCGACGGCGGTCGGTTCCGGGTGGAGAAGCAGGCTCCGGTGATCTCGTATGCGGACGACGCGGACGCCGTGCTGGTGACTGCGCGACGGACCTCGGACAGTCCCGAGAGCGACCAGGTCATCGTCCTGTGCTGCCCACCCGGACTCGAGCTCGAGCAGGTGGGCGAGTGGAACGCGCTCGGTTTCCGGGGAACCTGCAGCACCGGATTCGTCCTGCGGGCCAGCGGCGACGTCGACTGCATCCTCGGCGAGCCCTACGCCGACATCTCCACCCGGACGATGCTGCCCACCGCCCACCTCCTCTGGAGTTCGGTATGGCTCGGCATCGCAACCGATGCCGTCGACCTGGCCCGGACATTCGTCCAGGTCGAGGCCCGCCGCCGTCCGGGGACCACCCCTCCCGCGTCGCTGCGACTGGCGGAGACGACGGTCATGCACCAACAGTTCGTCGACATGGTGAACTCCTCCCTCGCCCGTTTCGAATCGGCCGACCTGGACCCCGACCGGTTGAACAGCATCGGCTTCGGCATCGCCATGAACGCCCTCAAGGTCTCGGCGTCGACGCTGGTGGTGGACATCGTCCGCGAGTGCATGCTGATCTGCGGCCTCGCGTCGTACCGGCTCGACTCCCCCTACAGCATGGGCCGCCATCTGCGCGATGCCATGGGTGCGGCGCTCATGGTCAACAACGATCGGATCATGGCGAACAACGCCCAGATGCTCCTGGTCCATCGGGGCGAGTAGCGGACATGGCGATCACCGCTACGGACGGGACCGACAGCGGCGGGGCCGGCGAGCCGTGGGACTCGTTCCGTGCCGCTCTGTTGCGCGAGGGCGTGCTCCTCGCCACCGATGTGGACGGCGTCTACGGGCGGTCGGCCGCCTACGAGTCCGTGGCCGAGGGCATCGATCGCCTCGTCCTGCGGGTCGGGGTCGACCAGCAGGCGTTGAGCCTCCGGTTCCCACCGGTGATGCCCTGGTCGACGTTCCAACGCAACGGCTACCTCGAATCGTTCCCGGACCAGATGGGATCGGTCCACACCTTCCGCGGTGACGAGCGCCTCCATGCCGAGCTCGTCCACCGGGCGGAGACCGGCGAGGACCGGGGCCCACTGCTCGAGACCACCGACATGGTGCTGTGCCCCGCCGTCTGCCATCCGCTCTACCCGACACAGGGCGGAACCCTTCCCGAGGGTGGCCGCAGGGTCGAGGTGTACGGCTACTGCTTCCGACACGAGCCCAGTACCGATCCGTTCCGGATGCAGTCCTTCCGTCAGCACGACTACGTCTACCTGGGGACGCCGGAGGGAGCGCGGGCGCACCGCGACCTGTGGATCGATCGTGGACTCGAGGTCCTCGCCGGCTTGGGTCTCGACGTGTCCCCGGTGGTGGCCAACGACCCGTTCTTCGGTCGCCCGGGGCGCATGCTCGCCGCCAATCAGCGGACCGAGGAGCTCAAGTACGAGATCGTGGCGCCGGTGTTCGCCTCCGGTAGGCCGACCGCCATCTCCTCGTCGAACTGCCACCTCGACCACTTCTCGCGACCGTTCGGCATCGAGACGGCGGACGGGGAGCCGGCCCACACCTCGTGCTTCGGTTTCGGCGTCGACCGGATCACGCTCGCACTCATGGACCGCCACGGCACCGATCCCACAACCTGGCCGGCCGGGGTCCGGTCGGCCCTGTGGCCCTAGGCGCGATGGGATCGGTCGGGATGGGCCGATGACGGTGACGCTCCCGACGCTGACTGCGGCCGGTTTCGTTCCCCATCGCCTGCACGCCACGGAGCGGACGTGGACGGAGACCAACTGCTACGTGGACGTATGGATCGAAGTGCTGCACGCTCTCGGACTCGACCCGGTGGCCGCCGCCGCGTTCACACTGAGCTGCGACTTCGAAGGGGACCAGTGGACCTTCTTCAAGTACCCGCCCGAGGACCTCCGGACCCTCTTCGGCGTCGAGGTCGCGGAGATGAACGTGTGGCGACCCGTCATCGACCACGTGGCGGAACAGCTCGCGATGGGACGCCTGTGCACGGTGGAGGGCGACTCGTGGTTCCTCCCGGACACGCGGGGCGTGGCGTACGGGATCGACCACGTGAAGTCGACGCTGGTACCGGTCCGGCTCGACCGATCGGCACGCCGCCTCGGGTACTTCCACAACGCCGGCTACTACGAGCTGGAGGGCGACGACTTCGACGGGCTCTTCCGACTGGGCGCCCACGCTGACCCGTCCGCGCTCCCCCCCTATGTCGAGAGCATCCGGCTCGACCGGGTGCGGCGGGGCGATCCCGACCTGGTGGACCGGGTGGTGTTCCTGACGAGGGACCACCTCGCCCGACGCCCGGCCGACAATCCGATCCTCCGGATGGCCGAGCGGATGATCGCCGACCTGCCGTGGCTCGCCGAGCAGGATCTCGAGGGGTTCCACCTCTACTCGTTCGGTCTCTGCCGCCAATGTGGGGCCAGCACCGAACTGGCGGCGACCTTCGTCGACTGGCTGAACACCCACGACGGACCCGGCACCGAGGAGGCCGCCACGGCATTCCGTGAGGTTGCCGAGGGGGCCAAGTCGCTGCAGTTCGCTCTGGCACGAGTCGTCCGGGGCAGGTCGGTGGACCTCGAGGGCGTGTTCGCCGGCATGGCCGAGCAGTGGCAGGGGGCCATGGATGTGCTGAGCGCTCGCTATGGCGGCTGAGGAGGTGGCCGGAGCATTCGACGACACCGATGTCCTGGTCGGCGCCGAGTGGTCGTGCGCGTCCACGCCTGCCGGGGCCTGCTCGGGGCCTGCCGACCTCGACGGTCCCGATCTGCACTGGATGCCGGCGACGGTGCCGGGCACCGTGGCCGGGGCGCTCCGGAACGCGGGGGAGGCCGAGCCTTCCGCGGAGTGGCTCGACGGTCGGGACTGGTGGTTCCGCTGCCGGTTCGCCGGACCGGCACGCGTGACCCCCGGCCCCGACTCTCCCGAAGCCTGGGTCCTCTCCTGTGAGGGACTGGCCACCCTGGCCGACCTGTGGCTGAACGGTCGCCACCTCCTGGGCTCCGAGTCGATGTTCTCGCGCCACCGGGTCGCCGTCGGACCGCCGGCGGCCGACAACGAGCTGTGCATCCGGTTCGCCGCCCTCACGCCCGTGCTCGAGCGTCGGAGACCACGGCCCCGATGGAAGACGTCGGGGATCGGCAGCCAGAATCTGCGATGGATCCGGACGACGCTCCTCGGTAGGCAGGGCGGCTGGGCGGCGGTTCCCGTCCCGGTCGGACCGTGGCGCCCGCTCCACCTCCGCCGGGCGTCGCCGATCGAGGTGACCACGTGCCGGCTCCGCAGCGCGTGCCTCGGCGGTCCGGATGGCTCGTCGATCGGGACGGTCTCGGTGGAGCTCGACGTCTCCGGGTACGACCTGTCCGTCGATCGGCCGGCGCCGACCGCTCGACTCGAGGTTCACGGCGTCACCTCGCCGATGACGGTGTCCCGGACGGACGGAGGGCTCCTCCTCACCGGGTCCGTCATTGTCGACGGGGTCGATCGGTGGTGGCCCCACACCCACGGGGGCCAACCGCTGTATCCGGTCCGCGCCGTCGTCGGCGGCGTGCCACTCGATCTGGGCGACGTCGGGTTCCGGACGGTGACGGTCGATCGATCGGACGGGGGCTTCCGCCTGCTCGTCAACGAGGTGCCCGTGTTCTGCCGTGGCGCGGGTTGGTACCCGATCGATCCGGTGAGCCTCCAGTACTCGGACGACGCGCTGGCGTCTTCGATCGGCCTGGCCCTCGCCGGCGGCCTCAACATGCTGCGCATCCCCGGTGACACCGTCTACGAGGACCAGCGATTCTTCGCCATGTGCGACCGCGAGGGGATCCTCGTCTGGCAGGATGCCATGCTCGGTCCGGTCGACCCGCCGGCCGACGAGGAGTTCCTGGCGACGATCCGTGCCGAGGTCTCGGAGCTGCTCGACCGGACGGCCGGACATCCGTCGGCGGCCGTGCTCTGCGGCGGCCAGCAGATCGAGGAGCAGGCCGCCATGTTCGGCCTGCCCCGGGAGCGCTGGCCCACTCCGGTCATCGACTCGGTCCTTCCCGATCTGGTCTCACGGAGCGCCCCCGGTCTCGTCTACGTGACCTCGTCGCCAACCGGTGGGGACCTGCCGTTCCAGTCGGACGTCGGGGTGAGCCACTATGTCGGGGTCGGGGTCCTCCTGTTCCCACTGGAGGACCTGCGGCGGGCCGCCCCACGGTTCGTGAGCGAGGGATTCGCCTTTTCGAATCCCCCTGAGCGGGTGACCGTCGACGAGGAGTTCGGTGACGACCTGTCCACCGGAAACGAGCAGCGTTGGAAGCTCGCTGTCCACGGCGACCCCGGATCGCGGTTCGATCTCGAGGACGTTCGGAACCACTACGTCGACTCGTTCTTCGCCGAGGACGTGGCGGCCCTGTGGAAGACCGACGTCGAACGTGCCCTCGATCTCGGACGTGCCGCCGTGGCCGAGGTCGCCGCCGCGTCCATCGCCGAATGGCGCCGGCCAGGTTCTCCCTGCGACGGGATGTTGACGATCGCCCTACGCGACCTGAGGCCCGGACCGGGGTGGGGACTGGTCGACTCGACGGGTCGACCCAAGGCACCGTGGTACACGCTGGCCCGCGGGTCGGCGCCCGTGGCCGTGCTGGCGACCGACGAAGGGGTGAACGGGCTCGCCTTCCATCTGGTCAACGACACGGCGGAGGCGATCGAGGGGACGCTCGAGCTCGGCCTCCACACCGCCGTCCACCGGGTCGAGGCGGAGTCGAGTCCGGTGACCGTCCCGGCCAGGGGTGCCATCGAAGTGCGGGCCGAAGGACTGTTCGACGGGTTCCGGGACCTGACCTACGCCTACCGGTTCGGTCCGCGCACCTACGAGCTGGTGACCGCGGACCTGGTCGACGCCGCGGGGACGAGGATGGCGACGACGGGGTATCTACCCGGGGGTCCCGGTCGCGACATGGATCCCGACGTGGGGCTTCAGGCCGGGGTCGAACCCGCCGATGGAGGGGTGTGGCTCCTACACGTCTCGTCGCGTCGATTCGCCCAATACGTCCACGTGGACGTGCCGGGATTCGTGGCCTCCGATTCGTGGTTCCACCTCCCTCCGGGTGGGGCGAGGACGGTGCTGCTCCGACCCGATGCGGGGTCGGTGGGAGAGCCGATGGGCCGGGTCCGGGCACTGAATTCCGCCGTCCCCTGCTCGGTCTCCCCGTGACACCCGTCGCCAGGCGTGGCAATCCCGGACGTTTTGCCCGTTGTGGAGTGACGCGCCACCCCTCTAGCATGGCTGGTGGGGCGTAGATGTTCGGACGGGCGGCCAGTGGTGAACGCCCACGGACGCCTGTGATTCGCTTCCACCTCCGGTGCAGGAAAGGGCAGGCCGGCTGGCATGGCAATCCGTGAAGACGAGGTAGACAAGCTCTACGAGCGTCGTCCGGACGCGGTCGTGGTCAGCGCCGGCAACGGGCTGACCATCGACCTCGGTGACCACGCCGGTGCCGTGGCCAAGATCCGGCGCCATGCGCTGCGCCGTCTCCTGGTCGCCGACGTCGCCGGCCTGGCCACGGCGGCGCTCGTTGGGCCGTTGCTGGTCTCTGCCGTGTCGAGCAATCCGAACTCCGCCGCCGAGCGGACGGGCTCGGTGATGCTCTTCGACCTGGCCGTCATCCCGCTGTTCATCGGGGTCTTCGCCCTCTACAGCCTCTACAAGGGAACGACACGGCGCATCTCGTTGAGCGTGTTCTCCGACCTGCCGAACATCGTGCACGCCATCCTGGTGAGCGGGTTCCTGTTCGCCATCGTCGGGTATGTGGCCAACCACTCCTTCGGATTCGCCGACATCACCGTGGGCAAGATCCTGGCGATGTGTCTGGCGGCGGTGATCACCGTGCCCCTGGCGAGGATCGTCAATTTCGGCCTTCTCGGTCGGGCGTCAGCGGGTTCGGTGCCGGTCATCGTGGTCGGGACGGGCAAGCTCGCACAGACGGTGGCCAGCCATCTGCGGGCCCACTCGACCGTGGAGTTCGTCGGGTTCGTGGACGACAGTCCGTTGGGTCGCAGCGACGTGCTCGGCGAGCTCGAGGACCTCCCCGAGCTGTGCCGACGCTTCGACGTCGCCCGGGTGGTCGTCTGCTTCTCGCGCACCCATCCCGAGCGAACCACCGAGATGCTGAAGGCCCTGTCGGGCAAGGTCGGCGTCTCCATCGTGCCCCGGTACTACGAACTCATCACCAGCCGTTCGCACGTGGAGGACCTGTCGGGACTCCCCATGATCGACATCGCTCCTGCCTCGCTGTCGGCCGGGTCCCGCTTCCTCAAGCGGACCTTCGACCTCGTCGTGTCGTCCGTCATCCTGGTCGTGATCTCCCCGTTCCTCCTGGTGGCGGCCGTGCTGATCAAGGCCACCAGTCCGGGCCCCGTCTTCTTCCGCCAGGAGCGGACCGGGCGCGACGAGCGACCGTTCTCGGTCCTCAAGTTCCGCACCATGTGCGAGGGTGCCGAGCAGCGCAAGGCCGAGATCCTGCACCTGAACGAGGTGGACGGCCCGCTCTTCAAGGTCGCCGAGGACCCTCGGGTCACCCGACCCGGTCGGTTCTTGCGCCGGACCAGTCTCGACGAGCTCCCGCAGCTCATCAACGTGTGGAAGGGCGACATGTCCCTGGTCGGACCCCGGCCCTTCGTGGTCTCGGAGGCCGCCGAAATCGAAGGCTGGGCACGCAAGCGGTTCGAGGCACGTCCGGGGATGACCGGTCTGTGGCAGGTATCGGGACGCAACGAGCTGTCCCATCTGGAACTGTGCCGACTCGACTACCTCTACGTGGCCTCGTGGTCGTTCTGGTGGGACATGCAGATCCTCTGGCTGACCCCGGCGACCATCTTCAAGGGGCGCGGCGCCTCCTGACACGGGGCGTGACGCCCGACCCGGATGGCGCCCGGGCGGACGACGTCAGTGCAGCGGGCGCACGTCGTCGATGACCTCGGCGACGCGGGCGAGGAAGCGTTCGGGCGAGTAGAGCCCGGCGTGACCGGTGAGCCGCTCCTCGGACCATGATCCGTCCACGAGCCGTACGACCGCATCGGCGATCAACCGGGGTCGGGGCTCGTCGAAGAAGCAGCCGGTCTCCCCCTCCACGATGGTGTCGAGGAACCCGCCCCAGCGGAGCGCAGCGGTGGGGCGGGCGAACGCGGCCGCCTCCACCGGGGTCAGTCCGAAGTCCTCGTAGGATGCGGCCACCAGGCCGAGACACGACGCGTAGAGCCATCGCAGCTCGTCGTCCTCGACCCGGCCGAGGACGGTCACGTTCGGTGGTGCCGACCCGATGAGCTCATCGGAGAGCGGTCCCGAGCCGATCACCACCAGCCGAAGGTGGGGCAGGCGGGCGAATGCCGCGGCCACGGCGCCCACGTTCTTGTAGGGGAGGAGCCGGGACACGCAGAGGAGGAAGCCCGGCTCGATGTCCCCGGGCGGACGGCGGGGGCCGTCCACGTCGATGTCGACCGGGGGCGGGACGACGTCGGCGTCGATTCCGTACACGTTGGCCACGCGGGTCCGCACGGCGCGGGAGTTGACCAGGTAGCGGTCGGCGGTCGCCGCCGCCTTCCCGTCCCAACGGCGCAACGGGGGAGCGAGGAGGGCGAGACCGACGGCGGCGAGCCGTGAGGAACCGGCCAGGTACTGGTCGGACTGGTAGAGCCATCGGGCCGGATTGTGGCAGTAGACGACCTTGGCGCCGCTCGTACGTGCACCGTGGGCCCACCCACTCGACGAGCACACGGTCACGTCGGCGTCGACGTGCAGGCGCGAGAAGGCCGGGGCCAGGAGCGGAAGTGCCAGCCGGTGGTGGTCACGCAGCAGCCCGATCCGGTCGAGGGGGAGTGTTCGCACGTCGTGGGCCGCGAAGCCGGGGAACGTCGCTTCCGGGTCGTAGAGGGCGGTATGGATGGTTGCCGTGGGGTAGCCGCCGGCCAGGGTGAGCACCACCCGCTCCGCGCCACCTCGCTGGGTCAGGTAGTCGTGGACCAGCGCTACGGGCGG
Organism: Acidimicrobiales bacterium; assembly: GCA_049517675.1. Classification (GTDB taxonomy): domain Bacteria; phylum Actinomycetota; class Acidimicrobiia; order Acidimicrobiales; family RAAP-2; genus Bog-756. The sequence goes on from JBEKRV010000053.1 coordinate 22,529, forward strand.
TGTCCCGGTCACGCGAAGGCTGTGGCGATCGCGGCCGTGTCGAAGAGGACGTCGACACTCACCACCTTGCCGCCGGCCAGGCGCCAGACGAGGACCTCGTCGGTCTCGACGTGCCGACCGGTGGGTCCGTCGAACCCGACGTGCACCCAGGTCATCACCAGATCCCCGTCGGCGAGCAGGGCCTTGTCGGTGACGTCGGTGTACGTCACCGTGGTGAAGGCGGCGAACAGGTCGAGCAGGCCTCGCTTCCCTTCGAAGACCCCGAACCATGGGGCGGCCTCGGTGTCGGCGGCACAGGCCGACCAGCGGATGTCGCGGGACACGAGGCCCATGATGGCGAGGGCGTCCCCATCCTTGATGGCCTTGGACATGGCTCGGACGACATCGGCATTGGTCATGGTCGTCATGGTCGTCTCTCGGTCTCGTCGCGGGCCAGCACGGCCCCTCGGCAGCCACGATGCCCGGCGCTCGCACCGGCGCCGATCCGGCTCCGGAGTCCGCGCACCGATCCCGCTCCCACCCGGCGCGCCCGGTCACCTCCACGAGAGGCTACTCCCGTTGGCGGGAGGCACACCAACGGTAGGATGGCCCCGTTCTGGTCATCTTCGTCTGTACAGCCAACATCTGCCGGTCGCCGATGGCCGCCGCGCTCTTCGCCCGGCGGGTCGATGGTCACGTGGACGGCCCGGTGGTCACTTCGACCGGCTTGGGGGAGCCCGGCCACCCGGTTCCCGAGGAAGTTCTCGAGGTGATGGCGGGGCGCGGGATCGACCTCTCCGATCACCGGAGTTCGACCCTCACGGCGGAGATGGTGGCGGAGGCCGGCCTCGTGGTCGGGATGAGCCTGCGTCACGTCCAGGAGGCCGTCCTGTTGTCGCCGCCATCCTGGCAGCGGGCGTTCCGATTCAAGGAGCTGGTGCGACGGGGCGAGTACGTCGGGCCCCGTCTGCCCGGTCAGGACATCGCCTCGTGGATCCGTGCCACACAGGGTGACCGCACCCGTGATTCGCTGGCCAACCACTCGCCGAACGAGGACATCGCCGATCCCTACGGCGGACCGTTCGCCGGTTACGAAGCCACCGCTGCGGAACTCGACGACCTGTCCGAGCGGCTGGCCGAGCTGCTGTGGCCGCAACGATGAGGGGCCGGGGTTGAGAACCGGGGGCGGACCGTCGCCGACCCGGTAGATCGTCCCGGTGTGCATCTTGTCGGGGCGGGTGGGAGCATACGGAGGTGCCCGATGGTGTCCTGATCAGGGAGCTGCCCGACGGCGGGCACGAGTTCGTTCTCGACGACCCCGTCCTGGACGGAATCATCGTGGGCCGAAACGTCACTCTGCGGTTCGGTCGGACCGATGTCACGCTGACCGCTCCCTTCCGTCTCCAGGTGGATGGCGTGGACCACCGGTTGGACCCGCGGTGCCCTGATTCGCTGGCCCCACTCCTGGCGTGCTTCCCCGGAACGTCCCGCTGGCTCTGGGCGTCGCCCTCGGGTGCACTCCACCTGGTCCTGATGCAGGGTCAACGGCTGGACGCTCCCGGGCAGGACATCTTCAGCGCCTGGACCGTCGGGCCCGCGGGCGAGCCGGGCTCGACCCCTTGACGGTGATCTGTTTGCCGGGCTGGCTCGACTCCGGGCCTTGTCAGTCGCTCAGCAGCTCGGGATGACGGGCGGCGACCATCTGCCGCATTCCGTCCTTCCACGCCACTGAGGTCGGTCCGATCAGGGCGTGCATGCGGGTCAGGTCGATCTGCACGCTGTCGATGGTGGCCGCGGTGGGCGCGAAGCTCGGGGTCAGGCCGGTCAGCTCTCCCAGATAGCCGCACCACTCCTCGATGCTGGCCGCCTGGCTGCCGCCCCAGTTGACGATGGTCGCGGGGGTTTCCGCCACGCCGAGGAGTCCGGGGACCATGGCCACGATGTCGTCCTCGTGGATCGGGTGGTAGACGCTGGGTGCGTCGATGTGGACCGGGATGTCGCCACCGTTGATCATCATCTCGAGGTGGATGGCGGGCCAGCCGCCCCGGTTGCCGTAGGGGACGGACAGGCGGGCGATGGTGGTGGGGAGTTCGAACCGGTCGGCGGCCCACAGTGCGGTCGCCTCTGCCGCGATCTTGCAGATGCTGTACGTGCGCAGGAAGGGCCAGACACCGTGGTTGTCACCGAGCGGATCGCCCTCGGCGAACACGTGGTGGCCCATCGGCTTGTAGATGCCGGTCGTGGAGCAGTGGACGAACGCCTTCGCCTCGCTGTGGTGCTCCATCAGGTACGCCAGGCCGCCGCTGTTGGCTCGCAGGTCCGTCTCCCACTCGTTGGACTTGGCGACCGCGAAGTTCACCACATAGTCGGCATCGCCGGGGAGCCCGGCGACGTCACCGGTCAAGAGGTCGACGGGCACGCACCTGATGCCGGCCGCCTCGAGTCGCTCCCGGGCGCCCGCGTCACGGAAGCGGGCGCCGGCCACCACCTCGTTGTCGACTGCCAGGGAGATGGCAACCGGTTCGGCCACCTGACCGGTCGCGCCGGTGATGACGATGGTCTTGCCGGTGAGCTCGACTGGGGCCACGGGAGATCTCCTTGGTCTAGTGGGACGGGATGGTACGGCACGCGGGGCGGATCCGGACGGGACGGTGAGCGTCACGCCGGACGAGGGTGGATCCTAGGAGCGTGGGTCGGTATCCACAATTGACGTAGCCCGGATCTCGGGCGGCAACGCGCCTACACCGTCCGTCTCGATTCGCGTTCCCATGGCAGATCGGCAAGAATTCGGGCATGGC
>JBEKRV010000054.1:0-24828 GCA_049517675.1 Acidimicrobiales bacterium
GTTCCCCCCGTACTGATGGTGTCCGTCTGCAGAAGGGTCCGGCCCTCGGGAAGCGTGCCGCAGTCGGTAGCCTGGTAGATCTGAACGATGGCCCCGGGGGATGCCTTCGGGAGCGCCACGAGCACGGTGGTTCCGTTCTGCCCCGTCAGGTTCGCGCCCACGATGGCCGGGCCAGAGGAACCGGGAACGGTGGCGATCCCGGCATCATTGTCGTAGACCAGATTGCTGAGGACGGGGCCCCCTCCTGTCCCGATGCCCGTACCCTTGTTGTCGGCAACGGTGTTGCCGCCGACCGGGTCGGCCGGCCACATCCCGTCCCCGGCCGGCACTCCGGCCGTCGGGCTCCCGCCGATGATCGCACCGGCCTGGCCGGCGAGATTGAGGATCCCGTAGCCGGCGTTGGGAACGGCGGTCGTGCCGTCCGCCCCCACCCCGATCTTGTTGCCCTGGACGACGGCCGGACCGTAGAGGTCGAGCCCGTCCGCGCCGGGTGAGCCGGAGATGACGTTGCCCGACCCCGGGTTGGGTCCCCCGATGAGGCCCCCCTGTGCTCCCACGGTGACCAGTGCCGCCTGTGACGGGGAGCTGAACGTAGTGCCGCCGATAGTGAAGGTGGCGGCGGCAGTGATCGCCGCGCTCGGAGTGCCCGCGTACGGAGCGATGGCGGCATTGCCGAGGGACGTCGTGCCGATGAGGTTGTTCTGCACCGTGGCCGACTGGATGAGGGCCAGGTTCTCCAGATTCCCCGAGATGGTGTTCGCCTTCTGGCCCGGGATGCCGATCCGGGTTCCCGTGCCTTTGAGCACATACACCCCCAGACCGTTGGGCAGGGCGGTCGTTCCGAGTCTGTCGGTGCCGATCTGGTTGCCGATGACCGACTCGTTGACTCCCGAGTTCACCTGGCCACCGATCTGCACGCCGACACCGTTGTCGGAGATCTGGTTGTTCGGCCCAAGCGTGTCGCCGGTCCCGGTGAGCGCCACTCCGTACGCCTGGGTGCTCGTCGGTGCCGTCACCCCGTCGGCGACGGGTCCGATGACGTTCCCCTGGATGATCGAGTTCAGCGGAGTGATCTGGGTGGTACCCGATCCCGGATAAGCGCCGCTCGGTCCTGTGAACTTGGACGCGACCATGGACGTCAAGACCCCGATGTTCTGAGCGGTGATCACGTTGCGACCGGCTCCGGCGATGCCGACCGTGGTCGTCGTGGCACCGTTGATCGAGACGCCGGTCGGTGATCCGCAGACGTCGGGTAGGGCAGTCTGGCCGGTAATGTCGGTTCCGATCAGGTTCCCCTCGACACTGGTGCCCGAGACCCTGGTCCCGTCAACGTCGACCTGGGCATTGGCCGCACCCGTGATCACGTTGCCGGCGCCGGCCGACGTCCCGCCGATGGTGTTTCCGAGTGCTCGCCCGTCCACCACGACACCGAGAAGGGGCTCCTGCCAGAAGTCGGTGTCGCTGGGCAGGCACTCTGGGAGGGCCGTGCCCCCGTTGACGAGGCCGATGATGTTGCCCTGGACCGAGTTGTTGTTGGCCCCATTGGTGTATCCGGCAATAGCCACCCCCGCGGTCCCGTAGGCCGCAGTGGCCGGCACGGTCGAGCCGCTGTCGACCGAGGAGCCCGCAGCCTGGGTGAAGAGGGTCTCGCCGTCGATGATGTTCCCGGGTGCCTGCCCGGGACTCGCCGATGGCCCTCCGATGAAATTGCCGGAGGCGCTATTGATGAACACCGGCTCGAGGTCACCCGCGTAGCCCCCAAGAGAATCGACGCCGATGTAGTCGCCGAAGACCTTGTCGCCCGTCGACGTACCCCCGATGTAGATACCGGTGCTGGCTTTGTCGATGTAGACCCTGTCGGCGACGGTCAACCCCCCGATCAGATCGTTCGAGGAGTTCGTGACGCTGATGCCGACGCCGACCGGGGTCGTTGCCGTGTTGCTGGTATCCCCGATGGTGGACCCCGCAATGGTGTCGTTGCCGCCAGCCGCGTCGACAAGGATGCCGGTGGCAACGTTCTCGAGGTCCATCCCGCGGATCGTGTCGTTTGCCCCCGAAACGTGCAGACCGATCCCCGTCGTGCGGTCCAGGGCGGTCCCGTCGATCTTCAGGTACCCGCCGGTCACGGTGGAGGCATCAATCGACGCATTGGCCGCCGTGATAGTCGGGAGCGGTGTGGCCGGAGCCAGCGTCGGCGTCACCCCGGTGGGCAGGTTGAAGGTGATGGCGCCCCGTCCGGCCGCGTCGACGGCCTGGATGGCAGCCCGCAGCGTGCACTCCGGCACGGTGGTCGCATTGACGACCACCGTAGACCCGGTGTCACAGGCGGGCTGGGTGGTGTCCTTGGCGGGCCCGTCGCCGACGGAGTTCACGTCGTAAGCGGCGACGGTCACCTGCTTGGCGAGCAGCGGGCTGGTCTGGCCGTCCGTGTCGGTCACCGAGAGCGTGACGGTGTAGACGCCTCCGGCCGCGTAGGTATAGGTGTAGGTGGGCGAGTGGATGCTGACCGGCTGGCTCCCGTCGCCGAAGTTCCAGGTGTAGGTGGCGACTGCGGTCCCTCCGGACCCGGCCGATGCTGACGCGTCGAAGTCGAGGGCTTTGGGATTGGAGGCGTCGGGGACGTAGGAGAACGCGGGAATGGGGAACTGCAGGGACTTGGTGAACGATCCGGTTTGGCCCGTACTGTCCGTCACGGTCAGGGTGACCTGTTGGCTTCCTGGTGTCGTGTAGGTGTGCGTTGTGATCGGTGATGCCGTGGTCATCGGGGCTGAGCCGTCCCCGAAGTTCCACGTGTAGCTCTCGAGGGTCGCCCCGGGAGACGGCATCGATGCCGACGCATCGAAGTCCACGGCACCGGGAACCGTGGTGTCGGCTGTGTCGGTGAACGAGGCCGTGGGCGGTGTTCCGCCCGCACCCACACTGAGATACGGAGTTTGGGAATACCCCGATGGATTACCACCGATGCCGTAGTTCCATTGGACCCCGAGGCTGGCGCACAAGGTACAGGGGCTTACGCCGAGCGAGCTCGCCGTGCTGTCCAGAGTGAACGTCTGGCCGGCGGAGAACGCCGTAAACCCATTGAGGACGGGCTGCGTCCAGGTGACCTGAGAACCGACGACCGATACGGTGATCCCGCTGCCGCCTTGCGGCGAGTAGCTGGTGATCGGACCATAGCCACTCATCGTCACGTCGTAGACGCCCGGATTGGCCATCACGGTGGCGGTCTGGTCGAGTGGGCCGCCTATGGCGATGTCGGTCGGCGATGCGCTGCTCTCCCCGGCCAGCACCGAGGTCCCGCCCACGACCCCGCTCTGGTTGATGTAGTAGCCACAGCCCTCGGTGGTCGTCTCCGGGGTGGTGGCACAGTTCGGGAGCGAGTCGGCACCCGCCCGTGCCGCCCCGGTGACTTCGGTGGCGCCCACCAGCAGCAGCACCGAGCACACCAGCACCAGGGCGAGTGCCCCCCGTCGGTGTGGAGGACGCCCCGATCGCCTCGGGATTGCTCTGATGAGCCGCTCCATCGCCTACGTCCGTTCGTTCGAGTCAGATGTGGGGCTCAACGTATCGCGGGCGAGGAGTGGCTGCCCGGCGTTGAACGTCGCGAGCGGCGCCGCGGATTGGACGGTTGGGGCGGTGATCTTGAGGGGAAGAGGAAGTCTCGGAGTGGTCGCCTTGGAGAAGTGCGTCAATTCGGAGGTCGACGTGATGTGTGCAGATCTTGGCTTCGAGGGAGGCCGCCCCGGTCTACCCGCTGCCGTCGCCGCCGTGATGGCAAGGCCGGGAAGTTCCTCTGCCGTCATGGGCGAGTCCATGGAGACTGTCTTGACCAACCGTCGGCAGCTGTGCCGGTTCGAACCAAAACGTCTGCGCACCCGCATATCCGCCCTCTTTCGCTCAACTACCGATGACTGGCTAATCCTGGCTGGTTGTCCACTCGAATTGCAATGTGCCGATTGGCGTATATGCGTCCAAGCGCGCGGTCCGTGACTTCCTCAGTGCACAGGAACCGTTATAGATCGATCTGAAATATCCCAAAACGCCGCCATGGGGATCGACATTAGGCACGGCCCTGAGGCGCTTGCTTGCTCCAGCGAGCGGTCTAGATCGCTCCTTCCGAGCGGTCGGGCCGCACATCGAGATGGGCCCCAAGTGCGCCAGACCGACGGTTCTCGCATGCCCCGTTCGGATCCTGGTTCGTAAGTCAGATCATCCCGGCGGCACCGAACGCGCGCAGAAGTCCGGCGCCGGCCTCCCAATGCGCCGTCATGCATAATCACGCCCCATGTGGCCGCGTCGCCGGCTCCCAGCGCACGCCGAACCGGCGTTCGGTGCGCCCCTCAGCCTGATTCCTCAGGTCGCAGAAATTCCTTCGCAAGGCGGTCAGCAGCTTGAATCGATGTCGGTAGAGACTCGGGCTCGCTGGTGGCAGCTTGGAACGAGTTCAGGCGTTCGGGCCGGACGACACAACTATCCACCAGCCGGCCATCGGGTCATCACGTCGATGATGGGAGCGCCACCGCCTACTCGCCATCGCTCCCCAGTCGTCCCACGCCGAACGCCGTCCCAAGGCCGACGGCCGTCTGCTCTACGGTGTCAACGGCTCTAGCCAGATCGTGGATCAGATCATCCAAGCCGAAGTCGGCTGGCATCGCGTGATTGGTGTTCGCCCACTTCGCCAGCTGATTCACATTGTTGGCCAACCTGGCCAACCCAATCCGTGCCATCTCCGCATCCCGTTGCGCCCGGCTTCGCTCTGCAGACAGCCTTGCTGACCCCGAGAGCGCCGTCTCGATGAGAAAGCGCTGAGCCGACCGGCGGTGCTTGACTGCTCGACGTCGGATCTCGCGGTCTTCCTCCTCGGTCACACGGACGTAGATCACCCGGGTCCGCCCACCCGGAGCCCGCCTCATCGGAGCCATCCTCTCGGCAGACGAACTCTTGCTCTCCTCGTCTGGCTCGTCCACGGGCTTCATTTGGCCCAGCGCAGCGCCGCCGAGAGGATCTCGGGGACAGGTTTCGAGCGAGGCCAGCGGCCACGCCAACACGATCCGCTTAGCGGATTGTCCATCTTGCTCCCGCTGTCATGAAACTTCATGGTGAGCGTGATCGGGGGGCCGGGTACCTCCCGGACTCTGAGGCCTACGGGATCGCTACTGTTCTCCCCTGCCGATCGACTTGGCGACGGTGTGATGACACAACAACCGTGGGATAGACAGAGGCAGCCGGCGCCGGCGATGTCAACAGCTCTCTGGCGTTGTGGGCTGGCCAAATGGCTTTCCCACCACACGGGTGAGGGTCGGTGCCCAGTGGTCCTGCGTCCGATCAGAGATGGACCTGCTGGACGCTCTGGCCGCCGTTCGGCGATGGTCGGTTGGGATGGGATTGTTCGCACAGAAAGAACTGGGCCGGGTATCCGGTATCTGCACGTTGGTTCGGTTCATCGGTGCCACACCAGCGGTGGCCGAGCCCATTGGTTCATCATGAACCCCTCATGATCGGAACCATGAACCCCTTGAACTGGTGCTTTCTCTGCTGAGGATCTGTCCTACTGATTGATGACGGCGGGGTGCTTTTGGCCCCGCCTGGTCCATCATCAATCGGATACGCGCCGATTACCCACACCGATGCCGGCAGTCAAGGGACGGCCGGAGGCCGAGCGAGGACATAGAGGCCGACCCCGGTGCCGGCGTGCCGGCAACCTCCGGGGTCGAGCCGTATTCCGGAGCGGCCCTTGACGGCTGGCGACGGCGTGACACCAACCGACGGCCTGAACCTGTCAGCGAAGATGTCTGCCGCACTGACTCGACCACGCCGAGCGCCGAACGGCGGCGGCGGCGGCGATCACCATGAGCACTTGAACGAACACCGACCCGATCACCCCGACGTCGACGTCGACGAACCCCAGCAGCGTTTGTGAGGGGTTCACATCTCGAGTCATGAACCCTCTGAGCTGCGGCGATGGCGCCTTCATCGTCATCCCCGTTCCACTACAGACTCACGACAGGTGATTTGATGCCGTCATCATGAACCCCCTCACGATGAAAATCATGAACCCTCTGAGCAGGGGTTATCCGCGCCGCTGCGACCGGCAACCTCTTGACCTGGGGCTTCGTCGGCCTCCAAAGATTTCTCGGATTTCTTTGAGGATGAGACTATTGATGAGGGGTTTGATGAACCCCGACCGTCATCGTGACGGCCATGAGCTCCCCCACGATCCACCAACCACCTGTCGGACATCATGCCTGCGGGACCGCTTCGCTCCCGTTGCTCGATCCGCCACCCAGCACCGCCGGCGAACTCCTGATCGCCCTCCGCGAAGTGGTCGTACCGGACAACCGGTGCCGGAGAGAATTGAATCTCTCGGCGGCGTCCACGCCCGCTCCCGAGTGCTGTGAACGCATGACGTGGCTGCGTCGTGCCGGATGCGGATCGTGACGCCCTCCTTGGTTATCCGTGCCACCGGTGGCATCGAACTGCCGCTTGTGTGCTCACCGTCACAGATCGCACCAATGCTCGGGCGCTCCGACCACTCCATCCGTGACGACTGCATCGCCGGCCTCATCCCCACCCTTCCCCGAGCGAGCGGGTCGGGGGCGCACCACCGGATCGCCACGGCCCGGCTGTTCGATCAGATCGGGATTCCCTACGAAATCGTCTCGTCCGAAAAGGTGGCGTCGTGACGTCCTCCTCCCCGTACGGCATCCCAATGGGGCGCATCGGGGTATCCACGCCCGTGGCCGGCGACCGCTGAGGATGGGTGACCACCGCCATAGGCAAAGTCCGCCCGTGCGTCAGGCGGACCTGATCACCCTCCAATGAAGTGGTCAGTGTCGCCGGTGGGCCTCATGATCGGTCAGCCAATCGAGCAGGGCGGTGGCCTCGGACGGGTTGCGGCCCGGGCCGGTGAGGAGGTCCGCAGGGACCTGGCTCGTTGCCGCCATCCGGATGCCGTCGACCATGTTGGTACGATCGAAGACGACGTCGTAGTCCCCCGCGGCAAGCGCGACGTTGGCACCACTGCGACGCTTACGGAGTGCCGGGCCAGATCTCCAGAGATCTCGTGAACAACCAGGTCCGTGCAATCTCGGTGCCGGTGAGTCCGAAGCAGGCTTCCGTCCCAGGAGTCGGCCCCCGGTGTTACTCACTCCCAGAGAACTTTGCCGCCCAGGTCAAAAGCGACCTCTGCCATCAGGGCTTCGAACAGCGCTGACCGGTCAATGCGTGGGGTTGCGAATTGATCGCCCCATGAGCACCGGAATTAAGCGGCGTGGTTAGCCCGATGTACGGCGTCGATCGGGAACGTGACCGTGGTCGGCTCATCTACTACGTGGCTGCTCAACTCTGGAAGCAGTTCGACGACAACCTGCACTCGGAGCCCGTTTCCATAAATCTCAGCGACCTTGCCGAAGATCTCATCGACGCCCCACGGGATCGCGACAGTCTCGCCGATCGTTGGCGTCCATTCGCCGGTAGCCTGCTCCAGCTTCGTAACCCTCTTTAGTTCACTTACCATGGTCTTGGGATCCCCAGCAGCGATGCCAGCTTGTTCGCGACGACGGTGTCCATCGTACCCGCCAGGGCGTTCAAGAGTCGCCGGTGAGCCACGAAGGACGCCTTAGTGGCGCTGAGCTGGCCACTCGCTTCAAGGGACGTGATGGTCGCCTCATTGCCATGGCCGATTGCATTTCGATAGTCGATGAAGGTGTCCAGACGTTTCAGTCGGATCTCTGTCGTCTGCCCGCAAGCCTTCAGATCGTCAATGAAGCTGAGCCCCAACCGGCCGAAGTCCGCACCCAGGGCAGAAGACCGCGGATTCATCGTGTCGAGCTTCCTTCCCTGAGTCAGGAGCGTCCGCAGAAGAAGACCTTGGTTGGGAGACGCCGCGGCAACATGGACGGCGACCGCTTCGTCGTGCAGTTCCCGGCAGAATTTCTGAAACTGGGCAACCAGTGCCACGGTAAGGCTGCGATTCAACTGGTTCGTTCCCCATTTGCGTCCGGGACCGGACGGGGTCACCGACGCGTGCACTTTCTCGAGCTCCGTAAGTCTCCCGAGACCCGTAGTCCTCCAGTCGGTCAGAGAGTTCGACGGCACGAATATCGCTCCTGTTTGGGGCCGAAGAATCGCAATGGCCTCACGATTTCACCCGCCGTGGATGACAGCCACTCCGATTCGCGGTCCATACTCCTACCTCCGGCCCATCGGCGGCAGCACCAGTCCGGCCTCCAGTGAGTCGGCCGCCTCCTGCGCCTGCGCATCGGTGTTGGCGGTGTAGACCCGTAGCGTGACGGACGGGTCGGCGTGCCCGAGCCGGTCGGCGACGGTCTTCGGGTTGAGCCCCGCCGCGAACAGCTGGGTCGCCGTGTAGTGGCGTAGGTCGTGCAGCCGGAAGTCCCACCGATCTGCCGCCGCCAGGTCAGCCCGGGACGCCTTCGGATTTTCTTCCCGTAGCTTCGCCAATGCTGGCTCCTCCATCCGGCGGGTTATCCGACGGTACGCCTGCGAGACCGAGTCCGGATGGATCGGGCCTGCGCCGTCGACGTCCGGGCTGAAGATGTACGCGCTGTTGGGCAGCTTCACCTTCGCCATCTCCGCGTCGGCACGGGCCCGGGCGTGCCGGTCGGACAGAACGGCCACCGCGTTCTCTCCGAGCACCAGGCGCCGCGCCTGGTGGGTCTTCGGGGCTTTTGCCCCCATACCCTCCCGTGTCTGCCAGATCGCCTGGTTCACGTTGACAGCAGAGCCCTGCCAGTCCACATCGGACCACCGCAGCCCGCACAGCTCGCCCCTGCGCATGCCGGTCAGTGCCAGCACGGTGATGACCGCCGCCATCTCCGGCGCCCTCGTCTCCGGCCGGGCGGCCTCGGCGATCAATGCCGTGACATGCTCCGGTGACGGGACGTTCATCTCCGCCCGCCTGGGCTTCGGGGGCGTGGCGTCCTCGGCGACGTTGGTCACCACCCATCCCCACTTGCGACCCTGGCGGAGCGCTGCGCTGATCTGGCGGTGGATGTGGTGCACAGACCGGTCCCCGAGCCCAGAAGCGAGCTGGTCCGCGTAGAACCGGTCGAGATCGTGAGCCGTCAGCTTGTCGAGCCGCTTCGATCCGAGCGCCGGGCCGATCCGCTTGGCAACAATTCGCCGATATCCATACAGCGTCGTGGGCGCCCGACCCATCCGTTCGATGTGCGCGATGTACTCGTCGAGCAGTGCGCCGAGGGTCGAGCTGCTCCCGCCGTGATTTCCCTTGTCAACCTCGGCCACGAGTGCGGCGAGCTGCTTGGCCGCCTCGCGTTTGCCGGCGCCGGGCTCGCGCCGGGGCGCCGTGTAGACCCGGCTGATCTGCTTCGACTTGCCGGTGACGGCATCCCGCCCGACATACACCCGCAGCTCCCACCGCCCTGGTGCCTTTTCTCGCATCGTCCCCGCCACGAACTGGATAGTAGGGATTTTGTAGGGACGCTGCAACTCTGCAATTGCGTTTCCCCAGTGCCCACGGCAGGATTCGAACCTGCGACGCACGGTTTAGGAAACCGACGCTCTATCCCCTGAGCTACGTGGGCGGGAGGGGGTCGACACCCGGACCGACGGGTCGGTGGAGGTCGCGACACCCGCAGATCAGGCTAGTGCGGGTACCTCAGGGCGACGAAGCTTCGGGATCCCGCGGATCACCTGCCATTGCTGGTGCGGCGACGGGTTCCGGACCGCCGGCGAAGGACGCCGGAGGATGGAGCCGGGCGACGCAGCGCACGATCGCCTCCGGACCCGGCGCCGACGCCCTGACAGATCCGGACTGCTTGACTGGTGGCATGACCGTGACCCCCGATGCCACCCACGCCACAGACGCTCCTGGCACCACCGACGCTCCCGACGCCAAAGACGCCACCGGCACCCCCACCGTTCCGACCGCCGACGCCCTACGGGCCACCTACCGCTCCGGCCGGACCCGCCCGCTGGCCTGGCGCCGCCGCCAGCTCGAGCAAATGGTCCGGATGCTCGAGGACAACGAGACCGAACTCCTCGACGCCCTCCGGACCGACCTGGGCAAGCCGTCCGTCGAGGGGTTCGTGACCGACATCGCCTTCGTGACCGGCGAGATCAGGTCGATGCTGAAGCACCTGGAACGGTGGAACAGGCCCAAGCGGGTCCCGTCGCCGCTCGTCACCCTGCCGGCCCGGTCGAGGCTCATCCCCGAACCGCTGGGCGTGGTGCTGGTCATCGCACCATGGAACTATCCCATCCAACTCCTGCTGGTGCCAGCGGCCGGAGCCATCGCCGCCGGCAACACGGTGATCATGAAGCCTTCCGAGGTGTCGGCAGCCACCTCTGCGGCGCTCGCCCGCCTGGTGCCCCGGTACCTGGACCCCTCGGCAGTGGCTCTGGTCGAGGGAGGGGTGCCCGAGACGACCGAGCTCCTCGGTCAGCACGTCGACCACATCTTCTACACCGGCAACGGCACGGTCGGTCGGGTGGTGATGGAGGCGGCGGCCAAGCACCTGACGCCGGTCACGCTCGAACTCGGCGGTAAGAGCCCGGTGATCATCGACCGATCCGCCGATCTGCGGGTGGCCGCTCGGCGGATCGCCTGGGGCAAGTGGCTGAACACCGGCCAGACCTGCGTCGCCCCCGACTACGTCCTGATCGACGAGATGGTCTGCCAGCCCTTCCTCGACGAGCTCTCGGCCACCGTCACCAGGTTCTACGGACAGGATCCCCGTACCAGTGCCAGCTACGGGCGCATCGTCTCCCCCCGCCACTTCGACCGCTTGACCTCGTTGATGACAGGAGGGACGCCCGCCGTCGGCGGCCAGAGCGATGCGTCCGAGAGGTACATCGCGCCGACCGTCCTGGTCGACGTGGACCTGGAGTCCCCGCTGATGCACGAGGAGATATTCGGGCCGCTGTTGCCGGTCATCCCGGTCGCATCGACGCGCCAGGCCATCGACTTCGTGGCGGATCGTCCCCATCCCCTGGCTCTGTACGTCTTCGCGGGGGACCGCGCCGTGGTGGACCAGGTGCTGGCCGGTACGGCGTCGGGTGGGGTCACCGTCAACGGGACCATCCTCCATCTCACCAATCCGCATCTCCCCTTCGGAGGCATCGGCGAGAGCGGCACCGGTGCCTACCACGGCGAGTCGAGTGTCCGCCGGTTCCAGCACCTGAAGCCGGTGCTGACCCGGGGGACGGCCGTCGACCCGTCGATCGCCTACCCGCCGTTCACCGACCTCAAGGCGAAGATCCTGCGCCGCATCCTGTGATCCCCGACCGCGCCTGTCCGGGTTCCGCCGGATCCAGGCCCGGCGTTCACCCCGACGGCGGCGTCGCCCGTCCCGGGACCTGGCGCTCCACCCAGGCGACCACCCGCGTGCCGATGTCGATCCCCTCGCTGACCGCGTTGCCCGTCTGGCTGGCGCCGATGTCGGCGAGGTGCCCGGCGTTGACGAGCAGCCTGAAGCCGGGCCCCCGGTACCGCCGGGCCACCCGCCCGACGGGGAACATCGGGATCCGGAGCGCCCAAGCGACCAGTCCCCCCGCGGTCTCGGCCAGGGACGAGTGCTGCGGGACCACCAGCCCGTACTGTCCGGTCACGACGTCGACGATGTTCTCGAGCGCCTCGGATCCGGGCACGAAGTAGTTCGAGTGGGACTCGACCTCGACGAAGCCGGGGCCGTTGGTGCGCATGCGGGTCCCGCCGAAGGTCGGGGACGTCGGCTCGGCCCCGAAGATGCCGAGCCCCGCGATCACGTCGCCCGGCGCCTGCTCGGAAAAGAAGTGGGATTCTCCCAGGTGGAGCTGACGGAGCGCGTCGACGGTCATACCCGGGCTCCCGGCGACGACCACGTCGGTGCACTGCAGCCCGAAGTCGGCCAGCGCCACCCCGGTCACCGTCGAGCCGAAGCTGTGGGCCACGACCGTGAGCGTCTGCTCCGGCCGTAGCGACAACGACCGCACGAACTCGGTGAGCTCACCGGCGGCGCTCGTGAGGTGGGTGTCGCAACCGACGGACTCGACGGCGGCCATCGTCAGGTCGGGCGGGTTGTCGTAGGCCTTCCACAGGATCACCGACGTGGAGTCCGCCGCCTCGAACAGGTGCACCGCAGAGGGCAGCCACTGGTCACGCAGGTTCGTGGCGTCGCCCACGCCCGGCACCACCACCGCGACGTGACTGGCGAGTTCCAACCGTCCGAGGAGGACGCCGTAATGGCCGCGATCGGGACGGTAGATGAGGAGCGAGCCGCCCGACGCCACCAGGGCCTCGAGGAGTGCGACCCGCGCCGCGTCGCCGGCCGCCCGGGCTGCGGCGAGATCGGCCCGGGCTTCGGCGAGGTTCGCTTGGGACTGGTCCTCCTGGACGCGCCGACTGGGCATGTCCCAGAGTAGAGCGCACCGCGCCACCCCGATCGGGCACCGGCACCGAACTCGGGCAGAAAGCCCCTACGGTGCCGGACCGCCTGCCTCTACGATCGGGGCTGGGCCGGCCCATCCGCCGGTGGATCCGGATCGAACGACCGTGGAGCAGTGATGACCGACGACGACGGCACCGACACCTTCGAGCAGGGCGACGACGCCATGGACGAGGAGTCCCGGCTCGATCCGGACTTCGTGGAGGAGGTCGAGCTCGACCCGTCGCTCGACCCACACCTCCAGATCGACGATCGCGAGCTCGAGGAGGCGGGCGCCGAGTTCGACGACCCCGAGCAGATCGCCACCCTGGACGGGATGATCGACGACCCCGACGGGCTCGGTGGCCCGTCTCCCCTCCACAGTGCCCGCAGCTCCGACGACGAGGGTTGGGACCTGGACGCCCCGGCCGTGCCGGGCGAAGCCGACGAAGCCGACGAGGGGACGGAGGCGGCCGGGCCGGAGTGACCGTCCCTCACCTCGGGGCGGCCGGCCCCACCTCGGTGCAGACGGTCCCGGAGTAGATCGAGGGCATGCACCGGTTGCAGTGGATGCAACGTCCCTCGTCGCGCTCGCCCCGTTCCCACCGTCCGACCAGATCGGGCTCCCGCAGCAGGGCCCGGGCCATGGCCACGAACGCGAACCCTTCGCCCACCGCCGACTCCACCGTGTCGATCCGGTTCACGCCGCCGAGCAGGATCAGCGGTAGCTCCAGGGCGTCGAGGAACCGGCGGGCCTGACCCAGGAAATAGGCCTCCTCGAACGGGTATTCCTTCAGGAACCGCCTGCCCACCACCGCGAACCCGAGCCGCATCGGCTGCGGCAGGGTCGCCGCGAACTCGGTGCGGGGCGCCTCCCCCCGGAACAGGTACATCGGATTGGACAGCGAGCTCCCACCGGTCAGCTCGAGGGCGTCGAGGTGGCCGTCGCGCTCGAGCATCGAGGCGACCTCGATGCTCTCGGGGAGGTCGAACCCGCCCGGGACACCGTCGTCCATGTTGAGCTTGGCGGTCACGGCCACACCCGGTCCCGCGCCCTCGCGCACGGCGGCCACCACCTGGCGGGGGAACCGGGCGCGGTTCTCGAGGGACCCGCCCCACCCGTCGGTGCGGCGGTTGAGCCTGGGGCTGAGGAACGAACTGAGCAGGTAGTTGTGGCCGAGGTGGATCTCGATGCAGTCGAATCCGGCCTCGACCGCCACACCTGCCGCCTTCGCGTAGTCCCCGGTGATCCGGGCGATGTCCTCCGGCGTGGCGGACCGGGTCAGCGATCCCGAGGCGCCGAAGCGGCGCGAGGGGGAGAGTGCCGCCGCCCCGTTCGACTTCGAGTTGGCCACCGGGCCGGCGTGGCCGATCTGTGCCGACACCAGCGCCCCGGCGTCGTGCACCGCGCCGGTCAACCGTTGGAGCCCCGGGAGCGACCCCGCGCCCAGCAGCACGCAGTGGCGGTCGGTGCGGCCCTCGGGGGACACGGCGAGGTAGGCGACGGTGGTCATGGCCACGCCACCCCGGGCCACCCGTTCGTGGAAGGCGATGAGGTCGTCGGTGACCTCGCCCTTCGGCGACGCCCCCTCGAACGTCGCCGACTTGATGATCCGGCTCTTCAGGGTCAGGGGGCCGAGGCGGGCCGGCCCGAAGACGACCGGCGAGGACGGTGCTCCCGAACCGTGACCGCCGTCAGGCACCGCCGACGATCCCCGAGTCGCGAACTGCGGCCAGCACGGCGTCGGCCAGTGCCGGGTGGCACACCACGAGGTCGGGCAACCACGGGTCGGGACGGGCGTAGCGGAGCGGGGTGCCGTCGATCCGGCTGGCGTGCAGTCCGGCGGCCAGGGCGACGGCCACCGGCGCGCACGAGTCCCACTCGTACTGGCCCCCGGCGTGCACGTAGACCTCGGCCTCGCCCCGGACGACCGCCGAGATCTTCGCCCCCGCCGAGCCCATGGGCACCGTCTCGGCCCCGAGCCGCTCGGCCACGAAGGGGACGAATTCGGGTGGTCGGGTGCGGCTCACCACCAGGCGCACCGTCGGGGGCAGCGCCGGCAGCGGCGGCGGGCTGCCCGTACCGAGCACCAGCCCGAGGCCGGGGAGCGCCACCGCGCCGACGGCCGGAGCACCGTGCACGGCCAGGGCCACGTGGACCGCCCAGTCGTCCCGGCGCTCGGAGAACTCGCGGGTCCCGTCCAGGGGATCGATGATCCACACCCGCCCGACGTCGGACACCAACGCCTCGGACTGGTCGTCCTCCTCGGACCGGACCCGGTCGTTCGGGAACCGCTCGGCCAGGGCCGCGGTCAGGAGCTCGTGCGACCGGCGGTCCCCCTCGGCCCCGAGCGCCTTTCCCTCGAGATCGCCCTGTTGCAGCTCGGACAGGAGCGCACCGGCCCGGCCGGCGAGCTCCGCCGCCGCGACGTGGTCGCTCCTGCTGTACCCGCTCGCCACCACGTCGATGTCGTCGGCCACCACGTCCCCCATCACCTGTCTCGTGTCACCGGTCGGATCCGGCCCGGTGGACAGTCTGCACGACACGGAGGTGCCGCGGCGACGACAGCCGGCCACTCCCCCGTGAGTACGATCGGCACCCGTGCCTCCGCCCCCCGCCATGGACGTCGACGAGCTCCAGTCGTTCCTGGAGGAGGGTTTCGCCCCGAACGACCTGCCCTACACGGTGGAGGCGATCTCCGACACCTCGGTCCGGGTGCGCCTGTCGGTCGACCAGTCCAACGTCCGGCCCGGTGGGACCGTGTCGGGGCCCTCGCTCATGGCCCTGGCCGACTGCACGGCATGGCTGGCCGTCGTCAGCCAGATCGGACCGGTGGCACTGGCCGTGACCACCAGCCTGCACATCGACTTCCTCCGCAAGCCGGCCCTGGTCGACGTCGTCGCCGTCGGTACCGTGCTCAAGCTCGGGGCACGGCTCGCCGTGCTCGACGTCGCGCTCCGTTCGGTGGCCGACGACGCGCTGGTGGCCAAGGCCCAGGTCACCTACTCGATCCCTCCTCGCTGACCCGTCGGGGGTCCCGTCATTGCGCACGGTCCCGGCGCGTGCCAGCATCGTCCGAGGAGCACCAGAGGGGGAGGGACAACCATGCACGATCTCGTGATCCAGGGTGGCACCGTCGTCGACGGCACCGGGGCGCCGGCACGCACCGCCGACATCACCGTCTCCGACGGCCGGATCACCGGCGTGGGCGAACACCGGGGCGAGGCGGCCGCCCGGACCGTCGACGCCGACGGCCTGCTGGTGACGCCCGGGTGGGTCGACATCCACACCCACTACGACGGCCAGGCCACCTGGGACGACGTGCTCGCCCCGAGCAGCTGGCACGGGGTCACCACGCTGGTGACCGGGAACTGCGGGGTCGGATTCGCCCCGGCCCGTCCCGACCGCCACGAGTGGCTGATCGGCCTCATGGAGGGCGTGGAGGACATCCCCGGCACGGCGCTCTCCGAGGGGATGACCTGGGAGTGGGAGACCTTCCCCCAGTACCTGGACGCCCTGGACAAGCGCCGGTGGACCGTCGACGTCGGCACGCAGATCGCCCACGGCGCGGTCCGGGCCTACGTCATGGGCGAGCGCGGGGCCAGAAACGAGCCGGCGACGCCGGACGACATCGCCACCATGAAGCTACTGGTCAAGGAGGCGATCGCCGCCGGCGCCCTCGGGTTCTCGACGTCGCGGACCATCGCCCACCGGGCCATCGACGGCGAACCGGTCCCCGGCACCTACGCCGCCGAGGACGAGCTGTTCGGCATCGGGAGCGCCCTCGGCGAGCTGGGCACCGGAATCTTCGAGCTGGCCCCGGCCGGCACCGCCGGCGAGGACATCCTGGTCCCGAAGCAGGAGGTCGACTGGATGCGGCGCCTGTCGGCCGCCATCCACCGGCCGGTGACCTTCGCCCTCGTCCAGGTGGACGCCGCACCCCGCCTGTGGCGCGAGCTGATGGACGAGTCGCTGCGTGCCGTCGACGAGGGTGCCGACCTGTGGCCCCAGGTGGCCGGTCGGGGCTTCGGGCTCCTGTCGGGCCACTTCACCACCTACTGCCTGCTCGACCAGATCCCGGCGTACCAGGAGCTCAAGGCGAAGGGCCTCTCGTCCGAGGAGCTGGTGGCCGCCCTGCGAACCCCCGAGGTGCGCCACGCGATCGAGTCGTGGGAGCCCGACCCGGCCACGGCGGAGCGCATGGAGCAGGCCTTCGCGACCACGTTCATCCTGGGCAACCCACCCGAGTACGAGCCCGGCCCGGAACGGTCGCTGGTCGGGATCGCCGCCGCCACCGGGCGTCCCGCCCTGTCGGTCGCCTACGACGCCATGCTCGAGGACGACGGGTGCGGACTCCTGTACGTGCCGGTCCTCAACTACTCCGACGGGGACCTGCACGCGGCCCGCGAGATGCTCCTCCACCCCCGGGCCGCGTCGGGCCTGGGCGACGGCGGGGCCCACTGCGGGGTCATCTGCGACGCCTCGCAGCCCACGTTCATGCTCACCCACTGGACCCGGGACCGGGTCCGGGGCGATCGCCTCCCGCTCGAGTGGATGGTGAAGATGCAGTCCCACGACACCGCCCGGCTCTACGGACTCACCGACCGGGGCACGCTCGAGGTCGGCGCCCTCGGCGACGTCAACCTCATCGACTACGACAACCTGCAGCTGACCAACCCCCGGGTCGTCGACGACCTGCCGGCCGGTGGCAAGCGCCTGCTGCAGGGTGCCGTGGGCTACGTGGAGACGATCAAGTCGGGGGTGACGACGTTCGAGGACGGCGTCGACACCGGCGCCCGGCCGGGCACGCTCGTGCGCGGCGCCCGCTGACGCCCGCCCCGGACGCGATCAGTCCGCGGCACCCGGCGCCGCGGACGCCGTTCCGGCTCCGACGGCACCCGGCCCGGCGGCTGCGGCCTCGGCCGCCCATTCGGCCTGCATCTGCTGGTACACGCGGTGCTCGATGATGAAGGCCAGGAACGGCACGAACCCCGAGCAGACGACCAGGAGGATCCGTCCGAGGTGCCACCGGGCCCGTCGGGCCAGGTCGGCCGCCGCCGCCAGGTAGGCCAGGTAGAGATACCCGTGGATGGGGGCCACGATCTTCTCGGGCGTCTTCATCTGGGCATGCATGCCGAAGCCGTACTGGCAGATGACGATCGCGGTGAGGGCGAGCAGGGCGGTGCCCACCACGAACGCCATCACCCGGTACCGGGTCACCGCACCGTGCACGGTCAGCTCCCCCGGCGGGTGGGGGCGGCAGATCGAACGGCCATCAGCGCGACCGGGACCCCGACTCCGCCTCGGCGTCCTCGTCCTGCCCGGCGTCCTCGTCCTCGGCGCTCAACGAGGCGAGGTACCGGTTGTAGGCCGCCAGCCGCTCGGCCTCCTCGGGCGTCTGGGCGGTGTACCGCTCCCCCCGGCCACCCTTCACGGGATCGATGGGAGCGGAGGCGGCGATGGCCACGTTCTTCTTCCGGCCCCCGGTCAGGGCCCATCCGGGCGGGAGCGCGGCCTGCTCGGCGGCCTCGGGGCTGCCGGGCTTCGCCGCCTCCTTGGCCGGCCAGCCGGACGTCCGCCGCCCGGGCACACGGGCGGTCTGGTCGTGGATCAGCTGCCACCACGTGTAGATGGCATAGACGCCGAAGCAGGGCCACAGGATGACGTAGGCCCAGCTGAGCGAGTTCCCGCCCTCGGCCCGGTCGAGCTGCCACCGGGTCAGCCAGGCGAACGCCGGCAACAGCACGATCAGCAGGAGATGCAGCCCGATGCACCGGGTCGTGAAGTAGCGACGCACCCCGTCATCGTACCGGGCACCCCGGAGAACACCCATTCGGGTCATGGCCGATCGGGGGAAGGCCGGTGAACGGAGGGTGGCGGCCCCGGGCGACGGGCGATCCGGACACCACCGGTGGGATGATCGGCTCCATGGCCAACGGAGGACGCGCCCCTGCCGGCACGGGATGTCTCGGTGCGATCATCGGCGCCGTCGTCCTCGTCGCGGTCGTCGCACTGGTCTTCGCCGTCGGGTTCGTCGTCCTCGGCGTCTTCGCCGCGCTGGTGGTGATCGGCTTCCTGGCCATGGCCCTCGACCGCGTCCTGCTGGCGTTGAGCCCCAAGCGCCGGGAGCGCCGGGAGCGCCGGAACCAGGCGTTCGCTAGGGGGTTCGGCCAGTTGCGGACACCCGACGTGATCGATGCCACCGCCGTCGACACGACGGAGGACCGGGACGGCGAGGGGCCCGACCCGCACCATCCGGGCGGCACGGGGTCGGGGTAGGCGGGGACGGCCCCGCCGGACCCGGGCCGCCGTTCTACGCTGGTCGGACCATGCAGACCCAGATCGCGGTCATCGGCGCCGGAGATGCGCCGCCCCACATCGTCGCCTTGGCCGAGGAGGTCGGCGCGGCGCTCGCGTCCCGTGGCGCGGTGGTGATCTGCGGAGGTCTGGACGGGGTCATGGCGGGTGCCTGTCGAGGCGCCAAATCGGCGGGCGGAACCACGGTCGGCCTGCTTCCCGGTCGGGACCGGGGTGCCGCCAACCCGTGGGTCGACGTGGTCATCCCGACCGGGCTCGGCGAGGCACGGAACGCACTGGTCGTCGGTGCCGCTGCCGCCGTCGTCGCGCTGGACGGTGGGTACGGCACCCTGTCGGAGATCGCCCTCGCGCTCCGCGCCGGTATCCCGGTGCTCGGGATCGGGACCTGGTCCCTCGTCGGTCCGGACGGCGGGGTCGACTCCGGGATCGTCCCGATGGAGGACGCGACGGATGCTGCGGCCGTCGCCGTGGCACTGGCCGGGGGCTGACACCGCGTCGGCGATCCCCGGCCGCTCGTGACGAGGGCAGAATGGGACCATGGATCCAGTTGTTCGGCGGCTGCGGCCCGACGAGGCACCGGTGTTCCGGCGCTCGGTCATGGTGCCCTTCCTCCAGCCGTTCGCCGGCGACCCGGAACAGGTCGCCGACAACGAGTGGTGGGCGACGTCGGGGGAGACCGATCGGGCATGGGTGGTGGACGCCGGGGGCCGGATCGCGGGCAATGCGGCCATCCACAGCCTGGACGTGACCCTCCCCGCGGTGCACGGTCATCCCTGCCCGACCGCCCCGATGGCCGGTGTGAGTGCCGTCGGCGTGCATCCCACCCACCGTCGGCAGGGCCTCCTCCGCCAGCTGATGCGGGCCGCGCACGACGACGCCCGGGAACGGGGCGAGCCACTGGCCGGCCTCGAGGCGTCGGAGTCCGTCATCTACGGCAGGTTCGGCTACGGACTGACCGCCAACCTGGCCGAGTGCTCGATCGACAGCCGGTGGTCGGCGTTCGCGGTACCGGCACCCGAGCTGGACCTGGCGCTGATCGACAAGGACGAGGCCGTGACCGTCCTGCCCCCGCTGTTCGACCTCCAGCGACGGACGCGGGCGGGCGAGGTCAGCCGGAGACCGGAGTACTGGGACCACCTCCTGGCCGACCGCCCGCACGAGCGAGGGGGGCTGTCGGCCCGGTTCCACGCGGTGTGCGACGAGGGCTACGTGCTCTACCGCGCCACCCTCGACACCAGCGTGTTCCTGGGGCAGCGTGCCGCCGTCGTCGTCGAGGAGCTCCGCGGCAACGACGCCGAGGTCGAGGCCGCGCTGTGGCGCTTCGTGCTCGACCTGGACCTCGTCGGTCGGGTCACCGTCAAGCGCTGCGCGGTGGACGACCCGATCCGCTGGCGTCTCGCCGATCCGCGCCAGCTGCGCACCGACAGCATCGAGGACCGGCTCTACGTGAGGATCCTGGACACCGCGGCGGCGTTCGAGGCCCGCGGCTACCAGGCCGAGGGCCGGCTGGTCCTCGAGGTCCTGCCGCCCCTCGTGCCCGAGGGAGGTGCCGACGCCGGGCCGGGCCGTTGGGTGCTCGATGCCGGGCCGGACGGGGCCAGCTGCCGGCGGGCCCGTGCCGGCGAAGAGGCCGACCTCCGGCTCGGTCTTCCCGCACTGGGCTCGCTGTACATGGGCGGCTTCCCGGCGTCGCTGCTCGCGGCCGCCGGACTCGTCGAGGAGCTGCGCCCAGGCGTCCTGCCCGTGGCCGACACGCTCCTGACCACCCGGCCGGCGCCCAGGAGTGGAACGGGCTTCTGAGACCGGGCGGGACCGGGGGCGACGTGCGCCACCGGTGCACCTCCATCCACCGATCCGCGGCGTCGACTGCTTAGCCTCTCCACAGGGTGACGGCCAGGCGTGACGGCTACCGACCCCTTGCGCGGCGTCTCCGTCGCCGGGCGTCGAACGAAAGGAGCCTCTCCATGGACCAGCGACTTCGCATCGGGATCGCCGAGGCGGTCGGGACCATGATCCTCGTCGTCGGGGGCCCCGGCACCGCCATCCTCGCCACCGGCCACTTCTCGGGGATCCCCAATTCGGTCGGCATCCTCGGCGTCGCCCTGGCCTTCGGCCTCAGCCTCCTGGTGGCCGCCTACGCCATCGGCTCCATCTCCGGCTGCCACATCAACCCGGCCGTGACCATCGGGCTGTGGGTGATCGGCAAGACCAAGACGATCGAGCTGCCCTTCTACATCGTGGGACAGTTCGTCGGCGGCCTCGTCGGCGCGCTGGTGATCTACATCATCGCCAGTTCGACCCGGGTGGCCTCTGCGACCGCGGTGCCCGGGACGTTCAGCGCCCGCGCCTCGGGCTTCGCCTCCAACGGCTACGGCGTCCACTCCCCCGGCGGGTTCCCCCTGGCGGCCGTCATGCTGGCCGAGGTGTTCTTCACCGCCGTCTTCGTCTTCGTCATCGCCTCGACGAGCCGCAAGTCGATGCCGGTCGGGTTCACCGGCATCACCGTGGGACTCACCCTGACGGTCATCCACCTCATCTCCATCCCCATCGACAACACCTCGGTGAACCCCGCCCGGAGCCTGGCGACGGCCGTGTTCCAGGGCTCATGGGCGCTCAAGCAGCTGTGGGTGTTCCTCGTGTTCCCCGTCGTGGGCGGCATCCTCGGCGCCGCCATCTGGAAGGCGCTGCGCCCGGAGTCCGACGAGGAGACCGAAGCCGAGTCCGAGGCCGTCGCACCGGCCCCCTACGGCAAGCGCGAGATGCCCGGCCAGTAGCGGCCGCCCTCCGGCGCTCCGTCCGGCTCCGTCACAGCCCGGCCGTAGCGTGGCACCATGACCCCGATGCCCAAGCCCGCGAACCTGCTCCACGCCGACGTCGAAGTACGCGTCTCGACGCGCCGGAAGAAGACGGCGGGCGCCCATTGGGAGGGCGACCGCATCGTCGTCGTGGTCCCGACCCACCTGCGCGGCTCGGAGCGCGACGACATGGTCGACCACCTGATCCGGCGCCTCACCAAGCACCGCCCCCACCTCCACGCCTCCGACCACTTCCTCGAGGAGCGGGCCCGCATCCTCGGCCGCACCTACCTGGGGGGCGTCGAGCCGGCCTCGATCCGATGGGCCACCAACCAGAACCGGCGCTGGGGATCGTGCACCCTGTCCACCCGGGAGATCCGGATCTCCTCCCGGCTGCGGGTCGCCCCGGCGTGGGTGCTCGACTCGGTGATCGTCCACGAACTGGCCCACCTCATCGAACCCAACCACTCCGCCCGCTTCCGCGAGCTCGAGGCCCGCTACCCCCGCAAGCGCGACGCCGACATCTTCCTGGAAGGCTACGGACTGGGCCTGCACATGGACCTGCCGGCCGGGGCCGACCCGGCCCCTGACCTGCCAGGGTCCACGGACCTCCGCGACGCCGTGCCCGCGATCTCCGTCTACTGACCGGTCCTCCGGTCCGGGCACACCCGCGTCGGCAAACGCGACTACAACAGGGCTGTGGCATTCCTCCTTGCTGCTCTCGCCGCCCTCACCAGTGCCGTCACGTCGGTCCTGCAGCGCATCGGCGTCGAGTCGGCCCCGACGTCGTCGACCCTCAGGCTCAGCCTGATGTCCCACGCCATCAAGCGGGGCATCTGGCTGTTCGGCTTCGCCCTGATGCTGGTGCAGTTCGGCCTGCAGGCCACGGCCCTGAGGTTCGGCCAGCTGAGCGTGGTCCAACCCGTCCTCACCACGGAGCTGCTGTTCCTGCTCCTCATCCTGGCCGTGTGGTTCCGCTACCGGCTCGGATTCCGTGAGTGGCTCGGGGCCGTGACCGTGGTGGTCGGGCTCGGCGGGTTCTTCCTGGCCGCCCGGCCGCGCGGCGGTCAGGTCCTCCCCTCCACGACCGGTTGGGCCATCGCCTCGGTCGCGTTGATCTCGGCCATCGCCCTGTGCATCGTGGCCGGCATGCACGGGCCCCGGTGGTGGCGGGCGGCGGCCTTCGGCGCGTCGGCCGCGGTGACGGCCGCGTTCGGTGCGGCCCTGACCAAGGCCATCACCGGGTACGTGACCGAAGGATGGGGACACGTGTTCACCCACTTCCAGCCGTACATGCTGGCCGTCACCGGGATCGGCACGGTCTTCCTCATCCAGAACGCGCTCCACGCCGGACCCATCACCGCGTCCCGGACGACCCTGGTGACCCTCAACCCACTGCTCAGCATCGTGCTCGGGGTCACCCTCTTCGGCGACGTGCTCCGGGGCGGAGCGTTCTGGATCTCCCTCGAGGTCCTGGCCCTGGCCGTTCTGGTGCTCGGCGTGGTGATCCTCACCCGATCGCCGCTGGTGGCCGGAGCCGACACCGGCGGTACCGACGACGAGATGCTGGGCGGCGCCCGTCAGCGGTCGATGGTCATCCCGCCCATCGAAGCCCTCCCCTGACCGGACTCACCCTTCCGGCCGGAATCAGCCCTTCCCGCCGGAATCAGCCGCCGGTCGGCTCGTGGCCGCGACCGTGGGGGGCGGGACGGGAGTCGCCCGCCCCCGGCCACCGGCACCCGATGGCGTCGTCGAGCAGCTTCGCCACCCCGATCGCCTCGTCCCCGAGCTCGGTCCGCATGGCACGGAGCAGGGCAGCCGTCACCCGGGCGTCCCCCAGGGCGCTGTGGTGGTCGTCCCAGGTCAGGCTGTAACGGTCGCAGCAGTCGACCAGGCGGGCCTTGCCCGGCAGGTCGAGGTGGACCTGTGCCAGCTGGAGGGTGTCGAGGGTGGTGACGGCCCCGGGGGCCAGGTCCTCGCCTCCGAGGCTCCGGCACTCGGCCAGCAGGAAGGCCAGATCGAACCGGTCCACGTTGTGGCCCACCACCACCCGGCCCGACAGCATCCCGACGACGTAGGCGTGGATGTCGGCGAAGGTCGGCGCTCCCTCGAGCATCTCGGGGGTGATGCCGTGGACATGGGTCGGGCCCGGGTCGCGTTCGGGATCGACCAGGGTGCAGAAGGCGTCACGTTCGGTGCCGTCGGCATCGAGGACCACCACCGCCACCTCGACGATCCGGTCCCTCAGCGGCGAGAAACCGGTGGTCTCGAGGTCCACCACCGCGAATCCGGGCCCCGGGTCGGCGACGTACTGCATGGTGGACACCGTAGAGGGTGGGTCCCCCGCGACGCCTGGCATTCCGGGCGCCGCGGGCTTCGACCCGTCCGATCAGGCGTTGGCGGCGACCAGCTGCTTGAGCTCGGCGGCCACATCGGCTTCGTGCTTCTCCTCGTCCTCACGGGCCTTGGCCGGGCTCCACCGACCACGGTTCAGCCAGATGCTCGGGATGAACACCACCATGCCGCCGAGGCAGATCCAGAACCAGTTCTGCCACTGCTTGGGCGACTTGGCCACACCGTTCAGCAGGTCGGTCAGTTGGCTCTGATGGGCGGCGAGGTACCCGAGCTGTGTCGAGTACGGGAAGATCTGGGTGTTGAGGTAACTCAGATTGGCGGCCACCTTGGCGAAGACGTACGGCCCGACCGCCTTCTGCAGGGCGGCGACGTTGGCCGCCGTCGCGGCGTTGTGGGCCGCGTCCACGATGGGAACGTTCTTCGGCTCCGTCAGGACCTTCAGCCAGCTCGCGTTCTTCGTGGCGAACGCCACCAGTGCCGGGTGGTCGAGCTGGAATTGCTGGGCGTTGAACGGCTTGCCGGCCACCGTGGCCTGCGCGTACTGCAGGTTGTCGACCACCGGGTTGACCGAGGTGATCACCAGGGGGAGGAAGATGAACGACAGGCCCACGGTGAGCCGGAGGAGCCAGCCCCACAGGGCCAGGCCGGTACCGACCAGCGCCGGGTTCTTCGCCTCCACCATCTCGGTGTACCCGGCCATCCACGGTGCGTAGGTCAGGGAGATGAACGATGCCAGCAGCACCTCGAGGACGATGATGGAGTCGAAGCTCGAGTAGGGGTGACTGGCCTTGTCGAGGAAGAGGACCAGCATCACGATCGAGCCGACCGCACCGACCAGCATGAGGGGCTTGCGCACCTTGAGCCTGTCCGAGAGGATGCCGAAGACGATGAGGGCGACCACGTCGGCCCACCAGAACCAGGCGTTCAGGTTGTTGGCCTGGGCGGTGGACAGGTTGAGGCCGTTCGGGTTCTTGAA
>JBEKRV010000055.1:0-23624 GCA_049517675.1 Acidimicrobiales bacterium
GGATCACCCGGACATCGCGACTACAACCCGATGTCGCCCATCAACACGCCCGGCGGACGCGGGCCCACGGCAGCGATCGGAGTCGCCCCATTGGCGGATACCGACCCACGCTCCTAGGGCGACGTGACCATCGAGTCGCACAGATCGCCGGCTACGAGCGCACAGTAGAGGTCCTGGTACTTGTCGCCCGCGCGCCGGCTCCCGCCGGCACGTCGGGGCGTGTGGCAACTCGAAGGAACGGAGCCGATCCATCCGGCACTGCCCTGACACGGGCTGTTGTCGCAGCCCCAGAATCCAGATGATGGACCGATCGACCTGAATGGCGTCAGCTGCGACCTGATGCCGCGATGCGTTCGCGCACGTCCTCGGGAATCTCATCGAACGTCGTGACTTCGAGCTTTGCGATCCGATCTCCCCGGAATGTAAAGCGGTGGATCTCGGAAACTCCTTCCCCCAGCCGTGTCAGCTCGCGGTCGTAGAAGTCGTGATGTGCGACAACGAGGACGACATCGCCCGTCTCAACAAATTCGCCCGGGACAATAGAGTGCACGGCGCCAAGCGACCGCTGCCACAGCCGAGCCATCGCCTCCTTGCCACGCACGACGGTCCGAGTGAGCGGATCCGTCATTTCGATTTCATCGTCGAAGAGTTCAAGGAGTTTGTCCCCGTCTTCTTCGTGGACGCACTCGTAGCCCTCGCGGATCAAATCGATTTGGCGGCTCATGAGGAGAAGTCCGGCTGGCGCATCGATTCGCTCGTTCCCAGCCGCTTCGACATCAACCCCGTATTCGGCTCCTCCACCGCCGAAGCGTGGTTGGCCGACATTCTCCCGTTGGCGCCCCAGTTGCGGGTCCGAGACCGTCCTCCACGTCCTTCAGGGCGACGTCCGCGCCTGCATGTGACGGGGTGACCCCGGGCAGCGTGCAACTTGGTCTCTCCCATTTCGCCGCTTCTCCCCATCCACGAAAGCGACGCCGGAGACTCCACCCGACTGGCTTCGAGCTCGTTCGGCTTCCCGCCACGTTGGCAAACGCTGAATGTCCGGGATGCCTCGAGCGTGACAGGTGCGATCACTGCGAGGCCAGGATGACTGCCACCTCCGCCACCGGGTCGCGCACGACCGGACCCGTGGCCGACACCTCCGCCCGGTGGATGGTGCCGTTGAAGGCGAACGGCGCCTCGTAGTCGTCTCCCACTGCAGGCCCCCATTCGTAGCCGCACGTGAGTCCGATCATCACTTCGTTGAAGGCCACCGGGGTGAAGTGCTCCACTTCGCCGGACCCGACCACCACCCCGTCCTGCACGAGCACGGCCTGTCCACCGAGCGCATCATCCTTGTCGAAGCGGAAGGCCACCTCGTGTCGACCTGAACCCAGTGGCGTGTCTGCCACGACCTCGTAGAGGCGCTTGCCGTGCAGGTTGTGCACGTAGCGCAGTCGGCCTTCGACCAGATGGAAGGACCAGCCCCCGAGTGCGCATCCGAGCGCCAGGAGCGTTCCTGACGGCACGACACCCTGGCCAACCTCGATCGTGAGCTCGATGGCGTGGGAGCGGTTTCGGACGTCGACGGCCACCCACTCGGGCACCGGAGCTCCCCCCTGGAAATACCGGTAGGTCGCCTGTTGGCGCCGGCGGTCGTGCTTGTGTGCAATCGCTTCGAGCACCCGGTTATCGAGTGGCAGCACGTCGTTGTGCCGCGCCTCTTCCCACCACAGCGCGACGAGTTCGGCGACGTTTTCCGGAAACTCGGCGGAGAGGTCACGCGACTCCGAGACGTCGTCGGCCACGTGATACAGCTCCCAGACATCGTCGTCCCACGGTGAGGACGCCCGTAGACCGTCGTCGTAGATCGGACCGACCGGGTGGTACGTCACCGCCTTCCACCCGTCGTGGTAGATGGCCCGCGAGCCGAGCATCTCGAAGTGTTGGGTATGGTGCCGACCAGCTTCACTCTCTCCTCCGTCGCCGAGAAGGTAGGCAAAGCTGGTACCGTCGAGGTGCGACTGGATGATGCCATCGATCTCAGCCGGCGGGGAGATACCGACCAGCTCGAGCACCGTCGGCAGGATGTCGATCGCGTGCGCGTACTGCCGGCGCACTCCCCCGCCCTCGGTGGCCGATCGGCCGTACGGGAGCCGGACGATACAGGGGTCGGCGACGCCACCCTCGTGGACCTCTCGCTTCCAGCGCTTGAACGGCGTGTTGCCGGCCATGGTCCATCCCCACGGGTAGTTGTTGTGGCTGCGCGGCCCACCGATCTCGCCGAGCCGCGCGTACATCTCTCCCACGCCGGCACCCTCGAAGTTCGACATGCGGCCCTCGTTGATCGTCCCCTCCCTGCCCCCCTCCGAGCTGGCACCGTTGTCCGAGACGATGATCACCACGGTGTCGTCTGCGTCGCCCACGTCATCGATGAACGTGAGCACCCGACCGATCTGCTCGTCGGTGTAGGACAAGAAGGCGGCGAAGCACTCCATGAAGCGCTCGGCGAGTGCGCGCTGACGTTCGTCGAGGCTGTCCCATGCGGGGACCCACGGCGGACGCGGCGTGAGCACGGTGCCCTCCGGGACGATGCCCGAGGCCAGTTGCCGGGCGAAGGTCTCCTCGCGCCAGGCGTCCCAACCTTTGGCGAAGCGACCCTTGTAACGCTCGATCCACTCGGCCGGCGCGTGGTGGGGGGAATGGCAGGCCCCGGTGGCGAAATACAGGAAGAAGGGCAGCTCGTCGTCGACGGCGCGCAGGTCGCCCAGGTACTCGATGGCCCGATCGGCCAGATCCGCGCTGAGGTGGTACCCCTCGTCGGGCGAAAGCGGCGGACGTACGGCGTGGTTGTCGTGGTAGAGCGCGGGTACGAACTGGTGGGTTTCACCGCCGTGGAAGCCGTACCAGCGATCGAAGCCGCGCCCGAGGGGCCATGTCGACCGCGAGTTCGCCATGTTGGTCTCGCCCTCGGGGCTCAGGTGCCACTTCCCCACTGCGTAGGTCGCATAGCCGGTGGTCCGCAGCATCTCGGAGAGGAAGCCGTTTTCGCGGGGTGGTCGTCCCCAGTAGCCGGGGAAGCCTGTGGCCAGGTCAGCCACTCGGCCCATTCCGCTTCGATGGTGGTTCCGCCCAGTCAGCAGGCAGGCCCGCGTCGGCGAACACAGAGCGGTGGTGTGGAAGTTGGTGAGTCGCACACCCTCGGCAGCCACGGCGTCGATGAAGGGGGTCTCGATGTCGGACCCATAGCAGCCGAGCTGGGCGAATCCGACATCGTCGAGCACGATGAGCACGACGTTGGGCGCATCTTCCGGCGGCGCGGGCAGAGGTGGCCACCAAGGCTCCGAGTCGCGCCAGTCGCTGCCGATCTTTCCCTGGAACTCCATGTGCTCCACGCTCCCGAATCGTCGCTGTTGCGAAAGCTTGGCATTTCGCAGATGCCATGCGCTCGTGCTCCGGCGAGCGGTCACGGACCCCAGCGCCGCGCCTCGAGGGACGACCTCCCCGGCATACACCGTCAGTGCTGCCCGATTGACATCGTCGGCGGGAGGTGTAATCTACAACCATATGGTTGTAGAACTGTTGGAGCGCGAGAAACGGACCGACCGGTTGTTCTTCGCGCTCAGCGATGCGACACGGCGCGACATCGTCACGCGGGCCCTCGACCGTGAACGCTCCGTCAGCGAGCTCGGCCGGCTGTATCCGATCAGCCTCACCGCGGTGCAGAAGCACGTCGAGGTCCTGGTCGACGCCGGTCTGGTCTCGAAGCACCGGAGGGGTCGGGAACAACTCGTGCGCGGCGAGGTCGACCAGATCCGCCGCGCGCACGAACTTCTCGATGAACTCGAAACGGTGTGGCGGGCCCGCCTCGAACGCTTCCAAGGTGTCCTCGACGAAACCACTGGGAAGGAAGGCGAATGACTGTTTGGCATGTCGACAAGAACGCAGAGACCAAGACGATGGTCATCACTGCGGAGTTCACGGCGTCCCTCACCGACGTGTGGCAGCTGTGGGCCGACCCGCGCCTACTCGAGCGGTGGTGGGGTCCGCCAGGATTCCCGGCCACCTTCGAGCATCTCGACCTCACGCCGGGTGGCACGATCACCTACTTCATGTCCGGACCCGATGGCGGCGAACGGTTCGACGGCACCTGGAACGTGATCGAGGTCGACCCACCCACCAGGCTCGTGGTCGAAGACGCCATCGTCGAAGATGACGGAACGCCGAGCGACGGCAACTCCATGACTCGCATGGAGATCGACCTCGAAACGGTGGGCGACACGACCCGGATGATCCTCACCACGCATTTCGACTCGCTCGAAGGGATGGAGCAAGCCATCGCCATGGGCGTGCTCGAAGGCATGAAGGCGTGCATGTCCCAGATCGACGCCCTGCTCGCCGAGGTCGCCACCTAACGGGTGTCGAATCCGATCCAGTCGGATGCCCACCATCAGCGACGGGCGGGCATCGCGATCTCCTTCGATCGAACCCGGCTCGTCCGCGTCGGTGACGTCACACCATTCGCTCGTGAGCGTCCTCCAACGCATTTGTGGAGTCGACAGATGGCTCTGGCACTACGCCCGAGGCAATCGCATCCGGCGGCGGGGATCCCGGGCCGGTTGACCATGCCCCCGAACCGACAATGGGCGCAGCTCGCGAGGGACGCGATCCGTCCCGCTCCGGCATTCTCGGGCCCAGGCCGAGCGTCTCGCATCGGCAGGAGGCAGACTGAGACCGTGTCCATGGAGGTCCTCTTCGCCAGTGTCCCCGTGGCAGACCTGCGGGCAGCTCGGACGTGGTACCGGAGGCTCTTCGGACGGGACCCCGACATCGTTCCCCATGAGAGCGAGGTCATGTGGTGCGTTGCGGGAAACGGCTGGCTGTACGTCATCGAGGACCCCGAGCGTGCCGGACTGACCGTCGTGACCGTCTCGGTCGACGACCTCGATCGATTCGTCGCGGAGCTGGCAACTCGGGGCATCGCCTCAGGACCCATCGAACCTGTCGGTGACGCGGGCCGGAAATCCAACTCGACGGACCCCGACGGAAACGTCATCAGCTGGGTCCAGGCCACCGCGGCCGACCAGGGCGGTCGGGCGATGACCCCGGAGGGCGGCAGCTCTCATCCGGACGCCAGCGCGGGCAGACCCGACACCGCGTCGCGCGGGTGTGCGTCGAGTGTCGTCGAGATCGAGTTTCCACAGGATTCCGTAGGACCTCGTCGACGCCCACCCTCCGAGCGCTTATTGTCGACGATGTGGCGGCCGGGGACGTCGAAGCACGGATTCGCCTGATCTGTCTCGGGTTTCCCGGTGTCACGGAGAGGCTGAGCCACGGAGCGCCCGCCTTCTTCGCGGGCAAGCAGTTCCTGACCCTCTGGGTCGACGGGCACCACGGCGAGCGGTTCAGCCAATTCTGGTGTGCGGCGCCCCCTGGCGTCCAGGATGAGCTCGTCGCCACCGAACCGGACCGATTCTTCCGTCCACCCTACGTCGGGACCCGGGGCTGGCTCGGAGTCCGCCTCGACAGCAAGGTCGACTGGGACGAGATCGGGGTCATCTGCGAAGAGGCATTCCGTACGGTGGCGCCACGCACGTCCATCGAGATCCTCGATGCACGACCTGGGTGACGGACCGCTGAGCATCGGCGTCGGATGTCCCGGAACACGGCCGGACCAGGACGTTAGGAACCGGTCGAATCGCGATTGCAGCAATCCGGGATTCGTGAGAACCTCGAGGCATCTGGTGTCGTCGAAGAGGCAGGGTACCTCCAAGCGATCGATGAGCCAGTGTCGGGAAGGAGGGGCGGATGCGACGTTCGCAAGTACGTCATCTGGCGGTCACGTCCGCGGCCGCAATTGCTCTTGGTGTCGCCGGCCTGTTACCGGCAGCGGCGGGGGCGGTGTCGAGTCGACCTCCATCGCCGACGATTTCGGGACTCACGGTCACGCCTTCGTCACTGCAGCAGACTGGCGGCAGCGTGTCGATTTCGGCAGATGTCGAGAACGGCGTCGACTGCAAACTCTCCGTTGATCAGGCGATCCCCGGCCTCCCCGACTCCTTTGCCTGTTCGGACGGGAATGTCACCGAAGCGGTGGAGGTCCCGATCAACGCGGGGAACCTGCCACATACCTTCAGATTCAGATTGAACGTGACCGGTGCCATAGGAAGCCGTCACGCGATCGCGACCGTGATCGTGAAGGAATCACCGAGATCGGCGAGTTGCGTACCGAAGAGAGATGGGGCGGACCTGGCAGGATGTGACCTCGTCGACGACTTCCTGGCTGGTCGCCATATGGCAAACGACAATCTCACCGATGCCGACCTCGACGGTGCCATTCTGACCGGTGCCAAACTGATCGATTCCGATCTGGTCGGAGCCGACCTGGCTGGAGCCGACCTGGCCGGAGCCAATCTTTCGGGTGCCGACCTGGCGGGCGACAATTTGACGGGCGAAGACCTGGCTGGAGCCAATCTTGCCGGCGCCGATCTGTCGGCTGCTGATCTCACCGACGCTACGCTGACCACCGCCGACCTCACGGGCACCCTGCTCACCGGTGCCACCCTCGACGGAGTCGACTTGTCAGAGGTCACCCTCACTGACGTGTCCTCTGGCGGGATCGTCGGCGCACCGAGCGCGCTTCCACCCGACTGGATCCTCGTCGATGGTTGGTTGATCGGCCCCGGTGCCGACCTCACCGGTGCCGGCCTCGCCGGTGCCGACTTGTCCGGCGCCGACCTCACCGGTGCCGACCTCGCCGGAGCCGACCTCGCCGGTGCCGACCTCACCGGTGCCGACCTGTCGAACGTGACCTCGGGCGGCATCACGGGGACACCGAGCGCGCTTCCGCCCGACTGGATCCTCACGGTGGGCTATCTGATCGGACCCAACGCCAACCTCACCGGTGCAAACCTCGCCGACGCCGACATCGCCGGTGCCGACTTCTCCGGTGCCACCGTCACCGGCCTGTCCTCGGGCGGCGTCACCGGAACTGCAAGCGTGCTTCCCTTCGATTGGAGCTTGACCGGCGGGTACCTGATCGGACCCGGCGCCAGCCTGGCATCCGCGGACATCGCCGGTCTCGATCTGTCCGGTGTCGACCTGGAAGGTGTCTCCTCCGGGTCGGTTTCCGGCATACCGGCTGCGCTTCCGACCAACTGGAGTCTCATCTCGGGTTACCTCGTAGGCCCAGCCGCGAACCTGAGTAACGCCATCCTGGTGGACGCCAACCTCAGCAACGCTGATCTTGCCGACGCCGATCTCTCCTACGCCGATCTGACAGGTGCCAACCTGTCCAACGCTGATCTCACCGGGGTCTACTGGTACTTCACCACCTGTCCTGATGGGACCAATACCGGCCCCGACCTTGGTGCGTGTTGAGGCACCTCGATGGGGGTCGAGGACAATTGAGCTTGTCACGAGGGGACGGTTGAGCCTTCATGATCGCCATGACCTCCACCTCGACGCTCGTGGAGCCAACCGACGGGTCGGCCAACTCCGGGCCTCGAGGGCGTCCCCCGGCGACCGGGTAGGCAGCGGTCGTCGACTGTTCCTGATTGCACGAGTAGTGCGCCTCTGTCAGCAGGTGCGCCAGTCCCCCAGCCGAAGTCGGGGCCATTACGGTCGGGCCTGACCGCACAGTTGATGGTCGAAGGGAGTCGAAGGGAAGAGTGCCGCCAATCCTCTGTCCCTCGTTCGGATCAGCCTGGTGGCGCCAGATTGTCTACGCAGGTGTGCCCGTCGTTGTCGCTGTTCGTTCCGTCGGGACAGACCGTGTCCGACCATGAGGTGTCCGCCAGAGTGGCTCCGCTCAAGGTTGCGCCATAGAGGTCTGCGCCGGTCAGGTCTGCATCGGTGAGGTCAGCCCCGTCCATGTCGGCGTTACGAAGATTCGCATCGGTGAAGTTCGTGTCCGAGAGGTTGGCGTTGGTGAGGCTGGAACTTCCCGACGCGAGTCCCACGGGTCCAAGATCGATGCCGGTCAGGTTCAACCCTACAAGATCGGCGCCGCTCAGGTCCGAATCGTCCGAGAGGTTCGCCCCGGGACCGACGAGGTAGCCGTCGACAAGTACCCATTCGCCCGGCAGGCCGGAAGGCGTACCGAGAATGTCATGACTCGCCACCCCGGTGAGATCGGCTCCGCTCAGGTCGGTACCACCGAGATCGTCGTCGCCGATTTGTGCATCGACGAACGTCGAATACTGAAGATCGGAGCTCGTGAGCTGGCCGTAGCCGAGGACGGCGTCCGTGAAGTTCGCATGCTCCGCGGTCACGCTCTCGAGGTCCGCACCCCACAGGTAGGCGCCCCCCAGGTCTGCGTCCGTCAGAGTGGTCCCATCCATGTCGCTCGAACCGAGGTCAGCCCCCTGGAGATCGGCACCGGACAGATTTGCGCTGGCCAGGTGCGCCCCGGTGAGATCGAGGCCCGCGAGCGTGGCTCCCGATAGGTCGGAGTCGACCAAATCGACGAAGGGCAGGAGCAGGTACCCGTTCGCCACCGCCCAACCCGATGGCAGCGCGGCAGGAACTCCGGTGATCCCCCCGGAGACAACGCTGTAGTCGTCGCTCCCACTGGAAGCGGTGGCGCCACCGAGTGACACTCCGGAAAGGTTCGCGTCAGCCAGATTCAGCCCTTCCAGGTCCGCCCCCGTCAGATCTGCGCCCGTGAGATTGGCGCCATCCAGATCGAGAGCGGTGAGGTAGGCACCCGTGAGATCGGCATCAGTGAAGTCGGCGCCGGTCAGATCGACGTCGGTCAGCGTGGCACCCGCCAAGTCCGCACCTGTCAGGTTGACGCCTTCGAGGTCGAGCGGAGTCGTGTTCGTCGACTGAATCGAGCAGGACTTCAAGTTCGCATACGGGACGTAGGTGGCGCATGAGGTGGGGACGCTCGTCACGGAGATCGTCGCCCGCACCTTCCTGCTCCCGACAGCAGTCAACTTCAGCTTGGACGCGATCGGGCGCTTGCCGTTGTCGGGTGGAACCGTGACCGTCTGGCTGAAGGTGCCCGACCCGCAGGCGAACGTCTCCGACACTCCCTTCAGCGCTGTCGTGCCCGTGAGTGTGCAATCCGATGCATCCACTACCGTGGCACTGACCGTGATCGATCCTCCGAGGGAACCGATGATCTTCGGATTGGCGCTGAATCCGGAGATCATCGGGGACGGAGGTCTGGTCGCAGCCTCGGCCGACGCTGATCCGGGCACGCCGAGTGTGGCGATCACCAGAATTGACACAATTCCGCTGTAGAGCAGCTTCCGCCCGCCGATGGCACTCACGCTGCAATGGTGCCACAGGCGGGTCAGGCCTGTGTTGCGCCCCACCACCCGTTGTCGTGGTTTCTGAACTCCGAGGCGACTGACGCCGTCGAGAGCTTCTGCTCCTTCTCGACCGGTCCGTCGGGGTTTCCCGACGGGCTCAGCGTTTCCACCTACAGCTCATGGGCTGTCGTCCTTGCTGCCTCGTGGTCAGACAACCTAGGGCGTGTACGCCCAGATGAGCTGGATGTGGTCCACCTCGCCGGTCACCAGGGTGACGTTCTGCGGTTGGCTGCACTCACTCCCGGTCGTGCCGGTAGCCGATGGACCACACCCGATGACCGTATAGCTTCCCGGCGAGAGCTTGATGGTGAAGTGGCCTGACTTGCCGACGTGCTTCAGGAGGGTGAGCGGGACGGAGTCGAACTCCACCTGAACCGTCCCTGCCGTCGGATGGAATCCACCAGGGGCTGCGCCCCCCTCGTAGCCCAGCTCGCCGACGATTTCAGCGTGGTGTGCGGAAGTGGTGGCAGCACCCGCCGGTGCGGCCTGCAGCCCGATGACTGCCATGCTGGTGGCGGACGCCGCCAGCGCCAGATTCGTCAGACGGGACATCGTTCTCCCTTGGTTTCGTGATCCCTGGATGTCGACGCAGAAGCAGGTCGCCCAGGTTCGGCTTTCGCTGATGACGTTGTTCCGACAGGGCCGCCGGCACACCGTGGGGAACCACCGGCCGGAAGTGGTCGTCAACCACCTCCATGAGTGAGAACGGTGGATCGTCACGCCGCGTTACGGGCGGCAACCCACCGCGACCGCCGCGTGACCACCATCATCAGGCGTCGGCGGTGTCCCACCAGTCGGTCCAGGGCTCGGTCGGGACGAGGTGCCGCCCGGTCAGTGGGCGACCACATGGATCCGGATCCCGGGGAGCAGGTCGCGGCCGCCGAGGTGCTCCAGCTCGAGCAGCGCCGCCAGGCCCGCCAGCTCGGCGCCGGCCGAGGCGACGAGTGCAGCCGCCGCCCGTGCGGTGCCACCGGTGGCGACGACATCGTCGACCAACAGGACGCGGTCGCCGGGGGCCAGGGCATCGGTGTGGATCTCGAGCGCGTCGATGCCGTACTCCAACTCGTAGGACTCGCTCAGGGTCTCCCAGGGCAGCTTGCCGGGCTTGCGCAGCGGGACCAGGCCGGCGCCGAGGGCGATGGCGGCCGGCGCGCCGAGGATGAAGCCCCGGGCCTCGATGGCGGCCACCTTGTCCACCTGGCCGCGGAACGGGGCGACCAGGGCCGTGACGACGAGATCGAACGCCGCAGCGTCGGCCAGCAGGTTGGTGATGTCCTTGAAGACCACGCCTGGCTTCGGGAAGTCCGGCACGTCGCGCATCAGCTGCTGGGCGACCGCATCTGCCCGGGCGAGCAGGTCATCGAGCTCCGACGGGGCGTACTGCCGTGTGACGTCTGGCATGGGACTCCTGGGTGGAAGGGACACCCGCATCGTGGTGGGAGGCACGGCGACCACAGAGATCGCCCCGGGTGTTGCTTCCAGCATGGCCGATGGCACCACCTCGAGCGATCCGGAACGCCCACCGGGTGTCCCACTCCGGTACCCGGTGGGCTCCTCCCCGAGACGAACGGCGCCTCGAATTCGGTCTACCGGGCTCGCTGGTCAGCGTCAGGCGACCCCTCGGGTCCGGTCGAGCGGACGGGCGATGACCACCCGACCGCCGCTTCGCTCAAGTGCTCGATCCGAGGTGCCGATGAGGTAAGCGGTCGAATGGTGACGGTGCGAAGGCGGAATCACGATGACACGCGTTCGTTGGCAGGTCTCGAGCAACCCGACGGTCAGCCCGGAGGAGCACGCGGAGCTCATTGCGGCCGACCCGTTCCGCGCTCGTCAGGTGTACGATCACATCGCTCGCGGCGAGGTGCCCGACGCCCTCGATGTCGTGGCGGCAGAAGCGGGCGAGATCCAGGCACTGTGCTCGTACATGCCCGTGACGTCTGCGATCGCAGCCAACCAATCGCTGCACGAATCCATGCGGTCGATCGAAGGGGTCGGCGATCGCTGCATGCGCCTGGGCGACGCGGTCCAGGCCATGTGGTGCCGGATGCTCATCCACAGGCTGGAAGGCGAGGCATGAGTCCTCACGATGTCCTGGTCGGGGTCGCGACACGCGGGTGGAACCTCGTCGCTGCACCGTCCGACGGGACCGGTGCTCGTGCCATGGGATGCACGTTGCGCGGCCGACGACGAGGATCATCCCGGGCGCGCCCTCCGATGGAGGCGTTGGCCACTCCGGTAGGAACGGAATAGCCTGAGCCGACCATGGACATGGCGGTGATGCAGGACGATCCGGGGGGATTCAAGCTCTTGGTCGGGACCCTGTCGGGCGTGGACGGCGAGGCGTACATCGAGACACCGGATGGAGCCATCTGCCACGTCACGTGGATTCGCCCCGAGGAGCTCCACTTCGAGGCGGTACCCGTGACCACGGGTGCGGACAGTGCCAGTGACCTGACCATGAGCGAAGCCGACGACCTGGATCAACGCTTCCCGGATCTGTCCCTCGCGGCGGATGCGCATCGTGACGTCGAGCCTGAGCTCCTCGATGCTGCGCTGCCTGACCTGAAGCGGCAGTGGGAGACCTGGAAGGCGGCTCAGGAGGACTGACGGGGGTGACCCCTGGCGCCAGACGGGTGGGACACCACCCCGGCCGGACTCGCCGCCCTCCCGCTCCCGGACGGGTTGTCGAGGGGTTCCCGCGCGCCGACCGGCGGCGGCGGCGAGCGTTGGCTCCCGCCCCGCCGGTCGGTCACCGCGCATGACACGCTGTGTGAGTGCCCCGTCCACCGGATCACGACGACGTCCGCCGCAGCTACGACGCGCTCGCGGAGCGCTACTCCGCCCAGCTCGGTGACGAGCTGGCCTACAAGCCCTTGGACCGTGCCCTGCTGCGGGCACTCATCGAGCAGCAACGTCCTGACGCGCCCGTGGCCGACCTGGGATGTGGTCCGGGACACGTCGCCGCATGGCTGGCTTCCCAGGGGGTTCGCTCCGTAGGGATCGACATGTCCCCCGGGATGGTCGCCGTCGGCCGCCGCGAGCATCCAGAGGTCGAATTCCGCCAGGGGGACCTGCTCTCCCTCCCGGCGGCCGACAGCGAGTTCGGATCAGCCGTCGCCTTCTACTCGATCATCCATCTGGGGCCGGACGAGCTCGCCCCGGCCTGCGCGGAGTTCCGGCGGGTTCTCCTGCCCGGCGGACGGCTGCTGTTGGCCTTCCACGTCGGCGACGAGGTCCGCCAGGTCGACCAGCTCTGGGGCCAGCGGGTCGACCTCGACTTCCGGTTCCTCGAGACCGCGGCCGTGGTCGACCTGCTGGACGGCGCCGGCTTCGAGGTCGAGGCACAGCTCGAGCGCAGGAACTATCCCGAGGAGGTCGAGACACATCGGGCCTATCTCGTCGCTCGCCGTCGCTGACGATCGGGCGCAGATCGCCTTCGTGCCGGGCATCCGATCCTGCCGGTGCCGGGTGGGTGGTTTCGAGTCCTACCGCTCCCGGACCTCGGCGAGGACCACCTCGCCGCCCAGGCCGTCCCAGCTCCCCGTGAGTCCGATCGCCGGGCGAGGTCCGAGGACCGGGTGCCGGAAGAAGGTGAGCTCGAACCGGTCGTTGTGGAGGACCGGAGCGGTGACGTCGTCGGAGGCGAGCTCGAAGCCGTCGACCGGCACCCGATCCTGCGTCCAACCACCACCGTGGATCCGGACGTTGGTCGGCGCGATGTACCAACGGCCGTCGAAACGGGCCATGCCGAGTGCCTCGCCCTGACCCGTCATGGCGACTGCCGCGAGCATGACGACGAACCGGGGGTCGCCCAGCCCGTCGTACACCCAGCGGGTGCCGAGCACGGAGTGCTCCATCTGCGTGATGAATGCGTCCTCCGCACCCTCCAGGGGTTCGTCGCGATAGGTGAGCGGCACCTGGTACAGAGTGTCCCCCGCGGTGACCAGGTGCGTCTCCAGACCGACGCGACCGTCGGGGTCGTCGAACCGGTACGACCCGATCAACGCGACGGGGCCGGCGGCGGACGGTCCCCACGCCCGGGTCGGGGCCCATGTGGCGATGATGTCGAGTTTCGTCGGTGTGATCGTCGCCCGGTGGAATACGGCCATGGTCGGCACTCTAGGGCGGACAGGCGCGAATGACGACCGTCGTCGCTGCCACCACGGCGGAGCAGTTCGTCGTGGCAGAGCTCGGCGTCCGTGCCGACGAGGCGGAGTCCGGCCCGGACGAGTGTCCCTCGCGAGGCGGTGCCGTCCACGGTCGTGTCGGCTGCGACCGTGGAGCGTCCGTGGTCGCCGGCCACGGACAGCACGGCGACGACCGCCTCTGCCGCGTAGCCGTGACCACGGGCCGCGGGAGCCAGGCCGTAGCCGATCTCGACGCGACCGATCTCGGGCCGGCCCTCGGAGCCGACCCCTCCGACCACCCGCCCGTCGGAGAGGCGGGTGAGCCGGTAGCAGCCGAACGGCCGCTCCTCCCCGATGGCGGTGGAGGCGTGCAGGAAGCCCCGCACGGCGCCGACGCGCCCTCGAACGGCACGTCGTCCGCCCACGCACCGGCCGGTCCCGTACTGCGGGCGACGACACGTTCGGCCCCGGCGACATCGATCGCGTGCAGCTGGAGACGCGCCGTCCGAATGTCGGTCACGGCAGGAGGGGTTCAGCGGCCGTCGCGACTAGCCTCGACCGCATGGGCCGTGTCACCGGAGCGGAGGGCTGGTACGAGGATCCGTTCGGTCTCCACCAGCATCGCTGGTTCTCGGCCGGTCGCCCGACGGGTTTGGTGAGGGACGGCAACGTGGAGGCGAAGGACCCGGCGCCGAGCGAGACATTCGACGGTCCCCTCGTGGCGGCCGTCGACAGCTCCGTGCATGCCCCCGCCGGGGATGACCTCCGGCGGGTGGGTGACCGGATGGGCGATCCGTACGACCCGGGCAAGGCGTCGGACGCGGCATTCGACGCCAGCACGTGGTTTCCCATCACGTAGGCCGCCGGCCCACGTCGCCGGGTCGACACGGCGATCCCGGACGACACGGTCGCTCCCTGACGTGGCTGCAACGATCACCGCCGGGCGCCAGGGCGGGAAGCGGACGGGTAGCGTCCCCGCTCAGACCTTGCGGAACAGAGCGCGGACGAAGACCCTGTTCTTCACTCCCGCTCCGAACGGCGTCAGCGTGAGCCCCCATGCACTCCGGTCGACGTCCACGTCGCCCCAGATGGTCACCGAATCTGCAGTCACGCGGAAATAGGCCGATATGGCGAGCGGTCTCGTCTCCCCGTGAACCGTGAGCGTGCCGTCCAGCTCGATCGTTCCCGCTCCGGTCAGGCGGCCGCTCGTCGCCTCGTAGGTGATGGTGGGAAAGGTCTCGACCTCGAGGAAGTCGGCGGTCCGAAGGTGGGTGTCCCGCTTCTTGTTGTTGGTCGCGACCGATGCCGCGTCGATCGCCACCGTCCCGCTGATGGCGCCGTCGGCGGTGACGGTCCCCACTCCTTCGAGCGCCCGGAACGTCCCCTTCGTCGGGATCACCCAGAGGGCCTTGGTGCGGAATTCGATCGACGTCTGATCAGGATCGAGCTCCCACCTTCCGGCGAAGTCCTTCGGGTCGTAGGGGTTCTCACTCGGAGATGCCACAGGACTGCCTCCACAACGTCGACAACCGCTTCATCTCACCACATGTGAGGTCCGACCACCAGCGGGAGGTCCGGGGGCACATCACCCAGGCGTGTCGAGCGGGGGTGCGAGAGGCGACGTCCACGGACGATGCGTGCGTCACGCGTGGGCCCGTGCGAGGGCGCCGGACCCCCCTACGGTCCCTCCACGTCCAGCCCGATCCGGCTTCAGTCCTTCTTGACCTTCTTCAGGCTGCCGTACCCGCGTTCGATCGCTGCGGTGATGATGGCTTCGAAGTCCTTGTCGGTGAGCACGTGCGGGGTGCCCATGGACGAGGCCCGCCAGTACAGCTCGGCGAGCCACTCGAGGAGCTCGAGGCGCTCGACCGCTTCGGCCATCCTGCTGCCGTAGGCCACCGAGCCGTGATTCTGCATCATGGCGGCATTGCGGCCTTGGAGCGCCTCGAGGACGTTCCGGGCCAGCTCCTCGGAGCCGAACGTGGCGTACGCCGCGGTCCGGGGCGCTCCCCCGAGTCCCAGGCAGCTGTAGTGCAGCGGGGGCAGCTCGTCGAAGCAGCACGAGAGCGCGGTGGAGGCCATGGCATGGGCATGGGTGATGGCGAGGGCGTTCGTCGCGGCGTAGATGCCCGTGTGCAGCGGCACCTCGGAGGTCGGAGCCAGGTCTCCGTCGACCACCTGGCCCTCGAGGTCGATCACCGTGACCATCTCGGCGGTCACCGTGGAGAGGTCGGCGCCGGTGGGGGTCACCGCCACCAGGTCACCGTTGCGCGCCGAGATGTTGCCGGCCGTGCCGATCACCAGTCCCTTCTGGGCCAGATGGCGGCTGGCCGCGGCCACGGCCTCTCGTTCGTCCGCAAGTAGTAGGTCGCTCATCACCCCTCCGTCGCCGAATGGGCCGACACTACTAGCTGCGGTCGGACGCGCCGAGTGCAGACCTCCCGCGATGGATCCGCACCCGCTTCGCCTTCGTCGCAACCCACCGGCGGTGGCACAGGCGCATGAGTCCCCGACGAGCCGCCCCTACCGGAGTCCCGTCGCCTCGGCCTCGAAGGCGCTGACCAGTGACCCGGCCAGCAGGGCCTTCCCCGTGAACGCGTCCTCGTACGCGTACCACCAGAAGTACCCACCGATGTAGTACGACAGCCCGGGGTCGAGGCCGTAGGCCCAGCGCATGACCGCCTCACCGGTGACGAGTGTCCGACCTGTGACCGGACGGGGCAGCCCAACCTCGCCGAAGCCGAGGCGGGCGTTGGGGTACAGCGCATGCAACTTGCGCATCTCGGTGGCGACCTGGGCGTCCGTGGGGTACGTGTTTCCGCACTGGGTCGGGTAGTAGCTCTCGAAGACATCGGTCAATCCGTCGCGCACCGCCTTCGGGACGTACCACTTGGAGTACTGCACCGGGGTCAGCTCGCTGTCCCCGTCGCCACAGTGGTCCGGTCCGTACTCGTTGGCGTAGAGGGTCAGGGCCGTCGCCCCCCCTGCATCGGCCACGTCGCTGTACGCCTCGTCGACCTTGGCGGCACCTGCGGCATAGGGCCCGGTCCAGTTCCCGTTGACCTCGTTCCCGATCTCCCAGATGTCGACCGACGAGCCGAGTGTGTCGAGGTAGTCCTCGACGCGCGCCTGGTACGCACTCGTGGAGATGCTCGTCGCGTCGCTCGAGTCGAGCAGCTCGCCCATGACCTGACTGACCGCGTGGAGCACCGGAACCGCCGACGCGTAGTAGCTCGCGGGCTCCGAGACGTCGAAGTGCACCCGAGTCGTCGGACGTTCCGGTAGCGACTTCTCCGCTGCGACGACCTTGGAGATTCCCGTGATGCGGTCGATCGTCACCCCGTAGACCGCAGGCGGTGGCGCCGAAGATTGCACGCCGACGGCGGGTGCCGTGTCGTAGGACTGCTCGATGGCCACGAGCGCCATCACGACCGCGGCCGGCACCGCCCACCTGATCATCGCCCTCATCGCGTCGCCACCGACACCTGACCGTAGACCCTGGTCCTGACAGGCGTGAGGTGGGACACGATTGATCGCCCACCATGCGGGGGTCGCCACGTAGGCGCCGGAGCCCTTCCCGCGGCGACCCACCTCCTGATGGTGGCCGGACGGTTCTTCAGGTGAAGCTCCCTCCTGAAGCCCCGAAGGCTTGAAAGGGACCGTCACCAGGGGCAACGGAAGAATCTTCGCTGTCGGCCCTCAGCAGGTCGCTGCCGTCTTCGGCCTCGTCGTCGACGACCGGCACGAGCCGCTCATCGAACTCCGCCCGTGGAGGCACCTCGTTCGACTCCACGTTGCCGTCCCGAACCAGGCGTGTCGGAGCGCCGTCGGAGAACCAGGGTGCGTCATGCGCTCCGAATGGATCGAGGTACCAGCCTTCGGCTCTCATCGGTCTTCTCCTTGTCTGCGATACCGGGCGAAT
This sequence comes from Acidimicrobiales bacterium, assembly GCA_049517675.1. Lineage (GTDB taxonomy): Bacteria > Actinomycetota > Acidimicrobiia > Acidimicrobiales > RAAP-2 > Bog-756. The sequence continues at coordinate 17,349 of JBEKRV010000055.1, forward strand.
CCTGGGCGGAAGCGCTCGACATCGGTCCGACGGGCGGAACGGTGACTCATGGCACCATGGCGGCATCATTCCTCGTCGCGCCAGCCGTTCTCCCCTGCGGAATCATGCCGACCGACTGATCGCTCCAGCCACTCGTGGCGGACCGATCAGTCGGAGATGCCCGGCAGGGTCGAGATCCCGGCCACATCGGAGACCGACGCACCAATGTTGGGAAGGCTCCCGTAGTAGGGAGCATCGAAGGCGAAGATCCCACCATCTGCGGCGGTCAGCCAGTAACCGGACCCGTCGGCGGTGATGGCCATCCCGACGACGGGCTGGGCGAGGGTGATGTTGCCGGTCGAGCCGTGGAACACCGCGTTGCCATAGGCGAAGATGCCGCCGTCGGACGCCACCATCCAGTACCCCTTGCCGTCGAGGGTCGACGTCATGCCGACGACCGGCTTGTTGAGGTGCAGGTTGCCGGTCGAGCCGTAGAACGCCGCGTCGCCGTAGGCGAAGACGCCGCCGTCGGACGCCACCAACCAGTACCCCTTGCCGTCCGGGGTGGCCGCCATGCCCACGACGGGCTTGTTGAGCGACAGGTTTCCGGCTGACCCGTGGAACCCGGCATCTCCGTAGGCGAAGACGCCGCCGTCGGACGCCACCATCCAGTAGCCGCCGCCGTCGGACGTCTGCGCCATGCCGACGACGGGCTTGTTGAGTGTGGACACCGACAGATCACCCAGATAGGAGAGATACGAGTCGTTGCCGAAGCTCGTGATCGCTCCGTCGGCCTCATAGGAGTAATAGCCACTGTGGGGTGTGGTGGGAACGGCGTCATAGGCAAATGCCCCGTAGAGCGCCAGGTAGGGGCCCGCCGCTGCCGTACACGTGAACTGGATGGCGGCACTGGTCACGCCGTTGCCGACGGTCGTCAGCTGGTCGATGATGGCCGAGGCGGTGTCATCCACGATGTCCGTTCCGCAGTCGTTGGCGTTCGTCACCGTGACACTGCCGCTGGTTCCGGTTCCGTAGGCTTGGCCGACCGTGAGGGGCACCCCGGTTGCGCCCGTGTAGATGGACACGCTCATCGGCGGTCCGGGGATCTGTCCGGGAAACGACGGGGCCTCCAGTTGGACGACGAGATCGCTCTGGGTGGCTGCGAACGTCGGGGTGGGAACGGTGCCAGGGGTGAGAGTGGTGGCGCCTGTGTCGCCGGTCACCTCGAGATAGCCCGAGGAGATGGGCGTAACGGGCGAGGTGATGCCCGGGCGAGCCTCATGTGCGACAGCGTCATGCCCCCGTAGGACGTGTCCGGTGACCCCTGGGGTACCAGCGGCCCCGGCGATCGGCGCCCCGACGATGAGCCCGCCGAAGACGACGGCGACGATGACGAAACAGGACAAGCGGTTCGATCGCATGGCAGACCCCAACGTGGCCGGATCCGACCGGACCTCCGTTCCAGGGGGCTATTCGCAACCCGTGTTGCCGGACATGCCGGCATGTCGGACCGTGGAACGGATGACCGCGTGCCGGTCGAGGCGCCGAGTCCCGCTCCGTGCCGGCTCGTTCTCCCGCGTCGAGAAACGAGGTGCCGACGGGACGCCTCTCGAGGTTCCGGCGGCTGTTCCCACCACCGGTCGGATGCCGTCCCGTGCGGCACCGTGCCTCAGGAGCTCAGGTGGTCGCCACGACCGCCCGGATGATGGCGGCGTAGACGCCATGCCATCCGATGGACACGAATCCGGCGGCATCCAGCAGTCGAGCGCACCGCCGCTCGGTACGGGCCTTCCCCCGGCGTCCGAACAGCAGCGTGGGAGCGAGCCAGGGGGAGAACTGATCCACGAGCACCAGGCGGCCGCCCGGGCGGAGGACCCGGGCGCACTCCCGTAGTCCTTGTTCCTGGTCGGCCCAATGGTCGAACGAGGTGGTGGCCACCACGAGATCGAACTCGCCGTCGGAGCAGGGAAGTCCTTCGACGCTCCCGACCACGAAGCCCACCCGGTCGTCGACGGTGGATCCGGCGGCGACGCCGATCATGGACGGAGCCGGATCGATGCCCGCGAGCTCGGCATCCGGGTACCGCTCGGCCAGGAGGCGCAGGAGGTAGCCGGTGCCACATCCGACATCGAGCAGTCTCCTCACGTCGGGATCCGTGGCCACGACGAGGTCGGCGGTGCGCTCCGAGATCTGGTGGTGCATACGACCGAGCCAGCCGCCCTCGTAGTCCCGGGCCCGAGCCTCGAATGCGGCGACGTCGCGATCGGGCGGCACGTCGCAAGTCTGCCAGGACGAGCCACCCCCACGAGGGGCGTCCGGGCACGATGGACAGGGAACCACGGTGGCACTACCGGGCGTGCGGACCGGTATGGCGTCGGTCATCCGGTCGCGACGCGTTTCCGGGTCGGTCGGGGCGTCGATGGATCGACGTCCGGTCGAGGGGGACGGCGGACGGAAGGAAGGAGGCGGAGGACGCCGTAGGTGAGGATCAGGCCCGCCAGGAGCGCCCACCCGGCGATGGCCAGGGCGGGCCCGGTTTCGTAGTAGCGGGCGCTCGGTAGGTCTGCGAAGCAGCCGACGGCCGACAGCGCCAGCAGGAGCCGCAACGTCCACCCTTCGGCGACGACGGCGAGGAGGACGAATCCCCACGTTTCGTACCAGGGCCACACGACCGGCCCGAGGACCACGAAGGCGAGCAGGCTCCAGCCGAGGGCCTGCACGTCCCCGACCCGCGACCTCAGCAGCAGCCCGACCGACGTGGCTGCCGCCAGCGCCAGTCCGACCGCTCGGGCGGATCGGACGTAGGCAGCCGTGTGACCACCGAGGCCGAGCGCGGCGGAGGCATGACCGAGCGCAAGGCCGACAGCGGTGGCCGGGTCCACCCAGGACACCACGACGCCGGGATCGCCGAGTCCGTCGAGCCAACGCCAACCGAGCCCCGCCACCACTCCGATCCCCGCCATCAGGCCCACTGCGATCAGGACCGCGCCGACGACCCGGCAGGCACGCCGTCGCCAGGACGACGACCCGTCGCTCCACCACCAGCCGATGAACAGGGCCCCGATGAGCGCGGGAACCTTCACTTCGGCGGCCAGGGCACAGAGCGCCAGGCCGACCAGGACGTGGTTCCGACGGGCCAGGGCACAGGCGGCGACCAGCAGGCCGAGCATCAGTGCATCGTTGTGCGCGCCGCCGAGCAGGACCAGCAGGACGAGGGGGTTCAGGACGGCCAGGGCGAGCGCCGTCGCCGGGTCACGCCCGACCGATCGGGCCAGAGCCGGGACGCCCCAGGCGATCAGAGCGATCCCCGCCGCGGCGACCAGACGGAAGCCGACGACGGAGGCGAGGACGTCGTGCCGGGCGACCTGGACGATCCCCCCGGAGAGCCGCTCCCAGGCCGGACCGTACGGAGCACGGGCGTCCGTCCAGACGGGGTCCACCAAGCGGAGGAAGGGATTCCGCCCCAGTGCGCCCGGCCCGTGGACGTAGGGGTTCAGCCCCTTACTGACCATCTCCCCCTGCGCGGCGTAGCTGTAGACGTCCCTGCTGAACATCGGCGGCATCACCAGGACCGGAACGGCCCACGCGGCGATGATCGCCATCACCTTCTTCACGGACGTGCGTGGATCGCGGCGCAGCGTGCGGACGAGCTCGTACCACGAACCGATCATGAGGACGACGCCCAGATCGAGGACGATGATGCCGACGAAGGTGGCGTCCTGGCCACCGACCGACGCCCCGCCGCCCACGCCGAAGAACCAGGCTCCGGACAGCTTGGCCGCGAACGGCGAACCGCTCTGGGCGACACCGATCAGCACGAAGAGGGTCCCGACGAACCCGGAGGTCCCGGCGACCGTCAGCGGAACCTGGTGCAGGGCGCGATCCGCCCCGGCTACGGGAGCCTCCGGAGGACCCTCCACCGAGGGAGGGCTCGCACCCGCGGACTCGGGTGCAGCCCTGCCCGATGCCGGTGCCATTGCCTCCCAACGGTACCGTCTCGCCGTGGGGGGCACGACGATCGTGCGGCACGTGGATCAGCGTCCCGGACGGCGGGGAGCTGCCGCCGCCCACCTGAACCGGCGCCCCCCAGGACTTGCGTGTCACAGGCCGCTCCGGCGGGTGGTCGACAGCGCCTCGAGCGGTGGCCGACTACACCGATGAGCTGGTGGCCGGCCTGCCCACCCTGGACGCATCCCATCCTCTACCCGAAGTGCCCTGGATCGAGACCGGAGCCCACTGGTCGGCCCGCCGGCCGTCCTGGACGGCCGGGCGCACACGCCGGTCCCGATTCCGACTTCGAGCACATCCGGGCCCGGTGTGACCGCCGAGATCGCATCGGCCATCACCTCGGGGTAGCGGGGACGGGTGTGGTCGCACCGTTCGGCGTCGAGGCGGAACGACTCGACCACGTCGCGCGCGATGGGAGGGATTTGCAGAGAGTGGCCTTGGTCCCGTCGGCTTGTCCCCGCTCGTCATTCCGTCACGATATTGCCGGAGGCGCGTGCATCGTCAGCAGTCAATCCGGGCGCCGGATCCGGAAGATCCAATCCGAAACGCGAAGACGCAGCGGCATTGATAGCCTCCATGACGCCGAAACGGAGCGCCAGTCGGGCCTTGGCCGAGCTGCGCGTCGAACAAGGGGGATCGAACGTGAGGATACCTACACCTCGGCACGTATGGGTGGGCGCAGCAGCCGGACTCATCGTGGTGACGCCCATGGCTGTCGTCGCGGCAACAGGCGGGCCTGCACTGGCCGCGAAGGCGCCGACGTACACCGTCACCTGCCCGGGTACCGGAACGGCGACCGCGAGTCCGGGCATCCCCCTGTCGGGCAAGCCGGTGAAGCAGACCGTCACCTTCTCGGGTACCGACTCCGGGTGCACGAGCACGAGCTCGACGGAGCCCTTGCCCACCGGTGGCACGTGGAGCGGGACCGTGACAACGAAGCCACTCACCTGCGCCAAACTCCTGGCCGGTTTTACCGCCAAGGGCTCGTATGAGGAATTTTGGGCCAATGGAACGTCGTCCACGGTCACATTGAAGCTGACCTTTCCGCCGCTGACATCCGCCACGGACACGGGGACATACAAGGGGACTGCGACGGGCTCCGTCGCGGGGAAGGCCTCGGGAACCGTGTCGTTCTCGTTCACCAGCGCGGCCGAATGCACGACGACCTCGGGCGTCGATATCTCCATCAGCAATGACAACTCCTATGGCGGGAAGGGCGTCACCGTCTCGTACTAGGACAGCCACCTGATCGGGACGCCGGACCGACACGGTCCCGTGCCGCGAGCGGGCTCCGTTCCCGACGACCGCGGTGATCACGATGAGCCGGTGATCGCACACCGGCGCGCGTCGTGATCATCGTAAGCTGAGCGGTGGGCGCCCCCGCGCTCCGCCCCGGGCCGACGGTCAGGCCGGTCCCGACGCACGGGCGTCCAGGCCGAGCTGGGCGACCGTCGGGAGCACGGCCGGCTCCACCCACTGGCCTCCGGCCCTGGTGATGTGGATGCCGTCCGCCCACCGCACGGTGATCCCGTCCACCACCGTCTGGAAGTGGCCGGCCGGGTCGAGGATCCTGTTGAGGTCGATGACGGTCACCTCGCCGGGGTGCCGGGCGGCCACCCGTTCGAGGATCTGGTTGTACTCGTCCACCCGCGACGGCTCGTTCTCGGGATAGAGCGCTCCGTCGGGCTCCTCGTCCGGCGGGTCGATGTAGGGCATGGTGAACAGCACCACCCTCGCCCCCCGCGCCGATAGCACGGCCACCACCTGTTCCATCTCCTCCTCGAGGTGGCGGTTCCACGCCGGCTGGTCGATGGAGACCAACCGCCCGCCGACGAGGTGGTCGGTGATGTCCCACCGACCGGCCAGCAGGCCGACCACGTCGGGGCGGTACCGGCCGATCTGCCCCGCCCACAGGGTCCGCCAGTGGCGGCACGTCGAGACCGGGATGTCCACCTGGCCGGACGACATCGCGTCGACGTCGTCGAGGTCGCAGCCGAGGACTCCCTTGTTGATCACCTTCACCCCGAAGTGCTGGACGCTGCCCCGCACCAGGCCGAGACCCATGGTGACGGCCAGTGAGTCCCCCACCAGCAGGAGGCGGACGGGGTCGGTGGTGAACGCGTCGGCGGCGTCGAGCGCCTGGCGCTCGCCGATCGGGATGGTGTCCGTCGTCCGCACCGCCACCGCCGCCGAGGCCGGGACCACGGTGCCGGCCACCACGACCACGACGGTGGCCCCGAGGCAGGCGACGGCCGGGCCGGCGGCCCGGAGGGTGCGCCAGAACACCCC
>JBEKRV010000056.1:0-23248 GCA_049517675.1 Acidimicrobiales bacterium
CCGGTGAGGGCCCCGTCGCCGACCACGGCGACCACCCGGCGGTCGCTGCCCTGGAGCTCGAGGGCCGTCGCCATGCCGTGGGCGTAGCTGAGGACGGTCGAGGCGTGGCTGTTCTCCACCCAGTCGTGCTCGGACTCGGTCCGGCTGGGGTAGCCGGAGAGCCCGTCCTCCTGGCGGAGGTGGGTGAACGACTCGCGACGGCCGGTGACGAGTTTGTGCACGTAGGCCTGGTGGCCGGTGTCCCAGAGCAGGAGATCGCGGGGCGAGTCGAACGTCCGGTGGAGGGCGAGGGTGAGCTCGACCACCCCCAGGTTGGAGCCGAGGTGACCGCCGGTGGCGGTCACCGCCTCGACGATGAACTCCCGGATCTCCTTCGAGAGCAGCGTCAGCTCGTCGGGGGTCAGCCTGCGGAGGTCTGCGGGACTGTCGATGTGTTCGAGGATCATGTCAACATGGGCGCCTTTGTGGTCAGGCTACCAGCGCGGACCACCCCGTACGGTTCCACCAGGGGGTGTCGGAGCCGGCCGGTCAGGTCCACCGGAGCGACTCCGGAGCGACCCCGTCGACGGCCGGAGCGTGGCCGATCGGACGTTGGCGAGGCCTACCTGACGTTGGACAGGAAGGTCTCCCGGTCCACGATGACCCGGATCAGCTTGCCCGCGGCCACGAGGCCCCCGCCCTCGGACACCGAGACCGTGAACACCAGCCGGCGGCCCTCGATCCGGTCGAGCGTGGCCTCGGCCCACACGGTGGCCCCGATGCCCACCGGGACCAGATGGTCGAATTGGAGCCGCTTGGCCACGGACGTGCCGTTCTCGGGCAGGTGGCCCTCGATGGCACGGCAGCTCGCCTCCTCGCAGAGGGCGATCAGGCGGGGCGTGGCCAGCACGGGCACGGTGCCCGACCGGAAGGCCTCGGCGGAGTCGGCGTCGGTCACCACCAGTTCGATGCGGGCGGACAGACCGGTGCGGGGAGCCACCCCGGTACGATACGTGACTGGTACTGACGTCGGCCAACGGGCGCCGGGCAGTGGAGCGAGGAGGCCGCCGTGATCGAAACCCCCGTGCTGGAACGGGTGCTGTCCGAGGCGTTGCGCAACGGCGGCGATTTCGCCGAGGTGTTCGCCGAGGACAGGTCCAATTCGTCGGCCCTGCTCGACGACGGACGGGTCGAGGAGCTGGCGTCCGGTCGCGAGCGGGGTGCCGGCATCCGGGTCGTCTCGGGCGAGACCACGGGGTTCGCCCACACGGCGGACCTGACCGAGCGGGGCCTGCTGCGGGCGGCCGAGGCGGCTTCGGCCGTGGCCCGACGCGGGGGATCGGGCACCAGGAGCGTCGCTGCCGGGACACTGCGGGGTGAGGCCGCGTCGCCACGGGGCGACCGACCCGTCCCGACCACCGGTTCGAAGGCGGACGCGCTCGACCTGCTCCAGCGGGCCGACGACGCCGCACGGGCATCGGGTGACGGGATCTCCCAGGTCCAGGCCGGGTTCGGGACCTCGACCCGCCGGGTGCTGATCGCCAACTCCGACGGCCTGCTGGCCGGTGACGAGCAGGCGAGGACCCGGTTCTCCGTGTCGTGCGTGGCCCTCGGGGACACCGGGATGCAGACCGGCTACGAGACGGCCGCCCGCACGCTCGGCTTCGAGCTGTTCGACGACGTCTCGGTCGAGGAGCTGGCCCGGACGGCGGCGACCCAGGCCCTGGCCAAGCTGTCGGCCCGCCCCGCACCCTCGGGCGAGCTCCCGGTGGTGCTGGCCGGGGGGAGTGGAGGCATCCTGTTCCACGAGGCCTGCGGTCACGGTCTCGAGGCCGACCACATCGTCAAGAACGCCTCGGTCTACACCGGCAAGATCGGCCAGCAGGTGGCCAGCACCCTCGTCACCCTGGTCGACGACGGGACGGTCGGTTCGGAGTGGGGGACGTTCCAGGTCGACGACGAGGGCCGGCCGGCCCAGCGGAACGTGCTGATCCAGGACGGGATCCTCACGGACTACCTGTGGGACTACCTGCGGGCGAGGAAGGAGGGACGGGCGTCGTCGGGCAACGGGAGGCGGCAGTCCTATCGTGACCTGCCGATGGTCCGGATGACCAACACGTTCCTCCTCCCGGGCGACGACGACGCGGACGAGATCGTCGCCCAGACCCCGAGGGGCGTCTACGTGGCCAAGCTCGGCGGCGGCCAGGTCAACACCACCACCGGGGATTTCGTGTTCGGCACGTCGATGGCGTACCTGATCGAGGACGGGGTCATCACCGAGCCCCTGCGCGACGCCAACCTCATCGGCAACGGCCCCGAGATCCTCCGGCGCATCGATGCCGTGGGCGCCGACTTCTCGATGACACCGGGTACGTGCGGCAAGGACGGCCAGAGCGTCCCGGTCGGTTGCGGCCAGGCCACCATGCGCCTCACCGGTGTGACCATCGGGGGTACGGCCGAATGAGCGCCACCACCGAGGAGACGGGTACGACCGGCCCCCTGACGGGTGACGGACCGGAGGAATTGCTCGCCCTGGCCGAGCGGGTGGCCGGCTGGGCGCGTTCGGGCGAGGAGGTCGAGGTCTACGTGGCCCGGGGGACCGAGACCGAGGTCCGCGCCTACGAGGGGGAGGTCGAGTCGCTCACGTCGGCGAGCTCGGCCGGTATCGGCATCCGTGTGGTCGTCGACCACCGGTTGGGCTTCGCCTGGGCCGGCTCGCTCGACGAGTCGGTGCTGGGGGAGACCCTCGACGAGGCGAGGGACAACGCCGAATTCGCCACGGCGGACGAGCACGTCCGGCTGGCTGTGCCCGACGGCGTGGCCGCCGTCCCGATCGACCTGTGGGACGACGGGCTGGACGCGGTGCCGACGACGAGGAAGATCGAACTGGCCCTGGCCCTCGAGGCCCTGGCCAGAGCCGCGGATCCGAGGATCCGACAGGTCGACTCCGCGGACTACGGCGACGTCGCCACCGAGGCCGCGCTGGTATCGACCACGGGCATCCGTTCGTCGAGCCGCAAGACGTCGGGCTACCTGTCGGTCAGCGTGATCGCCGGGGAGGGCGATGCGAGCCAGACCGGAAGCGGTTTCAGCGTGGGCCGGGGCTTCGACGGACTCGAGCCGGACCGTGCCGCCGAGGACGCCGTCAGCCGTGCCGTCCGCCTGCTGGGCGCGACCAAGGGGCCCTCGGGGCGGTCCACGGTGGTGTTCGACCGCCGCATGGCGACCGCGCTCCTGTCGGTCGTGTCGTCGGCGCTGTCCGGTGAGGCCGTCGCCAAGGGACGGTCCTTCTTCGCCGGCCGGGTGGGCGAGCAGGTGGGCCACCCCGGTCTCACCATCGTCGACGACCCCACCGACCCGCGTGCCTACGGTGCCGCCGCCTACGACGCCGAGGGACTGGCCTGTCGGCGGAACGCCCTGATCGACGCCGGGGTGCTCCAAGGGTTCCTGTACGACACGGTGTCGGCGTCGCGGGCGGGTGTGGCCTCGACCGGGTCCGCCGTCCGCGGTGGCTACTCCGGGACCCCGGCTCCGGGCTGCCGTGCGCTCACCCTCGCCCCGGGCCCCGAGGGCTACGACGAGGAAGGCGTGCTCGCCGCGGTGGGTGAGGGACTGTTCGTCCAGTCGATGACCGGGGTCCACTCGGGGGTCAATCCGATCAGCGGCGACTTCTCGGTGGGAGCGGAGGGCCTGATGATCCGGGGCGGCAAGCTGGCCGAGCCGGTGCGTGGGATCACGGTCGCATCCACGCTCCAGCGGATGCTGCTGTCGCTCGAGGTGGTGGGTGCCGACGTCGAGTGGCTCCCGGGGATCGCCGCGGGGCAGACGCTGGCCATCGGCGACATGCAGATCAGCGGGGTATAGACGACCGATCGTCGCCGCACCGGGGACCTACTTGAGCGAGGACTCCACCGCCGTGGCCTTGGTGCAGGAGGACAGGGCGTTCGGCGTCGAGGTGTAGTAGATCGAGCCGGTGATCTGGAGGTTGTAGGGGCCCGCACTCGCCGGTGTGGTCTGACCGCCAACCCACAGTGGAGACCCCGTGGCGCTCGAGGACGAGCTGCCCGACGACGAGCTTCCCGACGAACTGGAGGACCCGGACGACGATCCGTTGGACGAGGATGCCTGTCCGAAGGCCAGGACGAACTTCTGGATCGTGAACAGCCGGGGGAAGCTGTCCAGGCCGTTGACGAAGGCGGTGATCTGTCCGTAGTTGCCCTGGACGGTCAGCGTGGTGGGGACGGCGGTGACCCCGGTGCTCGACGGTGCCGCTCCGGCGACGGCGGGTGTCGTCGTCGCCCCGGCGGTGCTGAGAGCCGGGGCGAAGCCGCTGAACTGGGCGAGGGTGACGCCGGAGGTCCCGGCCAGGTCGTTGAACTGGCTCTCGAAGCTCGACTCCTCGGCGTCGACATCGGTCGGGCTCTGCACCGAGGGGATCTGGGTGCTGATCTTCTGGAGGTCGGCGCAGTTGGACGACAACTTCTGACCCTCGGACTGGAGCGACGCCAGCCGGGTCTGGAGTGACGCCTCCTGGCCCTGGAGCGTGGTGCTCTGGGCCTGGAGGTTGGTCAGCTTGGAGTTCTGGGGGGCGATCAGAGCCAACCAGAGGATGATGGCCACGACGATGGCTCCGCCGGCGATCAGCAGCGGCATGCGGTACTCCTGGACGGTGTTCATTTGAGGCTCGCATCCTTGCTCAGGCTGGCGTTCGGGGTCACCGAGACGGTGAAGGGGAACGAGATGGTCGAGTTGGCGTTGACCGTGGTCGCACCCTGCAGCGGATTGGCGAAGAACTGCGAGGTGGACACCGCGTTGATCCACGCCTCCGAGATGGAGAGGCTCGGGCCGGGGCCGGTCACGTTGAGGTCGATGGTCCCGATGGCAGCAGACTCGGTGCCGGTGGCTGCACCCGTCGTGGGTGTCGCCGGCGTCGCAGCCGACGCCGCCGATCCGGACGATGCGGTCACCTCGGAGCCGTCGAACGACTGCACCGACGCGTTGTCGGGTGTGATGGCGATGAGGTTGGTCAGGGCCAGCGGCCAGTCGACCGCGGAGTTGAGCACCGACGCCCGTCGGGCCAGTCCGGCGGTGTAGGCGTCGTTGGCCGCGACCACCAGGTCGTATTTCGGCACCTGGGCGTTGAGCGAGGCGATCGACGACTGCAGATCGTCGACGTTGTTCTGGGCGTCGTGGACCTGGAGGAACTTCCATCCGCCGAACAGGACCAGGAGCACGATCACCACGATCGATCCGACGAGTGTCCGCTCCTGGATCCGCTTCATCCGGGACCGCTGTGCCACCTCGGGTGGCAGCAGGTTGAATTTCTTGACCGCCTTGTCCGGCTCGGGGAGGGCGAGTCCGATCGGCGACGCCAGCATCGGGTCCACCTGGGCTGCCTGCTCGGGGGCGAGGTCGAGCTTCGAGATGTCGAGCCGATCGAGAGCCGATCCGGCCCGGACCGGGATCCGGACATGCGCCTCGAGCAGTGGGATGAACCCGTAGAGCTCGGACCCGCCCCCGGTCACCAGGACCTGGGAGACGGGCTGCTTGCCGGGGAGCGACGCGAAGTACTGGATCGAGTTCCGGATCTCGTCGACCAGGTCGAGCATCCCGGGCTGGGCGATCCGTTCGGCTGCCTCCACCTGGGTCGAGTCCTCGCCGAACTTGTACTTGAGTGCCTCGGCGTCGATGATCGGGATGTCGAGTGAGGAGGAGATGGCGGCGGTGATGGCATTCCCACCGGACCCGATGGTGCGGACGAACTGGGGGCGGCCCGACTGGTGGACGACGACCACGGTGAGCCCGGCACCGACGGAGACGATCGCTTCGGGCTGGTCGGATCCGTCGGAGCCGCCGACGGCCCGGACCAGGGCGGACGAGATGAGGTCGACCCCGACCACGGTGAGTCCGGCCCGCTCGACCGTGCCGATGACCCCGTTGACCAGGTCCGCGTGGGCCGCGGCGACCAGGACCCGACGCATCTTGGCCCCGTCGTCGTTGGTGTAGTCGGCCAGTACCTGGGAGGAGAGGATGGTCTGGTCGGGGGGGAAGGGGATGACTTCTTCGGACTGGAAGCGGACGGCGCTCTCCACCTCGTTGTCGGGTACGTAGGGGAGGTCGATCTCCCGGGTGATCGCCCGCAGACCGGCGATGCCCACGATGACCGAGGACCCCGAGAACTGCCCGTTCTTCCAGAGCTTCTCGATGGCCTCGACGACCGAGGTCGCGTCGCGGATCTCGCCGTCCACGAGCGCGCCGGGGGGGAGGCCGACCTGGCCGTAGGTCATGAGTACCGGTGTGGACTTGGAGATGTCGATCTCGGCGGCGCGGACCGCGCTCGTGCCGATGTCGAGGCCGACGATCAGGCGCGCCATGGCTCGGCTCCAGTCGTGGAGGGGACGCGGACCTCATGTCGATGGCCGACGCGGGAGGTGCCGGCGTGGAAGCCGGCATCGGTCACGTCGACCCCTGGACGCAACGTCGGAACTGTCATTCGTGGACTCCGGTCGATCGTGGAATGCCAATGCATTTCATGGCCGTAGTGGGACTATCGGAACGGAGCCGCGCCACCTTGAGCCGGACCGGTGCCGGGACCGGAATTCAGCCGGGTTGTGGGGCGAACGAGCCGGTCTGGAGGATCCCCTGGCGCTCGAGCATGACCTTGAGGTCGTGCGGGTTGCTGGCCGTCGCCATCGCCTCGGCGAGCGTGATCCGGCCGTCCGCCAACAGGGCGGCGAGCGACTGGTCGAAGGTGACCATGCCGTAGTAGGCGCCATCGGCCACGATCGACTCGATGTCGCCCGTCAGCAGCGGGTCGATGATGGCCTGCTGGATCCTTCCGTTGACGACGAGGACCTCGAGAACGGGAACCCGGCCGTTCCCGTCGATCGTGGGGATCAGCCGTTGGCAGATGATGCCCTGCAGCGATCCGGCCAGGCTCAGCCTGATCTGGGACTGCTGGTGAGGCGGGAAGAAGTCCACGATCCGGTTGATCGTCTCCGTGGCATTGATGGTGTGGAGCGTCGAGAACACGAGGTGGCCCGTCTCGGCGGCGCCCAGGGCGGCGGCGACCGTCTCCTGGTCGCGCATCTCACCGACCAGGATCACGTCGGGGTCCTGGCGGAGGACGACCCGCATGGCCGACGAGAACGAGTCGGTGTCGAAGCCCACCTCGCGTTGGTCGATGGCGGCAAGGTCGTCCTTGTGGAGCACCTCGACCGGGTCCTCGATGGTCACGATGTGACACGACCGCAGGTGGTTGATGTGGTCGATCATGGCGGCGAGGGTGGTGGTCTTGCCGGAACCGGTCGGACCGGTGACGAGGACGAGGCCGCGCATCTCGTTCGCCAGCTGCGACACCACCGGCGGGAGGCTGAGTTCCTCTGCCGTCGCAGCCGTCGGCCGGACGCGCCGGATGGCCAGGGCCACCGAGGAGCGTTGGTAGTAGGCGTTGACCCGGAACCGCCCGGTGCCGCGGACGCTGTACGCGAAGTCGGCCTCGTGTCGGACGTGGAACGTCTCGATGACCGACTCGGTCATCATCGCTTCGGCGATCGCCCGCGTCTCGTCGGCGGTGAACGCCGGCTCGTCCGGAACGGTTCGCAGGGCTCCGGCAATCCGCATCCGGGGGGGCGCACCGGCCTTGATGTGGAGGTCGGAGCCGTCGAGCTCCCCGAGCTCGATGAGGAGGCGGTCCAGATCGGAAATGTCCATTACAGCCACTGTACAGGACCACTCTTCGCGGACATAGCACTTCGGAGAGTGGTTACGATCCGGCCCGTCGGATCGGGCCCAGGAGCGTCCGGTCCTCGCTGTCCCGCCGATCCTCAGTCGGAGGTGGCGGACGAACCCCCGGTACCGCCGGACGCCGGAGCGGTGGTGGCCGGGGCCTTGGCCGGCGTCTTGTCCGGCGTCGTTGTCGGTGTCTTGTCCGCCGACCCGGCGCTGGAGCCGGTGTCGGAGCCGGTCGAACCACCTTCCGCCGCGGCGGGTGCAGGTGTGCCGGCGTCGCTCCCACCGCTCGTCGTCCCGCTCCCGGATCGGCTGTCGGTCTTGTAGAACCCGCTGCCCTTGAACACGATGCCGACGTTGCCGAACACCTTGCGCACGGGAGACCCGCAGGTCGGGCACTCGGTCAACGGTTCGTCGTGGAACGACTGCACGACGTCGAAGTTCCTCGCGCAGTGGTCACAACGGTATTCATAGGTGGGCACGCGCGGTGTTCCTTCCGGTCCGGGGCGTCGTTCGATTGGCAGTCTAACCGAGCGAGTGCCAATACCATGCCGGGGCCACCTGCTCCCGTAGACTGGCCGGGTGAACGACGGGAGCGCGCAGTGACCGACCGCAGTTTGGGCCACCTGGATCCGTTCGGAGGAGCACGGATGGTCGACGTGTCGCCCAAGGAGGCGACGTTGCGCAGGGCACTGGCCCGTTGCCGGGTCGCCATGAAGCCGGAGACCACGGCACAGGTTGCCAACAACGCCATCACCAAGGGTGACGTGCTCGCCGCGGCACGGGTCGCCGGCATCCAGGCGGCCAAGCGGACGGCCGATCTCGTACCGATGTGCCACCCGCTCCTGGTCGGCTCCGTCCAGATCGACTTCACCATCGGCGACGACTTCGTCGAGGTGGAGGCGAAGGTCGAGACGGTCGACAGGACCGGCGTGGAGATGGAGGCCATGACCGCGTGCGCCATCGCCGCCCTGACCGTCTACGACATGTGCAAGACCGCGGACCGGACCATGAGCATCGGACATCTCATGCTCTGGGAGAAGACCGGGGGGACCTCGGGGCAGTGGAAGCGGGAGCCCGTCCTGTAGGCACGGGCGCCATCCGAGCCGGGCCGGTCGGGCTGATCGCGATGGTTCGGTTCAGCTACGGACGGCGGAACGCAGGTCGTGCAACGACAACTCCGACGTGGCCTCGCCGCCGCACTGCGTGCAGTGCTCGACGTGGCGCCAACTGCGGAGCAGCCGGGTTCCCTCCGGATTGAGCAGGACCACGAACGACTCCGACAACGGGTCGATCTCGACCCCGTAGCACGGCTGCCACTCGGTGGACACAGGTGTGCTCGTGCGGTGCGCGGACTTCACCACGCGCCGGAACCGTGAGTTGGCACGATCGATGATCCAGGTGCTGTGGCACGACTCGATGACGATCTCTTCCACGTCGGCAGTATCGCACGCCAGTGTTGGTTCCCCGCCTCATTTTCATGTCGGTTGAGTGACAGTTGCCCACCGGAGACGGCTTCCGTCCCTTCGACGGGTGCGCAACACGTATTGCAGTCGTCGTTGCCGCGCCGCGGGTCACCGGGTGCCGAGCGAACCCGTGGGTATCGTCGCCTCGACCGTCGTGCCCACGCCGACCTGGGACGTGATCCGGAGCCGCCCGCCGACCAACCGGGCCCGTTCGCCCATGCCCGGCAGCCCCAGGGACTGACCGTCGTCCTCGCGTCGTTGCCGGCCCCGGTCGAATCCTTCGCCGTCGTCCTCGACCCGCAGTCGGATCCGGTCGTCGGCGAATTCGAGCGACGCGGACACCTGGTGCGCGTCGGCGTGCCGTTCGACGTTGGTGATGGCCTCCTGGGCGATCCGGAAGAGGGCCAGCTCGACCGCGGACGGGAGGCGCCGGACCGTCCCGGTGACCTCGAACCGGCCCTCGAATCCCTGGCGCTCGGTGGCCTCCGTCAGTACCTGGTTGATGGAGGCGACCAGGCCGAGATCGTCGAGGACCGAGGGCCGGAGCCCGCGGGCGATCGACCGGAGCTCGGCCACCGTCTCCTCCACCGTGATCCGCATCGACGCCAGTGACGGCGCGGCCTCACCGTCCCCACCCGAGCCGGCGTCGAGCGAGTCGATCTGTCGGCAGAGGTGGATGAGCGTCTGCAACGGACCGTCGTGGAGCTCCTGGGCGATGTGCCGGCGCTCCTCCTCCTGGCCGAGCACCACCTGGCCGGCATACGCCTCCATCAGGTCGTGGCGTCGGGTCTCGGCGGTCACGTCCTCGAAGATCACCTGCATGCGACAGTCGGACCCCATGGCGCCGACCAGGGTCGCCGTCGGGCGGTAGAGCACCGGTTGCCCGTCGACCTCGAATGCCACCGGCGGTACGCGTTCGTCGCCGGCCTCGTCCGGATCCCCCGCACGTCCGTCGTTCCGGTCCACGTCCGAGATCAGACGGGTGAGGACGAGCGCGGCCGCCTCCGGTCCGATCACGTCGACGAGTCGCGGGAAGAGCGGGTGCTCGCCCTTCACCGGGTGTCCCGTGGCGAGGGCTCCCGTGGCGAACGAGCGGTCGGCCGACGCGTTCGCATCGATCACGTAGCCGTCCGAGTCGACGATGAGGATCGGTGACTGGTTGGACTCGAACATCTCCTGGTAGAGACGTTCGGCCCGTAGGCGCGCCTCACGGGCGGCATCGGCCTGCTCCCGCGAGATGCTCGCCGCGGACACGCGTTGGCCGATCAGGACGGCGATGACGGCGAGGATCGCCAGCTGGAGCAGCTCGACCCACAGTGCGGAGGACTCGCCGCGATCGGCCGCCTCGGTGAGACGGGGGATGCAGAGCACGGAGACCCAGGCCACGGTGGACAGCGCGCCCGACAGTCCGTACTCGAGCGACGCGACGACGACGGGGACGACGAAGACGGTGACGGTGGAGATCTCGAGGACGAGCTCGTCGGGCGTGAGGTCGAACGCGACCGTGACGGCCAGCCGGACGAGGGCAAGGGCGAGGACCACGACCTGGAGCACCCAGAACCGAGAGTCGGTCCACGGCGCCCGGGCGGTGGGGACCCCGGGCCGGCGGACGTGCCGGGTGCCCTCGTGTGCGGCGACCGGACCGGGACCGCTCACTGCGTCCCGTCCGGGACGGCGGTACCGTCGCCGACCGGCGCCTCCCGCACGAAGTAGCGGTTGGCCAGTGCGTAGTGGACCAACTCGGTCCGTGACAGGATGCCCAACTTGTCGAAGACGTGATTGAGGTGTCCCTCCACCGTCCGCGCGCTGATGCCAAGCTGCCGGGCGATCGCCTTGTTCGACATCCCGCGGGCGACCAGACGCACGACCTCCGACTCGCGCGCGGTGAGCTGCTCGTCTGCCTCCTCGGGCGCGCCGGTCGGGTCCTTCTCCCCGTGGCCCTGCGGCATGCCCGCCGGTCGACCGACACCGGAGCAGGCGTCCTGCAGCGCGGCGACGAGTTCGTGGCTCGGCATGGTCTTGAGCAGGTAGCCGGCGACTCCTGCTGCCATCGCCGCACGCACGTAGTGGTCGTCGTCGTAGGCGCTCAGGATGACCACAACCAGGTCGGGATGTTCGTCCACCAGACGGGAGGCGAGATCGATCCCGTTCTCCGTCGGCAGGCGGATGTCGGTGATCACCAGGTCGGGCATGGTCTCGGCGACGACCCGACGGGCCGACTCCGCGTCAGCGGCCTCGCCGACGACGGTGAAGCCCGGCGCTTCCTCGAGGATCCCCCGCGTACCCGAGCGGAGCAGCTCGTGGTCGTCGACGATGACGGTGCGGAGGTCCTTGTCCGGTCCGGTCACCGGTCACCCGGGTCCGGAGGTCCGACCGGTGATGGATCGCTCGATGCGGCGCGGCCCATGGATCCATCGTAGGTGGATCACCCTGCCACGGTGAGTGACACCGCCATGGCCACGACGATCCCGGTGACCAGGGGGACCGAGACGACCGATCGGAACCATCCGCCGTCGCGCCGTACGGAGTCCGACGACCGGTCCCGCCGAGCTCCGGCCCAGAGCACGACGAGGCAGCCGAAGGCGCCCACGATCCATCCGGCCAGGCCTGCCACGGTGGGTCTCCCGCCCAGCCCACCGAGCCAGCACCCGGCGACCGGGAGGAGGGTACGCCCATGGCCCCACGGGTCCCGACAGTCCGGGTCGCGGACCCGGAGGACCGCGAACACGAGGGATCCGGCGAGCAGGCCGGCGAGCGACCAACCGAGCACGGCCCACCGCTCGAGCCATGCGGCGCAGGCCACGACCAGGGCCTGTCCCAGCGCTCCACCGGTCGCGCCGACCGACAGCGGAGCCCGCATGCCACCGGCCTCGATCAGTCCGACGGCGATCGCCGTGGCGGACAGGACGCAGTAGCCGGCGGACAGGGACGATCCATGCCAGGCCCAGGCGACGAGGGCGAAGACGACGGCCGTGGTCGCCTCGACCAACGGGTACCTGACCGAGATGGGCTCGTGGCAGGTGTGGCACTTCCCCCGCAGTGCCGCCCACGAGACGAGGGGGATGTTCTCCCACCACGCCAATTGCCGGTCGCAGGTGGGACAGAACGAACGCGGGGTGGACACGGAGAGGCCGCGTGGCGCCCGGTACACGACGACGTTGAGGAAGGACCCGACGAACAGTCCGACCAGTGCTGCGACGGCGATGACGAGACCCTCGAGGGATCCGGCCCCTGAGCTCATCGGCGCGGAACTGCCACTTCGGACGTGCCGGCAGTCGCCCAACCGACGGTGGCTCCTCTCCGGGGTCGGGCGGAGGCTACCCCTGTGAACAGGGAGTTCGTGGCCCAATGGGTCGCGGGGAACTGCATCCTGACGCCTCGTCCTCCTGGTCCGTGGAGTGGGCCACTCTACTGGTCGGACACCACGCGACGGGGCGTTCGGGAATCCCATTCAATCTTCGCCCCCAGTCTGCCGATGCTGGACGCATGAGTGACGTGGAAGCCCCGAGGTTCGTGGCGGGTGAGCGCGGGATCGAGTTCGTGGACCTCGACACCTATGGTGTCGATCCGGCCGCGGGCGCGATCCTTCCTGCCGACCTGTCGCGGCACCATCGGGTCGTCGCCGTCAAACGGAAGTTCGGCACCCCGGTCATCGCCACGGCCGACCCCGACGACCTGTTCGCCATGGACTCCATCCGTGCGCTGCTCGGTAGGGACTTCATCTCGGTCGTCGCCGCCCCCGAACAGATCGACCAGTACATCGAGTTGATGTTCGACGAAGATGCGGCGTGGCCGACCGAACCCTCGGCGGGGGTTGGGGGCGGGGGGCCCGACGCCACAGCCGACGCGTTCGACCGCGCCCTGGCAGAGGTGACCCAGACCGGTGCCGTACCCTCGCTTCCCCTCCTCGAGCGCCCGGACCTCGCCCAGATCCCCGTACCCGGAGCACTCGAACAGACGGGTCCCGACGAGCCGGCGGCAACGATCCTGGCGCCCATCGACGACCTCGCCAGCCTGGCGCTGTCCGTCGAGGGTCTGGAGGGATCGGCCGCGGGTGATCCGGTCGCCGGGCCGGAGGTCCCCGGTGCCGACGCAGCGGACCTGGTGGCCGAGGCCGTCGCCACCTATCGAGACCTGCACCCGGACAGCCCGGGCTCGGCCGACCCGGCCACCGCCGGGTTCCCGCCTCTGGCCAAGGCCCTCGTAGACGGCGGTCGGGTCTCCCTCGACGCCATGCGACTGGCGCTCGAGGAGCACCGGCTCACCGGGTCCAGTATCGCCCGGATCCTGACCAATCAGAAGCTGGTGACCGAGGCCGACCTGATGTGGGGGATGGCCGAGGAGATGGGCCTGCAGTTCGTCGACCTCGACACGGTCGGCGTGGATCTCACCGTGTCCGACGTGATCCCCGAGACGACGGCCCGTCATCACAACGTCATGGTCATCGCCCTGGACGGCGGCGTCCCCGTGGTGGCGTCCTCCAATCCCACCGACGTGTTCGCCATGGACGACCTGCGGACCATCCTCGGCTCCAACTTCATCGTCGTGGTGGCCACGCGGTCCCAGATCAGTGCCTACATCGGGCGCGCGTTCAGCAGTGGGGACGCGGCCGACATGGCCATGGAGGCCTCCCTCGGCATCGAGGGATCCGCCCAGGACAACGGTGTCGACGACATCCAGACGGGCACCGAGACGGCCCCGATCGTCCGGTACGTGAACCTCCTGATCCTCCAGGCGCTCAACGAGCGGGCATCGGACATCCATATCGAGCCGACCGCCACGGACCTCCGGATCCGGTACCGCATCGACGGGGTCCTCCACGATGTGTCGACGGGGCCGAAGACGATCGCCGGTGCGGTGACCACCCGCCTCAAGGTCATGGCCGACATGAACATCGCCGAACACCGGGTCCCCCAGGACGGCCGGATCTCCCTCAATGTGGGGGCCAAGGGGATCGATCTCCGCATGGCCACGCTCCCCACCATCTACGGCGAGAAGATCGTCATGCGGGTGCTCGACAAGTCGAGTGTCGTGCTCGGCTTCGCCGAGCTCGGATTCGATCCCGAGATGCTGGTGAAGTACGAGTCCCTGTACACGAAGCCCTACGGCACCATCCTGGTCAGCGGCCCGACCGGATCGGGCAAGTCGACCACCCTCTACACCACCTTGACGGCGCTCAACTCGCCCGAGAAGAACATCATCACCGTCGAGGACCCGGTCGAGGTCCCCCTGAAAGGCGTCAACCAGGTCCAGCTCAACGTCAAGGCCGGCCTCAACTTCGCCGGAGCCCTCCGGGCGATCCTGCGTTCCGACCCCGACATCGTCCTGGTGGGGGAGATACGCGACAAGGAGACGGCGTCGATCGCCATCGAGGCGGCGCTCACCGGCCACATGGTGCTCGCCACATTGCACACCAACAGCGCGTCGGCCACGCCGATGCGGCTCGTCGAGATGGGCATCGAGCCGTTCCTGGTGACGTCGGCCATCTCCGGTGTCGTGGCCCAGCGCCTGGCCCGCCGCCTGTGCATGCACTGCAAGCAGCCCTACGAGGCGACCGAGGCCGACATCAGCGCCGCCGGCTGGACGGTCGCCGAAGTGGAGCGGATCGGGTCGATGCGCGAGGTCTACCGGTCCGTCGGCTGCTCCGCGTGCGCGCAGACCGGCTACCGGGGGCGGCTCGCCCTCGCGGAATTGATGCCCATGACCGAGGAGGTCGAACGCATGATCATCGAAGGAGGATCCGTGGAGGATATCCACCGTCTCGCGGTCAGCCAGGGCATGGTCGCCCTCCGCCAGGCCGGACTGCGCAAGGCCATCGACGGGGAGACCACGCTCGAGGAAGTTCTGCGGGTGGTCGCATGACCTCCGTCACCTCGGACATCCGCAGCGCGTGGTCGACACGCCTCGCCCAGGCCATGGTGCAGGCGGGCTACGAGACCGACGCCAATGTGAGGCCGCTCCTGGCCGAGGCACTGGCCACGGACCAGACCCTCGCCTACCTCATGATCAGCCGCAACCTGGCACTTCCGAGCGTGGTGGTGGGAACCCTTGCCCAGCTGTCCCAGCTCCCGGCCATCGACCTGGCGGCGTTCACCCCCGATCCGGCGGCGACGGACGCCCTGCCGGCCGAGGTCGGTCGCGAGTTCGACGCGGTCGGGCTCCAGTTCGACGGGAATGCACTGGCCGTCGCCTTCGCCGAGCCACCGAGTCCGCACGACGTCGACGATCTGGCCGGACGGATCGGTCACCGCATCCACCCGGTGCTGGCCGACCCGGTGCTCATCGCGCGGCGGAACGGAGGCTCGGAACGCAACGGTGGGGCACAGTCGGACACTGCCACGTCACCGGCGGCGGGAGTTCGGCCCACCCCCGAGGACAAGGCCACCTCCGTCAGTGACCTCCTCACGGACGGGCTACCGGCGCGGGCCGCTGACGACTCGGTCCCGCTCCACATCGACGACCTGCTCCGCTACGCCGTCTCGGTCGGTGCCTCGGACCTCCACCTGACCGCGGCAATGCCGGGGACGATCCGTCTGAACGGTGCGATGCGCCCCATCGAGGGCTGCCAGCCGCTCACCAACGAGGCGATCCGGGACATGGTCTTCGGGATCCTGCCGGCCTCCCAGCGGGAACGCTTCGAAGCCGAACACGAGCTGGACACGTCGCACACCATCCCGGGTGTAGGGCGGTTCCGCGTCAACGTCGCACTCCAGCGGGGCACCGTGACCGCGGCGATGCGTCCCATCCCCCACGAGATGCCGGTCTTCTCGAGCCTCGGTCTACCGGATTCGATCCAGGAGTTCACCGATCTCCGGCGGGGCCTCGTCCTGGTGACCGGTCCCACCGGCTCTGGAAAGTCGACCACGTTGGCGTCGCTCATCGACATCATCAACCGGACCAAGCCGCTGCACATCGTCACGGTGGAGGACCCGATCGAGTTCCTCCACGACCACAAGAGGTCCATCATCACCCAGCGCGAGATCGGCGAGGACACCAATTCCTTCGCCGAGGCACTTCGCCGGGTACTGCGTCAGGACCCCGACGTCATCCTGGTGGGCGAGCTCCGCGACCTGGAGACCATCTCGATGGCGCTCACCGCCGCCGAAACCGGCCACCTGGTCTTCGGCACGCTCCACACCCAGGATGCACCCCAGACCATCGACCGGATCATCGACGTGTTCCCGACCCAGCAACAGGAACAGATCCGGGTGATGCTCGCCTCGACGCTCGAGGGGGTGGTCACCCAGCAGCTGGTTCCGACGGCCGACGGCACGGGGCGGGCCCCGTGCGCCGAGGTCCTGGTGTGCACGTCGGCTGTGCGCAACCTCATCCGGATGGCCAAGACCCACCAGATCTACTCGCTGATGCAGGTCGGAGGCTCCTTCGGCATGCAGACCATGGACCAGGGGTTGGCCAATCTGGTCAAGCAGGGGATCATCTCCGAGCCCATCGCCTACGACAGGTCCTCCAACGAGGAGGACCTCCGCAACCACCTGCAGAGCTGATGGAGACCGACCGCACCACCGAACAACGAAGCGGGGAACCGTGGCACTGACATTCGACTACAAGGTCCGGGACAAGAGCGGCGAGCTCGTCGAGGGACAACTCGACGGCGACAACATGGCCCTCGTCGTCCGGCGATTGCGAGAGATGGGCTATATGCCGATCTCGGTGACGCCCAAGTCGACGGTGAGCCTCAGGACCGAGATCAAGATCCCCGGCATCAGCGGCCGGATCAAGCTCCGCGAGATCGCGGTGATGACCCGCCAGCTGTCGACGATGGTCGATTCGGGACTCTCCGTCGTCCGGTCGCTCGGGATCCTCAGCGCACAGGTGGAGAACCCCGAACTGGCCAGGATCCTCACCGAGGTCCGACTCGATCTCGAACACGGGTCGTCGCTGTCGGCTGCGTGCGCCAAGCACCCGAAGGCGTTCTCCAAGCTCTACTGCACGCTGATCCAGGCCGGTGAGGTCGGTGGGAACCTGGACGAGGTTCTGATCGACCTGGCCGACACCATCGAGAAGCAGGCCAACCTGAACCGGGAGATCCGTTCGGCCATGACGTACCCGGCCGTGGTGCTGTCCGTGATGGCGGTCATCTTCTCGGCCATGATCATCTTCATCGTCCCGGTGTTCCAGAACCTGTTCAAGTCCCTCGGCGGGAAGCTGCCACTGCCGACGCAGATCCTCATCAACGTCTCCAACGTGATGACGAGCGCATGGGTCATCGTGGTCATCGCCGTGGTCGTCGGCGTCATCGTCGGCATACGGAAGTGGATCGCCACCGAAGGCGGTCGCCGGGTCTGGGACCGCTGGATGCTGAAGCCGCCGGTCTTCGGACCGCTCTTCCACAAGGTGGCGTTGGCCCGAGTCACCAATACGCTCGGATCGCTCATCAGCTCCGGCGTCCCTATCCTCGAGGCGCTCGACATCAGTGCCGAGACCGCGGGGAACGTGACGGTCGGCGACGTCCTCCGCCAGGCGAAGATCGGCGTGCGGGAGGGACGCCCCCTCGCCGACCCCCTGCGTGAGCACGAGAACGTGATTCCGGTGCTCATGGTCCAGATGGTCGAGGTGGGCGAGCAGACGGGTGTGCTGGACGGGATGCTCAAGAAGGTCGCGGTCTTCTACGATCAGGAAGTGGAGTCCACGGTCAACAACCTGACCGCACTCCTCGAGCCACTGCTCACCGTGGTGATGGGCATCGGCGTCGGGGCCATGGTCATCTCGCTCTACCTGCCGATGTTCGACTACATCAAGCTGGTGCCGAACGGCTGAACGGGGCCCGGCAATGAGCGCGGGCGACCTCCGACACCTGGACAGCGCGCTCGGCCGAAAGACGAATCCTGCGGCTCAAGGCAGAAGGCGGATGAGTCGATCGAAGATCATGCACACTTCCAGATCCACCCGTAGTGCCGGTGGCGTCGTCGATCAGGTTGACGGACCGTCCTCCGGGCTCGCAGCCGCACCAGATCTCGAGCGCATCGACCCCGGAAAACCTCGGGCAACGGTCCTGACCTGGTCCGGCCCCTCCGGATGGCGGGCCTCACCTCCGGCGCTCGTTCCGAGGACGTGCGCCGCGGTTCCGCCGCCGACATCGTTACGAGACGACGAACCGACTACGCGAGCTGTGACGGTGGGCTCGGGCTTCCGGCCTCGTGGCGCCGGGACCGGTCTCTGGAAAGGCACACGTGGATCTCGGGCGCAGGACCGGCACACACCAATTGCTGGTCCTCCATCGATTCCAGTCAGCGAGTGAGAACACAAGGTTGTTTGCTGCACCCAATCTGCAACCTACCCCGATCCCATTTGTGTGATTGCCGTCTGGATATCGCATGGCGGACGACGGGCCTGGTCGAACCCCCTTCGGCGATCTGCGTCCCCATCCCTTACCAACGGGCCGGGTCCCGCAGGAACAACTCTGGTGACCCTCTCTATGGCCATGGGCAAGAAGTTCAAAAGGATGCCTCAAGTTCCCCTCTCGGTTGGTCGATGTAAGCACCGGGCATCACTTGAGATGCTCATCCATTGATGTAGCACATACCGACAAGGGAGATTCCAAATGATGTCATCCGTTATCAGGCGCCTGAATGACAGGCGTGATGCTGCGGTCGAGCTCGGTGAGGACGCCGGCTTCACCCTCATCGAACTTATGGTGGTACTGCTCATCCTGGCCATCCTTCTCGCCATCGCCATCCCCACGTTCCTGGGTGTGACCGGCGGGGCGAATGACCGGGCTGCCCAGTCCAACCTGAACACCGCGCTCACCACCGCGAAGGCCGCCGAGACTTCGAACGGCCAGGCCTACAACACCACCGGTGGTGGCACGGGCAACGTGACGGCCGCATCGCTGCAGTCGAACGAGCCGAGCATCTCGTTCGTGGCCGGTGCTGTCACTGGATCTGGTCCTGTGTCGGTCTACGTGGACCCGAACGGCAACGGCATCATCCTGGCGTCGTACTCGAAGCCCACCAACACCTGCTGGTACGCCGTGGACAACGTCCAGGCCGTCGCCCCGACGGCTAGCACGCTGTATGCGACCGCCAACTCGTCCGGATCGGCAACGTCTGCGCCGACCAAGCAGGGTGACTACTACGGCGAGGTCAAGGAAGTGTCTGGTACCACCACCACTTGCGACGCTACGGCCGCTGCGTTCCAGACCACGGCGGGTATCTCCATCGGCTGGGGCTCGAGCTTCTCGGCCGCCGCTGCTGCTGGCTGATCGTCGTGACGTGAGATCCGCTCGGCGCCTGCGCTGGGCGGAACCAAGAAGGAGCGCGAAGTGCCCCCTCCGAATGGAGGGGGCACTTCCGTGTCGCGGGACGCAACCACGGTCGGAAGTGCGGCAGCCTGTGACCGCAGCCCGACCGTTTCCGGACGTGTGCACCGTCTCGACGAGGGAAGACCTGATCCGACTCAAGTCGAGCCCTCCTACGTACGATGCTCACTCCATGGCCACGGCTGTCCTCGACGGACGTTCCGTCGCACCCGAAGGAGCAGTTCCGACGGGACTGCCGCTCGAACGTTGGTTCCCGCGGATACGGGATTCAGCGGTGAGGCGACGAGTCCCGTCGGCGGTTGCCGGGCTGCTGTTCGTGCTCGGTCTCGCCTTCACGTTCTTCTGGGATCCAGTGGTGCACCACAGTTCCACGTGGTTTGCGCAGGGCGACTTGTGGGGGACGTACCGTGCAGCTCAGTACGTCGCATGGGGATATCTGGGTGGCGTCTACAACCAGGACACCGGGATGGTCACGTTCCCCGGGATCGCTGTCGTCCTGGCGCCGGTGGCAATGCTTGGCGGATCGCTTCATCTGTCGGCGTCCAGCCCTGGGTTCATACTGGCGCGTCCGACTGCCGCGCTTCTGCTCGTACCGGTGGATCTCGCGCTCGGTGCGACGGTGCTCTTCGCTTCCGACGCCGTAGCAGAGGAACTCCGGATCGACTCCAAGAGGCGCCGCGCTCTCTGCATCGTGGTGGGAGTGCTGACCTTCGCGACGGTGGCGGTGTGGGGCCATCCCGAGGATGCCGTGGCGATGGCGTTCGCCCTCTACGCGATGATCGCGGTCCTGCGCGGGAACTGGTCCCGTGCCGGGTGGCTCTTCGGGATCGGGGTTGCGTTCCAGCCGTTGATTGCGCTCGTGCTCCCGTTGTTCCTCGCCTCGTCGCCCCGGGGCGGACGACTCCTGTTCGCCATCCGATGTTCGGTGATCTCGGTGTTCCTGGTCGTTGTGTCGTACCTCGGGAACCCGTCCGGGACGTATCGGGCACTCCTGAAGCAGCCGACACCCCCGCTTTTCAATCACGCCACCCCCTGGGTCGACCTCGCTCCTCGGGTGCGGCTGACGGGGGCGTCGGCGTCGGTGGCGGAAGACGTGACCAGTTCCGGGAGGGGTCATCTCCATGCGGCGGTCATCACCATGCGTCCCCTGCTCCAGGTCTCCGCCGGTCCGGGTCGGACCATCTATCTGGTCCTGGCCGTCGTCCTGGCACTGTATGTCTGGCGTCGGCCACAGGACCCGATCCGACTGATCTGGATGGCCGGGTTCATCCTCGCTGCCCGGTGCTTCTTCGAGGCAGTCATGACCCCCTACTACTTGACCCCCCCGTTGATCGTGCTGTTGGTGCTGGTCGGACGGGGGAGCGCTCGACGGTTCCGGGTCGCCGTCGGGGTGGCGGTCGGGATCTCGTGGTTCGCTTACTGGCACTTGAACCCGTGGGTCTGGTGGCTGCCGGTCGTGGCTGGGCTGATGGTGATCCTGGCGGTAGCGTTCCCGGACGCCGCCGCCAACCGGCCGACCCAGCGCGACAGCTCGTTACAGCGGGCCGACGGTGTGCTTGCGTCCCGGTAGCGACTCGCGCCGGGTCGCCAGAAGCTCCAGTGCGTTGGCCACCACGGCCCGGGTGTCGGACGGGTCGATGACCTCGTCGACGAAGCCGCGCTCGGCCGCCTGGTAGGGGGTGAGGAACGCCTCGGCGTACTCGGTCTGCAGCTCGATCCGCTCCTCGGGAGTCGACTTCCGGAACAGGATCTGGGCCGCCCCCTCCGCCCCCATCACCGCTATCTCGGCACCGGGCCAGGCGAGGCACAGGTCGTTCCCCATGCCCTTCGAGTCCATGACGATGTAGGCACCGCCGAACGCCTTGCGGAGGATGACGCAGATCCGGGGCACGGTGGCCTCGGCGTAGGCGAAGGCCAGCTCGGCCCCGTGGCGGATCATGCCCCGCCACTCGAGGTCCTTGCCGGGGAGGAATCCCGGCGTGTCGACGAGGGTGACCAGCGGGACGTTGAAGGCATCGCAGAACCGCACGAAGCGGGCGCCCTTCTGTGATGCGGCGATGTCGAGGGTCCCGGCCAGCGCCTGGGACTGGTTGGCGACGAACCCGACGGTGCGGCCGTCGATCCGGCCGAGCGCGGTCACCAGCTGAGGTGCCCATCGGGTCCACAGCTCGGTCACGTCGCCGTCGTCCGCCAACGCACCCGCCACCCGGCGCACGTCGTAGGAGCTGGTCGCCCGGTCGGGGACGACCGACCGGAGGTCGACATCGTCGGCGTCGGCGGTCCGTCCCTCGCTGCGCGGGGGGAGCTCGTCGGCGTGGGCCGGGAGCAGGCTCAGCAGGTGGGCCACGTGCTCGAGTGCCTGCTCGGGCGACGCCGACTCGATGGCGCACAGGCCGCTCGACCTGGCATGGACGGCCGATCCACCCAACTGGTGGACGCCGATCCGGATCCCGGTGAACTCCTGGACCATGGCCGGTCCCGACACGAAGGCGAAGGCGTCCCCGGTCATCACCACCAGGTCGGCCAGACCGAGGAGGAGAGCCGGACCGGACAGTGCCGGCCCGGTCACGATCACGACGACCGGGACGACGCCGGAGCAGGAGGCGAGGGCCCGTGCCGCCCGGCCCCATCCGTGCAGCGAGGCCACGCCGCCCGACACGTCGGCGCCGCTCGACGCCAACACCAGCACCAGCGGGATGCGCAGGGTCCGGGCCGAACCGGCCGCCAGGGCCATCGTGTCGCCGTCGTCGATCGAGAGCGCCCCCTTCCGCACGTCGGAGGAGGACCGGACCACCATGGCCGGGCGTCCGCCGACGTCCTCGACGCCGGCCTGGATGGTTCCGGGGACGAGGCGCCGGATCATCGGCGCGGCCGGGGCGTCCAGGGTCATGCGCCCATGGTAGGGACCCGCAGGGGTGCCCGGGTCATCCGGGAGTTCCGGTCCCGGGTCGGCGACCGGGCGCCGCTACTCGTCCGACGGGTCCTGGTCGGGTGGCGGATCACCGTCGCCGGGCGGGCGGGCGGCGAGGTCGCCTGCGCCCGGCGGCTGTCCCGGCGCCGGCAACGTCCCGACATCCGCGACCGGGTGACCCCGACGGTCGATGCGCTCGAAGTGTCGCTCGATGTCGGCCCATACCAGTGGGTCCTCGGGCCCGAGGTCGTCGTCGGAGTCGGGCGCACGGGACAGGATGACGCCGGCCACGATCAGGAGGGTGATGAGGAAGGCCAGCTTGGACTCGAAACCCGAGATCTGCTGGTCGTTGAGGGGCCGGAGCCCGATCACCCGTTTGGAACGGGCGAACTCCGGATAGAGGGGCCGGGTGGCGAGGATGAAGACGAACGACAAGAAGACGGGGATCACCGCCTGGGCCACCAGGTAGACGGCCCGGATCATCGGCCTCGGCCGCGCGATGCCGGGGATGCGGCCGATGATCGGGAGCCACAGCACCACCCCGGCGACGAGGACGACCACCGCGAGCAACCCCCGGGCCGACGGCGAGTGCGCCTGGGCCGCCACCAGCGTTGGGGTCATGGAGCCGACGAGGATCACGGTGACGAAGATCACCGCCGCCGGGGGCCGGGTGATCCGCACCAGGGTGCTGTCGATCAGGGCCGGTCGGGTCGACCGGACGATGACGTCGTCGGGCAGCCCGGTCAGGAGGAGCGGTGCGGCGGCTAGGAGCGTGGGTCGGTATCCACAATTGACGTAGCCCGGATCTCGGGCGGCAACGCGCCTACACCGTCCGTCTCGATTCGCGTTCCCATGGCAGATCGGCAAGAATTCGGGCATGGC
>JBEKRV010000057.1:0-23165 GCA_049517675.1 Acidimicrobiales bacterium
TTCAAGTCCGAGGGCGTCATCCCGGTGCGCGAGCTGTCGATCCGCAACGACGTCGACCCCTCCGAGATCGTCACCCTCGGCGAGGCCGTCGAGGCCCTCGTCCTCCAGAAGGAGGACAAGGAGGGTCGGCTGATCCTGTCGAAGAAGCGGGCCCAGTACGAGCGTGCATGGGGCACCATCGAGAAGCTCAAGGAGTCCGACGAGGTCGTCAGCGGCCCGGTCATCGAGGTGGTCAAGGGCGGTCTCATCGTCGACATCGGGCTGCGCGGCTTCCTGCCCGCCTCGCTCGTCGAGCTCCGTCGCGTCCGCGAGCTCCAGCCCTACGTGGGTCGGACCATCGAGGCCAAGATCATCGAGCTCGACCGCAACCGCAACAACGTCGTCCTCTCCCGTCGGGCCTGGCTCGAGGAGACCCAGAAGGAGCAGCGGGGCGAGTTCCTGGTCAACCTCAAGCCGGGTGAGCGCCGTCGCGGCGTCGTGTCGTCGGTGGTCAACTTCGGTGCCTTCGTGGACCTGGGTGGCATGGACGGCCTCGTCCACGTGTCCGAGCTGTCCTGGAAGCACGTCGACCACCCGTCCTCGGTCGTCTCCGTGGGCGACGAGATCGATGTCGAGGTCCTCGACGTCGATCTCTCCAAGGAGCGGATCAGCCTCTCCCTCAAGGCCACCCAGACCGATCCGTGGCAGGAGTTCGCCAACTCCCACCAGGTGGGGGAGCTGGTCTACGGCCGGATCACCAAGCTGGTCCCGTTCGGTTCGTTCGTCCAGGTCGGCGACGGCATCGAGGGCCTCGTGCACATCTCGGAGATGGCCGGCCACCACGTCGACCTGCCCGAGCAGGTGGTCACTCCCGGCGAGGAGCTGTGGGTCAAGATCATCGACATCGACCTGCAGCGTCGACGCATCAGCCTGTCGATCAAGCAGGCCGCCGAGGGCGGCGAGGTGTCCGAGGAGTACCGCGAGGCCTTCGGTGAGCACGCGTACGACGAGGAGGGCAACTACGTCGGCCCCGTCTTCGCCGAGACCGAGTTCACCCCCGAGACCGAGGCGCAGGCCGCGTGGGCCGACTACGTGGCCGAGCACGGCACCGGCGACGGCGCGCCGGCCGAGGGCCAAGCCGCCGAGGCACCTGCCGCCGAGGCCCCTGCCGCCGAGGCACCTGCCGCCGAGGCCCCTGCTGCCGAGGCACCTGCCGCCGAGGCACCGGTCGAGGCGCCTGCCGTCGAGGCCCCGGTCACTGAAGCCCCTGCCGCCGAGGCCCCCGTGGCCGAGGCGCCGGCCGACGTGCCTGCCGCCGACGCGTGAACCCTGGGGTCGCGCCCGGCCGGCGCGGTTCCTGAGGGCTCCGGTCGGGGCCCGTCGACCGTCGGGCACGGCGGCCCGAGAAGGGCCTACGCGATCGGTGCCATCCCGACGAGCTCCCGCCATTGGTTGGTGTCGTTCGCCCTGGGGAACGGGTCGGTGGGCTCGTCCAGCCCGAGTCGATCGCACAGGGGTCCCCAGCCGTCGCCGGGACTCCACTCCAACAGACGTCCCGGTGGGATCGTGCGACGAACCGACTCGTTGTGGAGCTCGAAGGCCGTCATCATGGCGTCCGGGTCACGGAAGTCACAACTGAATCGCTGGTCCAACAGCCGGCGCATCGATTCGAACCACGGCCGCATCTCCGGCGGAACGATGTCGTAGACCTGGAAGATCGTGTTCATGGCACTGCGGTACCAGCTCTCGGCGTCGCGCACCGAGAGCACGACCAGTGCATCCGGATTGGCGATCGTCAGCTCCGGCCAGAAGGCCGCCCCGGGCCAGTCGACGACCGCTGCGTATCCCGAGCACATCGTGGTCCAGTCGACCGGGCACCCGTCGATGGCGTCCGTCCACCGGGGGATCTCCGTCGGATCGACGAACATCTCGTACATGTGGTGGCACGGCCGGCCCAGAAGGCGCTCGAGCGCGATCTTCAGTGAGGTCGTGCCGGTACGACCCACTCCGGCCCCGATGACCTCGAGCGCCACGGGATCAGACCTCTGACCTGTTCGAGACGGAATACATGAGGGGCTCATCGTCACGAACGGCCCGATGCTGTAGGGCGATGGTCACCCCGGAGTCCGCCCGTCGGCGCGATACTCGCTCGACGGCGTGACACGACGGAGGACACGACATGCGACGGACCACTGCACCGGAGGTGCCGACCCCGAGGAACCGCCACCGGTGGCTGGGGGTGGGGGCGTCGGTGGTGGCCGGCGGTCTGCTCGTGGCCGCGTGCAGCTCCAATTCGACGAGTTCCTCCACGACCGCCGCTCCCGGCGCGTCGACGACCTCGACTGCGGCGAGTGGCGGGTCCAGCGGTCTCGACTCGGTGGTGAACGGGATCACCAGGAGCACGGGGGCCACCTTCAGCGCCACCTACGTGGTCACCGAGGCCTCGACCGGGAAGACCGAGACCGTCACGTTCGCCCAGTCCCCGCCCAAATCGGCGGTGACCACCTCGGAGGGAAGCTTCTACATCGACGGGACGTCGGTCACCGAGTGCCAGGGAACGGGCAGCAGCGCCACGTGCACCACCCTGCCGGCGAGCATGACCGCCACGGTCTCCGGACTCACCAACCTGTTCAACCCCGGCGTGATCGCCGACACGCTGAAGGGCGTGGAGGCCTCGGCGGCTGCGCACGGTGCCGGCTACGTCATCAGCACGTCGTCCGCCACCTACGGCGGGCAGCCCTCGAGCTGCGTCACCGCGAGGGGCCCCTCGGAACCGACCCCGGTCACCTACTGCGGATCGCGCTCGAACGGGATCCTCACCTACGTCAACGCCAACGGCAACACGGTCACGCTGCAGGCGTACACGCCGAACCCACCGGCATCGACGTTCGCGCCCCCCGCCGGGGCCACGGTCCAGACCCTTCCGGCCGGGGCGTAGTCGCCCGGCCCTCAGCCCTCGGCTGCGGCGGCGCCGAGCGGACCCACCGGGAAGTGGCAGGCCACCTGGTGGCCGGGGGCGATCTCGTGCAGCGGCGGTTCCTCGGATGCGCACCGGTCCTGCGCGTACGGGCACCGGGTGCGGAACCGGCACCCTGACGGCGGGTCGAGGGGCGACGGCAGCTCGCCGGTCAGGGCCTTGTGGTCGGACTCGTGGTCCGGGTCCGGCTCCGGGATCGAGGCCAGCAGCGCCTCGGTGTAGGGATGGGCCGCCTGACGGTAGAGGTCGTCGGATCCGGCCACCTCGACCAGCTTGCCGAGGTACATCACCGCGACCCGGTCGCTGACGTTCTTCACCACGGCCAGGTCGTGGGCGATGAAGACCATGGTGAGCTGGAATCGGGCCTTCAGGTCGGCGAGGAGGTTCAGGATCTGGGCCTGGACCGACACGTCGAGAGCCGAGACGGGCTCGTCGCAGATCAGCAGCTCGGGATCGGCCATGAGGGCCCGGGCGATGCTGATCCGCTGGCACTGGCCGCCCGAGAATTCACCCGGCCGCCGGTCGCCGGCCGCATCGGGGTCGATCCCGACCGCCTCGAGCATCTCGCGCACCTTGACGGCCCGTTCGGCCTTGGTCCCGCGCTTCCAGATCGCCAGGGGCTCGGCGACGATGTCCCTGATGCGCCGGCGCGGGTTGAGCGAAGAGATCGGGTCCTGGAAGATCATCTGGATCTTGGTGCGTAGCTCGCGCAGGGCGCGGCCGGACAGGGCGTTGAGATCCCGTCCCCGGTAGTCGATGGTGCCGGAGGTGGCCGGCTGGACCTGGACCAGTGTGCGCCCGGTGGTCGACTTGCCGCACCCGGACTCGCCGACCAGACCGAGGGTCTCGCCCCGGCGCACCTGGAACGTGACACCGGACACGGCCTGGACCCGCTGGTGACCGCTCCTGAACTCGACCACCAGGTCCTTGACGTCGAGGACGACGTCGACGGACGGGAGGTCGGTGGTGCCGGGGGCCGTCGGGGTGTCGGTCATGCGTCCGTGTCCCCGGTGGGCGTGACGTCGTCGCCGGAGGCGGCCGGTCGGCCGTCCGTCGGGTCCGGTGACGGGGTGGTGGCGCCCACGGTCACGCTGACCGGGACGGCAGGGGCGGTCGAGACGCCGTCGACCAGGGGGTACCAGCAGGCGAAGAGGTGGTCGGGCGAGCCCACCGTGCGCAGCGGGGGCTCGGACTCACGGCACTTGTCCCGGGCGTACTCGCAGCGGGGGGCGAACCGGCAGCCCTTCGGCGGGTTGATCAGGTCAGGTGGCCTGCCGGCGATGGCGTGGAGCCGGGCTCCGCTCGGATCGGCCAGGCGGGGGATCGAGTTCATGAGTGCCTGGGTGTAGGGCATCTTCGTGTCGTGGAACAGCGTCTTGGTGGGCGCCCGCTCGACGATGCGGCCGGCGTACATGACGACGATGTCGTCGGCGCGGGTGGCCACGACCCCGAGGTCGTGGGTGACGAGGATGACCGCCATGTGGCGCTCCCGCTGGAGGTCGGCGAGGAGGTCCAGGATCTGGGCCTGGACGGTGACGTCGAGTCCGGTGGTGGGCTCGTCCGCCATGACCAGTCGGGGGGCGCAGGCCAGGGCGATGGCGATCATGACCCGCTGGCGCATGCCGCCCGAGAGCTGGAACGGGAACCAGCGCACCCGCTGCTCGGGGGACGGGATGCCGACCGACCGCAGCAACTCGACGGCCGTCCTCTGCGCCTCCTTCTTGTCCATGCCGAGGTGGAGGACGAGCGACTCGGCGATCTGCGCGCCGATCCGTTTGACCGGGTTGAGGGCGGTCATCGGGTCCTGGAAGATCATGCTGAGCTCGGCGCCCCATACCTGCCGCAGCTGGGAGTCGTCCATGGCGGTGAGCT
The DNA here is from genome assembly GCA_049517675.1 of Acidimicrobiales bacterium. GTDB lineage: Bacteria > Actinomycetota > Acidimicrobiia > Acidimicrobiales > RAAP-2 > Bog-756. The sequence continues at coordinate 4,829 of JBEKRV010000057.1, forward strand.
CATGCCCGGCGAAGCGGACGGTGCCGCTGCGGATGACGTCCCGTGGGGGGAGGAGGCCCATGATCGAACGGGAGAGCACGGTCTTGCCCGACCCCGACTCGCCGACGATGCCGAGCGTCTTGCCCTCGTAGACCTCGAAGGAGACCCCGTCGACGGCGCGGACGGTCCCCCGTGACGTTCGGAACGCGGTGTGGAGGTCCTCCACCACCAGCAGCGGGCCGGACTGGCTGCCGACGTCCTTGAACTCGAGGGTCCGACCCCGCTTCGTCCTCGCCATCAGAGGAGTCCCTCGCGGATGTCGAAGCGCTGCCGGAGCCGGTCGCCGATGAGGTTGATCGACCACAGCAGCAGGAACATGGCGAGTGCCGGCCACATCATGATGAAGGGATCGATGCTGAGGGAATTGTTCGACGTCCCCTCCACGATCAGGTTCCCCCACGACGGGATGGGCAGGTTCACCGACAGGCCGAGGAAGGCCAGGGTGCCCTCGATGATGATGAGGCCGGCCACCGTGATGAGGCTGAAGGTCACGATCACCGGGATGACGTTGGGGAGGATCTCGCGCAGCACGATCCGGGAGTCGGTCGCGCCCATGGTCTTGGCCGCCACCACGAAGTCGCGTTGGGCGAACGAGAGGCTCGAGGCCCGTATGACCCGGTACATGAGGGGGACGGTCCCGATCCCCAGGATGATCGTGATGTGGAGGAGCGACGTCCCCCAGAAGGCCACGATGGCGATCACGGCCACGATGGCCGGGAAGGCCAGGATGATGAATGAGCCGGCGTTGAGGGCCATGTCGAGCCTCCCGCCCTTGTAGCCCGAGATCAACCCGGCCGTCCCCCCGACGGCCAGTCCGATGGCCGCACCGGCGAACCCGACGACCAGCGACACCCGCGACCCGAAGACGAGCCGGGAGAGCAGGTCGCGGCCGAGGTCGTCGGTGCCCAGCCAGTGGGCGAGGCTCGGACCCTGGTTGAGGGCCGTGTAGTTCTGGAAGGTCGGGCTCTGCAGCGGCAGCACGTTGGCCAGGAGGGCGGCGAGGATCACCAGGACCACCCAGGTGACGGCGAACCAGAACAGGAAGCCCATCGGCTTCTTGAGCAGGATGTCGTCGGTGTGGAGGGTCTCGGACTGCTCGGCCACGACGGCCTGCTCGGTTGCGGCCATGCCCGGGAACCGGTCGCCCAGCAGCTGGTGGGAGGCGCCGGTGTCGAGTAGCTCTCTGTCGTCAGGCATGGATCACTCCCGCACCACTCTCGGGTCAACGATGGTGAAGATGAAGTCGATCACGAACTGCAGGAGGACGTAGGCGATGGCGACGACCAGGGCGATCCCCTGGACGACCAGGTAGTCGCGCTGTTCGACGGCCTCGACCAGTGCCAAGCCGATGCCCGGCAGGGCGAAGAGGAGTTCGACGACGAACGTACCGGCGATGAGCGAGCCGATGTTGATGCCGGCCACGGCCAGGAGCGAGAAGCTCGACGGGCGGAACGCGTGGCGCCACATGATCCGTCGGGTGGACAGGCCTTTGGATCGGGCCATGGTGATGAAGTCCTGTTGGAGGGTGCTGATGAGGTCGGACCGCAGGAGCCGGTAGTAGACGGCGATCGAGCCGGCGGTGATGGCCAGGGACGGCAGCACCATCTCGTGGATGTTGGTGAGCGGCGCCTGGTTGAACGGCGTGTAGCCGGTGGCCGGGAACCAGCCGAGGCCGACCGCGAAGACCGCCACCAGGATCGGGGCCACGACGAAGGGCGGCAGGGCCAGCAGCCCGAAGGTCCCGGTCGTGGAGATGTTGTCGAGCGGCCGGTTGGGCTTGCGGGACGTGACCAGGGCGAGGGGGATGGCCACGGCGAAGGCGACCACCTGGGACACGATGATCAGCTCGAGGTCGACCGGGGCCCCGGTGGCGATGATGTGGGTCACCGACTCGTGGTCGAGGTAGGAGGTGCCGAGGTTGCCGTGGAACACCGCACCGAGCCAGGTCAGGTACTGGCGCCACAGCGGGAAATTGAGACCGAGCTGCTTGAGGAGGATGGCCCGGTTCGCCGCGGTGTCGTTCGGGCCGAGGATCTGGGTGGTCGGGTCGCCCGGGAGCAGGTGGACCAGCAGGAACGTCAGGACGGAGATGACGAACGCCACCACCACCAGCTGGATGGTCCTCCGGAACAGGTACTTGGTCATGGGTGGTGGGACCGATCCCCTGGCTGCTACTGGGCCAGCCAGATCTGGGCCGGGAAGAAGATCCCCTCGTCGAACCCGTAGGCGGGGGCCCCGCTCGGGAGCGTCGGGTTGTCGAAGTTCTGCACCCGGGACGTGGCCACCTCGGAGAAGAGGTACTGCTCGATCCACAGATAGGGGAGGTCCTTGGCCAGCTGGTCGTTGACCGTCTGGTACGCCTTGATCCGGGTGGCCGTGTTCGTGGTGTGGCGGCCGGTCAGCATGGCCTGCTCGATGACCGGGTCGGAGTTGCGGGGGAAGTTGAGGGCGATGCTCCCGACCGGGCCCACCGTCGTCGTGCTCCACCAGACGTAGTTGAGGTCGGGGTCGATGGCCCCGAACTGGTACGACGTGGCCGCCTGGAACTCACCGGCGATGAAGTCGTCGATCAGGTTGGCCTGTTCGATCTGACCGATGGTCACGTCGAACCCGATCTGCTGCCACATCTGCTGGATCACCTGCACCACCTGGGCCAGCCGCGGGTCGGTGATGGTCAGCAGCTTGAGCGAGGGGGTGCCGTGCTCGGCCGCGTATGCGGCGACCAGCTGCTTGGCCCCGGCCGGGTCGTAGGTCGGGTAGCCGGTGTCGTTGTAGTACGGCGAGTCGGACAGGAAGAGTCCGTTGATCGGCTTGGCGAAGCCGGCGCCGAAGATCTTCTGGATCGTGGCCTGGTCGAGGCCCTTGGCCAGCGCCTGGCGGATGCGCAGGTCGCTGGTCGGGGTGACCAGGGTGTTGAGCATGATGAACGCCATCGACGGCTCGCCGAGGACGCCCGTCCTCGTGTCGACCAGCTGGTAACCGGCCTGGTTCTCGAACCGGGTGATGGTGCCGGGGTCGGTGGACTCGATCATGTCCACGCCCCCGGTCTTGAGCGTTGCCTCGCGCTGGACGGTGTCCGGGACCGGTCGGAAGGTGATCGAGTCGAGGTAGGGGAGGCCGGCCCGCCAGTAGCCGGGATTGCGGGTGGCGGTGAAGTGGTCGTTCGGCTCCCAGTCCTGGTAGACGAACGGGCCGGTGCCGACGGGTACGGGATTCTGATTGCCCCCCTTGACCGCGTCGATCATGGCCTGGGCGAACACGTAGCCGACCTGGGTGGCCAGCCCGGCGGTGAACGAGGGGTTCGGGGCCTGGAGCTGGTAGACGACGGTCATGTCGTCGGGGGCGGTCACCGACGTGATCTGGGTGAGGGCCTGCCCGGTCAGGAGGGACGCCCGGAACTCCTGGTAGTTGGCCAGGACGACGGCGGAGTCCAGGGCGGATCCGTCGCTGAACTTGATGTTCGGACGGAGCGTCATGGTCCAGGTGTCGTAGGTCGAATTGGGGGTGATCGACTGGCAGAGGTAGGGCTGGGTGGTCCCGTCGGCCGCGGTGGCGCACAGCGGGTCGAAGACGGCGTTGGCGTAGAGGTACCCCGTGTTGTCCCAGTGGCTGTTGGGAGGATAGAAGCCGTCGATCTCGTCGAGCGTCCCCACCGACAGCGAGCCGCCCCGGACCGGGGTGCCGGTGCCGACTCCCGGCTTCGAGCCCGTGGCGGCCGTCGTGGACGAACTGGTCGAGGGCGACGAGCAGGCGGCCAACGCGCCGCCGGCTGCGCCGGCGAGGACGACGGCGCCCCCGACGGCGGCTCCCCGCGACATGAAGGCACGACGGCTGATCTCGTTCGACTCGGTCACGGACATTCCCCCATTGCGTCTGTCGATCACCATCGGGTGACCCTCTACGGTCCGCTGGCGCTGCAGCGATCCCTCAGCGGACTGCGAAACTCCTGGCACTGACTCTGCCACAGGTCGGGAGCGTCGTGGGCGCACGTTAGCGGTCATCCGACCCCGGAGCCATCCGGCGGTCGGCGGACGCACCGCCGTCGGGAGAGTGCGGGCGGTCACCGGTGCACGGGTGGCCTGGGTACCATGCCAGCCATGGATTCCGCACCCTCCGGATCCGCCACGTCGACCGACGCGGCGGTCGACGTCGTTCCCGACGCCGTGACCGGTGACCTCGGCCCGAAGGGCGCGGCGGTGCCTTCCGGCACCAGGATCCGACGCGATCCGCAGGTCCGAACGGCCGCCCCGTCCGGGCCCGACGACGATGCCGACGCCGAGGGTCCCCCGTTCGGTCCGAACGTGGTCAGGCTGCTGTGGATCGGGGCGGGACTGACCCTGGTCGCCGGCCTGGTCCTGCGGTTCTGGACCGTGTCCGACCTGTGGCTCGACGAGGCGCTGACGGTGAACATCGCCCGTCAGCCCATCCACGAGCTCCCGTACTACCTGCGACGGGACGGTGCCCCGCCCCTCTTCTACCTCCTGCTCCACTTCTGGATGGGGCTGTTCGGGACCTCGGACCTGGCGGTGCGGGCGCTCCCCGGGGTCTTCGGCGTGGCGACGGTGCCGTTGACGTGGCTGGCCGGCAGGCGCCTCGGTGGTACCAAGGTGGGCTGGGCCGCCACGCTCCTGGTGGCGAGCTCGCCGTTCGCCGTGCGCTACGACACCGAGACGCGGATGTACTCGATGGTGGCTCTCCTGACCGTCCTCGGGTTCCTGGCGCTCGACCGGGCTCTGCGCTCGCCCCGGGCGGGCAACCTGGTTGCCGTGGCCGCGGTCACCGGCCTGCTCCTCTACTCCCACTACTGGTCGCTCTACCTCCTGGCCACCACCATGTTGTGGCTGCTCTTCGAGGCGTGGCGGGGGCGACCGGAGTGGCGCCACGGGGCGCGCTCGGCGTTGGTGGCCATGGTGGTCGGCTGCCTCACCTTCCTCCCGTGGGTTCCGATCTTCGTGTTCCAGTCCCTGCACACCGGCACGCCGTGGTCGACACCCGCGACCTTCGCGGCCATGGTCGACGCCGTGGCGTCGTTCGCCGGTGGGAGCACCAGCGGGGGTCGGGCGCTGGCCCTGCTCTTCTTCGCCTTGGTCGGCCTGGGCCTGTTCGGCGTGGCCACCGACAGGCGCCACATCCTGCTCGACATCCGGACCCGCCCCCTCGGCCGCCCGCTGGCGGTGGTCGTGCTCGGCACCCTGGCGGCGGCGATCGTGGGCGGCCTGGCGACGAACAGCGCATTCGATGCCCGCTATGCGTCGGTGGTGTTCATCCCGCTGATCCTCCTGGTCGCTCTCGGCCTGGCGGTGTTCCGCGACCGGCGCGTCCGGGTCGGGATCCTCACCGTGGCCGTGGTCCTCGGGCTGGCCGCGTCGGTGCCCGACGTGACGACCAACCGGACCCAGGCGGGTCAGGTGGCGTCGGCCATCGCCCGGAGCGGCAGGCCGGGCGACATCGTCGCCTACTGCCCCGACCAGCTCGGCCCGGCGGTCGACCGCCTGCTGCCGCCGGACAGGTACACCCAGGTGACGTTCCCACGGGGAACCGGGCCGGAGTTCATCGACTGGATCGACTACGCGGCGGCGGTCGGGGCGGCATCGTCCCCGGCGTTCGCCCAGAACCTCGAGCGGCTGGCCGGCGGCGGACACCAGATCTTCCTGGTGTGGGAGCCCGGGTACGAGTCGTTCGGACTGAAGTGCGAGGGGATCGTGGAGTCCCTCCAGAACGATCCGGCCTTCCACGGAACCGACCTGGTGGAAGGAGACGACATCAGCTTCTACCAGCCCATGTACCTGGTGCGGTTCACGCCCGTCGGGTCCTGACCGTGGTCACTCCGGCCGGGTGGGAGGAGCCACTATCCTGCGCTGCGCAGGGTAGGGCCGATCTCCGGTAGCCGCCCGGCAGGGGACCCGTGGGAAGCGGGTGTTCGACACGCCGCCCTCCCACCAGACCCGACCGCCGACCGGCCCGGCCCGCCGACGGAGTCCGGGACGAGAAGAAACGGATCGCATCGACATGGCAACGCCCTCCGACCTCGAGACTGCTCCCGTCCCCGACGAGGGCCGGTGGGCTCCTTCCGCCGACCGCCCGGTCGTGGTCATCGGGGGCGGGCCCGCCGGGTTGACCGCGGCCTACCGGGCGGCCCAGACCGGTGACCCGGTCGTGGTCGTGGAGCAGGACGAGATGCTGGGCGGCATCAGCCGGACGGTGGAGCGGGACGGATGGCGATTCGACATCGGCGGCCACCGGTTCTTCACCAAGGCGGTCCCGGTCGAGGAGTTCTGGCACGAGATCCTCCCCGACGAGGACTTCCTCCTCCGTCCCCGGATGAGCCGCATCTTCTACGGCGGCAAGTACTACGACTACCCGATCAAGCTCGCCAACGCGCTCGGCAATCTCGGGATCGTCGAGGCGGTCCGCTGCGGCCTGTCGTTCCTGTGGGTGCGCGTCCGTCCGCCGAAGGACCAGTCGACGCTCGAGGGCTACATCGTCACCAACTACGGCTGGCGCCTCTACCGCCACTTCTTCAAGACCTACAACGAGAAGGTCTGGGGGGTGTCGGCGTCGGAGCTGTCGGCGGACTGGGGCGCCCAGCGGATCAAGGGGATGTCCCTGTGGGACGCGGTGTGGGAGCCCATCCGCTCGTCGTTCGGACGCCGGCGCGACCGGTCGAAGCAGGTGACCAGTCTCATCGAGGAGTTCCAGTACCCCAAGTTCGGCCCGGGGATGATGTGGGAGCGGTGCGCGGAGCGCCTCGTCGACCTGGGCGGCGAGGTCAGGATGTCGACGTCGGCCACCACCGTGCACGTGGAGGGGGGCCGGGCCGTCGCCGTCACCGTCGAGCACGACGGGACTGCCGAGCGGCTCGAGGCGAGCCACGTGATCTCCTCGATGCCCTTCACCTCCCTCGCCAGGGTGGTGGACCCGCCGGTGCCGCCCGAGGTGCTGGCGGCGGCCGACGCCCTCCACTACCGGGACTTCCTGACCGTGGCCCTGGTGGTGCCGGCGGACCGGGGGTTCCCCGACAACTGGATCTACATCCACTCGCCGGACGTGGCGGTCGGGCGGATCCAGAACTTCGGCTCCTGGTCGCCCTACCTGGTGAAGGACGGTCGGACCTGCCTGGGTATGGAGTACTTCGTGTTCGAGGGTGACGAGCTGTGGACGATGAGCGACGACGACCTCGTGGCCCTCGGGACCCGTGAGCTGGCCGCCATCGGGCTGGTCGACCCGGGGGACGTCGAGACGGGGTACGTGGTCCGGATGCCGAAGGCCTACCCGGTCTACGACGACACCTACCGTGACCACGTCGACGTCATCCGACGCTGGTTCGAGGAGCACGCGCCCAACGTGCACCCCGTCGGCCGCAACGGCATGCACAAGTACAACAACCAGGACCACTCGATGTACACGGCCATGCTGACGGTGGAGAACATCCACGGTGCCCGTCACGACATCTGGTCGGTGAACGTGGAAGAGGAGTACCACGAGACGGCCGGCGACCGGGACGGCCCGGTCTCCTCCGCGGGCGCGGGGACCGGGCGGGACGCGCCGATCCTGCCCCGGCGCGCCGGCTGAGGGGGTCGGCGACCGGGTGGACGACGTCGGGGAACTGCCCGAGGACCGGCCGACCGGTGTCGGTGGGGAGGGGCCGGCCGTCCACCCCGCCCCCGGTGTGGAGAGCGGCTTCGACCTGATCCTCGAGGAGGTCGGGACGGTGGTCGACCCGATCACCGAGTCGGTGGCCTTCGCCCCGGCGGTGGGCATCGCCGTGGCCGGCGGCCCGATGGTCCCCCTGCCCTCCGACGCGGCGGCTCCGAGGTCCGCCGGCTCGGGCAACACCCTGAAGGCCGGGCTGCTCCAGGCCGGCCCGGTGGCCGTCGCCGGCATGGTCGTCAACGTGGCCGCCGCCCTGGTGGTCGTGGCGGTGGCCCGGCTGGTGTCCTCCCGGTCCTACGGCGAGATCGCCCAGCTCCTGGGCCTGTTCTTCATCCTGTCCATGCCCGGGTCGGCCGTGCTGGTCGGCGTGGTGCGGCGGATCACCATGCTCCAGACGTCGGGCCAGGCCCATCTGGTCCGTCGGTGGGTGGCCCGGGTGCACCGGATCTGCCTGGCCGGGATGGTCGTCGAACTGGGGGTCGTCCTGGTGCTGCGGGACTGGATCGCCCACCAGCTCGGGATGGCCAACGGAGGGGGGGTGGTCCTGATCCTGATGGCGGCCGGGGTGTGGATCCTCCTCTGCGTGGACCGCGGCCTGCTGCAGGCGCACCGGAGCTACGTCCAGTTGGCCTCCAACCTGCTGGTGGAGGGCGGGGTGCGCACCGCCCTGGTCATCCTCCTGGTGGTGGGCGGGTTCGGGGTGGCCGGCTACGCCCTGGGAGTGCTCGTGAGCGAGGTGGTGGCCACGGTCCACGCCCACTGGTTGGCCAACCGGTCGTGGTCCGACCCGGCCACGGCACCGGTGGCGGTGGACGGGACCGCGGGACCGGGACCCGCCGACGCCGGCCCGGACCGCGCCCCCGCTGTCGCCCTGGCCCGTCGCAAGCTCCTCGCCGACGTGTCGGCCGCGTTCGTCGGCCTGGCCCTCCTGGGTCTGCTCCAGAACGTGGACGTGATCCTGCTCGGCCGCCTCGACCACGCGCAGGTGGGGCCGTACGCGGCCATCTCGGTGGCGTCCAAGGCGCTCGTCTTCGGCGCGCTGGCGCTCGGCGCCTACCTCCTCCCCGAGGCCACCATCCGGTGGAACGAGGGCGGCCACGCCATCCGCCAGTTCGGGGTCACCCTGCTCTTCCTGGCCGTCCCCTCGGCGGTCCTGCTGGCCATCGCCGTCTTCGTCCCGCGGCAGTTCCTCACCCTGATCTTCTCGGCCCGCCTCAGCACCGCGGCACCGGCGTTCGCCCCGCTGGTCCTGGCCATGATGTGCCTCTCCTTCACGGTGCTCGTGACCAACTACCTCTTCGGCACCGGCTCGCGCTGGATCGTGCTGCTGCTGGCGTCGGGTTCCGGCCTCGCCGTCGTCCTGGTGACCGTCGCCGACGGACGCCCGGACGCGACAGCGTGGGCCGACCTCGCCGTCCAGGCCGCCCTGGCCCTGGCCATGGCCGTCGCCTTCCTCGCCATCCACCGCCGCCACCGGGGCCAGCACTGGTCGGCCCGTCTGGGGTGGCAGCGGATCGCCGGGCGCGGCTGACCGTCCCGGCCGTGCCGGCCACACCTGTTGACCGAGCGCCGGTCCGGTACACTCGGCCGATGTCGTACTCAGGGGGAGTGCAGGGGGTGGCCGGTCGATGACGTCGATGGCCGGCGAGCCGGGGGCTGCTCCCGACGGGCACGCCGATGCGTCCGTCACCCGGTTGCCGATCACCGTCGGTCACCCCTCGGCGCGGTCCCGTGCGGACTCCGATCCCGTCCCGCTCTTCTCCGGCATGCCCGTCGGGGAGATCGCCGACCGTGCCGGGCTGAAGCGCATCGACGTCCTGGCGTGGCGCGACTTCGACGACCCCGAGGCGGGGGGGAGCGAGCTCCATGCCCACCGGGTCATGACGGCCTGGTCCGAGGCCGGTCTCGACGTGTCGATGACCACGTCGTCGGTCCCCGGAGGTCGGCGTGTCGTCCGACGCGACGGTTACCGGGTGATCCGCCGGGCCGGGCGGTACTCGGTGTTCCCCCGGTCGATCCTTTCGGGCGCCGTCGGCCGGATCGGGACGGGCGACGGCACGGTCGAGATCTGGAACGGCATGCCGTTCTTCAGCCCCGTGTGGTCGCGCAGCCCCCAGATCACCTTCCTCCACCACGTCCACGCCGAGATGTGGAGGATGGTCCTGCCCCGCGGTATGGCCGAGTTCGGCCACGCGCTCGAGCACCGGATCGCCCCTCCGTTCTACCGACGCAGCCGGATCGTCACCCTCTCCCACTCGTCCAAGGCCGAGATCGTCGAGCGCCTGCACCTGCCGGCCGAGCGGATCTCCGTCACCCCCCCCGGGGTGGAGCCGCGCTTCGCACCGGGTGGCGAACGGTCGGGGGTGCCACTGGTGGTGGCCGTCGGTCGCCTCGTCCCGGTCAAGCGGTTCCACCTCCTCGTCGAGGCCCTGGTGGACCTCAAGGCAGCCCATCCCGACCTTCGGGCGGTGATCGCCGGCGAGGGCTACGAACGTCCGGCGCTCGAGGCGCTGATCCACGAGCACCGGGCCGAGACGTGGATCGAGCTCCCCGGGTTCGTGGACGACGGGGCGCTGGTCGACCTGTACCGGAGCGCCTGGGTGGTGGCGTCCTCGTCGCTGCGCGAGGGCTGGGGGATGACGGTCACCGAGGCGGGCGCTTGCGGGACGCCGTCGGTGGCCACCCGGATCGGTGGCCACGAGGACGCGGTCGTCGACGGTCAGTCCGGACTCCTGGTCGACCGGGCCGTCGAGCTGCGGAACGCACTGGACACCGTGCTGCGCGACGAGGTGCTCCGTCGCCGACTCGGAGCGGGAGCGCTCGAGCACGCCGCCCGGTTCACCTGGGACGCCACCGCCCGGGGCACGCTGGCCGCCCTCGGTACCGAGGCACTCACCCGGCCCGTCTGAGCCGCCCCTCCGGAACCGGCCGCCCGCGGCCGGTGGTTCACACCGGAGAGGAGTCCAGCGGTTCCCCGACCGGGTCGGTGTCGATCCGCTCCGCCCCGACCGGGCCCTGCGGGTCCTCCGGCCCGTCCGGTCCGGCGTCGGGTCCGGCGTCGGGTCCGGCACGGCGCTCGAGCCGACGGCGCCGTGCCCGAAGGGCGACGTCCACCGCGCCGTCGGCCCCCAGGAAGACCACGCCGCCCCAGGCCCACTGGGCGGCCACCCCGAACGAGTGGGGCCACGATCCGTTGTCGGGCACCTGGAACTGGGTCTGGTGGACGACCACGTAGGCGCCGGCGGCGACCACGCAGCCGACGGCGGCCAGGGCCAGCACGAACCGCAGGCGCGGGACGAGGAGCACCACGAGGGTGGCCACGCCCACCGCGGCGCCGGCCCTGGGGGTGGCGATGGCGGCCGCCGCGCCCCCGGCCAGCAGTGAGGTGATCAGCGAGACCAGGACCGACGCCCGGGGCCCCTCCGACCCGAAGGGCAGCTGGAGCCTCGGCCGCTCGTCGAGGGCGAGGGCGGTCGCGGCATCGACGGGGGTGCTCGACGGGGCCACGGCTCCGTCGGCGTCCGTCCCACCACCGCTGTCGACACTGATCTCACCACCGCTGTCGCCGGTGCTGCTGTCGGGACGGCCGTCGGCAGTGTCCCGCCGACGACGGCGTCTGCGGACGGGCCACACGGCCAGCACGACACAGGCGACGATGGCCAGGGCGGAGATGACGAGCGCCCAGTCGACCGTCCGCTGGGGCGTCCAGACGAGGTCGACCTGCAGCGTGCCGGCGTGGACGTAGGGGGCGACGGCGGCGGGGTCGATCCGCCAGCCGTTGGCGAACGAGTCGATCAGGAAGGGGGCGCCCAGGCTCGGCCCGCCGACCACCTCGGCGCTCCACCCCTTGTTGATCGACTCGCCGAGGACGAGATCGAAGGGGACCGACCCGGGGGCGGTGTCCACATCGTGCACCGTCACGTGGATCGAGGTGGCGGTGGCCCGGTCGACGGTGGCCGGCGGTGACGGGGCCACCGCGGGGGCGGCCAGGGTGGTCGGGTCGGCCAGGGGCATGGACCCGCCCCCCGGGGCCGAGTCGAACACCAGCTGGTCGATGTCGTAGGCGGACACCTGGCCGAGGGTCGAGCGCACGGTGTGGTTCCCCGCGCCGAGGGTGATGCCGCCGGCATCGGGCCCGCAGAGCGAGATGTCGAGGGCCTGACGGTCGAGGGCCGCCTGGGTCGATCCGGAGATGTCGACCCAAAGGGGCGACCCGTCGATGCTGATCAGATCGCCCCGGCACGTGGACGGCACCTGGGCCGGGACCGGAGAGGCCGTGATCCCGGGGAGTCCCACCGCGGCCACGCCGATGGGCATGGCGATGGGCGTCTGCGAGTAGTAGTTGGGTGTGTTCTCGAGGCGGACGGTGTCGAAGGTGATGCGGATGCTCCGGCCGGTGAGCGTCGGGAAGGAGACGGGGACGTCCACCACGGACCCGGCCACCGGGGAGTCGGCCAGTGGCGGGAGTGCCACGGTGGCCTGGCCGTACTCGGTGGACACGGTGATCTCGGTCGGGACGGAGTGTTGGCCGTCGGCCACGATCTGGAGGTCCAGGTGGTCGAACGTGAGCTCCTTGCGCAGCGAGTACTGCAGCCACTCGCCGGCCTGGTGGGACGCCCCGAAGCCCGGTTCCCAGATGATGCCCGGCTCGTTCTCGAGGGTGGCGATGGCGCCGGCCCGTAGGTCGTTGGGCAGCCGTCCCTGCGAGTAGGCGACGGTGCCGGTGTAGTCGGAGCCGGGCCTCCCCACCGCCCGGTCGATCTCGTCGTCGGGGATGAGCGGCGAGATCCTGGCCTGTCCGGTCATGGAGAACGTGCGGGCGGTGGGGAGCCAGAATGTGCGCTGCAGCGAGGTCTCGGTGTCGGTGCGCGGGGGGATGCCCGAGGCCCGCAGGCGGGTCATGACCAGGGTGAGCCGGTCGAAGATCGACGAGGGGCCGACGGACCGCAGCAGGTCCTGGGGCATCGACACCGTCTCGTCGACGGAGACACCGGGAATGCCCACTTCGGCGAAGCCCACCGAGCTCCGTGAGGCGACCGGTGTGCTCGGGTCGTCCACGTCCACCCCGGTGACGGTGATGCGCAGGGTGGTGAAGGTCCGGGCCGGGAAGGTGACCGTTTCGCCGGTGGCCGCCTGCGACGCGAGGTCGAGGGGAACGGTGACCGGGTCCTTGCCGTCGAACGTGATCCTGATCCGGGTGATGTGGCGGTCCGGGTCCCCGGTCTGGGGCTGGACCAGATGGAGGCTGTCGACGGTCGTCGGCTTCTCGAGCACCGCCTGCCACCACTGGCCGATCTGGCCGACGAGGGAGTCGGTCAGCCACCCCGTCTGGGTGTTGCCGTCGAGGGCCATCGAGGGCCTGTCCTCGGGCAGGAAGGTGATGGAGGAGCCGTAGGAGGAGGCGGTGACCGAGGCGACACCGTTGAGCACCGTCGTGGTCTGGGCGTCCGGCGGGGCATCGGGGAAGAGGTCGAGCGGCTCGTCGCTCGGGTCCGACGTGTCGGGACCCTGGGCCGCGGTCTCGGTGTACCCGGTGTTCGCGCTCAACGAGTTCCACTCGTAGCCCTGCTTCCGGTTGGTGTCGGTGACCACCAGGTCGGCCGGCTTGGACAGGGTCTCGTCCCGCAGCTTCGTGTCGGTGTCGAGGGTCCCGGAGTAGAGGATGGTGGGGTTGCCGGCGAGGAGACCCACCGACGCCGCCCCCACCACACCGTTGGCGTCACCGGCCACCACGAGCGGCGTCGCGGTGGACTCGGTGCGGACGATGGGCCGGGGGTCGGTCACGGTGTAGGACACCAGGGGCGCCGTCCAGCCGTCGTTGGGTGCGAGCGCGAGCATGCCCTCGTCGAAGTGGGGGATGAGGGACACGTTGGGCCGGGGCGTCCCGTAGGAGACCGGGTCGGTGAGGCCCTGGGGGGTGGTGGACAGCTGGGCGGCGAGCTCCTGGGGGATCGGGGTGTCGTAGCGCTCGTAGGCCTGGTCGTACTGGACGAGTACGTCCCCGGCGTCCAGAAGCGAGGCCATCGGGGCAAGCGCGTTCCAGTCCATGACCCCGTCCTGGAGGGGACCGTCCACCGCCTCGAGGGTGTCGGCCGTGGGCAGGGAGCCCATGATCTGCTGCTCGTGGGTGACGAACGGCCGGGTCATGAGCCCGGGGTAGACGGTGTCGATGGTGTCGCCCCACCGGTAGGCCGCGAAGTCGTTGCCGGGGAGGGCGTACACCCGGGTGCCGGGATGGGCGGAGTCGAGTGCGGCCGCGGCCTGGCGCACGTACGCCGGCGGTTTGGCCGGCTGGGTGAACCCGTCGGCGATGATCTGTCCCGTCCACAACGGGACCGAGGCGCCGGCGACCGCGGCGATGGCGAAGGCGCCGATGACCAGGCCGGTCTTGCGGATGCGGAAGCAGACGGCGCTCACGCCGGCCCCGAGGAACACCGCCATGCTCAGGACGATGAGCGGGGAGGCCCGGTCGGTCGACCGCAGGGCCAGACCGGCCGTCGTGTCCAGCATGAACGCCTTGATGACCGAGCCGACCGCCGACGGGTCGGCGTAGGGGTTGGGACCGACGGCCAGCACCATGCCGACCACGGTCACCATGATGAAGTACGACCGGTACCTCCACCGGGACACGAAGGCGGCGAGGAAGGCCAGCGCCGGGACGGAGAAGCTCAGGGCGATCAGCCGGACGTGCTGGGTGTAGTCGACCGAGGTCTGGGTCCACGGGCCGGTCCGGTCCGCCCCGTAGAAGTACCAGTACCCGAGCCCGCGGAGGATCTCCGAGGCGAGGGAGGCCCCGCTCGTGGCCGGGACCGTCTCGGTGTACTTGAGGACGTTGACCCCGTAGGCCGCCTCGACCTGGAGCCCGACGGCCCACCAGAGCGAGACCAGGACGGTCAGCCCGGCGACCTTCCAGGCCACCCCCCACGCCTTGCGCCACGTCGAGTCCCGGGCGACCAGCACCGCATAGGGGAGCCAGAGCGCGGGGGCGATGCCCACGTAGAGGATGGAGCTGGCGTTGATGCCGCTGACCAGGGCCACGACCAGGGCGAACAGGGCCGGGTAGCGCCAACCGCCGCGGCGGAGTGCGAGCACCACGAAGGCGATCATCCACGGGAGGCCGGACCACGGCATGAGGATCACCGAGATGCGCCCCGAGTACTGGAGCACGTACGGCGTGAACATGTAGGCCAGCGCCGTCACGTAGCGCCCCGGTCCCCACAGGCCGAGGACCCGCGAGAGGTAGAGCGCCCCGGCGCCGGCGGCGTACAGCAGGCAGCCCATCCACATGCGCTGGGCCACCCAGAGGGGGATGTGCAGCTCGGCCATCGCCCAGTAGAAGGGCCCCATCGGGAGCAGGTAGCCGATGTTCTCGTGGGTGACCGTCCCGAGGCCGACCTGGGGGTCCCACAGCGAGGCGGCCTCGCGGACGTACCGACCGGGGTCGAGGTAGAGGTAGGTCTTGGTGTCGTCGGTCGCCGTGCCGGGCTGGGCGGCCAGCATGGGGACGAAGGCGAAGACGAGGAGCACCAGGTGGTCGACCCAGACCCGCAGCGCACTCGGCGACCGCAGGCGTGAGTAGAGGGATCCGATCCGACCGGAGGTTCGGTCGGCTGGCCCGGCAGGGATGGGTTCGGGTTCCAGCACGAGTGGTCGGTAGTGTAAACAACCGCAGGACCGGGTCGTAAGCACCGTCCACCGACGCCGAAACGGGGAGCCAGATGAGCCAGGCATCGCACGACCAGACCGCGTCGGGGGTGGTGGCGTGAGCCCCGGCACCGACGCCGGGGCGGCGGGCTCGGCGGCCACCGCCGACCGCAGGGGACGCCAGCTGACCGGCGAACGACCCCAGGAGGGGGTCACCCCGGACTCGCTCCTCGCCCTGCACGCCGCCGGCTACCGAACGGTCATCGAGCGGATGGGCGAGGGCACCGTCCTCGACGTCGGGTGCGGCCAGGGTTTCGAGTCGGCTCGCCTCCTCGGACCGCACCGGCAGGTGGTCGGGGTCGACTACAGCGAGGAGGCGGTGGGGCTGGCCAGGGCCAACTACGGCGGCTACGGCCTGGAGACCGCCCAGATGAACGCGCTGGCCCTGGGGCTCGCCGAAGGGAGCTTCGACTGGGCGTGCTCGTCGCACCTCATCGAGCACTTCGACGACCCCGAGGGTCACGTGGCCGAGCTGGCCCGGGTGCTGAAGGACGACGGGACCGCGTTCTTCCTCACGCCCAACGCCCCGGCGGACTTCGAGAACCCGTTCCACATCCACCTGTTCGAGCCACCCGAGCTGCGGTCCCTGCTGTCGACGTACTTCCACGACGTGACCGTCCAGGGCCTCGACGCCGTGCCCCACGTGAAGGCCGACTTCGCGGCACGCAGGATGAAGGCCGAGAAGGTGCTGCGCCTCGACGTGTGGGACCTGCGCCACAAGATCCCGCGGTCCTGGTACATCGGGTTCTACACCCGCGCCCTCCCGTTGGCGTACCGGCTCATCGCCCGGGGCGACTCGGGCGGGACCACCGGGATCACCGCGGACGACTTCTTCGTCACCGACGACCTCGACACGACGACGATGGTGCTGTTCGCCACGGCCTCCCGGCCGCGGCGGACCGCCTGAGCCGGGGCGGCGGTGCTCACCGTCGGGCTGACCGGCAACATCGGCGCCGGCAAGTCGACCGTCGCCGCGCTCCTGGTGGCCCACGGGGCCGCGCTGGTCGACGCCGACCTGGTGGCCCGCCAGGTGGTCGAGCCCGGTGCACCGGCCCACCAGCAGCTGGTCGACCGGTTCGGCACGGGGATCCTCGACGACGAGGGTCGGATCGACCGGCCCGGACTGGCCGCCCTGGTGTTCGGGGACGCCGACCGGCTGGCCGACCTCAACGCCATCGTCCACCCGGCCATCGGTGTCGCCATGATCCAGGGGAAGGACGCGTTCGCCGGTACCGACCGGATCGTCGTCATGGACATCCCGTTGCTGAAGCCGTTCCACCGGGACCTGCTCGCGCTCGACGCCGTCGTCGTCGTCGACGTGCCCCCCGAGCTGGCCCTCGAGCGCCTCACCGTCCAGCGGGGCATGTCCGAGGAGGACGCCCTGGCCCGCCAGGCGGCCCAGCCCACCCGGGCCGAGCGACTGGAGGGCGCCGACTTCGTCGTGGACAATTCGGACGGCACCGACCGACTGGCCGCCGAGGTCGACCGGGTGTGGGCGGAGCTGCGGCGCCTTCCGCACCGCCAGCCGGATCCGGTCCCCGGCGACACCACCGTGTCCACCGACTGAGGGCCACCGACCAGGTCCGTCACGGTCGGCGCCGGTGGCGCCGTCACACCCTCCCGGTACCATCCAGGGCGTGCCCCTCTTCGAGGTCGTCTCGCCCTTCCGGCCCGCCGGCGATCAGCCCCAGGCCATCGCCGGCCTGGTGGAGGGGCTCGAACGGGGCGACCGGTACCAGACGCTCCTCGGGATCACCGGGTCGGGCAAGACCGCCACCATCGCCTGGACCATCGAGTCGGTGCAGCGCCCGACGCTGATCATCGAGCCGAACAAGTCGCTGGCCGCCCAGCTGGCGGCCGAGCTGAAGGAGTTCTTCCCGAAGAACCGGGTCGAGTACTTCGTCTCGTACTACGACTACTACCAGCCCGAGGCGTACGTCCCGAGCTCGGACACCTACATCGAGAAGGACTCGTCGATCAACGACGAGATCGACCGTCTGCGGCACGCGTCCACCTCGTCGCTGCTCCTGCGGCCCGACACCATCGTGGTGGCCTCGGTGTCGTGCATCTACGGCCTCGGGTCCCCCGACGAGTACCGCGACAGGATCGTCGCCCTCCACCCCGGCGAGGAGCACGAGCAGCGGGCGCTGCTCAAGCGGCTGGTCGACCTCCAGTACTCGCGCAACGACGTCACCCTCAACCGGGGCCAGTTCCGGGTCCACGGGGACACCGTCGAGATCCACCCCGCCTACGAGTCGCGGGCCGTCCGGATCGAGTTCTTCGGCGACACGGTGGAGCGGATCCGGCCGTTCGACGTCCTGACCGGCGAGATCGGCGACGAGCTCGAGGACCTGGTCGTCTTCGCCAACACCCACTACGGCACCGGCGACGAGCGGATGCGCCGGGCGGTCCTCGGCATCGAGGACGAGCTGCGGTCCCGCCTCACCGAACTCGGTGACGCCGGCAAGCTGCTCGAGGCCCAGCGGCTCCGCATGCGGACCGAGTACGACCTCGAGATGCTGGCCGAGACCGGGGTGTGCAGCGGGGTCGAGAACTACAGCCGCCACTTGGACGGCCGGGCCCCCGGCGAGGCCCCGTTCACCCTGCTCGACTTCTTCCCGAAGGACTTCCTGGTGGTCCTCGACGAGAGCCACGTCGCCGTCCCGCAGCTGCGGGGCCAGTACGCGGGGGACCGGTCGCGCAAGGAGACCCTGGTCGACCACGGGTTCCGACTGCCCTCGGCCCTCGACAACCGGCCGCTGCGGTTCGAGGAGTTCATCGAGCGGACCGGGCAGGTCATCCTCCTGTCGGCCACGCCCGGACCGTGGGAGCTCGAGCACAGCGCCAACATCGTCGAGCAGGTCATCCGGCCGACCGGCCTGGTCGATCCCGAGGTCGACATCCGACCCACCACCGGGCAGATCGACGACCTCCGCGAGCG
>JBEKRV010000058.1:0-23120 GCA_049517675.1 Acidimicrobiales bacterium
AGGTGGCCTCCATCGAGTACAGCGGGTCGGCCGTGTAGATGGTCCCGTCGGGACCCTGGACGGCCTGGGCCGGGTAGTAGAACTGGCTGCCCGAGCCGGTGTGGACGCCGTTGCCCTCGGTGCGCGACGAGCCGAACGTGGAGAGGACCCTTCCCGTGGGGCTGAGCGTCTCCACGTAGCCGTTGGCCGCGTACAGCAGGTCGCCCCCGGCCTCCTGGGTGACGAAGCCGTCGTCGATGAGCGGGAACGTGCCCGAGACCGCCCCGGTGGACTGGTCGAGGACCACGCTCGACGCGGTGTCCTGCACCAGGCTGACCACGACCTCGAACGACGACCCGGTGCCCACCGAGAAGATGGCCGTCGGGTTGTCGGTCGACGACCGGCGTGTACGCGTAGCTCCGGGTGAAGTGGGCGGGCAGGGCGAACGAGCTCACCTGGGAACCGGCGAGCGAGTAGGTGACCAGGCGGGTGCCCGTGTTCACGTAGAGTCCGGAGCCCGTCGCCGCGAAGTTCACCACCCCACCGGCGGGTGTCACCACCGTCGAGACCGGGTTCGACGGCAGGCTCACGGCCGGGCCCAGGACCGAGGCCGGCGTCGTCGTGGTGCACACCGGGCTGATCTCCGAGGCGGTCGGCGCGGCGGGGCTGCCGGGGATCTGGGGTGACGTGCCCGTTCCGGAGCCCGTCCAGACGGCGACCGCGAGGGTGGCGGCGACCACGAGCGCGGCCACTGCCAGCGCCACCAAGGCTTTTCCGGACGGCAACCCGCCAGATGCCCTCTGAACCTGCCTTCGAGTGCCCAACGCCCCACCAGCTTGACCGGAAACAGGGGCTGCGCGCGCGCATCCTCTGCGACCTGGGGAGATTCCCGCCGAACGGTCCCGGAATGGCGCGGCGGGTCAGACGGCGACGACGACCTTGCCGGTATTGCCGCCGTCGAAGAGCAGATTGAGCGCCTCGCCGGCACGGTCGAGGCCTTCGACGACGTGCTCGCGGTGGTGGATCCGGCCCTCCATCACCCAACCGGCCATCTCGGCCTGGGCGACGGGGAAGCGGTCCAGGTAGTCCAGGATCAGGAAACCCTCCATGCGCGACCGCTTGACGATCAGCTGCAGGTAGTTCCTCGGCCCTACCGGATGGTCCTCGTTGTACTGGGAGATGGCACCGCACAGCACGACGCGGGCGTGCATCGCCAGATTGGCCAGGCAGGCGTCGAGGATCTCCCCGCCGACGTTGTCGAAGTAGACGTCGATGCCGTCCGGGCAGGTCTCGCGGATCCGGGCGCCGACGTCCTCGGCTCGGTAGTCGATGGCGTGGTCGAAACCGAGCTCGTCGACCAGCCACGCACACTTGGCCGCCGTGCCGGCGATCCCCACCACCTTCCCGGCACCTCGGATGCGGGCCAGCTGGCCGGCCACCGACCCGGTGGCCCCGGCCGCCCCCGACACGACGACCGTGTCCCCGGGCGCCGGGCGGCCGATGTCCAGCAGGCCGAAGTAGGCGGTCATGCCGGTCACGCCGAGGACGCCGAGGACGATCGGCGGATCGATTCCCGGAGGCACCACCGTTGCCGACCCGTCCCTCCCGTCGACCAGTGCGTACTCCTGCCACCCGAGCATGCCGAAGACGGTGTCGCCCACCGCCAGGGCGTCGCTCCGGCTGGCCACCACCTCGCCGATGCCCCCGCTGCGGACCACCTCGCCGATGCCGATCGGCGGGAGGTAGCCGGGGGCGTCGTCCATCCACGTGCGGATGGTGGGGTCGATGGACAGGTGCCCGACCCGCACCAGCGCCTGGCCGTCGGCCGGCACCGGGACGGTCGCCGAGTCGTCGACGCGCAGGTCGCCGGCCGCCACCAGGCCGTGGGGGCGGGAGGCCAGGAGGATCCGGCGATAGGTGTCGGTCACGGGGGTAGTCAAGCAGAGCCGGGGGTCTGCCGCAGCGTCGGATCCCGGCGGCCGGTCCATTCTTGACTAACTCCATTGGTTTTCTATAGATTAGCTCGGTGCTCCGATCCCCCGTCCGAACCGACATGCAGCTCGACGTCACCCCGCTGTCCGGCACCATCGGCGCAGTCGTGCGCGGCGTCGACCTCCGGGACCTCGACGATGCCACCGTGGACGCCATCCGGGCCGTGTGGCTCGAACGCAAGGTGGTGTTCTTCCCCGGCCAGCACCTCGACCCGCGGAGCCACCAGGCGTTCGCCGCCCGCTTCGGGGATTTGACCGAGGGGCACCCGGTGATCCCGGGGCTGCCCAGCTCCCCCGACGTGTTCGAGATCGACTACAGCAGGGCCCGCGAGATCTACGCCAACTACGGCGACGTCACCACGCGGCGTCAGGGTCTCGACTGGCACACCGACATCACCTTCGTGAAGCGACCGCCGATGGGATCGATCCTGCGGGCGGTCACCATACCCCCGGCTGGAGGGGACACCCTCTTCGCCGACCAGGTGGCCGCCTTCGAGGAGCTGAGCCCGACGCTCCAGACCTTCCTCCTCGGGTTGACCGCGGTCCACGACGGCCGGGCCCAGTTCGAGGCGGCGCTCGAGCGTGTGGGAGAAGCGGCCTGGGAGGGACAGGCCGTCCCGGCACTCGAGCCGGTGGTCCACCCGGTGGTCCGGACCCACCCCGAGACCGGGGCCCACGCACTCTTCGTCAACCCCGGATTCACCTCCCACATCGTCGAGTTGGATCGGGCCGAGAGTGACGCGCTCCTGTCCTTCCTCTACCGCCACTCCGTCCGGCCCGAGTTCACCGTCCGCTACCACTGGGCCGCCGGGGACGTCGGGTTCTGGGACAACCGGGCGACGCAGCACTCGGTGGTGGGCGACTTCGGATCCCAGCACCGGGTGATCCAGCGGGTCACCCTCCGCGGCGACGAGCCGGTCTGACCGCCGTGACCGCACCCATCCACCGCGCCGCCGGCGGACCGTCCCGGCCGGGGCGGCCATGACGATCGCCCCCAACCGATCCGTCCGGCCGCGGATCAGGCCTCCTATCCGCCCCGTCGCCGACCCGATCGATCTCCTCTCCATCGCGCAGGGCTTCGCCCGATCGGCCGCGTCGTGGCCGGACGTGCACGATCCGACCGAACGGTGCTGGCGCACCATCGCCGCCACCGACCGCTTCGAGGCCTTCGTGATCGCCTGGCCGGTCGGGGGTGCCATCGCGCTCCACGACCACGGCGACTCCGCCGGAGCGGTCGTCGTCGCCTCGGGCGCCCTGGTCGAGACGGCGGTCAGCTCGGATCGCGACGGTGCCCTCGTCGTCACTTCGGCGTCCGTTCCCACCGGTGGGTACATCGCCTTCGATCCGGGCTACGTGCACGACCTCGTGAACCATGGTCCCGGCCCGTCGATCAGCGTGCACGTCTACTCACCCGTCCTCGAAACCATGACCTTCTTCGACGGGGCCGACGGGGATGTCCTGGTCCCGGTCCGCACCGAGACCTTCCGGGCGGGACGGTCCGAACCGTGACCCGGCGCGCCGACGACCTCGTCGCCGAGGCACGCCGCCGGATCCGGCGGGTGGCACCGTCCGAGCTCGACCAGGTGTGGGCTGCGGGCGGCATCGTGGTCGACATCCGGCCCCTCGACCAGCGGCTCGTCGAGGGGGAGCTCGACGGGGCGCTCGTGGTCGAGCGGAACGTGCTCGAATGGCGCCTCGATCCCGGCGGCGACCACCGCCTCCCCGAGGTGCGCGACCACCGCCAACCCGTCGTGGTCGTGTGCTCGGCGGGCTACGCCTCGAGCCTGGCCGCCGCCTCGCTGGTCGATCTCGGGTTCGAGTGCGCGGCCGACCTCGACGGCGGGTTCCAGGCTTGGCGGGCCTGGTCGGACCGGAAGGCGGCACGATGACGAGACCGGTGCTGGTCACGTTGCACGCCCATCCCGACGACGAGGCGATCTTCACCGGCGGCACCATCGTGCGGGCGGTCGAGGCCGGATGGCGCGTGGTACTGGTGGTGGCCACCGACGGCGGACTCGGCCGGAGCCAGCGGTCGGTCACCGCCGGTCTCGGCGCGCTCCGTCGTGCCGAGACCCTGGCCGCCGCCACCGAGCTCGGGATCGACCGGGTCGAGTTCCTCGGGTTCGGCGACTCCGGCTTCGACCCGTCACCACCAGAGGCCCGCCCGGGCGCCACCGCTTCCGCCCGGGCCCTGGTCCCGGGGAGCCTCGCCGCCGCGCACCTGGACACCGTCGTGGCCGCCGTGCGCCGCATTCTCGCCGACGAGCGTGCCGCGGCCCTCACCAGCTACGACGACAACGGGGTCTACGGGCACGTCGACCACGTGCTGGTGCACGAGATCGCCGTGCGCAGCATCGGGGGCACCCGGTGCGAGCTCTACGAGTCCACGCTCAGCCGGCAGGCGCTGCGCGAGCTGCGCAGCCACCTGGTGGCCCGCGGCCTGGTCCCCGGACTGTGGCCACCGGCACTCGCCGGGCGGTTGGGCGTCGAGCACGGCCCGAGCCTCGTGCCGGTCGACGTGACCCGCCAGCTGGACCGGAAGCTCACCGCCGTGGCCGCCCACTCCAGCCAGGTCATGGAGGCACCCTCCTTCATGGGCCTCCCCGCGGGCGCCTTCCACCACCTGCTCGGAACGGAGTGGTTCCGGGTCGCCCGGCGTGGCGGGGGGCGGTTCCTCGACATGCTCCGTCGCACCGACGGCGCCGGTCCCGGTTCGGTTCCGGGATCGGTGCCGGACCACGCCCGGATCTCCGGGTCGGAACGGGGGCCGTTCGGCCAGTCGCCGGTCCCCGTCTGACGGCGCCCGAACGATCGTCGTCGACTCGGGCGTCCCGGTCAGCCCGACCTGGGCTCGGTCCACATCTCGTAGCCGAGCATGTCGAAGAGCCTGCGGTTGTGCGGCTCGAAGTGCTCGCGGAGCCAGGCGACTGCGTCGGGGGTCGCGTCGTCGAGCCGCTCGGCCTGGTTGGTGGTCGGGAAGGGCTGGTCGTGCGGCGGAAGTCCGAGCCAGTCCAGGATGCGGGCCGTGGTGTCGGCCTCGGCGTACATCTTCTCGCTCTCGACGACGAGGATCCGATCGCGTCCGACGGCATCGAACCAGGCCTGCAGTTGCGTGGCGTACTCGCTCCTCGCCACGTACGAGTAGGTCGCATGGCCGAAGCTCCGCTCGCCCCGCAGGACGCGGGGCGTGTCCCTCGCCAGTCGGGCCGGCTCCAGCTCGATGGCCCGCTCGAGCGACTCGGTCTCCCACCGCTTGAGGCGCCGCGAGAACCAGTAGTGCGAGAGGGTGCGCTGGACGGGCTCGCGCAGGAGGACGATGAACCTGGTCCGCTCGGGCAGGTCACGGGCCGCACGCGACGGCGACAGGGGGTGGAACAGCATGTACGGGCTGGCCTCGCCGGTGATGCGGCCAGGCCGCGCCATCGGGAAGTGCGACCGGTACCAGCGTGGCCCCTGGTCGTAGTGAGCGGTGAAGTAGTGGATCTCCTTGCGGAGGGCCGGTGCCACCTGCGGATGGGAGCTCAGCCAGGCGTACAGCGAGGTGGTGCCGCCCCGCTGCGTACCCAGGATGACGAAGTCGGGTCGCGCACGGAGGTCGGCCGTGGCGAACCGCCACGCCAGCTGCACCGATGACGACAACGGCCGCTTGACGGGCGGCAGCGGCGAGGGCTCGGGGGCGAGCGACGCGGTGAGGTCCGGGTCGCCCCACGAGTCGGTCATGGCGACGATGGTAGGGCAAACCACCCCGGCCTCCGTTCCGCCGAACGGACCGAACGGACCATCTGGAGCCTGGGAGGAGAATCGAACTCCTGACCTACGCATTACGAGTGCGTTGCTCTACCGACTGAGCTACCCAGGCGAGGGGACCAAACTATCCGACGCGTGGGACCCCTCTCACTCGAGCATGCCCGAGAGTTCGACCATCAGGGTCTCGAGCAGGAGATCCTCCCGCACGTTGCGCGACAGCGCGGCCGACGCACGGCACACTGCGTCCACGTGGGCCGCGGCGCCCCGCCGCTCCGCGCCGATCCCGGGCGAACCCGGGGGGACCTCGCCTTCCACCATGGCCACGAGACGGTCGCGGTAGCTGTCGGCCAGTGCGGCCAGGCCCATGCGCAGGTCGTCGGTCCGCCACCGGCGCTCCTCGCGCTTGTGGCGGTCCTCGACCGCCTTGCGGCCGGGTACGCCCCGTGCACCGGTGACCTCGGCCTGCTCCTCCAGCACCCCGATCTCCCGGGCGTGCCGGTCACGCAGCGGGGCGAGGGCGCCTTCGGCCAGGCCGAGGAGCCCGTCGGCGACGGTCACCGCCGTCGCCCCGGTCCCGTCCAACCGGCCGGGCACCGAGCGCCACTGGTGCCTGCGTTCGTCGAACCCGGGGTCGTCGGCCAGCAGCCGGGCCCGGTCGAGGTTCCCGCCCGACGCGGCGGCGACCGATGCGGCCACCTCGTCGGCCACCCCGCGTCCCACCAGCCACTCCTCCACGACCCGGGGTGACACGGTGGCGAAGGGGATCTGGACACATCTGCTGACGATTGTGGCGAGCCCGGGGGGCAGGTCGTCGGCCAGGAGGACGAAGACCGTGGACGGCGGCGGCTCCTCGACGGTCTTGAGCAGGGCGGGTGCGGCCTTGGTGGCCAGGTGGACATCGGGGACCACCAGCACCTGGCGGGCGGACTCGAACGGCCGTCGCTGCGCCCGGGCGACGATCTCCCGGGCGTCGTCGACGTCGAGGGCGGCCCCGGTGCGCTCCACCGTGACCAGGTCGGGGTGGGTCCCGGCAAGCGCCCGCCGGCACGAACTGCACACGCCGCAACCCCCGTGGGGGCACAGCAGCGCCGCGGCCAGCCCGCGGGCCGCGGCCCGCTTGCCGGTGCCCGGTGGACCGTGGAAGAGGTAGGCGTGGACCGGCCGTCGGGCGGCGTCGGTGAGCCTCGACACCGCGCGCTCCTGGCCGACCACCCCCTCGAACAGCACCGGGGACGGGACGGTCCCACCAGGGGTGGTGCTCACCGGGCCCCGCCCGGTCCGGCCAGGGCGCTGACCGCCTCCCAGATCACCCCCGCGATCCGGGCGACCGACCCGTCGGCGTCCACCACCAACCAGGAACCGTCCCCGGCGGCGGCGAGCTCGTGGTATCCGTCGGCGACCCGCCGCTGGAATGCCAGGCCCTCCCCCTCCATGCGGTCGACGTCGTCGCCCCGCCGGTGTGCGGCGACGTCCACCGGTACGTCGAGGAGGACGGTGAGGTCGGGGCGGAGGCCGCCGGTCGCCCAGTCGACCAGGGTGGCGAGCTCCCCCCGGTCGAGGCCGCGTCCGGACCCCTGGTAGGCCAGGGTCGAGGCCGCATAGCGGTCGGTCACGACCCACCGGCCGGCCTCGAGGGCGGGGACGATCACCTCGGCCACGTGCTGGGCCCGGTCGGCCGCCATCAGCAGTGCCTCGGCCCGCGTCGACACCGGAGCCCCGTCCCGGTCGAGCAGGAGGGTGCGCAGCGAGGCGCCCAACGGCGTGGCTCCCGGTTCGAAGGTAGGCACCGCGTCGAGCCGGTCCGCCAGGATGCGGGCCTGGGTCGACTTACCGCATCCGTCGATCCCCTCCAGTGCGATCAGTCGGCCCCGGGAAGCCGTCACTCGCCGTCGCTGGTGCTCGGATCGGCCCGTACGACCGGTGCCGCCTTCGCGGCAGCGGCCTTCTTCGTGGCCGGGGCCTTCTTCGTGGCCGGGGCCTTCTTGGCCGCCGCCTTCTTCGTGGCCGGGGCCTTCTTGGCCGCCGCCTTCTTCTTGGCCGGGGCCTTCTTGGCCGCCGCCTTCTTCTTGGTCGCCCGGGTGGACGGTCCGGCGGCCCGGCGCTCGGCGAGGAGCTCCGATGCCCGCTCGACGGTCAGCTCCTCCACGTCGTCGCCCCTGCGGAGCGACGCGTTGGTCGTGCCGTCGGTCACGTACGGGCCGAAGCGGCCGTCCTTGACCACCATGGCCAGACCGGTGTCGGGGTCGGCACCCAGCTCACGCAGGGGGCCCTTGGCATTCCTCCCCCTGGTCTTGGGTTGGGCGAACAACGCCAGCGCCTCGTCGACCGAGACGGTGAGGATCTGGTCCTCGGTGAGCAGGCTCCTCGTGTCGGTCCCCTTCTTCAGGTACGGGCCGAACTTGCCGTTGTAGGCCACGATCTCCTCGCCGCTCGCCGGGTCGGTGCCCACGACCCGGGGGATCCGGAGGAGCTCGAGTGCCTGCTCGAAGGTGAGGGTGGCCGGGGTCATCGAGGCGAAGAGCGACGAGGTGCGGGGCTTGGGTCCGCCGTCGACGATCTCGCCGAGCTGCACGTAGGGACCGAAGCGGCCGGCCTTGACCTGCACCTCGAGACCGGTCTCGGGGTCGGTGCCCAGCACCCGGTCCGACGACGGGGCGGCGAGCAGCTCCTCGGCCCGTTCGACCGTCAGCTCGTCGGGCGCCAGGTCCTCGGGGATCGACACGCTCTCGTCGCCGCGCTTCAGGTAGGGCCCGTACCGCCCGACGCGGGCCACGATCTCCTGACCGTCGCCGCCCGTGCCGATCGGGATCGAGTTGACCTCGCGGGCGTCGATGTCGCCCAGGTGGAGGGCGACCTCGCCCTTCAGGCCGAGCCCCCCGGGCCCCTCCGACGGGGCGGTGCCGTGCCCGTTCCCCGCGGTGCCGGTGCCGGTCGCCCCTGCCCGTTCCGTACCGAAGTAGAAGCGGCTGAGCCAGGGGATGTACTCCTCCTCGCCGGCCGCGATGGCGTCGAGGTCGTCCTCCATCGAGGCGGTGAACCCGTAGTCCACCAGTTCGGTGAAGTACTGCTCGAGCAGACCGACCACGGCGAAGGCGGTCAGCGACGGGACGAGCGCCGTGCCCTTCTTCCACACGTAGCCCCGGTCGAGGATGACGGCGATGACGCTGGCGTAGGTGGACGGGCGTCCGACGCCGAGATCCTCCATGGACTTCACCAGTGAGGCCTCGGTGTATCGGGCCGGGGGCTGGGTGGCATGGCTGCCGGGCTCCAGGTCGCCGACCGAGGCCGGGTCGCCCTCGGCCATGGGCGGGAGATGGACCTCGCGGTCGGCCAGCTCGGCCTCGGGATCGTCCTCCCCCTCGACATAGGCCCGCAGGAAGCCGGGGAACTCGATGACCTTCCCCGATGCCGAGAACTCGGCCTCGCGGACGACGCCGTCCACCGTCGCCGTACCGGCCAGTCGGACCTGGGCGCTGGTGCCGGTGGCGTCGGCCATCTGCGACGCGACCGTGCGCTTCCAGATGAGGTCGTACAGGCGGAACTCGTCGCCCGACAGCGACCGGGCGGCCTCGTCAGGGGTGCGGAACGTCTCCCCCGCCGGGCGGATGGCCTCGTGGGCCTCTTGGGCGTTCTTGACCTTCCGCTCGTAGCGGCGCGGCTGGGCGGGGACGAAGGACGGTCCGTACAGCGCCGCGGCCTGGGACCGGGCGGCCTCGAGCGCCTGGTTCGACAGGGTGGTCGAGTCGGTGCGCATGTAGGTGATCCAGCCGTCCTCGTAGAGGCGCTGGGCGATCTGCATCGCCCGCTTGGAACTGAACCGGAGCTTGCGGCCGGCCTCCTGTTGGAGCGTCGAGGTCATGAACGGAGGGGCCGGCGACCTGCGGAACGGCTTGTGGGTCATCGACGACACGGTGAACCGGCTGTCGGCGAGGCCGGCGGCGAGCGCCCGGGCCTCGGGCTCACCCAGGACGGCGACCTTCCCCGGAGAGGTGAGGGCCCCGGTCTGGTCGAAGTCCTTGCCGCTGGCCAGGGGCTTCCCGTCGACGGCGGTGAGCGCGGCGGAGAAGCTGCGCGGCGTGGTGTCGTCGGCCGACCGTGCCGCCTCGCCCTCGGCGGTGAACGTGGCGTCGATCCCCCACCATCCGGCCGAGCGGAACGCCATGCGCTCGCGCTCGCGGACCACGACCATCCGGGTGGCGACGCTCTGGACCCGGCCGGCGGAGAGCCGCGGCATGATCTTCTTCCACAGGACCGGCGAGAGCTCGTAGCCGTAGAGCCGGTCGAGGATGCGGCGGGCCTCCTGGGCGTCGACCAGGGGGCGGTCGATCGTCCGGCACTCCTCCACGGCGCGCTCGATGGCCGGTCGGGTGATCTCGTGGAACACCATCCGCTTGACGTCCTCGGGGAGGTTCAGCACCTCGCGCAGGTGCCAGGCGATGGACTCGCCTTCGCGGTCCTCGTCCGAGGCCAGGTAGACCTCGTCGGCCTCCTTGACCAGCTTCCTCAACTTGGCCACCTGCGCCTTCTTCTCGGACGAGACGACGTACAGCGGCTTGAAGCCGTTGTCGACGTCGACGCCGAGGCGGGCCCAGGACTCGCCCTTGTAGGCGGCCGGGATCTCGTCGGCCCCCCGGGGGAGGTCGCGGATGTGCCCGATGGACGACTCGACCATGAAGTCGGGACCGAGCAGGCCGGCGATGGTCTTGGCCTTGGCCGGGGACTCGACGATCACCAGCTTCCGGTTCCCCCGCCGCCCGCGGCGGGGGGAGGGGGAACCGTCGTCGGTGCCGGCTTCGGGTGTCGTCTCTGTCAGTTCGGTGGGTGGCATGGCTGTGGCCCAGGGTGAACGGTGGGGCGAGTCCTTGTCAACCCCGGGCCGGGGTCACCGGGGCGCAACAGCCCAGGTGACCTGCGAATTCAGTCGTGGGGAGCATCCATGGCCACGGCGGCTGCGTGGTCCAGCTCGGCCACCTCGGCAGCCGGCAGCTCGGCGTCCATGCTTCCGGTCTTGCGCTTGGAGAAGGCGATCGAGCCGAGCAGCACCACCAGGGACACACCGGCGATGGACAGCCTCGCCGCGGTGTGGTGCGACAGGGTGATCACAGCCGGGAGGATGAGGAGGGACACCAGGTTCATGACCTTGATCAGCGGGTTGAGCGCCGGTCCGGCCGTGTCCTTGAACGGGTCGCCGATGGTGTCACCGATGACCGCCGCCTTGTGGGCCTCGGAGCCCTTGCCGCCCTCGTGGCCGTCCTCGATGTACTTCTTGGCGTTGTCCCACGCCCCGCCGGAGTTGGAGAGGAAGTTGGCCATCAGCTGGCCGGTCAGGATGGCGCCCACCAGGAACGCCCCGAGCGCGAAGTAGTTGATGCCGAACCCGACGATGACCGGGGAGAGCACGGCCAGCAGCGCGGGGGTGGCCAGCTCGCGTTGGCTCGCCGCGGTGCAGATGGCGATGACCTTTCCGTACTCCGGCTTCTCCGTGTAGTCCATGATGCCCGGGTGCTCGCGGAACTGGCGGCGCACCTCCTGGACCACGGTGCCGGCCGAGCGGCCGACGGCGCGGATGGCCAGGGCACTGAAGATGAAGGCGATCGACCCGCCGATCAGCACGCCGATGAACACGGTCGGGTGCGAGACGTTGATCGACGTCTGGGGAAGGTCGAAGAGCCAGTTGACCGGTGCGCCGAACGGCGCGTGGAGGTTGAGCTGGCTGCCGATGGTCTCGATGAACGAGGCGAACAGGGCGACCGAGGCGATGACGGCCGAGCCGATGGCCACCCCCTTGGTCACGGCCTTGGTCGTGTTGCCCACGGCGTCGAGGCTGACCATGACCCGTTCGGCCTCCCCGGTGAACTCCCCGGACATCTCGGCCACGCCGGCCGCGTTGTCCGAGACGGGCCCGAAGCTGTCCTCGGACACGATCATGCCGGCGGTCGACAGGAGTCCGATGCCGGTGAGCGCCACCAGGTACAAGGTGAGCTGGATGTTGCCCCCGCCGAGGCCGATCGACACGGCGATGGCGAGGACGATGGCGATGATGGCCCACACCGAGGACTCGAGCCCGAGGGCGAGCCCGGAGAGGGTGAGCGTGGCGGGCCCGGTTCGGGCCGTCTCGGCGACCTCCTTGACCGGTCCCCGCTCGGTGGAGGTGAAGTGCTCGGTGATCTGGCTGGCCACCAGCATCAGGATCACCCCGGTGAGGACGGCGTAGAACGCCTTCCAGTAGTGGAGGTAGGCGCCGGCAACCACGGCCGAACCGGCGATGGTCAGGATGGCGGCCGTCCACACGCCCCGGTTGATCGGCGCCATGGCGTTGCGGTCGCTCTTGCCGGCCCGCACGACGAACACGCCCACGATGGTGGCCAGGATGCCGATGGCCGGGATGGCGATCGGGAAGATGACCGTCTTGGCGGCGTCGGTGCTCCTCCCGATCGAGCCGAAGGCGGTCACGCCGAGGATGATGGCGGCGATGATGGTGATCACGTACGACTCGAAGAGGTCGGCGGCCATGCCGGCGCAGTCGCCGACGTTGTCACCCACGTTGTCGGCGATGGTGGCGGCGTTGCGCGGGTCGTCCTCGGGGATGCCGGCCTCGACCTTGCCCACCAGGTCGGCGCCCACGTCGGCGGCCTTGGTGAAGATGCCGCCACCGACCCGCATGAACAGGGCGAGCAGCGACGCACCGAAACCGAAGCCGATGAGCACGGCGGTGGCCGTGTTCTGGAAGACCAGCACGATCACGGTGGCGCCCAGGAGGCCGAGGCCCACGCACAGGAGGCCGGTGATGGCGCCGGTGCGGTAGGCCACCTTGAGGGCGGGGGCCATCTTGCCCTCACGTGCGGCGGCGGCGGTGCGGACGTTGCCCCGGACGGCCAGGCTCATGCCGATGAATCCGGTCAGGCCGGAGCAGACGGCGCCGGCCAGGAAGCAGATCACCCGGTAGATGCCGGCCTGCACGAACGTGAGGTCGGTGACCGTATGGCGCACCACCACCAGGGTCCCCCCGACCAGCACGGCGCTCGTGGCCGTGTGGGTGACCTTGGTCGCCGTGAAGAAGATGAGCACGGCCAGCGGGACCACGATGATGCCGATGGTCTTGAACTGGCGGGCGAGGAACGCCTCGGCCCCCTCCTGGATCGCCTTGGCGATGTCCTGCATCGTGGCGGTCCCCTGGTCGGCGGCGAGTACGCCCCGTACCAGCAGCAGGGCAACGACGATTGCCGCGATGGCGCACACGAGGGCGAAGTACAGCCAGAGCTTCTCGGAATTGTGCAACGAGAAGATCTGGTAACCCCCTTCAGCCAGGAGGTGGGTCATCGGTGTGGCTCCCTTCGGTGTGCTGCACGGTTACGGTCGATCGCTTGCCGGCGCTCCTGGACGCGTCACATCGCATGCGGCAAGGGACCCGTCCCCAGGTGCGACGTCACGGCCGGGTGGCCGAATTCCGGGGCCCGCCGTGGGGGCGCGCCATACCCGGCAATCGGGGAGAACATACCGACATCGGGGGTCAGGGGCAAGAATTGGCGGCGGGACATCCGGCTCTAGGTCGGTTCGACGGTCGCGTCGGGACCGGCGATGAGTTCGTAGTCGGGGTTCAAGATGGCCTGGCGGCGGGCCCAGTCGCCGACCATCCCCTCGACCACCAGGCGGGCACCGGGCTGGATCCCGGGGATGCGTCTGCGACCCTGGAACACCAGGAGGAGCATCCCGCTGTCGTCGACCAGCAGGCACTCGAGGTTGGACGTACCGGCCCGGGGCTGCACCCGCACCGACCGGACCCGTCCGGCCACCCGCACCCGCTGCCGCCACTGGGCGTCGCCGATGGGGATCGTGCCCCTGGCCCGTTCACCGAACGCCTCGCGGTGGGATCGGGCCTTCGCCGCCATCTCCCGGCCGGCGGCCTTGTCGGCCGCCCGGGCCCCGTGGACCGACCGGGTGGCGTCGTCCGGGTTGCGGCGCCACTCGCGTCGGTTGGACCACCACCCGCCGGACAGCTGGTACGGGACGACGGTGGCATTGACGTGCTCGAGGTGCCCGACGGCGGTGGCGATGTGGTCGGCCGTGTTGTCGTGCAGCACCCGCTGCCACGCCGTGGCGAACACCCGGCGCGGCAGCAGGATGGTCAGCTCGGTCCGGCGGTCGGCCACCGTCTCGGCGGCGAGCTCGAGGGCGGCCCGGGTGAGCCGTCGGTCCTCGCACTCCTGGATGTCGAGCGGGAGGTCGGACAGCCCGAGCCGACGCCACTCCTCCTCGAGCTGTGCCGAGGCCAACGGGTCCAGCGCGAAGTGGACGGCCCGGAGGTCGTCGGGATGCAGCGTGCGGGCGTACTGCAGGGCGCGCGCCGTCGCCATGTCGAGCCGGTCGACGAGGACGATCACGGCGTGCCGACTGAGTACCGGCTCCTCGGCCGCCTCGGCCGCGCCCTCCTCGAGCTGGTGCTCCTCCACCATGTACTGCCGGTGGAGCCGGATCAGGCCGAAGTACATGAGCGGGCCGACGACGACGACGACCCAGGCGCCCTCCTTGAACTTCACGATGGCAAAGATGAGGACGACCACCAAGGAGAGCGAAGCCGACAGGCCGTTGATGAAGACGTGGCGTCGCCACGAACCGGACTTCTCCTCGAGGAAGTGCTTCACCATGCCGGCCCCTGCCATGGTGAAGCCGGTGAAGACCCCGATGGCGTACAGCGCCACGAGCGCCGACAGATTGGCTCCGGTGGCGATGATCAGCGTCAGGGCGACCACTGTCAGGACGATGATCCCGTTGGAGAAGGCCAGGCGGTGCCCGCGACGGGTCATCTGCCTGGGGAGGTAGGCGTCCGAGGCCACGTAGCTGGCCAGGAACGGGAAGCCGTTGAAACTGGTGTTGCCGCCCGTATAGAGGATGAGGACGGTGGCCGCCTGTACGACGAAGAAGGCAACGCTGCCGAAGGCCCCGTGTCCGAGGACCAGCTTCACCTCCTGGGAGACGACTGTCGGCGTGCCGTTCGTGTAGGGAATGGCGTGGGTCCAGTGGGCCAGGAGGGTCACGCCCAGGACCAGGAAGGCCAGGACCGAGCTCATGATCACCAGCGTCTGACGGGCGTGGCGGGACGCCGGCTCGCGGAAGGTGGCCACCCCGTTCGAGATGGCCTCGAGTCCGGTCAACGAGGATCCGCCGTTGGCGAACGAGCGCAGGATGACGATGAAGGTGGCCCCGTAGAGCCAGGAGGGTCCGTTGGCGTGGTGGGTCTGGGTGAGTGGACACCCGCTCGTCGCCGTGACCACGCAGTTGCTGGTGACGACCTGGGCGTGCAGCTGGCCGAGGGCCTCCCGGACATAGCCGACCACCACGACGAAGGCCAGGCTTGCGATGAAGAAGTAGGTGGGGAAGGCGAAGAACCGGCCCGCTTCGCGGATTCCCCTCAGGTTCCCGTACAAGAGGAGCAGGACGACCGCGACCGTGATCTCCACGGTCCACCGCGTCAGAGCGGGAAAGGCGCTGGTCAGTCCGTCGGTGCCGGCCGCCGTCTGCACGGCGACGGTCACCGTGTAGTCGATCAGCAGGGCCACCGCGGCGATCTGCGCGATCTTGGGGCCGAAATTCTCCCGTGCCACCACGTAGGCCCCGCCGGCCTGGGTGTAGAGCTTGATGACGTCGAGATACGAGAGGGTCACGAAGAAGAGGACGCCGAGGATGGCCATGGTGATCGGTACGACGAGCACGAAAGCGCTCAACCCGACGAAGGGGATCAGCTGGTTGAGCATCTCCTCGGATCCGTACGCCGACGAGGAGATGCAGTCGGGGGCGAGCACCCCGAGGGCGGAGGGACGTCCGAGCCGCTCGTCCCCGAGCCGCTCGTTGACCAGCGGCGGTCCGAGGAGCACGTTCTTCAGGCGGTACCGGAGGGTCTCGGGAAGGTCCACCTTGACCACCGCGTCCGCCGAGGGGCGCGGCGGCGGCGTCGGTCGGCGGGGGGATCCCGGGTCACCGGGTCCCGATCCCGCCCCGGCACCCGCGGCGGAGGCGCCGCCGGTGCTGACCTGGGGCTCCATCCCCTCATTAGAGCATGGCGCGGCACGGGTTCCGGTACCCCCGCCGGACATCCCGGGCCTCCGTGCGAACGGCGTGGCACCGGGTCGTCCGCCCTCCGGCCCGTGAGTTGTGCGGGCGGTTCGATGCGTGTTGCATGGTGCGCGTGCACATCGTCATCGTGGGCTGCGGCCGCGTCGGTTCCGGCCTCGGGGTGGATCTCGTCGACCAGGGCCATTCCGTGGCCGTGATCGACAGGAACCCGAAGGCGTTCCGCCGGCTCCCCGCCGACTGGCGGGGGACGACCGTCGTGGGCTCCGGCTTCGACCGCGACGACCTCGACCAGGCACGGGCCAGCGAGGCCGACGCGCTGGCCGCCGTCACCAGCGGCGACAATTCCAACATCCTCACCGCCCGCATCGCCCGCGAGACCTACGAGATCCCCCATGTGGTGGCGCGGATCTACGACCCGCGCCGGGCGCAGATCTACCTGAGGCTCGGCATCGCCACCGTGGCGACGGTCTCCTGGACGATCGACCAGGTCCGCCACCAGCTCCTCCCCGACGAGATGGGGAGCGAATGGTCGGACCCGACCGGTGGGATCTCGCTGGTCGAGCGCCATCTGCCCGAGCGCTGGGCCGGGAAGCGGCTGGTGGAGCTCTCCGTGCCCGGCGAGGTCACCCTGGTGTCGGTGACCCGGGCGGGGAGTGTCCGTCTCGACGTCACCGACCTCGTCGGCCAGGACGGGGACGTCCTCCACCTGATGGTGGCGGAGACCGCCCTCCCCCGGTTCGAGGCGCGCCTCGTCGGCTCGGTGCCGGCGACCGACGGGAGGACGGCGTGAGGGTGGCCATCGCCGGCGCCGGAAGCGTCGGGACGGCGATCGCCGGCGATCTGCACGCCGCCGGCCACGACGTGCTGCTCATCGAGCAGGATCCCGACCTGGTGGCCCGCCTGCGGGGCGACCTCGACGTGACCTGGGTGGTGGCCGACGCCTGCGAGGTCGCGTCGCTCGACGCCGCCGGTCTGGCCACCGTGGACGTCGTCGTCGCCGCCACCGGCGACGACGAGGACAACCTGGTGGTGTCGCTGCTGGCCAAGCAGGAGTTCGCCGTCCCCCGGGTGGTGGCCCGCGTGAACCATCCGAAGAACCAGTGGCTGTTCACCGAGTCGTGGGGCGTCGACGTGTCGGTCTCGACGCCACAGCTCCTCACCGCACTCGTCGAGGAGGCCGTTTCGGTGGG
The DNA here is from genome assembly GCA_049517675.1 of Acidimicrobiales bacterium. Classification (GTDB taxonomy): domain Bacteria; phylum Actinomycetota; class Acidimicrobiia; order Acidimicrobiales; family RAAP-2; genus Bog-756. The sequence goes on from JBEKRV010000058.1 coordinate 16,979, forward strand.
TAGCCTCGTCCGCCTCCTCCGGTTCGAAGGGGGCAACGCCCACCTGGTCGAGGTCACCCTGGCCGACGACTCGCCGGCCGACGGCGTGTCCGTCGCCGACCTCGGCGTGCCGCGCGACGCCACCATCGTCGCCGTCGTCCGCTCCGACCACCTCATCGTCCCCCGGGGCGACACCCGCCTGGCGGCGGGAGACGAGGTGCTGGTGCTGATCACTGCTGATGCCGAGGACGAGGTGCAGCGCCTGCTGGTCGGGCCCTGACCGGTATGGAAGCGGCATTCTTCGACCTCGACAAGACGGTGATCGCAAAGGCGTCGATCGCCGCGTTCGGACGCCCCTTCTACAACGGCGGGCTGATCAACCGCCGGATCATCGCCCGGGCCGTGGTGTCCCAGATCGTCTACCTGCACCTCGGGGCCAGTGAGCAGAAGTTGGCCCGGGTCCGCGAGTCGATGCTGGCGCTGACCAAGGGATGGGACCGCGAGCAGATCCGCGAGATCGTGCGCGAGGCACTCGAGGAGACGGTCGAACCGATCATCTACGCCGAGGCCCTCGACCTGATCGAGGCGCACCGGGCCGCGGGTAACAAGGTGTTCCTGGTGTCGGCTTCACCCGAGGAGATCGTCGAGCCACTCGCCGAGCACCTCGGCGTCGACGGATGCATCGCCACCCGGGCCGTGGTGGACGACGACGGCCGGTATGCGGGGGAGATGGAGTTCTACGCCTACGGCCCCTTCAAGGCCGAAGCCATGCGGGAGCTGGCCGAGGCGGAGGGCTTCGACCTCGCCGAGTCGTTCGCCTACTCGGACTCCTACACCGACCTCCCCATGCTCGAGGCCGTCGGCCACCCGGTGGCCGTCAACCCCGACCGGGTCCTGGCCAAGGTGGCCCGCGAACGCGAGTGGGAGGTCATGCAGTTCACCAAGCCGGTCCGTCTCCGTGACCGGGTCAGTGTGCCGAGCCTGCCGGTCACGGCGACCGCCGCCGGGGTCACCGCCGCAGCGACCGCTGGTGCACTGGTGGCGTGGCGGTTGTCGCGGCGCTTCCGGACCTGAGCCACGGCCGGCCCCCTGCCGGTTCCCTGGTGCACGGGCCCGTCGTGACGGGCGTCGCTGGCCGGGTGCGCACCCGCCCTCCCGGCGGGACGACGCGCCCGGGAGACCGCTGACGCGGTCGGGGACCTACCGGGCGGTGGGAGGGGGGTTGCTCAGGCCGAGCGCAGCCGCTGGGCGGCGACGGCACCGAGGGCGATGATGACGATGAGGATGATGAGCTTCTTCATGGGTGTAGAGCATACCCAAACCCGCGGGGCCCGGATCCGGTCCCCTCGCACCCCCCGGACCTCCGCAACGCGCGGCCGGTCCGGACCGCCTACACGGTGAGCAGGTCGCGGGCCCCGGTGTCGGAGGACGGGTGGCGGAGCTTCGACATCGCCCGGGCCTCGATCTGACGGATCCGCTCACGGGTCAGGTTGAAGTGCTCACCGACCTCCTCGAGCGTGCGGGGCTCGCCCCGGTCGAGGCCGAACCGGAGCCGGAGGATCTCGCGCTCGCGCTCGTCGAGCGGCGACAGGAGCCGACCGATCTCCTCGGGCAGCAGCGATACCGCGGCGACCTCGAACGGCGACTCGGCCGAACGGTCCTCGACCACGTCACCGAGCTCGGCGTCGCCGTCCTCGCGCAGTGGCTCGGACAGCGAGAGGGGCTCGGCCCGGAAGCGAAGCGCCTCGACCAGCTTGTCCTCGGGCATCTCGACCTCGGCACCCAACTCGGCCAGCGTCGCCGGTCGGCCGTACTTGAGCTCGAGGCGGGCCTGGGCCTTCTGCACCCGGGCCAGGGTGTCCCCTGCGTGCACCGGGAGACGGATGGTCCGGCCCGTGTTGGCGATGCCGCGGGTGATGGCCTGGCGGATCCACCAGGTGGCGTAGGTCGAGAACTTGAAGCCCTTGCGCCAGTCGAACTTCTCCACGGCGTGCATCAGGCCGAGGTTCCCCTCCTGGATGAGGTCGAGCAGCGGGAGCCCGGACGCCTGGTACTTCTTGGCGATCGAGACCACCAGACGGAGGTTCGACTGGACGAAGGTCTGCTGGGCCGCCTCGCCCTGGAGCGTCGTGCGGCGCAGCTCGCGCTTCTTGGCCGGGGTCAGTCCCTTGGGGCCGGCCTGCATCTGGGCGTCCGCCTCGCGGCCCGCTTCGATGGCCTGGGCGAGGCGGACCTCGTCGTCCTTGGTCAGCAGTGGGTACTGACCGATGTCGGTCAGGTACAGACGAACCAGGTCCTCGTCGTCTCGCTCGAGCCGCTCCTTTGCCAACTTCACCAGGTCCTTCGCTTTCCCACGCGAGTGGGGAACGCTCGACCGGACGCACTCGGACCCGGCGGACGGGTTCGGCGACGTCTAGGTTGAGCGAAATCGGGCGCAACGATCGCTGCGGTGACAGTTTACCGGACGCGTCAAGTCTTCCGAACCCACCCCGACACCTGCCCCGTCCAGGGCCTCAGTCGGTCGGGACCCAACCCGGGAGGTCGACCAGTCCCGAGTGTGCGCCGGCGGCCACCGCCACCGATTCGAGGCGCTGCTGGAACTCGTGGACCGCGTCGACGTCATGGGGTCGGGTGACCAGTCGCTGGACCATCCGCTCGCCGGCCAGCCAGTCCTCGACCTCGTCGTTCAACACGAGTCGCAGCGACCGGCGCAGCGGACCGTCGGCGACCGGCGCGACCACCCGCAGGTGCCGGGTGTACGAGGTCACCAGGCGGGGGAGGACCACCCGGTAGAGCGCGGCCAGCCGAGGGAGCGCACCGGGGCGTGGTGGGACCTCGCGGTCGGCGGGGGGCCAGGTCGATCCCGGGCCGGCGACGACGGGCTCCACCCCGTCGAGCGCAGCGAACACGGCCGCGGTGGCGGCCGACGGCCGGGTCACCGCGTCCGGGTCCGCACCGCTCAGCACCGGGAGCCGGTCGCCCCAGAGCTCGGCGTGCCAGGCGTGGCGCATGCTCTGCTCGTCGAGGTGGACCTGCACCCCGGCGATCGGCATGTCGGCGACCCAGCCGCCGAGCAGGGCGTACAGGGACGTCTCGATCCACCGGTACTCGCCGACCAGGGCGGCCGTCACCCCGAGCGGCAGCGAGGCGCGGGGCTCCCCGGCCGCGGTGTCGGCCAGCCCGTCGGCGTACGAGGGGTCAGGCAACGGAGGTGGTCCCGTCGGCCGGCGGACTCGCGGGGACGGTCCCGGCGGGAGGCGCCGGCTGCGCCCGGACCGACCGGTAGTGGTTGGTGATCGGCATCCGACGATCCTTGCCGAAGGCCTTCCCCGATATCCGGACCCCCGGCGGCATCTGGCGCCGCTTGTACTCGGCCCGGTCGACCAGGCCCACCACCCGGGCGACGGTGGCGGCGTCGAACCCTTCCGACACCAGGTCGTCGGCGGACCGGTCGGCCTCCACGTAGCCGGCCATCACCGGGTCGAGAACGGAGTAGGGCGGCAGGGACTCGTCGTCGCGCTGGTCGGGCCGCAGCTCGGCCGACGGTGCCTTTTCGAGAACCGTCACCGGGATGAGGTCGAGCCCGGCCCGTACGTTGCGGTGCCGGCAGAGCTCGTAGACCAGGGTCTTGGCCACGTCCTTGATCACCGCGAACCCGCCGGCGGAGTCGCCGTAGAGGGTCGAGTAGCCGGTGGCCATCTCGCTCTTGTTGCCGGTGGTGAGCACGATCCAGCCGTGGGCGTTGGACAGCGCCATGAGCAGGACGCCCCTGATCCTGCTCTGCAGGTTCTCGTCGGTGAGCCCCGTCGGGTCGCCGCCGAGGAGCGGGGCGAGGGTGTGCGCCAGCGCCCGGTGCGCCTCTTCGATCGGGGCGACGGCGATGTCCATTCCCAGGTTGGCCGCCAACTTCTCGGCGTCCGAGACCGACCCGGCGCTCGAGTAGCGCGAGGGCATGGCCACCCCGTGGACGTGCGCGGCGCCGATGGCGTCGACGGCGATCGCCGCCACCAGCGAGGAGTCGATGCCACCGGACAGCCCGATGACCGCGTCGTCGAAGCCGTTCTTGGCCAGGTAGTCGCGGGTCCCGAGCACCAGTGCCTCGTACACCTCGGCCACCGGGTCGAGCGTGTCGGCGACCGGGTGCAGCGGCTCGGTCCCGCGGCCGCGCGACGTCGACGACACCCGCACACGGTCGCCGGGACCGGCGTGGCGCCCGTCGGTGACCTCCACGTCGGCGATCTCCACGTCGGCGACCAGCACCTCCTCGGCGAACTGCCGGGCCGAGGCGATCACGTCGCCCCCGGACCCGACGACCACCGACGCACCGTCGAAGACCAGTTCGTCCTGACCGCCGACCTGGTTGACGTAGACGATGGCGCAGCCCGTCTCGGCCGTGCGGGCGCCCAGCACGGCCAACCGCTCGTCGCGCCTGCCCCGCGAGTAGGGCGAGGCGTTGAGGTTGACGAGCAGACGGGCCCCGTCGGCCGCCTGCTCGGCCATGGGCCCGTCGGGGAACCACATGTCCTCGCAGATGGTCATGCCCAGTGCCACCCCGGCGACGTCGTACAGGGTGGCCCGGCCCGTGCCGGCCGCGAACCAGCGCTGCTCGTCGAAGACCCCGTAGTTGGGCAGGATCCGCTTCACGTACCGGCCGAGGACCTCGCCCCGGTGGCACAGTGCGGCGGCATTGAGCAACCGCCCCGACGGGGCGACGTCGACGTAGCCGACCACGGCGGCGCAGTCGCCGGTGGCCGCGGCCACGGCGGCGAACGCCGCCAGGTTGTCCGCGACGAAGGCGGGACGGGCGAGCAGGTCCTCGGGCGGGTACCCGGTCACCGTCAGCTCCGGAAAGACGGCCACGTCGGCGCCGGCACGACCCGCCTCGGCCAGGACGTCGAGCGTCCGTGCCGCGTTGCCGTCCAGGTCGCCCACCACCGTGTTGATCTGGCAGGCGGCAACCCGGATCCGAGCCATCGGACCAGCCTATCGGGGTGCCCGTCGGGTCCCGCTTCCCCGCATTCGTCCGGTCGGCGGGGGTATCGTCCCTGTTCATCCTCCGTTCACAATCGGGTAACGGGGGGGAAACGCCCCCCTGCAATAGTCGGTCTGCGTTGAGGTGGCAGAGCCCGACCGGCGCCCCCTTCGGGCTCCGGTGATACGTTCCGCCGCATGGCAGTCGAGTAGCAGAGCAACCGAGCAATAGAGGAGCACACGTGCCGTATCAAGCTGAGTACATCTGGATCGATGGGACCGAGCCGTCCCCGCTCCTCCGGAGCAAGACGCGGATCGTCGCCGACGGCGAGGAGCCGGGCATCTGGGGATTCGACGGATCGAGCACCAACCAGGCCGAGGGCCACGACTCCGACTGCGTGCTGCGGCCGGTCTGGTCGTGTCCGGATCCGCTGCGCGGCCCCGACGACAAGCTCGTGATGTGCGAGGTCGAGCTGACCGACTTCACGCCGCACCCGACCAACACCCGGGCCCACCTGCGCGAGATCGTCGAGAAGTACGGTGACCAGGAGCCGCTGTTCGGCATCGAGCAGGAGTACACCTTCTTCAAGGACGGGCGGCCGCTCGGCTGGCCGGCCATCGGCTACCCCGCCCCCCAGGGTCCCTACTACTGCGGCGTCGGCGGCGACAAGATGCCCGGACGCGAGATCGTGGAGCTGCACACCGCGGCATGCATCGACGCCGGCATCTCCATCGAGGGGACCAACGCCGAGGTCATGATGGGCCAGTGGGAGTTCCAGCTGGGCGTCCTGTCCCCGCTCGACATGGGGGACCAGCTGTGGGTCGCCCGGTGGCTCCTCTTCCGCATCGCCGAGGACTTCGGCGTCTTCGCCACCCTCGAGCCCAAGCCGATCCTCGGGGACTGGAACGGTGCCGGGGCCCACACCAACTTCTCGACCAAGGCCATGCGCGAGGACGGCGGGTGGGACGCCATCATCGCCGGCTGTGAGGCGATCGGGAAGCGGGTCGACGAGCACATCGCCGTCTACGGCGTCGGGATCGAGGGCCGGCTCACCGGCGCCCACGAGACCGCGCACTTCACCAAGTTCAGCTACGGGACCTCGGACCGTGGCGCCTCCATCCGCATCCCGTGGAAGGTGGCCAAGGACAAGAAGGGCTGGCTCGAGGACCGTCGGCCCAACGCCAACATGGA